>NZ_JAWRXJ010000101.1:0-345 GCF_046535095.1 Pseudomonas sp. SIMBA_041
GCAGCCCCAGATACTCAGGCAACATCCACCAGCACGATCTCGCTGTCTTCGATGGCCGTAACCCGCAACACTGCTTCTTGCTCGATGGCCAGCCCATCACGTGCCTTGACGCGCACGCCGTTGACCTCCACCCCCCCCTTGGCCGGCACCAGATAACCACGGCGCCCGGCATCAAAGCGGTACTCGGCGCTTTCCCCCGCCTGCAACGTCGCAGCCACCAACCGTGCATCGGTACGAATCTGCAAACTGTCTTCGTCACCTGCACGCCCACTGGCCAGGGTCACGAAGCCTTCGCCACGTTCTCCTTTAGGGAAGGGCCGGCTGCCCCAGGTCGGCGCATCGCCC
>NZ_JAWRXJ010000102.1:0-343 GCF_046535095.1 Pseudomonas sp. SIMBA_041
GGCCGACCGGTTCAAGCCGCGCATCGTGATCGCGATGGCGACCGTGTTCTGGGGCTTCTTCCAGGCGATCGCCGCGCTGTGCACCAACGCACCGTCGCTCCTGCTCACGCGCCTCGGCCTCGGTGCGTCCGAAGCGCCGATCTACCCGGCCGGCGGCAAGCTCAACGCAATCTGGATGACGCAGACCGAACGCGGCCGCGGCGCCACGCTGCTCGACGGCGGCGCGCCGCTCGGCGCGGCCCTGGGCGCGGTGCTGATCGCCGGCCTGATCGCGCTGCTCGGCTCGTGGCGGCTCGCGTTCGCGGTGGCCGGCGTCGGCACGGTGCTCGCCGGTTTCCTCGCG
>NZ_JAWRXJ010000103.1:0-343 GCF_046535095.1 Pseudomonas sp. SIMBA_041
GTCTTTTATATTCAGCTCAACAATACGTCCCGACACCTGTGGGGTGATAGAAACCTGTTCTGCGCGTATTTTCCCGTCGCGTGTCCACGGAGATTGCATGTAATAATTCCACAGCCACCATCCGGCAAGAACCGCAACTACCGCTACAATGATTGTTGAGAAATACTTAATTGTTTTAATTGACATAGTTACCACGCAATCAGTATTGCCAGAGCAAGGCAAACGCAAATCGCAAACAGCGATAAATCCATTAACAAGGGATGCCAGATGTCACCGGCGTAGATCCAGCCACGAAGCAGGCGGTGTACGACAAGCCAGATGACGAATCCAAACGCGAAGGCTT
>NZ_JAWRXJ010000104.1:0-342 GCF_046535095.1 Pseudomonas sp. SIMBA_041
TCGTGGTGTTCCAGGAGTTCGACCAGTTGCCCCCCTGGAAAACCGTGAAGCAGAACGTGATGTTTCCCCTGCTGGCGTCGAAGACCCTCGGCCGCCGCGAGGCCGAAGAGCGCGCCCTGGAATACCTGGAGAAAGTCGGCCTGGCGGCTTTCGCCGATGCCTATCCGCATACCCTGTCCGGTGGCATGAAGGCCCGGGTGGCGATCGCTCGCGCCCTGGCCATGCAGCCGAAGATCCTGCTGATGGACGAACCTTTCGCCGCCCTCGACGCCCTGACCCGGCGCAAGATGCAGGAGGAGTTGCTGCGGCTCTGGGAGGAGGTGCGCTTCACCTTGCTGTTCG
>NZ_JAWRXJ010000029.1:0-848 GCF_046535095.1 Pseudomonas sp. SIMBA_041
GCCGCCCCGGATACGCTCAGCGTGCGCGCTGTTTCCAATTGGGTGGCCGCCACCGCGGTTCCGTCGACGGGCAAAGCATCGGTGATGCCGTAGCCATCCAGAGTGGTCGGGTTGGTACCGGCGACCACCCGCCCAAGGGCATCGACGGTGACACTGCGAAAGGTCCCTACGCCTGCCCCACTGCCACCCGCGATCATGTCGAACTGCAAACTGGTGGTACCGAGGTTGATCGGCGCGTCGGTGACCAACTGCCAGAGGCTGTCGCCGTTGGTCGTGCCCTGCTCGACGTGGATAAACAGCCCCGGGGTCACTTCCAGGCTGTTGTCGGCATCGGCGGCCCGCGTCCAGCTGTCGGCGCTGGCGACATAGATCCCGTTGTCCTGTGCCAGCGCCTGAGCGGTGACCAGCACTCGGTCACCGGTGGCCACAGCCACGTCATCGACCGTCTGCAGATTGCTGAGGGTAATGGCGGCGGTCGCTGCCACTCGCGCCGATTGTTTGTGATCCAGCTTGGCCAGTTCCTCCTGAATCTTGAGGTCCACGTATTCACGCGTGGCCAGCACGACGGCTGGGTCAATCTTCAGCACGATGTTCGCCGAGCTGCTGACGATGAAATTCATCCGCACGACCTGAGTCTTGCCGCTGCCCTGGTCGAGCAACGGTTTATAGCTCGGCGCACAGTTGGCCACCGCCACCAGGTCGCCGTCGACGTCATATAGACCGATCTCGCGAATCCACTCGCCGCCTACTTCGGGCGGAATGATTTGCTCGGTGATCACTGTGTTGGGGTTGGCCGGATCGACTCGGATCTGATTGATCGGCGCCCGGCGCCATTCGTTGATCAACTG
>NZ_JAWRXJ010000105.1:0-341 GCF_046535095.1 Pseudomonas sp. SIMBA_041
CTGCCAAAGCAGATTTGGCACAGCTACAAAAATACGCAAGCGATTATGGCATTGACGAGTTGCAACCGTGGGATAGCGCCTATATCGCTGAAAAGGTAAAACAAAGTGAGTTCAGCTTATCGCAAGAGGAGATTCGTCCATATTTCCCATTACCTAAAGTGATTAACGGCTTGTTTACTATCGTTGAGCGTCTATACGGTATCAAAGTACAAGAGCAAGGTCATAAAGATGCATGACGTTTGGTTTTTTGGCTTGTTTTGCGATATTTGATGGCGAGATGTTAGGCTAAGCGCCTTAAAGGTAGGCGCTTATTTTGAGGAATATGGAAACGATTTTGCTAG
>NZ_JAWRXJ010000106.1:0-340 GCF_046535095.1 Pseudomonas sp. SIMBA_041
GTTTTTCAGGAAGCTATCTTGACATTATCGGTGCCAAATGCAGACGTTTTGGTCTTATCGGACAACTCACTAAAAATTTAATCCATTATGATAAAGTGATAATGACATGAAAGCCATACTGAAAAATACTGTATTTTCTATCTCGTTGAGCGTTAGTGCTATTGGGTTAATGCTTGTTCCTACTTTATCGACACAAGCTGCTATACCAACGGATGCATCTTTATTACGATTAGCAAAAGTGACAAAAGTTGTCGAAAGGGCGGATGATATTTCTAATAGTAGTGCGATTGCAAAGCAAATCGAGCAGTCTATGCTGTCTTTGCTACCCAACGATACTATG
>NZ_JAWRXJ010000107.1:0-340 GCF_046535095.1 Pseudomonas sp. SIMBA_041
GACCGGCCGATCGCGGGGTCTGCGACCGAACTAGTCCAGCAGGCGCATGAGCAACTGGCTCTGGTGAACAAGGATCCTCGTCACCTGTTCAACTGCGGCCCGGTTGCGCTGAGGCTGATGATTCTCTCCCACGACGCGCATAATCGGAAGGCGGACCGACTGCAATACTACCGAGCGGGCTCAAACGGGACGAATCTGGCGGAGCTCGAGCAGCTCGCCGGCAACGCGAAGTTTGCGTCTCGTGTCGTATACCGCCAACCGGGCCAAGCGGTCCCGGTGCCGTCGATCGTTCATTGGAACGTCGGGCATTTTGGGGCGATCCTTGGTCACGCCAATGGCC
>NZ_JAWRXJ010000108.1:0-338 GCF_046535095.1 Pseudomonas sp. SIMBA_041
TATGCCACCTTCCTGCTGTGGCTGTTGGCGGAGTTGTTCGAACAGTTGCCCGAGCGCGGCGATGCCGACAAGCCGGTATTGGCACTGTTCTTCGATGAAGCGCACTTGTTGTTCAATGGCACGCCCAAGGCGTTGCAGGACCGCCTGGAGCAGGTGGTCAGGCTGATTCGCTCCAAGGGCGTGGGCGTCTACTTCGTCACTCAGTCGCCGGGCGACCTGCCCGATGCGGTGCTGGCCCAGTTGGGCCTGCGTATCCAGCATGGGTTGCGTGCATTCACCGCCAAAGAGCAGAAGTCGCTGCGGGCCGTGGCCGATGGCTTTCGCCCCAACCCCGCGTT
>NZ_JAWRXJ010000109.1:0-337 GCF_046535095.1 Pseudomonas sp. SIMBA_041
GCGGGAATAGCTCAGTTGGTAGAGCACGACCTTGCCAAGGTCGGGGTCGCGAGTTCGAGTCTCGTTTCCCGCTCCATTTTTAAACAGCGTTGCTTTCGGGCGGCGTTGAGTGAAACCAGAACCGATATCTTCGGATGCGGATTTGGGCACTGAAATACACACCATGTGTTTCAGTTAGCGTGTCCCCTTCGTCTAGTGGCCTAGGACACCGCCCTTTCACGGCGGTAACAGGGGTTCGAGTCCCCTAGGGGACGCCATTTGCGGGAATAGCTCAGTTGGTAGAGCACGACCTTGCCAAGGTCGGGGTCGCGAGTTCGAGTCTCGTTTCCCGCTCCAT
>NZ_JAWRXJ010000030.1:0-811 GCF_046535095.1 Pseudomonas sp. SIMBA_041
AACTGCTTCAGGTTTTTGACTTCATAAACCCACGGTGCAGGTGGCTCAGGTGGCGGTGGTATATCCGGTGGAACAAATTCAGGAATAACGTGTGGTTCAATAACTTCGCCAAGCATTAAGCGACCCTTTTACAAATAGTTGTTGAAAAGACATTTCCCGCAGAACTATTTGAAACGCCCCCGCATACCATCCAAGTACCGCCGGGAGCCCCGTAGTTCTCGCCACCCGCGTTTGACCAACCCAGATACCCCCCTTCCACTAATGTTCCCGGTGGTATTGCGCCCGAGTTTATATTCTTAACAACAATAAACATCCCATAGGTGCCCACGCCGCCGATCGGTTGCGCGGCTATTTGGGACATCAAATTCCAGTAAGCGATATAGTTGGCGGCGATCCAGCTACTTAAATAGCCGCCCCAAATTGGCCCGTAACTGTTGCCATCAGTGCCAAACATGGCAACACCGGAGCCGGAATAACAACCGCCACCGGCGTAAAGTCCTGCGTTGGCTGTAATGTTGCCGTAGGACAACACGCCCGCCGCGTACGCCGTACCTCCGATAGATATGTCAGTGCCAACGTTTGCCGTGTTCAAGAGGTTGGCGTGACCGGAAACCTGTATGCCATTGACGAAAGCCGGGGCACTCAGCGCTGCGTACAAGGCAGGGTCAAAATTTGATGTATCCCAGACGGTTTCCCATTCGTCCCAAACACCGGCAATCAAGGCCCGGCGGTATAGGGTCTGGTCGTTAAACCCATATAGCTCCTGAAAGGCGTATTGCCCCGGTGTAATAACCGAGACGCGAACCCAACC
>NZ_JAWRXJ010000110.1:0-337 GCF_046535095.1 Pseudomonas sp. SIMBA_041
GTCTAGTTATCCAAATGGTTGGTATTGGCGAGGAGTCTGGTAGCTTAGAAGAGATGCTAGATAAAGTCGCTGTCTACTATGAAAACGAAGTTGATAATGCGGTTGATGGTTTGACCAGCTTGATGGAGCCAATGATCATGGCAGTGTTAGGTGTATTAGTTGGTGGCCTAGTCATCGCAATGTACTTGCCAATCTTCCAAATGGGCTCAGTAGTAGGATAATGATTTGATGCAATTTATACAGTTACTACAAGAGAACAGTACCCTAGCTTTATTCTTATTCGGCCTATTAGGTCTTTGTGTTGGCAGTTTTCTAAATGTCGTAATTCATCGCATAC
>NZ_JAWRXJ010000111.1:0-333 GCF_046535095.1 Pseudomonas sp. SIMBA_041
GTAGTTCGCCAGTTAATAGTTTGCGCAACGTTGTTGCCATTGCTGCAGGCATCGTGGTGTCACGCTCGTCGTTTGGTATGGCTTCATTCAGCTCCGGTTCCCAACGATCAAGGCGAGTTACATGATCCCCCATGTTGTGCAAAAAAGCGGTTAGCTCCTTCGGTCCTCCGATCGTTGTCAGAAGTAAGTTGGCCGCAGTGTTATCACTCATGGTTATGGCAGCACTGCATAATTCTCTTACTGTCATGCCATCCGTAAGATGCTTTTCTGTGACTGGTGAGTACTCAACCAAGTCATTCTGAGAATAGTGTATGCGGCGACCGAGTTGCTCTT
>NZ_JAWRXJ010000112.1:0-333 GCF_046535095.1 Pseudomonas sp. SIMBA_041
TGAGCGACGTGGTTCGTCATAGCACGCAATACACGAGCGATTTGGATCTCAGTGCGATCGCGATATATCTGACATCACTGCCTGCGAATTCGCCTGGCGAGGAGGCGAAGCGGGCATCCGGTGCGCAACACACTACCAAGGAACCCACGGGCCTGTTGACGACCCGCGGCGGTCTCGCCTATCTCCAGTTTTGTGCCGCTTGCCATCAGGTCGACGGTCGTGGCTTTTCCGCCGTGTTTCCGCCGCTGTCGGAGAACCCGGCCGTGCTGTCTGCCGATCCAGTTTCGTCGATTCACGTGGTGCTGACCGGTTGGCAGACCCCGAAGACCGCCG
>NZ_JAWRXJ010000113.1:0-333 GCF_046535095.1 Pseudomonas sp. SIMBA_041
CCTGGCCAAGGAGTTTGGGGTAACCCTGGTGGCTGGCTCTATCGTGCTCCCTGCCCCTTATGTCAAACAGGGCGTGCTGCACGCCGGCAGTGGCCCGCTGTACAACAGCAGCGTGGTGTTTGCCGGCGACGGCTCGCTGCTGGGCCAGCCCCAGCGCCAGCAGTACCCAGACAGCGAGATGCGCCGCTACATCCATGATGGCCGCCAGCACCCGCTGCAGGTCCTGCAAACCCCCGCCGGGCGCCTCGGTGTACTGATCGGCAGTGACAGCTGGTACCCGGAAAACCACCAGCAACTGGAGCAACAGTCGGTCCAACTGATCGCCAACCCGGT
>NZ_JAWRXJ010000114.1:0-332 GCF_046535095.1 Pseudomonas sp. SIMBA_041
TGTCGAACACGAAGAAGTTCGCGAGGATCTGTTCCGGCGTGAGGCCGATGGCCTTCAGCAGGATCGTGACCGGCATCTTGCGGCGACGGTCGACGCGGAAGTACAGGATGTCCTTCGGATCGAATTCGAAGTCGAGCCACGAGCCGCGGTACGGAATGATCCGTGCCGAGAACAGCAGCTTGCCCGAGCTGTGCGTCTTGCCCTTGTCGTGTTCGAAGAACACGCCCGGCGAACGGTGCAGCTGCGAGACGATGACACGCTCGGTGCCGTTGATGACGAACGAGCCCGTCGGCGTCATGAGCGGAATTTCGCCCATGTACACTTCCTGCTCC
>NZ_JAWRXJ010000115.1:0-331 GCF_046535095.1 Pseudomonas sp. SIMBA_041
TACTTTGTATTTAGTGGTTGCATACATACACACTTAAAAAGTAGTTAGTTCTTGTTTTTCCCCCTCATTTGAGGTTAAAATAGTGGAACTAGTATTGATAAAGGAAGAAAAATGCACGCTTATAAAGTTGAACATATCACCCAGTCAAATGAACCTAAGGATGATAGTGATTTCAAAAAAATTGGTCTTCCTTATGAAGTGTTTGAAAAGGCAGTAGATGCAGCATTTAGAGCTTACCAACGTGAAGACAATAGTTTTTCCACAAAATCAGCAGCAGGGTACAATGCTTGGAATTATGCTGTGAAAGAATTAAGGCTAAAGGCGTTAGAAC
>NZ_JAWRXJ010000116.1:0-330 GCF_046535095.1 Pseudomonas sp. SIMBA_041
TCGTTAAACCCATATAGCTCCTGAAAGGCGTATTGCCCCGGTGTAATAACCGAGACGCGAACCCAACCCTCATAGAGTTCACCATCTGGCGCTCCCGTAGCACCACCGACGTAATAGAGGGCGGACACCGTGTTCAGGTCGCCGATATCTACAGCACCCGCCATATAGGCGGGCCCGCCCAAGCCGAACGCTCCGACCTTCATCAGCGCATCAGCGGTTACATCGTGTAAGTTGGTTTGAGCATCGAGGTATGCGGCGGTTCCTAACCCCAGGTCATCGCCTGTCAGCTGATCACCGCCTGTCACCAAACCTTGGGCATTCACGCTGACG
>NZ_JAWRXJ010000117.1:0-330 GCF_046535095.1 Pseudomonas sp. SIMBA_041
CGCCGTTTACCGGGACTTCAATCAGGAGCTTGCACCCCATCATTTAATCTTCCGGCACCGGGCAGGCGTCACACCCTATACGTCCACTTTCGTGTTTGCAGAGTGCTGTGTTTTTATTAAACAGTCGCAGCCACCAGTTTATTGCAACCCCTTCACCCTCCTGGCGCAGGCCAGTCAAGCTACAAGGGCGTACCTTATCCCGAAGTTACGGTACCAATTTGCCGAGTTCCTTCTCCCGAGTTCTCTCAAGCGCCTTAGAATACTCATCTCGCCCACCTGTGTCGGTTTGCGGTACGGTCTTGTTGAACTGAAGCTTAGAGGCTTTTCCTG
>NZ_JAWRXJ010000118.1:0-330 GCF_046535095.1 Pseudomonas sp. SIMBA_041
CCACCTATTGGTCCAGCTTTGGGTCAAAAAGGCGTGAACATCATGGCGTTCTGTAAAGAATTTAACGCTGCGACCTCAGGCCAAGAGCCAGGTCTACCGATCCCAACTGAGATCACAGTATACAGCGACAAATCTTTTACCTTCATCATGAAGTCACCACCAGCTGCATACTTACTACGTAAGGCTGCTGGTATTGCTAAAGGTTCAGGTACACCGAACACTGCTAAAGTTGGTAAAGTTGACCGTGCACAACTAGAAGACATCGTTAAGACTAAGAATGCAGATTTAACTGCAGCTGATCTTGACGCTGCTGTCCGTACCATCGCTGGT
>NZ_JAWRXJ010000119.1:0-330 GCF_046535095.1 Pseudomonas sp. SIMBA_041
CTAGCTGAGATGATTCCAGTCGGTACGAACATCCAGCACTACACCAATCAGAAGCAGCAGGAGCGCTGCGAGCGCTTTGAATAACGCTTGTCCATATAGGCGCCAGAGATTTCTGGCGTCCAGTTTCGCTCCAGAAGCGTGGTGATTGCTATCATGAGCTCCCAGAATTGTTTCACTGTTTACGTTAAATCTGTCGTCCATGAAGCTCATGATATTTTGTCCTATGAGTTTCTGCCTGTGCCCGATGCAGGCGCCGAACTACCGCCGTTTTCAGCAGGGGCGCACATCGACCTGATCATTGAAGGTGCGCCACTCAGAAGCTATTCGCTT
>NZ_JAWRXJ010000120.1:0-330 GCF_046535095.1 Pseudomonas sp. SIMBA_041
GTTATTTCCTAATTCTGACCCTTTTGCAGTAGAGAATCAAGCAAATCATAAATTATTTTTTGAAGCATTTAAAATACAGATTACTAATAAGCAAAAGGAAAAAGAATTTAATGAAGTTTTAAAAGGAATAATAATTGAAATCCTAAGTAGGAAGAATGAAGATGATACAGTTATTGCAAATTATTTCTATGATCTTATTTCAGAGGATTTCGGGGTTAGCAAAACTGGGGAAACCCTAATTTCTGGAGATGGTAACTTTTTAGATAACAAAGTAGTTAAGTTACTTAATGCAATTATTACAATTGTTGAGGAGCAAGGTTTTGAAAGATT
>NZ_JAWRXJ010000121.1:0-328 GCF_046535095.1 Pseudomonas sp. SIMBA_041
ATGCCCGAGTCGGTATGGTGTCAAATGCTGACGTATAAACGGAGGACCAAGGAATTTTTGCAATTGATGTTATCCATTCTGGAGTTGGAATACTCTTGCTGAGCCGATACATCCAGCTTAATACTGTTGATGTATCTTCACTAATATTCCACTCAAGGATGGAGCTGTAGGATTCCGTAAAATCTTGATTGTTGTATTTTTTCGAAATCATTTTTAGAAATGGGTCTACACCAGTTTCTAAGGAAAGATATTTTTGACCCAGCATTAGGACAGCTGGTCCCACTTCAAGTTTCTTAATAATTTCGTCGTACATATAATAATTTTTTTT
>NZ_JAWRXJ010000122.1:0-327 GCF_046535095.1 Pseudomonas sp. SIMBA_041
CCCCGAAGTTCTCGCCACGGCCGTGGCCAAGCACAAAGTGACCGCTGGGCTGCGCAGTGTGCTGGTAGACGTGCGCCCCAATGCCACCGACGACAGCCAGTACAGCGTCGCCGCCGACCACGACCGGGACGCCGAAGTCAGTGATGGTCAGGGTGAACACCAGGCAGAAGGCCGCGAACACTGCCTGGCGTGTGGCAGGCCAGGTAATGCTGGAAAACGCCCGCCAAGGCCCGGCCCCCATGCTGGAAGCAGCGTCGAACAGGCGCGCATCGGCCAGTGACAGGGCTGACAGCAGAATCATCAGCGCATGCGGGAAGGTGTAGATGG
>NZ_JAWRXJ010000123.1:0-326 GCF_046535095.1 Pseudomonas sp. SIMBA_041
CTATCATCCAGTCTATAATCAATAATGCTTAAGGTAGGCATCTATAGAACAGGAGTTGCGAAAACAGGAAAGCATTGTAAATCTAACCTACCAAAATAGCAAGCGCTGCCTACTTAAAAGAGGCTTACTCAGGATTTTGAGTCAATGGACGCGGCGTTTGCGGTGCTGAAACTGGCGCATCTAGACGAAACTGATCTTCTGCTTGCTTACGCGCATGAACAGCAAGCGTCATACTAGTAATAAAAAATATGACCGTTAGTACTGCCGTAGCACGCGTCAAAAAGTTAGCAGTACCTGCTGCGCCAAATACTGTACCTGATGAACCG
>NZ_JAWRXJ010000124.1:0-326 GCF_046535095.1 Pseudomonas sp. SIMBA_041
AATCACAGAAAGTTATAACTTTAGTTAGCAGACAGTAAAACTAGGCTGGTGTAACGTTACATTTGCCCATTGTATAGCTTTCTTATCTGTTGATGGAACGCCGTGTGCGATGAAAGCCGCCAGCACGGTGTAGGCTCGAACGAAAACCCGACCATTTAAAAAAGGGGTAAGTCGAGAATAGCGATACAACGCCTGCAATTGCAACAGTTGGACCTGAGAGCACCATTTCCAAGATCGTGATTCATTTTAATAAGGCTCTATCAAGTGAGTCATTCGACTACACGGATGTAACGCTGGTAATTAACAGCTTTAGGGCGATGGATGGC
>NZ_JAWRXJ010000125.1:0-325 GCF_046535095.1 Pseudomonas sp. SIMBA_041
GCGGCTCGGGCTGGATTTTGCCGACTCCGATGCCGAAATCGAAGCGACCCACCGCATGACAGTCTCGGAAATTTTCGCTACGTACGGCGAATCCTATTTTCGCGACAGTGAGCGACGGGTTCTCGGTCAGATCCTGAGCGAGGGCCCGAAAGTTGTTGCGACTGGCGGCGGTGCCTTCATGAATGCAGAGACGCGCGCAAGAATCCTGGAGAGCGGGGTGTCGATCTGGTTAAAAGCCGATTTCGACGTACTGATCCGCCGCGTGCAGCGGCATGCCAACCGGCCGCTTCTGCAAGTTCCCGATCCCGAAGGCACCCTGCGCATG
>NZ_JAWRXJ010000003.1:0-672162 GCF_046535095.1 Pseudomonas sp. SIMBA_041
TGGCTTTGGCTTTGGCTTTGGCTTTGGCTTTGGCTTTGGCTTTGGCTTTGGCTTTGGCTTTGGCTTTGGCTTTGGCTATGGCTTTGGTTTTGGCTTTTGATCTTGATCTTGATCTTGATTTGCTTTTGATCTTTCGCCCCTTCGGCAGGCCGAGCGTAGGTGTTCATCAGGGGGGTAGGCGCGTAGCGCCGTGCGGCGAAGCCGCACACATCGAGAGGAGGTCGTAGCGAAGCAGACCGTAGGCGATGCCCCCTGATGGACACCGTAGCGAGGGAACACTGAGCCTTAGCGAAGTGCCGTACGCCGGGGCGAAGCCTTTTGCTTACTTTTCGGCGTTTGGAAAAGTGAGTCGCTGTAAGAGCGAAACCATAAGCAGCCGTTACCGCAGCAACGGATATGTACATCGAGCTCCGAACACCAAGCAGAAAACCCCCAATCACCCCACCTGATACCCAATCATTCAACCAAACCCCATCCCCGTCAGGTTAACAAAAGATAACGTGGCGTCGATTGTCAGACCTTTCCAAACCCCGATAGGATAAGCCAGCTTCCGAAGGGGCTCTAGATTGCGCATTTCAGGACTAAGCTCCAAACAGCCAATCACCACGAGCCACCTTACGGCGCCCTGAAAGGTTGAACGACCTAACAATAATAATGGGGGAAGGTCTATGAGTGAGCCTGTCATGGGTGTGGGTATCTGCCGCCCGCCGGCACTGCGCAAATTCGCGTTGCTGGCTACAGCGCTCTCGCTGTTGGGCTGTGCCGCCTTGTCGGCACCTGCGCTGGCCGCTGCCGCGCCAGCATCCGATACTGTTTTTGCCATTGAATCTGCCAAGGCCGTCAAAAGCCTGATGCTCGATGTCGTCCACGCCGGCAAGCGCCTGGTGGCGGTCGGTGATCGCGGGCATATCCTGTATTCCGACGATCAGGGCGCAACCTGGGTTCAAGCCAAGGTGCCAACCCGCGCACTGCTGACCTCGGTGTTTTTCGTCGATGACAAACACGGCTGGGCCGTCGGCCATGACGCTCAGATCCTCGCCAGCGAGGACGGTGGCGCCACCTGGACCAAGCAATTCGAAGATTTGAAACGCGAAGCTCCGCTGCTCGACGTCTGGTTCAAGGACGCCAACAGCGGCTTTGCCGTGGGCGCGTATGGCGCGCTGCTGGAAACCACCGACGGTGGCAAGCACTGGGAAGACGCCAGTGATCGCCTGGACAACGAAGACCAGTTCCACCTCAACGGCATCGCATCGGTCAAGGATGCCGGGCTGTTCATCGTCGGCGAACAGGGCAGCATGTTCCGCTCTGCCGACTGGGGCCAGACCTGGGAAAAACTCGAAGGCCCGTACCAAGGTTCGCTGTTCGGCGTGATCGGCACGGCACAAGCCAATACGCTGCTGGCTTACGGTCTGCGCGGCAATCTCTACCGCTCTACGGATTTCGGCAGCACCTGGGAACAGGTTGAACTCAAAGCCACTCGCGGCGCGCTGGAGTTCGGGTTATCCGGTGCAACGCTGCTTGACGACGGCGCCATCGTGATCGTCGGCAACGGCGGCTCGGTCATCCGCAGCAACGACAACGGCGAAACCTTCAGCGTGTTCAACCGTCCGGATCGCATTTCCGTTTCGGCAGTGACGGCGGCGGGCAACGGCAATCTGATTCTGGCAGGACAGGGCGGCGTTCGCGCTACTTCGCCAACCGGCTCAGAGCTGGGCAAATAATAAGAAGGGCGGAGCTATGACATCCATGACAAGTCATCACCAGGACAAGGCGACGTTTCTAGAGCGCCTGATTTTCAACAACCGCCCGGCAGTGATCACGATCTGCCTGTTGGTCAGTATTTTCCTGTTCTGGCAGGCGACGCTGATCCGGCCGTCCACCAGTTTCGAAAAAATGATCCCGCTCGAGCATCCCTTCATTCAAAAGATGATGGAGCACCGCAACGATCTGGCGAACCTGGGCAACACCGTGCGCATCTCGGTGGAAGCCACTGACGGCGATATCTTCTCCAAGGAATACATGGAGACCCTGCGTCAGATCAACGACGAGGTGTTCTACATTTCCGGCGTCGACCGTTCCGGCCTCAAGTCGCTGTGGAGCCCGAGCGTGCGCTGGACCGAGGTAACGGAGGAGGGCTTCGCCGGGGGTGAAGTGATTCCGCAAAGTTACAACGGCTCCCAGCAAAGCCTCGATCTGCTGCGCAACAACGTCCTCAAGTCCGGGCAGGTCGGGCGGCTGGTGGCCAACGACTTCAAGTCGAGCATCGTCGACATCCCGCTGCTGGAGTCCTACCCGGACCCGCAGGACCAAGGCAAGTTGCTGGCACTGGACTATCGCCAGTTCTCCCACCAGCTGGAAGAAAAGATCCGCGACAAGTTTGAAAAGCAGAACCCTAATGTGCAGATCCACATCGTCGGTTTCGCCAAGAAAGTAGGTGACCTGATCGATGGCCTGGTCATGGTGGTGATGTTCTTCGGCGTCGCCTTCATCATCACGCTGATCCTGCTGTACTGGTTCACCAACTGCATGCGCAGCACCGTGGCGGTACTCAGTACCACCCTGGTGGCGGTGGTCTGGCAGTTGGGGTTGATGCACTTCTTCGGCTTCGGGCTCGATCCTTACTCGATGCTGGTGCCGTTCCTGATCTTCGCCATCGGTATTTCCCACGGCGTACAGAAGATCAACGGTATCGCCTTGCAATCCAGTGAGGCCGATAACGCACTGACCGCTGCGCGACGCACGTTCCGTCAGCTGTTCCTGCCGGGGATGATTGCGATCCTCGCGGATGCGGTGGGTTTCATCACGCTGCTGATCATCGATATCGGTGTGATTCGTGAGCTGGCCATCGGCGCGTCCATCGGCGTGGCGGTGATCGTGTTCACCAACCTGATCCTGCTGCCGGTGGCGATTTCCTACGTCGGTATCAGCAAGCGAGCCGTTGAACGCAGCAAGAAAGACGCACACCGCGAACACCCGTTCTGGCGCCTGCTGTCGAACTTCGCCAGCAAAAAAGTCGCGCCGGTGTCGATCTTCCTCGCCTTGATCGCCTTCGGTGGTGGCCTCTGGTACAGCCAGAACCTGAAAATCGGTGACCTCGATCAGGGTGCACCAGAACTGCGTCCGGACTCGCGCTACAACAAGGACAACAACTTCATCATCAGTAACTATTCCACCAGTTCCGATGTGTTGGTGGTGATGGTCAAGACCAAGGCCGAAGGTTGCTCACGCTATGAAGCCATGGCACCGATCGATGAGCTGATGTGGAAGATGCAGAACACCGAGGGCGTGCAGTCGGCGATTTCCCTGGTGACCGTGTCCAAACAGATGATCAAGGGCATGAACGAGGGCAACCTGAAATGGGAAACCCTGTCGCGTAACCCGGACGTGCTGAACAACTCCATCGCCCGTGCCGATGGCCTGTACAACAACAGCTGCTCCCTGGCGCCGGTGCTGGTGTTCCTCAACGATCACAAGGCGGCAACGCTGGATCGCGCGGTGCATGCCGTGCAGGACTTCGCCAAGGAGAACAACAAGGACGGTCTGGAATTCATCCTCGCGGCCGGTAACGCCGGCATCGAGGCGGCCACCAACGAGGTGATCAAGGAATCCGAGCTGACCATCCTGATCCTCGTCTACATCTGTGTCGCGACCATGTGCATGATCACCTTCCGTTCGTGGGCGGCGACCTTGTGCATCGTGTTGCCACTGGTGCTGACCTCGGTACTCGGCAACGCCTTGATGGCCTTCATGGGTATCGGCGTGAAAGTGGCGACCCTGCCGGTGGTTGCGCTGGGTGTAGGGATTGGCGTGGACTACGGCATTTACATCTACAGCCGTCTGGAAAGCTTCCTGCGTGCCGGTCTGCCGTTGCAAGAAGCCTATTACCAGACGCTGAAGTCCACCGGTAAAGCTGTGCTGTTCACCGGTCTGTGCCTGGCCATCGGCGTGTGCACCTGGATCTTCTCGGCCATCAAGTTCCAGGCTGACATGGGCTTGATGCTGACCTTCATGCTGCTCTGGAACATGTTCGGCGCGCTGTGGCTGTTGCCGGCGCTGGCACGCTTCCTGATCAAACCGGAGAAACTGGCCGGGCAGAAGGGCAACTCGCTGTTCGCTCACTGATCCTTGCCTGAAACAAAAAAGCCGCAACCCTGGTTGCGGCTTTTTTACACCCCGAATTCAACACTAACCCCCCTGTAGGAGCAGAGCTTGCTCGCGATACCGGTAGAACATTCAACATCTATGTTGACTGACCCTCCGCCATCGCGAGCAAGCTCTGCTCCTACAGGGAGGTGTTTTTTCAGGAAGGATCGCTACCCAACACCACATTCAACGCACTGCGCGCATCGTCCAGCTGCACCAGCGTCGCATGCCGTGCGCCGAGGGCATCGCGGTTTTCGATGGCGGTGAGAATCGCCTTGTGCCGGGGCAGCGCCAGTTCATGCAGGTTCGGCCGCTGGTTGGAATGCTTCAAGGCTTCGGCAATCGCCACCGACAGCATGTTGCACAGGTTGGCCAGCAAGTCGTTGTGGGTTGCATCGGCGATGCGGCTGTGGAAGTCCAGGTCCGGTTGCAGCAACGCTTCCGGGGTCGGCGCCGCTTCCATGCGCTGGTAGGCTTCGCCGATGGACGCGATGTCTGCCTCCGTGGCGAACTGCGCGGCGAGTGCAGCGGCGGCGGGTTCGATGATGCTGCGCACACTGGTGAGCAAATCGAAAAACTGATTCTGCGGGCTGCTTTGCATCAACCAATGCAAAACGTCCGGGTCGAGCATGTGCCACTCCTTGCGCTGCTTGACCACCGTACCCACTCGCGGACGGGAATACACCAGTCCTTTGGCAACCAACACTCGGGTGGCCTCGCGCAGCACCGGGCGGCTGACCGCATACTCCTCACACAACAGGGCTTCGGCGGGCAGTTTGTCGTCTGGCTTGAAGCGCCCGGAAACGATCTGCATGCCCAGTTCCTGGACAATGCGCGAGTGCATGCTTTTGCGGTCGGAGGGTTTGCGGTAATCCATGGGGAACGGCGCGGTCCTGTGCGAAGGGGGGGCTGCATGATAACAGGCACGACGGGATCTTGAGGCAGGTGCAAAGCAATTGTGGGAGCGAGCCTGCTCGCTCCCACAGGGGGGGCAGTGGGTTAGTGAGAGTGGCGCGGCACTTCGGCGCCGCGGCAGCCGACCAGGAAGTCGAAGTCGCAACCCTGATCCGCCTGCAGCACATGGTCGATGTACAGCTGACGATAGCCGCCCAGGATCATCTGTTGCGGTGGCTGCAAGTCCGCCATCCGCGCGGCCAGTTCAGCATCCGGAATATCCAGGTGCAAACGGCCGCTGCCACAGTCCAGCTCAATCCAGTCACCTTCTTTCACCGCCGCCAATGGCCCACCTGCCGCCGCCTCCGGTGCAACGTGCAACACCACGGTGCCGTAGGCGGTGCCACTCATGCGCGCATCGGAAATGCGCACCATGTCGGTCACGCCTTGGGCGAGCAACTTGGCTGGCAAACCCATGTTGCCGACTTCAGCCATGCCCGGGTAACCCTTCGGCCCGCAGTTCTTCATTACCAGGATCGAGTTGGCGTCGACGTCCAGTTCCGGATCGTTGATCCGCGCCTTATACATGTCGAAGTTCTCGAACACCACCGCGCGCCCACGATGCTGCATCAGTTCTGCCGTGGCCGCGGACGGCTTGAGCACCGCACCGAGTGGCGCCAGGTTGCCGCGCAACACGCAGATGCCGCCGTCGGCACGGATCGGGTTGTCGAGGGTGCGGATCACTTCGTCCTCGCCGTAGATCGGCGCGTCTTTGGTGTTCTCGCCGAGGGTCTTGCCGTTGACAGTCAAGGCATTCGGATGCGGGATCAGGTTGGCCTCACCGAGACGGCGCAGCACGGCGGGCAGGCCGCCGGCGTAGTAGAACTCTTCCATCAGGAAGCGCCCGGACGGTTGCAGGTCGACGATGGTCGGCATGCCGCGACCGATACGGGTCCAGTCGTCCAGCTCCAGGTCCACGCCGATGCGGCCGGCGATGGCTTTCAAATGGATTACGGCGTTGGTCGAACCGCCAATGGCGGCGTTGACACGAATGGCGTTTTCGAAGGCTTCTTTCGTGAGGATTTTCGACAGCTTCAAGTCTTCTCGAACCATCTCCACCGCACGCATGCCGGACATGTGCGCGAGGACATAGCGGCGTGAATCAACCGCCGGAATCGCCGCGTTGTGGGGCAGGGAAGTGCCCAGTGCTTCGGCCATGCAGGCCATGGTCGATGCCGTGCCCATGGTGTTGCAAGTGCCCGCCGAACGGGACATGCCACCCTCGGCTGCGAGGAAGTCGTCGAGGGTGATGGTGCCGGCTTTCACTTGTTCGCTGAGCTGCCAGACCACCGTGCCCGAACCGATGTCCTTGCCCTTGTGCTTGCCGTTGAGCATCGGACCGCCGGTGACGACGATCGCCGGCACGTCGCAACTGGCCGCGCCCATCAGCAGCGCCGGGGTGGTTTTGTCACAACCGGTCAGCAATACCACGCCATCAATCGGGTTGCCGCGAATGGCTTCTTCGACGTCCATGCTCGTCAGGTTGCGGGTAAACATGGCAGTCGGGCGCAGATTGGATTCGCCGTTGGAGAACACCGGGAATTCAACCGGCCAGCCACCGGCCTCGATCACCCCGCGTTTGACGTGCTCCGCGATCTGGCGGAAGTGCGCGTTGCACGGGGTCAATTCCGACCAGGTATTGCAGATGCCGATGATTGGTTTGCCCTGGAACTGGTGGTCGGCGATGCCCTGATTCTTCATCCAGCTGCGGTACATGAAGCCGTTCTTGTCGGCGGTGCCAAACCATTGGGCGGAGCGCAGGGTGGGTTTCTTATCAGACATGATCGATTCTCTTATTGTATGACTATATTGTTGCGGCTACGGCGTAACATAAGCTCAAATTCACAGGTTTGGAAGTGTTGTTGGGTAATTAGTATTACTATATAGTCGATTTCAACGGAGGGTTGGCCCTGGTTGTTTTCGGCGAGAGGCGGCCCCCGAGGTTCTATAACAACAACAATCGGAGACCGATCTCATGAGCCAGGAACTGCGGCTTATCCGTCGCATCACGCTGAAACTGATTCCCTTCCTGATCCTGCTGTACCTGATCGCCTATGTGGATCGCTCCGCCGTAGGCTTCGCCAAGCTGCACATGGGCGCCGACATCGGCCTCGGCGACGCCGCTTACGGCTTGGGTGCCGGGCTGTTCTTCATTGGTTATTTCCTGTTTGAAATCCCCAGCAACCTGATGCTCGATCGCTTTGGCGCACGACGCTGGTTTGCGCGGATCATGATCACCTGGGGCGCGATCACCATCGGCATGGCGTTCGTTCAGGGACCGCAGAGTTTCTACGTGATGCGCTTTCTGCTCGGTGCAGCGGAAGCCGGGTTCTTCCCCGGTGTTCTGTACTACATCACGCAGTGGTTCCCGATTCGCCATCGCGGCAAGATCCTCGGTCTGTTCATCCTGTCCCAGCCTATCGCGATGATGGTCACCGGCCCGGTGTCCGGCGGCTTGCTCGGCATGGACGGCACCCTCGGTTTACACGGCTGGCAGTGGTTGTTCATCGTCATCGGTACACCGGCGATCCTGCTGACCTGGCCGGTGCTGCGTTACCTGCCTGACGGTCCACAGCAAGTGAAATGGATGGACCAGGCCGAGAAAGACTGGCTGTCCGGTGAGTTGAAAAAGGACCTTGAGCAATACGGCCAGACCCGTCACGGCAACCCGTTGCACGCACTCAAGGACAAACGCGTGTTGCTGCTGGCACTGTTTTATCTGCCAGTGACGTTGAGCATTTATGGCTTGGGTCTGTGGTTGCCGACGTTGATCAAACAGTTCGGCGGCAGCGACCTCGTCACCGGTTTCGTGTCGGCAGTGCCGTACATCTTCGGGATTGTCGGTTTGTTGATCATTCCGCGCAGCTCCGACCGATTGAATGACCGCTACGGTCACCTGGCCGTGCTGTATGTGCTGGGTGCCATCGGCCTGTTCCTCAGCGCCTGGCTGACGGTGCCGGTGTTGCAACTGGCGGCGCTGTGTCTGGTGGCGTTTGCGCTGTTTTCCTGCACGGCAGTGTTCTGGACTTTGCCGGGTCGATTCTTTGCCGGGGCCAGTGCGGCGGCCGGGATCGCCTTGATCAACTCGGTGGGCAACCTGGGCGGTTACATCGGTCCGTTCGTGATCGGTGCGCTCAAGGAGTACACCGGCAACCTGGCGTCGGGGCTGTATTTCCTGTCGGGTGTGATGGTGTTCGGGCTGGTGCTGACGGGCGTGGTTTACCGGTTGCTGGAGCGCAAGCACGTGCTGCCGGCGGATCAATTTGCGGCCAGTGCGCGTGGTGCAACCCGCACCTGAGTTTCAGGGTTAACGCCGATCAACTGTAGGCGTGAGCCTGCTCGCGATAGCGGTGTATCAGTCGCCATCAATGTTGAAGGTGATGGCCTCATCGCGAGCAGGCTCACTCCTACGGGGATCGGTGGTGTTTCGAATAAACAGGAGAAAATCATGCGTTTGGTTCAATTCGAATTAAGTCATGGCGAGCGCCGCGTCGGTGTCGTCGAGGACGGTCTGGTCCGTGAAGTGCAGAACGCGCATACCGTTCGCGATCTGGCACTGGCAGCCATTGAAGCCGGCACAACTCTGCAGCAGCAAGTAAACGCCCTGGGCCTGGGCATCAGCCACAACTACGCCGAACTGCTCGCCGCGCTGCGCATCCTGCCACCGCTGGACCACCCGGACCCGGCTCACATGCTGGTCAGCGGCACCGGCCTGACCCATTTGGGCAGCGCCTCGGCCCGGGACAAAATGCATCAACAGGCCGGTGACGAAGCGGCCATGACTGACACCATGCGCATCTTCAAATGGGGCGTGGAGGGCGGTAAACCGGACGCAGGGCAGGCCGGCGTACAACCGGAATGGTTCTACAAGGGCGACGGCAGCATCGTCGTTCGGCCGGGCCAACCGTTCCCGCTGCCACCGTTCGCCGAAGACGCCGGCGAAGAGCCCGAGCTCAGCGGCCTCTACGTGATCGGTCACGACAGCAAGCCTTATCGCCTCGGTTATGCGGTCGGCAACGAGTTCTCCGATCACGTCATGGAACGTAAGAATTACCTGTACCTGGCACACTCAAAATTGCGCAGTTGCAGCTATGGGCCGGAGCTTCGGGTGGGCGAACTACCCCAACATCTGGCCGGCACCAGCCGCATCCTGCGCGACGGCGAAGTGCTGTGGCAGAACGAGTTTCTCAGCGGCGAAGCCAACATGTGCCACAGCCTGGAAAACCTCGAATACCATCATTTCAAGTACAGCCAGTTCCTGCGTCCGGGGGACGTGCACATTCATTTCTTCGGCACCGCGACCCTGTCGTTCGCCGACGGTATTCGTACGCGGCCGGGTGATGTGTTTGAAATCAGCCAGGTCGAGTTTGGTGCACCGTTGATCAACGGCATCGAGCCTGCGCCAGCAGCGTTCGAACCCGGCACCGTCGTCACCCTTTAAGGAGATACGCATGACCCTGATCCTTGGACACAACTACATCGGTGGCCAGCGCAGCGCTGTCGGCTCGCTCAAACTCCAGAGCCTCGATGCCAGCACCGGCGAAGCGTTGCCGCATGATTTCTACCAGGCCACTGCGCAAGAAGTGGACGCCGCCGCCAAGGCTGCCGCGACGGCTTACCCGGCCTATCGTAGCTTGAGCGCGGAACGTCGCGCCCAATTCCTCGATGCAATTGCCGATGAACTGGACGCTCTGGGTGACGAATTCGTTGCCGTGGTCTGCCGCGAAACTGCGCTGCCTGCCGGCCGTATTCAAGGCGAACGCGGTCGCACCAGCGGCCAGATGCGCCTGTTCGCCAAGGTGCTGCGTCGCGGTGATTTTTACGGTGCACGGATCGATAAAGCGTTGCCCGAACGCACGCCATTGCCACGTCCGGACTTGCGCCAATACCGTATCGGGCTCGGCCCGGTGGCCGTGTTCGGGGCCAGCAACTTTCCGTTGGCGTTCTCGACGGCGGGCGGCGATACCGCCTCGGCCCTGGCGGCGGGTTGCCCGGTGGTGTTCAAGGCGCATGGTGGTCACATGGCCACGGCCGAATGGGTGGCTGACGCAATCCTGCGTGCCGCGGAAAAAACCGGCATGCCGGCCGGTGTGTTCAACATGATCTACGGTGGCGGGGTCGGCGAAGCGCTGGTCAAGCACCCGGCAATTCAGGCCGTCGGTTTTACCGGCTCGTTGAAGGGCGGGCGCGCCTTGTGCGACATGGCCGCTGCACGCCCTCAGCCAATTCCGGTGTTCGCGGAAATGTCGAGCATCAATCCGGTGATCGTGTTGCCACAGGCGTTGCACAGCCGCGCTGATACAGTCGCCCGTGACCTGACGGCGTCAGTGGTTCAGGGCTGTGGTCAGTTCTGCACCAATCCAGGGTTGGTGATCGGGATTCGTTCCCCGCAGTTCAGCGCATTCGTGCAGCAGGTCGTGTCGTTGATCAACGATCAGCCGGCGCAAACCATGCTCAATGCCGGAACCTTGAGCAGCTACGGCAAAGGCCTGGAAAAACTCCTCGCGCATCCGGGGATCGCGCACCTGGCGGGCAACGCGCAACAGGGCAATCAGGCTCAGCCGCAACTGTTCAAGGCGGACGTCAGCCTTTTGCTCAAGGGTGATGAAGTCTTGCAGGAAGAGGTGTTCGGTCCGACCACGGTGGTGGTGGAAGTGGCCGATCAGGCACAACTGAGCGCTGCACTGAACGGGCTGCATGGCCAGCTCACGGCAACGATCATTGGCGATCCGGCGGACTTTGAACAGTTCGGCGAGCTGACCGCGCTGCTGGAGCATAAAGTCGGGCGGATTCTGCTGAACGGGTATCCGACCGGTGTGGAAGTTTGCGATTCGATGGTCCACGGCGGACCGTACCCAGCGACGTCTGATGCACGCGGCACGTCAGTGGGCACCTTGGCGATTGACCGCTTTCTGCGCCCGGTGTGCTTCCAGAACTACCCGGACAGCCTGCTGCCGGACGCGTTGAAGAATGGCAATCCGCTGCGCATCCAGCGACTGGTGGATGGCCAGCCATCACGAGAAGCCCTCTAACGGTTAAACACAATCCCTGTAGGAGGGAGCCTGCTCGCGATAGCAATCTAACATCCAACATCAATGTTGAATGAAAGACCGCCATCGCGAGCAGGCTCACTCCAACATTGTTTTGTGTTGCTGGTGAGTTTTGTGGTCGGCATCGGGCCGTGAGCACATTGAGCTATCATTGCGTCTTTCCCATTCAAAGATTGATTGCCATGACTGCCGTAGCCGACACCTTGCTTAACACCCTCGAACACTGCGACATGGTGGAAATCGACGGGTTGCATGCTTTCGAATTCTCCCTCGATGAAGACGACAACTTGCACATTGAATGCATGGACGGCCGAGCGGCCAAGAATTGGGAGTTCACCCCGGCACAGATTCAGGCAGCCACCTTCGACCCGACCCTGCAAAGCTGGGTGATCACCGGCAGTTCCGGTGAGCATCGTCTGGTGTGTACGGAAGCATTCGGCGGCGGTGACGACGAGGATGACGAGCATGAGGATGCGTAAAATCTGGCCTCTGTTGATGGCTGGCAGTATCGGCGCGATGGGCACTCAGGCCGCTTCGGCCGAGGACTATCAGTTGCTGGTGGGTTCCTACACGGCGGGGCAGAGCCAGGGCATTTATCGCCTGAACTTCGACAGTTCGACCGGGCAGATCAACCCCAAGCCACTGCAAGTGATCAAGACTGAAAATCCGTCCTGGCTGACGCTGTCCAAGGATCAGCATCGGCTGTTCGTGGTCAACGAAAACGGCCCAGGGCAGAAAGATCCGGTCGGGCGCGTCAGCAGTTATGCCATTGATCCCAAAACCCATGCGCTGAGCCTGATCAATCAGGTGCAGAGCCTGGGCAACGAGCCGACCCATTCGAGCCTGAGCGGCGATGGCCGTCATCTGTTCGTCAGCAACTACTCGGTGGTGGAAGATCCGGGCGGCACCCTTGCGGTGTTGCCGGTGGGCACCGATGGCAAACTCAACACCGTGGTGCAGATGAGCAGCCATCTGTCGAGTCGGGTCAACCCCGAGCGGCAGATGTCGGCTCACGTGCACTCGACGATTTCCTCGCCAGACGGTCGGTACGTGTTCTCCAATGACCTGGGCGCTGACAAGGTCTTTGTCTATCGCTTCGACCCCAAGGCCAACCCGGACCTGCCATTGACGCCGGCCAAACCGGCGTCAGTCCAGTTGCCGCCAGGCAGCGGGCCGCGTCATCTGTTGTTCAGCGCCGATGGCAAGCATGCCTGGCTGACCATGGAAATGAGTGCTCAGGTGGCCGTGTTCGATTACAAGGACGGCACACTGGAGCAAACGCAGATGGTTGACCTCGCGGCGGGCCAGCCCACGTCTGATAAGGCCGCGGCGGCGCTGCATGCCTCCGCGGATGGCAAATTCCTCTACGTCAGTAACCGTGGCACCGCCAATCAGTTGCTGGTGTTTGCCATCGACCCGGCGACTGGCCACCTCAAGGAATTGCAGCGACGCTCCGTGGATGGCGACCATCCGCGCGAATTCAGCCTCGATCCCAGTGGCCAATTCCTGTTGATTGCCAATCAGAAGAGCAACCAGATTGTCGTCGTCGAACGCGATGCCAAGACCGGTTTGCTGGGTAAAACCGTGCAAAAGCTGCCGATGGACGCGCCAAGCGACCTCAAGTTCATGCTGCGTCAATAGGCCGCAGGCCCCGGTACTAGGGGCCTGCATCCTTCTATTAATGATGCTGATATCTGCTAATGCTACAAAGCATTTCAAGACGCGGACCCTCGAAGGTTAAGTTTGCTTCACGGCCCCACCGGGCAAGCAAGCCAACTGAATCCGAGGAATACCGCCATGAACTTCAATCTCTTCTCTGTTATCGCCGCTTCAGCTATCTCCGCCACCGTTGCTCTGCCAGCCAGCGCCAACGTTGAAATCAGCGAGAAAAAATCCCACGCTCAGAGCTATACCCAGAAATACCTGCAACAGAGCGCCAACTTCTACGCCGCTCTGGATCACAAAACCCAAGCCTGAAATTCCAGCCCTGCACCTTTTATGCAGGAGCGAAGTCACTTGCGTCGATCAAGCTGAAACGCTTTGAGAAACCTGAGTGATGTCGCTCCTGCATAACGCGTTTACGACAGCATCACATTGCCATCATTTTCTGGCTTGATATCACATGGCCACGAGTCTAGATTTGACGCTGAGTTTTTGACTCCTTTTCTAATAACAAGGATCGACAGCATGGCGATGCGTCTGGCAGTGGTTCTTCTATTTCTGTATTCCACCCCCATTCTTTCGGACGCACAGCCCGTTTCGTCCGAGCCGGACGCGGCCCGCGAACGCATGATGAGTTTTATCAACGACTGAAATAGATTGGCTTAATGATCAACGAAGCTGATGGTCACTATGGATAACCCTGAGTGGTTACCACAGCATTTTTGATTGATTCTGTGGGCATCGAAACATGCCCACGGAGAACACCATGGCCAGCTCAATCCTCACTTCTGCCAAACACGGCGCCTACCTGGCCATCGGTCTTTACGTCGCAATGGTGCTGGTGGTCAGCCTTTCGGCTCAATCGCAACACACCGTAGACGCGCCGATTCAGGTCGCTTATCCCGCTATCCAGTTCGAACACCGCGCTCAAGACGTCGTGGTCGATCACGCAGAACTGGCGGGAGTGGTCGGGGCATGAAAGGGCGCAAACTCTGGGTAATCGCCTTTCTGGCGTTCATGACCAACGGCGCTTCGTTGCTGGGCATCGGGCAGGGCTCGGCCGGTTCCGTGGCCCGGTCGATAGAAGCCAATCACAACCTTGCACGCAACATTGAAACGCAGAAGGCGATGGGGCTGTTGGCGGGTAATCCACCGATCAAGCGCCAGGTCGATTTCTTCGGGCCATTCCAGGTGGATTGCTCGGTGCTGCAGATGTGTGAAGTGCTTGCCTGAATCGCCTGCCCGGCACGCACTTTGTAGCAGCCGGACGCAGGCTTCGCCAGCGGCTACGGGGATCGGGGGTGTGCTTACTTCTTCATCACGCCGGTAAACAGGTCCGACTCCAGAAACCGCTGCAACCAGTTCTGCAACCGCGCATAAGGCGTCTGCGCAAACCACTCGCGATCCACGTGGGCGAACTGCCGAACGAACGGCATCAACGCTACATCCGCCAGGCTTGGATGTGCTGCCAGCAAGTATTCGCGCCCCTGCAACCCTTCATCAAGCTGACGCAAAAACACCTCACCTTGCGCCCGATAAACCTCCATCGGCTGCTCGGGATAACGTTCGGCGTACTTGTAGTGATTCAAATGCACCTTGAACACTTGATCGTTTGTTTCGATCAGGGCGGCGATCTGCGCCTGCCCGGCGGGATCATCCTTGAGCAACCAGTCCTGCGGATCGTTGTGCGCCAACGCCCAGTGCATGATCGCCAGGCTTTCATCAATCACCCGGCCATCAGCGTTCAGCACCGGCACCGTGCCTTTGCTCGACAGGGCGAGCATCTCGGCGGGTTTGGCCTTGAGGCTGACCTCGACGATATCAACCGCGACCCCTGAGTAGCGCAGGGCCATGCGCGCACGCATGGCGTACGGGCAGCGGCGGAACGAATACAGCGTATTCATTTCACCTCCAGCGTACTCAGGCCGTTGCCCTGGCGATGAACCTGAATCTGCACCGGAATCCGTTCATGCATTTCCTGCACGTGGGAAATCACCGCGACTTTACGACCCTGAGCCTGCAAGCCATCGAGCGCGTCCATGGCCAGTTGCAGGGATTCCGGATCGAGGCTGCCGAAGCCTTCGTCGATGAACAGTGATTCGATTTTCAGCGTGCTCGAGGCCATCGACGCCAGGCCCAAGGCCAACGCCAGCGACACCAGGAACGTCTCGCCGCCGGACAACGAATGCACCGAGCGCAGTTCATCGCCCATCTCGGTGTCCATCACCAACAATCCGAGCATGCTGCCGCCGCGCTTCAATCGATAACGGCGCACCAGTTGGCGCAGTTGCACGTTGGCGTGATGCACCAGCAGGTCGAGGTTGTAGGCCTGGGCGATCTTGCGGAAGGTGTCGCCGGTGGCCGAGCCGATCAGGGCACTCAAACGCGCCCAGCGCTGATACTCGGTGTAGGCATCGGCAATCTGCTGTGCCAGCGCCTGATTGGCGTTTTGCCGACGCTGATCTTCGGCCTGTTCGGCGCGCAGCTCGGCGCAGCGGTGTTCGCTGGCGGCAAACAGGTTTTGCAGTTCGGCAAGCGCGCTAGCCAGTTGTTCGGCGTCGAGGTTGCCGTTGTGCTGCGCTTGATGGTTGAGCAGGCGCTTGTCGCGCTCCTGCAACAAAACCTTGGCCTGTTCGATGGCTTTTTCGCTGTGCTGCAATTGCTGGCGCAGTTCGCTGACCTGTTGGTCGTCGACGCTCAGCAACGCTTCCAGACCACCGTCATCCAGCTCCGGATGCAGCGCGCGCCAATCAGCAATCTTGCTGTTCAACTCGCGGTCTTCGGCTTCCAGTGCCAACGAGCGTTCCTGCAGGGCCTTGAGTTCGGCTGCCAATTGCACCAGGCGCGTGCGCACGGTTTGCAGTTCCTGATTGGCGGTCGATTCTGCGGTGCGTGCCTGTTCGACCGCTTGATCGAGTTGCTGCTGCCATTGCTCGGCACTGGCGTGTGCGCCCAACAATTGCGTCAGGGTCTGCTGACAGGCTTGCTGTTGCTCGGCGAGGGTATCGAACTGCTGCTTGGCAACTTCCAGTTGCTGAAGGCGCGTCTGCTGGCGGTCCTGTTCTTTCTCCAGCGTCTGCTGGCGTTGCAGCTGTTCGCTGAGTTCATCGCGTTGCTGGTCGAGTTGCTCCAGGCGCTGAGCAATCTGCCGGTCGAGTTGCATGAACGTCGCAGCGGGTTCGTTGCGCAAAGCCTTCAGCGTCTCGCTCGGGAGCAAGGTGCTGAACGCCGTCAGTTCTTCATCCAGACGCTGGCGATCGCTGCTCAACTCGCGTTGCTGAGTGCTCAAGTGCTGCGCTGCTTGCTGGCTTGCGGTTTCGGCGCTGCGCAGTTGATGCTGAAGGCGTGCGGCGTCCTGTTGCAAGGTGAGCAGGGCGGTTTGCCGCTGTTCGTCCTGGGTGATGCTCTGGTTCAACTGATGGTTTTGCTGTGTCAGCCAGGCATCGCGTTTGTTCATGTCCTGCGCCAGCAATTGCGCCGACAAGGGATGCGCGTCGAGGCTTGGCGTCAGGGCTTGTTGCTGGGTGGCGAGCTGTTCTTGCTGCTGTAACAGCTCTTTTTGCTGAGCGATCAAGCCACCGACTTCGCCGCGCAAGTCAGTGAGCTTTTCCTTCAGTTGGTCGACGACTTTCTGCGCGTTGGCCTGCTCGCTTTCATCATGACGACCGAGGCTTTGCAGCAGCGCTTCCGGCTGATGATAGGGATGGTCGGGGCTGCCACAAACCGGGCACGGTTGATCGTCCTGCAACTGCTCACGCAATTCTTCGACGCTGGCGCTGCGGGCAAGACGCTGACGCTCCAGCAGTTCGCGGGTGACGGTCAGGGTCTGTTCGGCGACCGTCAGTTCGTTCCTGGTTTTTACCCCGTCCTGGGTCAGCCGATCCCGTTCTTGCTGAGCGGTCGACTGGCGTTGTTGAAGCTCTGCGCCACGGCTGTCCAGTTCCCGCTGCTGGGTCCACAGTCGTGTCAGCTCTTCGAAGGCTCGCAGTTGCTTGCGGTTGTCCTGCAACAGATTGCCGAGTAACTGGATCTGTTCAGCCACGGCCTCGGGCTCGGCGCCTGCCTCTTTGTAGAGCACTTCCAGCTGCTGCTTTTGCACGGCGAATGCTTGTGCTGCGCGTGTGGCGCTGTGCTCAAGGTCGGCCATTTCGGCCTGGCCCTTGTTCAGCCGATTGCCGATCAACATCAGCTGTTGCAGGCGATCGCGATAGGCATTCCACGCCTCGCTGAGCGGCGCCAGAGCGGCGCTTTGTTCAAGCTCGCCGGCGATGCGTTGCAGGCGTTCGGCGACGAGTTTCTGTTGGTCCAGCAAACCTTGAATCGTGTTCTGACCCTGAGTGCAGGCCAACTCGGCTTGCTGCTTGAGATCGGCGCTGAGGCTCGTGTCCTTGACCAGACGGGCGAGGGTGCTTTGCGCTTCAAAGGCCTGGCGCAGCAACGGCGCACTGTGGGTGTGCTGATGTTGCGCTTCGGTCAGTGCAGTGTGGGCGCTGCTCAGGCTCTGCTCGAGTTGCGTCTGGCGCTGCGTCAGTTCCTGTTGCTGTTGCGTGTGGTGCTGAATTTGTTCAGCCAACGGAGTGAGCTGGGCGGTGAGTTCGGTTTTGCGAGCGAATTGATGCCGTTGCGGGGCCAATTGCTCCAGGCGCGTCAGTTTCAGGCGTTCGCCGACCTGGCTTTCCCAATGCTGCTGCGCGCCGGTCAATTGCTCCGTGGCGCTCAGTTGTTCGTCCTGCAACTGGCGCAGGTCTTTGAGCCAGGTGTGTTGCAGCTCAAGCTGCTTGAGCTGCGCCTGCTGTGTCTTCAGTTGTTGCTGCGCTTCATTGAAGCGTTCATCCAGTTCGGCGCGGGCTTCGGGCGCCAGCGGCGTCACGCCGGTGGCCTGGTCTTGCAACAGCTTGTGCGCTTCACGCGCCTCTTTGGTCTTGTCGAACGCACGGCGACCGAGCCGGGTGTACAGCGCGGTGTCGGTGAGCTTTTCCAGCAGTTCGCTGCGTTCGTTGTCGTTGGCCTTGAGGAAGGCACTGAACTCGCTCTGGGCGAGCAACACGGCGCGGGTGAACTGCTCGAAATTGAGGCCCAATACGGATTCGAGCTGGGTTTTGAACTCGACTTTCTGGCTCGCCAGCAGTTGATCCTGATCGATGTCGCGCAAGCTCTGGCGACTGGCTTGCAACTTGCCGCCAGCCTTTTCCCGGGCGCGATTGGCTTCCCAGCGCGCGCGGTAGCGGCGACCGTCGATGCCGACGAAATCCACTTCGGCATAGCCTTCGCCGGTGCCGCGACGCAGCAGCGTGCGCGGGTCGCCGGTGCTGATTTCGCCATCGGCATCCGGCGCTTTTGCGGACACCTGGGCATTGCTCAGACGCGGCACGGCGCCAAACAGGGCCAGGCACAAAGCATCGAGCAAGGTGCTTTTACCGGCACCGGTCGGCCCTGTAATCGCGAACAAACCGGCGCTGGCCAAGGGTTCGGCGGTGAAGTCGATCTCAAACGGACCGGCCAGGGAGGCGAGGTTCTTCAGGCGGATCGCGAGGATCTTCATGGTTGTTCGCGCTCCATCTGCACGTCTTGCAGCAACTCGGCAAAATCCTTCAGCGTTTGCTCATCGACCTCACTGCCGTAGCTGTCCTGCCAGGCGCGACTGAACAATTCCTGAGGTGTGAGCTGGTCCAGTTCCACCAGCGTGGTGCCGTCGTCGACGCCATCGCGGCTGCCATTGCCGGCGTATTCGGCGGCGATGCGCACCAGACGCACGGCTTTGCCTTGCAGGGCGGTTTCCACCTGATGACGCAGGTCGGGTTGTGGTTCGTCGAGTCGCACCCGGACTTCCAGCCACGGTTGGCGCTGGATGTCGGCCAGCAAATCGATGTTGGGCAGGTCCGCCAGTTGCAGGAGGATCTCTGCCAGCGGCGCCGGGCCGATGCGTTGCAGGTTCACTGCCCGTGGTATCAGTTTGGGTTCGACGCTGACCAGGGTTTCGCCGTCGAGGGTGACGTCGAGAATCTGATGCTGATAACCGATCTCGGAGAACGACAGCGGAATCGGCGAGCCGCTATAGCGGATGCGCTCTTCGCCGTTGACCTTCTGCGGCTTGTGCAAATGACCAAGGGCGACGTAGCTGATGCTGGGGCCGAACAGGCTGGCGGGCAAGGCCTCGGCGTTACCGATGATCAGGCTGCGCTCGGAATCTTCAGACACCGAACCGCCGGCCATGTGCGCGTGGCTGATGGCGATCAATGCCTGGCCAGGTGTGCGCTTGGCGTTGGCCGCTTCGATCAGCCATTCGTGAACCTGGCCAATCCCGCGCAGATAATTGTCGCCCAGCTGCGCGCCGGTGACTTCGGCAGGGCGCAGGAACGGCAGCGCCAGGCACCAGGCGGCAACCTCACCGCGCGCATCCGGTAACGGTAGCAACAGGCGTTCAGCATCCAGTTGACCGTCATCCAGCCACAACACGCGGCCGAGCGCATGGGTGCGCAGACGTCGCATCAAGGGCGCGGGCAGTTCGATTCGTGAGCCGGAATCGTGGTTGCCGGCGATCATTACGATGGTCAGCAACGGCTGCTGCTCGTGGGCGCTGACGATGAAATCGTAGAGGCGTTCCTGGGCTTTGACCGGCGGGTTGACCGTGTCGAAGATGTCGCCGGCGATCAGCAGCACATCGGGCTGGTCCAGCTTCAGCTGGCGCAACAGCCACTCGAGAAAACAGGCGTGCTCGAAATCGCGTTCCTGGCCGTGCAGATTCTGCCCAAGGTGCCAGTCGGAGGTGTGGAACAGACGCAAGGCGGACTCCGTTGCAAATAAGGTGATGGCCGCGTGGGGAATGAAGGCGGCTAAAGGGGAGGGAGTTTACTGGCAAACACCCCCGATGTGGCCAGCGACACCAAAACCCTGTAGCAGCTGGCGAAGCCTGCGTCCGGCTGCGCAGCAGTCGTAAAATCGGCACAGGCGGTATTTCAGATAGACCGCGTCAGCAGGATTTACGACTGCCTCGCAGCCGGACGCAGCCTCGCGCTGCTCGTCAGCTGCTTCAGAGGGTTATTTGGGGTAAAGGGGAGGCAGGCCGCTATCACCCACCGGGTCCTGGATCCGTTCGGCAATCGGGATGGCCTTGATCGCGCGCCACAGTTCTTCGCCTTGCCAGTGCTGGCCGGTTTCGCTGTAGAGCGCACCGTTCAAGCCGTCCAGCGCATCGGACAAGGGCACGAAACGGGCGGCCATGTCGGCCAGGGTTTCCGGTTGTTGCCGCGCCCAGGCGTCGAGCGCCTGGCGGGTGGCGTGTGGATCGTTCGCCAGGCAGGCGCGCTTGAGGTCATCCAGTACGGTGCGCGGGCTTGGGCCGGTCTGCGTGGCACGCAGGATCGCCGGTTGCCAGCGCGCTCGCCACCAGAGGCCGAAGCCGAGCAGGGTGGTGCAGGCCAGGATCAGCGTGCTGAGTTTCCAGCGCCACAGGGTTTCGCTGTCCGCGGCGGAACCGACCTGAGGCATCCCGGTTGGTGTATCGACCTGCATGCTCGGATTATTCGCGACCTGCAGGGTGCGCGCCGGCAGGCTGCTGCGTTCCAGATGATCTTCGAAGGTGTTCCACCAGACCACGTCCACCGCCGGCAACTCGATGGCACCGCTGCGCGCAGGCACCAGGGCCTCACGGTCTTCACGACTGCCGATCAGGCCGCGTTCGCTGTTCTGGTTGCCCAGTACCGGTTGATCCGGGTAGCGCCGCAAGCCGTTGACGTCGGTGGCCGGCAGCGGTGGCAGTTGCGAACTGGCCAGGCCTTCAACCTTGAGGATCAGGCTGCGGGTCAGCGAGTCGCCGACCTGCGCGTGGTCCGGTTCCGGATTCCAGCTTTCGCTCAGGGTTACGCTGCGGGCCGGCAACCAGGGCAGATCGGCAGGGTAGGTGATCGGTTTGGCCTTGACCGTCAGCAACATTTGCGTGGAGCTGACGCGCATCAGCTTGCCGGATTTCGGCACTTGGGCGGCGGCGTCCTGCGCCGGCTGGGTGTCGACCAGTGTGGCGCTGAAGATCTGCGCCGGAATCGCCAATTCGCCACTGTGTTGCGGATAAATCGCGTAGCGCATTTCGATCACGCCATGGCGCAGACCGTTGATGACTTTCTCGTAGGTACGCGACTCGCCCAGCGGTTCGATGCGCGCATCGGGCACCTGCAACGGGGTCAGGCTGCTGTCGTCGTACAGCGACACCGAATGGTAGATGCGCAAAGTCAGGATCGCCTGGGCCTGCACGTACACACTGCTCTGGTCGAGGCTGGCGTCGATGAACACCGGGGCGAGTTTGGTCGCGGTGTTCTGGTCTTCGCTCTCGACCACTTGCAGCGTGATCGACTGGCTCTGCGCCTCGCCCAGTTGCAACGGCGGAATGGTCACGCTGCCGTTTTCCTTGGGCAGCAAGGTAATGATCCAGCGCGTGGTCGCGCGGTTGTCGCCACTGAGGGTGTTCAACTGGTTGACCTGTCGGGTGCCGCGCACTTCGAACAGCGGCTCCAGCGGGTTCAGGTCCGGCTTGCCGAACTGGGTGACGTCGCTGGATTCAAGGGTCAGCTCGACCGTCTCGCCGGAGTTCAGGCGACTGCGATCAACGCTGGCAACCAGCCCCTCTGCCTGTGCCTGAACGGCACAGCACAGCAGGGCGAGCATGAAGAGGGTGAAGCGGGTCATCGAGTTTTTCCCTGATCCTGATGTTGTTGCTGTTCGTACCAGAATTTGCGCCGGAGCAGTTCACCCGGATCATCCGGGATCTTGCGCAACCATTGCTCCAGTGCTTGAAGCTGTTCGCCTTCGATCGTGTCGCTGGTCGGGCGCGGTGGCGGCCGGGTGCTTTGCTCGTCGCCCAACTCGCTGCCCGGCACTTCATTGGCGCCCGGTTTCGGTGGCGAGGTGGCCTGTTGTTCGGCGTCCGGTGTGGTCTGTTGGACGCCGGTCTGCGGTTCACCTTCGCTCGTCGGTTGCGTGGCTGCGCCGGGCTGCGATTCTTGCGCGGCGGACGGTGCCTTGTTGTCGTCAGGCGTTTGGGGCTCTACCGGCGGCGGGGTGTTTTTCTGTTTGAGCAGACTCTCCACCAACGCTTTGTTGGTCAGGGCCGGGCGCAGATCCGGTTGCAATTCCAGCGCCTGTTCGTACGCATCCAGCGCAGCTTCCAGCTCACCGCTTTTGGCCAGGGCATTGCCTCGATTGTAGTGGGCGTGGGCGTCACTGCCTTGGGCAAACCGCTGGGCGGCGCCACTGTAGTCGCCGGCTTCATACAGCGCCACGCCTTGCCATTGCGGGTCCTGGAAATACTGCGCAGCCCTGGCCGGATGGTCTTGCCTGAGCAAGTGCAGGCCCCGTTGATCGGGGCGCAGCCACAAGTCTTCGAAGTCGAAGGCATAACTCGGTTGTGGCAGCGCCAACAGCAACGGCAGGCAGAACAGCCAGCCGCGCCGCCCGGCACACGCCGCCAGCAGCAACAGCGGCAGCAACAGCCAGTAACCCTGGTCGGCCCAGGTATCGAGACGCAACAGTTGTCCGTCATCGCGTAGCATGTGCGGGCCATCCAGCAGGCCCAGCGCACGCAGGTCGGCCTCGTCCAGTTGCGCCTGGCGATAGCGTCCGCCGAGATCATGGGCAAAAGCTTTAAGGCTTGAGTTGTCCAGGCGCGGCACCAGAATGGCGCCCTCGCTGTCCTTGAGGAAGCTGCCATCCTCCTGAGCCACCGGCGCCCCCTCGGCGGTGCCGATGCCCAGCATCAGGAATTCGGTTGAGTGACCGTCCAGAGCCTTATGGATGCCTTCGCGTTCCTGTTCGGTCAGGGTTGAACCGATCAGCAGGATCCGGCCATCGCCCAGGGCGCCCTGGCTCAGCAACGCAAGGGCCTTGCTCACCGCGAGGTCTGCGCGATGGCCGGCCTCTGGCATCAGCGACGGTTTCAGCGCATCCAGCAGGTTGCGGCTGGTCGACAGGTCATCCGACAGCGGCACCAACGTGTGAGCGCTGCCGGCGTAGACGACGATGGCCGTCTGGGCGTCGCTGCGCACCTCAAGCAGATCAAGGAGCTTGCGCCGCGCCTGCTCCAACCGGTTCGGTGTCACGTCGGTGGCGAGCATTTCCGGGGTCAGTTCAAGCACCACCACCAGCGGGTCGGCGGGCTTCTGACTGTTTTGTTCGACCCGTTGCCAACTCGGGCCGAGCAGCGCCAGCACGGTCAACACCCAGGCCAGGCCAAGCACGACCCACGGCAGTTTGCTGTCGCGTCCGTTGCCGCCGCTGAGCAGTGCGGCGTGAAAGGCCGGCGGCAGAATCATCTGCCAGCGCCCGGCACGCTTTTGCCGGTGCCAGAGTTGCCACAGCAGCCAGCCGAGTACCGGCAACAGCAAGAGCCACCACGGACGGAACCAGAACGGCCAGAGCGCGCTCATCGGCGTCTCCGCAGGCGCAGGCGTTTGAGGCGCTGGCGCCAGTCAGGCAGGGGCGATTGCAAGAACAGATCCTTGGTGAACAGGCGTTGCAACGGGTTGTGTGGCCAGCGCTCGCGCACCACTAACAGCATGCTCAGCAGCAGCGCCATGGCCAGCGGCCAGTGATACAACGCCTGCGCCGGGCGGGCCTGGGTCGGTTGTTGCGTTACGGGCTCGAGTTGGTCGAGGGTGTCCTTGATAATCTGCAGTTCGTTGCCGTCATGGGCGCGGAAGTACTGACCGCCAGTGGCTTCGGCGATGGCTTTCAGGGCCGGCTCATCGAGGTCCAGGCTCGGGTTCACGCCCAAAAAGCCCAGCGTGCCGCTTTCTTCCGGGTTGGCGCCAATGCCGATGGGGTAGATTTTTACCCCTTCGCTGGCCGCCAGTCGAGCGGCGGTCAATGGGTCGATTTCACCGCCGTTGTTGGCGCCGTCCGTCACTAGAATCAACACGCGGCTCTGTGCCGGGCGCAGGCGCAGGCGTTTAAGGGCCAGGCCGATGGCATCGCCGATGGCGGTGTTCTTGCCGGCGATGCCGATCCGCGCTTCGTCGAGCCACACGCGCACGGTGTGTCGGTCAAAGGTCAGCGGCGCTTGCAGATAGGCCTGGCTGCCGAACAGGATCAGGCCGACCCGATCGCCATCGCGGCTTTCGAGGAAATCACCGAGCAAATGCTGCACCAGGCTCAAGCGGCTGACGTCCTCGTCCTGCCACTGCATGTCGGGGAAATCCATCGAGCCGGACACGTCCACCGCCACCAGCAAGTCGCGGCCACTGGCGGCAATCGGCAGCGGCTCACCCAGCCATTGCGGACGTGCGGCGGCGATCAGCAGCAACAGCCACAGCAGCATGAACGGTGCCTGCTGACGCCAGGCCGGCAGGTTCGCCCGGGCGCGGCGGCGGGCCAGGCCTTCGAGGTCATTGAGGAAGCTGACTTTGAGGGCCGGCTCGCCGCTGTCGGCCACTGGCAGCAAGACGCGCATCAGCCACGGCAAGGGCAGCAAGGCAAAGATCCACGGCCAGGCGAACTCAAACATGTTTGCGAATCCAGGTGTCGACGGCTTGGGTCAGGCCGGCAATGGCCTTGTCGTCGAGTTTGCATTCGGGTTTGTAGGCGCCTTCCACCAGCACCATCCAGCGGGTCAGACCGGCCGCCGGGCAGCGGTTGTCGAGAAAGGCCAGCCATTTGCGCCCGTTGAGGGTGTGGCTCTGGCTGTAGGGGTAGTGGTTGCGGCACAGGCGTTTGAGCAAGCCATTGAGCTGCTGCAGCCAGGCACCGGCCGGCGCGCCGTCGTAGGGCTTGGGCATTTGCGCCAGTTCGGCCAGCGCGGCGAGACGCACCGGGTCCAGCGGTTGTTCGGCGCGAACGATGGGACGTTTGCGCACGACCAAGTGGCGCATCCGCCACAGACCAAATCCGATCAGCGGCAGCACTGACAGCAACAGCCACCAGCCCGGCGCGGGCGGCCAGAATTCGATGGGCGGCGGGCTAATCAGCGGTTGCAGTTGATCGAGGCTGCTCATCGACCTTTCCCCGGTTTCTGTGGGTTCAGAAATTCGCGCAGTTGTTCGACCATCTCGCTCTGGGTGCTCAACGGCATCAGCAACACGCGCAGCTTCTGGGCGAGCAATTCCCAGCGGGCGATGCGTGCTTCGGCCTGGGCGCGATAGGTCTGGCGCAGGTCGAAATTCAGGGTGTCGAGTTCCAGTTGCGCGCCGCGTTCGGCGAATCGCAGCAAACCGGCGGCGGGCAGGGCGTGATCCAGCGGATCGGAGAGGGGTAGCAGCAACAGGTCGCAATGGCGCGACAGCAGGCTCAGTTGTTGCTCCGAACCCTCGGTCAAGGCGCGCTCGTCGCAGATCACGATCACCAGGCTGCCGGGGCGCAACACTTCCCGCGCCCGACGCAGGGCCAGGTTGAGGGAGTCGCGGTTCTGCTCGGTTTCGGTGTGCAGCGATTGATTGACCCGCACCAGCCGGTTGAGCAATTGCAGGAGGCTCTGTTTGCTGCGCCGCGGCTTGATTTCGTAATGCTCGTTGTCACCGAACACCAACCCGCCCACCCGGTCGTTATGACCCAGCGCGGCCCAGCCAATCAGGCTGGCAGCCTGAGCGGCGAGCACCGATTTGAACATCAGGCCCGAACCGAAAAACAACCGGCAACTTTGCTCGACCATGATGAAAATCGGCCGTTCGCGTTCTTCATGGAACAGTTTGGTGTGGGGCTCCTGGGTGCGCGCAGTCACGCGCCAGTCGATGGTGCGCACATCGTCGCCGGCCTGATACACCCGCACCTGGTCGAAGTCCACCCCGCGCCCGCGAAATTTCGAGTGGTGCAGGCCGATCAGCGGGCTGCGCTGGCTCGGCGTGGAAAATAACTGCACTTCCCGCACGCGATGGCGCATGTCGATCAGCTCGGCGAGGCTGACACGGATGCCCGGCTCGGGCGGCAGTAGGGCGTTCATCGGGGTCAAGCGACGGCTACGACGTCGAGAATCCGCTGGACCACCCGGTCCTGGTCGATACCAGCAGCTTCGGCTTCAAAGGACAGAATGATGCGATGGCGCAGCACGTCAAACAACACGGCCTGGATGTCTTCCGGGCTGACGAAGTCGCGGCCGGCCAGCCAGGCATGCGCGCGGGCGCAGCGGTCGAGGGCAATAGACCCGCGAGGGCTGGCGCCGTAGGCAATCCAGTCGGCCATTTCCGGGTCGAACTTGCCCGGGTTGCGCGTGGCCATGACCAGTTGCACCAGGTATTCCTCCACGGCGTCGGCCATGTACAAACCGAGGATTTCCTTGCGTGCGGCGAAGATTGCCTGCTGGCTGACCCGGCGTTCCGGCTTGGTTTCGCCGTTCAGGGCTTCGCCACGGGCTTGCTGGAGGATCTTGCGTTCAACCGCGGCGTCCGGGAAACCGATTTTCACATGCATCAGGAAACGGTCGAGCTGCGCTTCGGGCAGCGGGTAGGTGCCTTCCTGCTCAATCGGGTTTTGCGTGGCCATTACCAGAAACAGCGGCGACAGTTCATAAGTGCTGCGCCCGACGCTGACCTGACGCTCGGCCATGGCTTCGAGCAGCGCCGATTGAACCTTGGCCGGGGCACGGTTGATTTCGTCCGCCAGCACCAGGTTGTGGAAAATGGGACCTTGCTGGAAGACAAAGCTGCCGGTTTCCGGGCGATAGATTTCGGTACCGGTAATGTCGGCAGGCAACAGGTCGGGGGTGAACTGGATGCGGTGGAACTGCGCTTCGATGCCTTCGGCAAGTTCTTTGATGGCCTTGGTCTTGGCCAGGCCCGGGGCGCCCTCGACCAGCATGTGGCCGTCGGCAAGCAACGCGATGAGCAAACGCTCGATGAGTTTTTCCTGGCCGAGAATCTGCGTTGAAAGAAAGGTTCGCAGCGCGAGCAGCGCTTCACGATGTTCCATCGATGACTGTTCCTGGAGAAGGTGGCCGAAGTCGTTCGAATAACGCTTGGGCTGGGGGCGTTACTTTAATCCATCGCGGGGGGCGGGGACTAACGGCATTTTGTGCAAAGTGCGGGAAATGGTTGGCGAAATTGTTGGATTTTTGTAGCAGGGGAGCGTTGAGGTGGCAGTTCTGGCCTCATCGCTGGCAAGCCAGCTCCCACAGGTTTCAGCGTTGAGCATGCGATTTGTGCAACACATCGACCACCGTGGGCGCTGACTTGCCAGCGATGAGACCCATCCAGACGCTATCAAACTTCGTTAATGAAGGTCCCGGTCCCGTCGAGGATGTTCTTCAGGGTCTCTACAACCTCATCCATATCCACCATATCCGGGTTGAAAGTGATCTCCAGCACATCGTTCCCGTTCAATGCATCGGCATCCGCCGCCGCAATCTCGATCTTCAACAGATTCGAACTCAGGGTGACTTTCACCCCATCCAGGGTCGAAGGCTCGCCATCCAGGGTGATTTCCAGTTCGTCCTCGTCCGGGTAGCGACTCATCAGGAACATGTCGCCCTCCTCACTGTGGCAGCAGAGCATGGCCATGTTGTCTTCCTCGTCATCGCAAGGGTTCACAATCAAGAGGGCGGTGGTCATTTGCATGGGAAATTCCTGGCTCGACGAGCGTGGTGAAGACGCATAAAGCGCAATTCTGCCAGCCCAACGGAATTTCTGCTCGGCTGAGTGTCAGAGCAGGGGCGTGGACACTTGGAGTGTTACTGGTCATTTCTGGTACGCAGGTGCCGGAAAACCGGGGATAAAACGCCCGTTTTTGCCCACGGCTGCTAGTGTTGTTCGAGGCGTGTGCCGCCAGTTGCGTACCGATGACCGAATATGTCGCAGCACCGCAAGCACGGGCCTCGCCGCACTCGTTAAGCTGCGCAACGGATGAGCACCTGTAAAGACATTGCGCTGTTCGCAGCCCAGTCGGTTTTGCAGATGCCCATTCATGGAAGGTGAATGTGACCTGAGTGTCTCGTCCAGCTTCACCCACCTGTCCCCTGTTTCCTCTGCCCGAGAATCAGGAACAGGGTGACGGATCGCCCCGAAAGGGGTTTTGCACGCGACGCTTCCATCAATAACAAGCCCAAGCGGAGTACCACAGATGGCGTTCTTCACCGCAGCCAGCAAAGCCGACTTCCAGCACCAACTGCAAGCGGCACTGGCACAGCACATCAGTGAACAGGCACTGCCACAAGTGGCGCTGTTCGCTGAACAATTCTTCGGCATCATTTCCCTGGACGAGCTGACCCAGCGTCGGTTGTCCGACCTCGCCGGCTGCACCCTTTCTGCGTGGCGCCTGCTTGAGCGCTTCGATCACGCGCAACCGCAAGTGCGCGTCTACAACCCCGACTACGAACGCCACGGCTGGCAGTCGACCCACACCGCGGTCGAAGTGCTGCACCACGACCTGCCATTCCTGGTGGACTCGGTGCGTACCGAGCTGAACCGTCGCGGCTACAGCATTCATACCCTGCAAACCACTGTGCTGAGCGTGCGTCGCGGCAGCAAGGGCGAGTTGCTGGAAATCCTGCCCAAAGGCACCCAGGGCGAAGGCATTCTTCAAGAATCGCTGATGTACCTGGAAATCGACCGTTGCGCCAACACCGCCGAGCTCAATGTCCTGAGCAAAGAGCTGGAGCAGGTACTCGGTGAAGTCCGCGTCGCCGTCGCCGATTTCGAACCGATGAAAGCCAAGGTCCAGGAAATCCTCACCGGTCTGGACAACAGCCAGTACGCGGTCGACCCTGAAGAAAAAGGCGAAATCAAAAGCTTCCTGGAATGGCTGGTGGGCAACCACTTCACGTTCCTCGGCTACGAAGAGTTCGTGGTGCGCGATGAAGCCGACGGCGGCCACATCGTCTACGACCAGGATTCCTTCCTCGGCCTGACCAAACTGCTGCGTACCGGCCTGACCTACGATGACCTGCGCATCGAAGACTACGCCGTGAACTACCTGCGCGAACCGACCCTGCTGTCGTTCGCCAAGGCTGCGCACCCAAGCCGTGTACACCGTCCGGCTTACCCGGATTACGTGTCGATCCGTGAAATCGATGCTGACGGCAACGTCATCAAGGAATGCCGTTTCATGGGCCTGTACACCTCCTCGGTGTACGGCGAGAGCGTGCGGGTCATCCCGTACATCCGTCGCAAGGTCGAAGAAATCGAACGCCGTTCCGGCTTCCAGGCCAAGGCTCACCTGGGCAAGGAACTGGCGCAGGTGGTTGAAGTGCTGCCGCGCGATGACCTGTTCCAGACCCCGGTCGACGAACTGTTCAGCACCGTGATGTCGATCGTGCAGATCCAGGAACGCAACAAGATTCGTGTGTTCCTGCGCAAAGACCCGTACGGCCGTTTCTGCTACTGCCTGGCTTACGTGCCACGGGACATTTACTCCACCGAAGTGCGCCAGAAGATCCAGCAAGTGCTGATGGATCGCCTGAAAGCCTCGGATTGCGAGTTCTGGACGTTCTTCTCCGAATCCGTGCTGGCCCGCGTGCAACTGATCCTGCGCGTCGACCCGAAGAACCGCCTCGACATCGACCCGGTTCTGCTGGAAAAAGAAGTGGTGCAAGCTTGCCGCAGCTGGCAGGACGACTACGCGAGCCTGGTAGTTGAAAGTTTCGGCGAAGCCCATGGCACCAACGTGCTGGCCGACTTCCCGAAAGGCTTCCCGGCCGGTTACCGCGAGCGTTTCGCCGCCCACTCGGCTGTGGTCGACATGCAACACCTGCTGAGCCTGAACGAAAAAAATCCTCTGGTGATGAGCTTCTATCAGCCACTGGGTCAGGTGTCCGGCCAGCGCATGCTGCACTGCAAGCTGTATCACGCCGACACGCCGCTGGCGCTGTCCGACGTGTTGCCGATCCTGGAGAACCTCGGCCTGCGCGTGCTGGGTGAATTCCCGTATCGCCTGCGTCACACCAATGGTCGCGAGTTCTGGATTCACGATTTCGCGTTCACCGCCGCCGAAGGCCTGGAACTCGACATCCAGCAACTCAACGACACGCTGCAGGACGCCTTCGTCCACATCGTGCGTGGCGATGCCGAGAACGATGCGTTCAACCGCCTGGTGCTGACCGCCGGCCTGCCGTGGCGCGATGTGGCGCTGCTGCGTGCTTACGCTCGCTACATGAAGCAGATCCGTCTGGGCTTCGACCTGGGTTACATCGCCAGCACCCTGAACAACCACACCGACATCGCTCGCGAGTTGACCCGGTTGTTCAAGACCCGCTTCTACCTGGCGCGCAAGCTGTCGGGCGATGATCTGGAAGACAAGCAGCAACGCCTGGAACACGCGATCATTGCCGCTCTGGACGAAGTCCAGGTGCTGAACGAAGACCGCATCCTGCGTCGCTACCTGGACCTGATCAAGGCCACCCTGCGCACCAACTTCTACCAGACTGATGCCAACGGCAAGAACAAGTCGTACTTCAGCTTCAAGTTCAACCCGCACCAGATTCCAGAGCTGCCGAAGCCGGTACCGAAGTTCGAAATCTTCGTTTACTCGCCTCGTGTCGAGGGCGTGCACCTGCGCTTCGGCAACGTTGCTCGTGGCGGTCTGCGCTGGTCCGACCGTGAAGAAGACTACCGCACCGAAGTCCTGGGCCTGGTAAAAGCCCAGCAAGTGAAGAACTCGGTCATCGTGCCCGTGGGCGCGAAGGGCGGCTTCCTGCCGCGTCGCCTGCCACTGGGCGGCAACCGTGACGAGATCGCGGCCGAGGGCATCGCCTGCTACCGCATCTTCATTTCGGGCCTGCTGGACATCACCGACAACCTGAAAGACGGCGCGCTGGTGCCGCCGGCCAACGTCGTGCGTCATGACGACGATGACCCGTACCTGGTGGTGGCCGCGGACAAGGGCACTGCGACCTTCTCCGACATCGCCAACGGCATCGCCATCGACTACGGCTTCTGGCTGGGTGACGCGTTCGCTTCCGGCGGTTCCGCCGGTTACGACCACAAGAAGATGGGCATCACCGCCAAAGGCGCATGGGTCGGCGTTCAACGTCACTTCCGCGAACGCGGCATCAATGTCCAGAAAGACAACATCACCGTGGTCGGCGTCGGCGACATGGCCGGCGACGTATTCGGCAACGGCCTGTTGATGTCCGAGACGCTGCAACTGGTGGCTGCGTTCAACCACCTGCACATCTTCATCGACCCGAACCCGGAGCCGGCAAACAGCTTTGCCGAGCGTCAGCGCCTGTTCGACCTGCCGCGTTCGGCCTGGTCGGATTACGACACCAGCATCATGTCCGAAGGCGGCGGGATCTTCTCCCGTAGCGCGAAAAGCATCGCGATTTCCCCGCAGATGAAAGAGCGCTTCGACATTCACGCTGACAAGCTGACCCCGACCGAGCTGCTCAATGCCTTGCTCAAGGCACCGGTAGACCTGTTGTGGAACGGCGGCATCGGGACCTACGTCAAAGCCAGCAGCGAAAGCCACGCCGATGTCGGCGACAAGGCCAACGATGCACTGCGCGTGAACGGCAACGAACTGCGCTGCAAAGTCGTGGGCGAGGGCGGTAACCTCGGGATGACCCAACTGGGTCGTGTCGAATTCGGTCTCAATGGCGGCGGTTCCAACACTGACTTCATCGACAACGCCGGTGGCGTGGATTGCTCCGACCACGAAGTCAACATCAAGATCCTGCTGAACGAAGTGGTTCAGGCGGGCGACATGACCGACAAGCAACGTAACCAGTTGCTGGCGAGCATGACCGACGAAGTCGGCAGCCTGGTGCTGGGCAACAACTACAAGCAGACTCAGGCTCTGTCCCTGGCTGCGCGTCGTGCCTTGCCGCGTATCGCTGAATACAAGCGTCTGATGAACGATCTGGAAGGCCGCGGCAAGCTGGATCGCGCCATCGAGTTCCTGCCGAACGAAGAAGCGATCAACGAGCGCGTTTCAGAAGGCCACGGCCTGACCCGCGCCGAGCTGTCGGTACTGATCTCCTACAGCAAGATCGACCTCAAGGAGGCGCTGCTCAACTCCCTGGTACCGGATGACGACTACCTGACCCGCGACATGGAAACCGCTTTCCCGCCGACCCTGGTGAGCAAGTTCTCCGAAGCCATGCGCCGTCACCGTCTGAAGCGCGAAATCGTCAGCACCCAGATCGCCAACGACCTGGTCAACCACATGGGCATCACCTTCGTTCAACGACTCAAAGAGTCGACCGGCATGAGCCCGGCGAATGTTGCGGGTGCCTATGTAATAGTTCGGGATATCTTCCACCTCCCGCACTGGTTCCGGCAGATAGAAGCCCTGGACTACCAGGTTTCCGCTGACGTGCAACTGGAGCTGATGGACGAGCTGATGCGTCTGGGCCGTCGCGCCACGCGCTGGTTCCTGCGCAGCCGTCGTAACGAGCAGAACGCCGCTCGTGATGTTGCGCACTTCGGTCCACATCTGGCAGCGCTGGGCCTCAAGCTCGACGAACTGCTGGAAGGCCCGACCCGCGAAGGCTGGCAGACCCGCTATCAGGCTTACGTCGCCGCTGGCGTACCTGAGCTGCTGGCGCGCATGGTTGCAGGCACTACTCACCTGTACACCTTGCTGCCAATCATCGAAGCGTCGGACGTGACCGGCCAGAACGCAGCAGACGTGGCGAAGGCTTACTTCGCCGTCGGCAGCGCGCTGGACATCACCTGGTACCTGCAACAGATCAGCGCTCTGCCGGTTGAAAACAACTGGCAGGCCCTGGCCCGTGAAGCGTTCCGTGATGACGTCGACTGGCAGCAACGTGCAATCACCATCTCCGTCCTGCAACAGGGCGACGGCACTCAGGACGTGGAAACCCGCCTGGCGCTGTGGATGGAAGCGCACGAAGGCATGATCGAACGCTGGCGCGCGATGCTGGTGGAAATCCGTGCCGCCAGCGGCACGGACTACGCCATGTACGCGGTGGCCAACCGTGAGTTGCTGGACCTGGCATTGAGCGGGCAAGCGGTGGTGACCACCACTGGTGCCGTCAGCGAAGAGCTGGAACCGGCGGCCTGATCAGGCGCTGAATGAAAAAAACCCGCATGGAGACATGCGGGTTTTTTTTTGCCTGATCGCGATGGGGTCATATGCCTTAATACAACTTCCGCCCCGAATTATTATCCAGCATCGATACTTTATCTGTCGGGCTGGTCAGTAAATTGCTGAGCGACTGGTCAAACTTCTGCAGCGCCCTGACTTGCACATTCTGTTGCTCATTAATATCCGCCACTATCTCCGAGCTCGGTTTAAAGTCCGCCCACAGAGGCGTCAGCGCTTTAGCGTCATGCCCTTGTGCAGTGCCAATATAGTTGAGATTAGCGTCGTAAAAGTCTGCACTGACATCCGCCGCTATATCCGAACTTCGCGAGGTCATCAACTGGCTGCGGCTGTCGACAATCGCGACCACGTCCGGTTTCGCCGCCTTGAGGCTCTGCATGTCCGGGTACACCGTGACCGAGCCGAACTGGCGCTGCAACGAGGCCTTGACCCAATCCACGGCCAGGTCGGGTTTAGAGGTGGCGACGTAGGCGTCATGAATCGGCTGCACCAGCAAACTCTGGCCGAAACCGGTGCCCGCGTTGGCCTGGTAGTCCTGGAGGTAGGCGCGATTGGTCTGGGTGTTATGGCTGTAGACGATGCCAAGCGACACATTATGGCCATTAGGAATGCTCGTGGCATTGCTGCGGCCAACAGGCGCGGTAAAGATGCCGTCCAGTGAAGAGACCGCACTTGGCGCGGTGGGGATCGAGCAGCCTGATAAAACAACGGTCATCGTCAAGGTACTGACAAGCGCAAGTTTCATGGTGTTACTCCAGTGAAACAACTTGAGTCGGGAAGTTTGAGTGCCGGTAGGGGCGGCGGTGATTCCAGACTAAACCTGTCTTCACGGAATTAAATAACCAATAAGCAGGCTTATCGTCAGTTCAATAGTTTTATTTGGTTTAAACAGGGTCGTTTGATTGCTTCAAGAAATAAAAAGGCCCGAAATCAAAGTTCGGGCCTTTTTATTTATGGTTGTACGTTCAGCCATCAGTTTTCCAGTGGGATCAACACTTTCTCGTCGGGCGACAACACCATGAACACCAGCAGTTTGGCGGGCTGGGTGGCGCTGGCGTTTTTCGAGACCAAATGTTCCGATCCTGCCGGCTCGTACCAGTATTGGCCGGCCTTGTAGGTGATCGCTTTTTCACCCTTCACCTGGGAGGTGATCGAGCCGGAAATGACATACGCCATGGCCGTGCCTTCATGCTTATGGGCAATCGAGGATTGGCCAGGCTTGTAGTCGACTTCAATCATCATGGCTTTTTTGCCAGGGACGTTTTTCAGCAATTGGTCCTGCAGCACCGTGACCTTTTCTGAAGGGCCTTCGTGGGCGAGCGCGGTGACTGAGGCGGTCAGGGCGAGGACAGCAAGCGGGGCAGCAAGGAAACACAAAGCTTTCATGGTTCAGTACCTGCGGTGGTTATCGTCAGCAACAACGATAGTCCGCAGGGTGGACCAATCAAACAGCCAATATTCGGGAAGGTGAGGGGACCAATCCAGCCCCCGAATTACGTATGCCTTGTAGCAGCTGTCGAGCAACGCGAGGCTGCGTTCGGCGGCTGCTACAGAGCGGCTACAGGGTGCTTTAGCGGATCGGGAAGCTGTTGAAATCCACGGCGTTCGCCAGTTGATTGTCAATCAGGCCGATGAAGCCCTGGACTTCCGGGCAGTTGAAATGCGAGTGCATCGCCGCTTCCGATTGCCAGCGCGCGCTGACGGTCCAGCGGTTGGTGTCCTCGGGGCAGCGGTCGACCATATAGGAGTCGCAGCCCGGTAGTTCGCGCAGGGTTTCGACAATCTTTTGCAGTTGCTTGCCCAGTTCATCCGAGCGGCCTGCGGCAGCCTGCACCTGTACGGTATTGATCACTTCGTGGGACATTGCTCACACTCCTGAATCAGGCCGGACGAATCCTGCTCATTGAGGGATAACGCTTATGCAGGATAGGCCTGCAACCCCGGACCACCAATAGCCAATCGCCCGGTAAAGGCGCAGACCAATCCGTCAGGCCACCTGCTGCAAAATGTCGCGCAGACGGTCCAGGGCGGTGTCGATGTCCAGCGTGTCAATGGCGCCAAAACCCAGCAAAAGCCCGTCCTGCGGCGCTTGCTGGAAGTAAAAGGCCTCGATCGAATAGAGCCCGACTTCGACCTTTTTCGCCAATTCAATCACCAGGGCCAGATCGATAGGCACTTTGCACATCACCACCATGTGGAACCCGGCCGTGGTCGGCACTGGCTCGAACCACGGCGACAGGTCGCCCGCCATGCGCGCCAGGATGCGTTCGCGACGCCCGGCATAGATCGTGTGGCAGCGCCGGATATGTTTGAGCAAGCAGCCTTCGGCGATGAATTTGGCCAGCGCCCATTGGGGCATGGTCGACGTGTGCAGGTCGGTGAGTTGTTTGGCGCGGATCACGGCTTCGAGAATCGCCGGCGGTAAAATCGCATAGCCGAGCCGCAACTCCGGCAGCAGGGTTTTCGAGAAGGTCCCGACGTAGGCGACGATCCCGCGCTCATCCATGCTTTGCAGCGAATCGGTAGGGCGGCCCTCGTAGCGAAATTCGCTGTCGTAATCGTCCTCGATGATGATCGCGCCCAGTTCATAAGCGCGCTCCAGCAGCGCCGCCCGGCGCTCCTGGCTCATCGGCAGGCCCAGCGGGAACTGATGGGACGGTGTGACGTAGATCAGCCGCGTACCAAGGGGGATTTTGTCCACCTGAATGCCTTCTGCGTCCACCGGTACGCCGATCACCGTGGCACCGTGCGAGCCAAACAACAGGCGCGCCGGCGGGTAACCGGGGTCCTCCATGGCGACGATGCTGCCGGGGCGCGTGATCACCCGGGAAATCAGGTCCAGCGCCTGTTGCGCGCCGTTGCACACCACCACGTCTTCGTCCTGGCAATTGACCCCGCGCGAGAACGCGATGTGCCGGGCGATGGCGTTGCGCAACGCCGGCAGGCCCTCGGGCAGGCTATAGAAGCCCTTGGAACCGGCAATCTGGCGCAAGGCATGGGAGGTGCAGCGGCGCCAGTCATCCTGCGGGAACTGGCCCTTGCTGGTGGCGCCACCAATGAAGTCATAACGCAACGAGCCTTCCAGCGTCGGATGCCGCAGGAATACGGGCAGCTGGCGCCAGGATTCGATGACCTCAAAACTCGCCAGTTCGGAATGGCTTTGTTTGCGGTCGATTTTCGAGGGGCGCGCATTCACGTAAGTGCCTTTGCCGATCACCCCGGTGAGGAAGTTTTCGTAGGTCAGTTGCGCGTAGGTGTCGGAAATGGTCTTGCGCGAAATCCCCAGCTGTTCGGCCAGCAAGCGGCTGGGCGGCAGCTGGGTCCCGGCGGCGAGGCGCCCGGATTCGATGGCGCTGCGCAACTGGTTGTACAACTGGCCCGTCAGGTCCTTGCGGCCGTTGATGACAACATGAAGTTCCATACCGGCGAGGCTCCTGCAGCGGTTGAGGCGCGTGTGCGTCGCGCCAGATTACCCGCATGCGCGGCCGTGCAGAAGTTGCGCAGGTGAAAAACCCGGGATTGGTCTGGCGCCGAGTGGTCCATGGTTATTTCGCCGAATTGGCTCTGTCACGTCGCGACCTCGACGACTACCGTGAAATTCACATCATCGCGTCACGAGGTCGCCCCATGAGTTCCCGCCTGGATTACTACAGCGCGTCGCCCAAAGCGATGAAAGCGATGATTGCCATGGAAGCCCTGACCAGCAACCTCAGTATTGAGCCCGCGTTGCTGCACCTGATCAAGATCCGCGCCTCGCAGCTCAACGGCTGCGCCTTTTGCACCGACATGCACTCGGTGGACGCCCGCCGCCTGGGTGAGACGGATCGGCGCCTGTATTCGATCGTCGTGTGGCGCGACAGCGGCTTTTTCAACCCTCGGGAACGGGCGGCGCTGGCCTGGACCGAAGCGGTGACGCTGCTCTCCGAAAGCCACGTGCCGGATGACGTTTTCGCGCTGGCGAGGGAGCAATTCAGCGAAGCGGAGCTGGTCGATTTAACGATTGCCGTGACCACCATCAACAGCTGGAATCGCCTGGCGGTGAGTTTTCGGCAAACCCCTGGCGGCTGAATCGATTATCCGCGCCGAGTGTCACATCAGGTTCATACACGCTGCGCAGGATGAGGTTTTCAAGGATAGATCGACAGGGAGTCACTGATGTCATTGATGGAATCCACCTATGCGGCGGGCATCGACCCGGTGCTGGCGCAGTCCTTTCGGGTGAGCGCCCGTTGCGGGTGCTTCATGCAGGCCGCTCGCAGCCTCAACATCAAATCCACGCAGTTGCGCAAACACCTGGCGCAGCTGGAGTCGCAATTGCAATGTTCGCTGTTCAATCATCAGGACAATGGCCTGGCCCTGAGTCGTGAAGGGTTGGCGCTTCAGGCGCAACTGATCGCGCTGGCCCATGAGCGCGATGCACCGGTGATCGAGCAACCGCTGATACGTCTGGCGGTGGCCGAGTCGATCCTGCATGACATCCTCGGCCGTGACCTGGTCGCCTTGTTGCGCCGCAACGCCAGCGTGCGCCTGGACATCATTACCCTCGACAGTGAGCTGAGCCTGCAAGCAATCAGCGCCGATGTGGTGCTATGGCTGGCCGGCACGGATTCGCCGCTGCCGGGGCCGAGTTTTGCGGTCAGCGAGCCGCAGCGACTGGCGCGTCTGGAGTATCTGCCGCACATCGCCAAACGCTATTCGCGGGTCGCGGCGCGGCCGGGCAGCCTCGATGACCTGGCCGACTTCATGCTCGTGCAGTGGCAGCATGACCGTCAGGTCGAGAGCTTTCGGCCATGGAACAGCGTGGTGGATCAGCGTCTGGCTGGCGTGGTGCAGTTGCATTCCTATGAACTGATGCTGGAGATGATCCGCTGCAGTGCCTGCATCGGGTTGTTGCCGCGCTACATCAGCCAATTCGACCGTGGTTTGATTGCGTTGCCTGAACTGTTCGAGCAGCCGATGCCGCGTCAGGTCTGGATGGCGGTGAATGCCGACACTCAAGGTCAGGCCGATGTGCAGATGATCGTCGAGCTGATCCACAACACCTTCAACGAGCGCCGGGAGTGGTTCGAGAGCTAACCACGGTTAACTGTAGGAGTGAGCCTGCTCGCGATAGCGGTGTATCCGTCGACATTTATTTTGAATGTTAGGCCGCTATCGCGAGCAGGCTCACTCCCACAGGGAATGTCGCCATATTGGGAGATAGCGTTGTAGAGTAAGCGGCAATGTCTGCCTCAAGGATGAATCACCCATGCCTGCCACCGAACCGGTCATCACCCTCGAACGTTTCAGCGAAGCCCACATCGAGGGCGTCACCGCGCTCTACAATGACCCGGCCATTACCCGTCAGGTCCTGCAAATGCCGTTTCAATCCACCGAAATCTGGCGCCAGCGCCTGGCCTCGGATAACGAGCGCCTGGTGAAACTGGTTGCGCTGCATCAGGGCACGGTCATCGGCAACATTGGCCTGGAACAATTCTCGCGGATCCGCCGCAGCCATGCCGGCAGTATCGGCATGGGCGTCGCGGTGGCATGGCAGGGAAAAGGCGTGGGTTCGACGCTGTTGGCGGCGGTGCTGGACATCGCCGACAACTGGATGAACCTGCGGCGGGTCGAGCTTTCGGTGTACGCCGACAACGAAGCGGCCATCGGCCTGTACCGAAAGTTCGGTTTCGAGACCGAAGGCCTGCTCCGTGACTACGCCGTGCGTGACGGCCGACTGGTCGACACCCTGAGCATGGCGCGTCTGCGTCGCATGCCTGACACCGAGTGACTCAGTCGCCCAGTGCAAACGCCACCGCCGCCTGCGCATGCAGTTCGGTGGTGTCGAGCAGGGGCAGGGCGCTGTGTTCGGGTTTGATCAGCATGCCGATTTCCGTGCAACCGAGGATGATCGCCTGGGCGCCGCGTTGGGTCAGCGATTCGATCACCTGCTGGTAAACCTTGCGCGATGTCTCGCTGATCACCCCGACGCACAACTCGTCGTAGATGATCCTGTGCACGGCGTTGCGTTGCTCGGCTTCCGGCACCAGCACGGTCAAGCCCATCGCGCTCAGATGATCCTTGAGGAAGTCCTGTTCCATGGTGAACGCGGTCCCGAGCAACCCGACCTTCAGCGCACCGGCATCGACGGCTGCCTGACCGGTCGGGTCGGCGATGTGCAGGAACGGAACAGTGATCGCGGCCTGAATCTGCCCGGCCACCTTGTGCATGGTATTGGTACACAGCACCACACACTCGGCGCCGCCAGCCTCAAGCCGTCGCGCCGCGTCCACCAGAATCGCCGCCGCATCGTCCCAGCGCCCGGCATGCTGGGCCTGTTCGACAGGCCCGAAGTCGACGCTGTACATTAGCAACTGCGCCGAACGCAACGGCCCGAGCCGGTCACGAACCTGCTGATTGATGAGGCGATAATATTCGGCGCTGGACTCCCAGCTCATGCCGCCGATAAGGCCGATGGTGCGCATGCGGTGCTCCCTGTGAATGGCTAACCTTGCGAGAGTATCCCTTGGATCTTGACGGTCATCTATCAGGAAATTTCACATGCCCGGCGTGCTGAGCCAGCACGTGCTGGGCGCTAGAGCTTGCCTGCAACTGTTGCCCCGTGCGGCCTACAGCGTTCGTGATCCGGCGCAGTCGTTGACCCTGGGCGTGACGCTTGAGCGCCAGCAAGGCGTACACGCCATTGATTCAGACCGGCGGGTGGATTTCGATACTTTGCCCGGTGTGCTGGCGTTCACGCCGGTGGGCGTCGAGGTGTTTTCCGAATCGGCGAGCGGTGGTGAATACCTGTTGATGCGCCTGGATGAGCCGTTTGCGGATGAGATGCTGCCAGCCGTCCGCCAGCGTGTTCAGTCAGCCGGTGATCGACGGGCGCTGACGTTCGCACGCGAGATCCGACGCCTGTTGCTCAACCCTCAAACTGATCTGATGGCGCTTGAGCAAGCCGCCCTGAGCCTGATTGACCAGGCGCCTGTGACGACTCGATCCAGACTGCACGCCAAAGCGTTCACCCCGGTACTGGATCAGATCGCCGAGCAGTTCCATGAACCGCTGACGCTGGACCAGTTGGCCGCGACTTACGGGCACAACGAACTGCGTTTTCTGCGCGACTTCACCCGGGTCATGGGCCTGACACCGCATGCGTATCTCGTTGAGGTGCGCCTGCAAGCCGCCCGACGGATGATCGAACACACGGACCTGCCGTTGGCCAGCATCGCTCTGGACAGCGGTTTCGCCCATCAGTCGCACATGGGCAGCGTTTTTCGCAAACACCTGGCCATGACCCCCAGCCAATACCGCTCGCGCTTTTAGTCGTACGCCGGCGGCCTGCATCTGCCATGCTCAATGTCCGCAGCACCGCTCCAACCAAAGGAACACCGCAATGGACGACGTACAACAACTGGGCGAAATGCTTCGCCACTACGCAGAAAGCGAAGCGCACAAAAAGCAGACGTTCGAGTCGCAATCGGCGCTTTGGGCGACGCGTATCGGCGAGCTGTTCGATCAGATCCAGCAGTGGCTGGAACCGGTCCAGGCGCCGCATCTGCTGGAAGTGAGCCGTGAGGCGTATGTGGCTTCGGGGCCTAGCGTGCCGGTGGAGACGTCGCCGTTCAAGACCGAGAAATTGTCCATTGTCATTGCCGGCAAACCGGTGGAGTTCGTGCCGGACGTGATGGGCGCTGGCGGTCAGATTTCCCTGGCGGTGATGGGGCTGACGGCCGCGCGCTATGGCAGCGTTTCGCTGGTGTGCCTGCCGCCGTCGACCAGCTGGCAGTGGCGCAAGACCAATGGCCTGAAAGACCCGGACACGTTTGCATTTGATGCGAATTTTCTGGCGCAGCAGTTGCAGGGCCTGATCCCGCGTGATCGCGGCCAGGTCCTCCCGGACTGAACTAAACCCCCTTGCAGGAGCCGAGCTCGGCTCCTGCATTGGATAGGGTGTGGGTCAGATTTTGAGGTTGCCCCAGCCGGGCTTGGCCTCTTCTGGCGCTACCGCCTTCACTTTCTTCCCCGTGGCCGATTCCACTCGCCGCGCCACCTCGGGATCATCCGCAAACGGAATCAGACTGGCATCCTCCAGGCTCTGCGCCGTCTCCCGCTTCAGGCAATATTCAACCCCCAGCCAAAGCCCCAGCACCGCCATCACATTCAATAGCACTTCAAACATTTCAGGCTCCTTGCCTCAGGCAATCTGTGCTTCACGCTCAGCCATCGCCACGTCCGCAACCCGCACAGTGCGCCAGGTGTTGTAGGCCATCAGCAGCATGCCGCTGAGGAAGAACACCCCGCCGGTAAAGCGCACCACAAACCCCGGGTGGCTGGCCTGCAAGGCTTCGACGAACGAATACGTCAGCGTGCCGTCGTCGTTGATTGCGCGCCACATCAGGCCTTGGGTGATGCCGTTGACCCACATCGACGCGATGTACAACACGGTGCCGATGGTCGCCAGCCAGAAGTGTGCATTGATCAGGGCGATGCTGTGCATCTGCTCACGGCCAAAGACTTTCGGCACCATGTGGTAGACCGCGCCGAAGGTGATCATCGCCACCCAGCCGAGCGCCCCGGCGTGAACGTGGCCGATGGTCCAGTCGGTGTAATGGGAGAGGGCGTTGACGGTCTTGATCGCCATCATCGGACCCTCGAAGGTCGACATGCCGTAGAAGGCCAGGGACAACACCAGAAAGCGCAGGATCGGGTCGGTGCGCAACTTATGCCAGGCGCCCGAGAGGGTCATCATACCGTTGATCATCCCGCCCCAGCTTGGCGCCAGCAGGATCAGCGACATCGCCATGCCCAGCGACTGTGCCCAGTCCGGCAGCGCGGTGTAGTGCAAGTGGTGCGGACCGGCCCAGATGTACAGGGTAATCAGCGCCCAGAAATGCACGATGGACAGGCGATAGGAGTACACCGGGCGCCCGACCTGTTTCGGCACGAAGTAATACATCATCCCGAGGAACCCGGTGGTGAGGAAAAAGCCAACGGCGTTGTGGCCATACCACCACTGCACCATGGCGTCGGTCGCCCCGGAATACACCGGATAAGACTTGAACCAGTCCACCGGGATCGACAGGTGATTGACCACATGCAGCATCGCGATCACTACGATGAACGCGCCGAAGAACCAGTTACCGACGTAAATGTGTTTGGTCTTGCGCTGCACCACGGTGGTGAAGAACACGACCGCGTAAGCGACCCAGACCACCGTCATCCATACCGCGCCGGTGAACTCGATCTCGGCGTATTCCTTGGTGGTGGTGTAGCCCAGCGGCAGGGTGACCAGCATGGTCACGATCACCGATTGCCAACCCCAGAAGGTGAACGCGGCGAGGGTGTCGGAGTACAACCGCACCTGGCAGGTGCGCTGCACCGCGTAGTAACTGGCGGCGAACTGCGCGCTGCCGGCAAAGCCGAAAATCACCAGGCTGGTGTGCAGCGGACGCAAGCGACCGAAGGTGGTCCACGGCAGGTCAAGGTTCATCTCGGGCCATACCAGTTGCGAGGCGATCCACACCCCCATCGCCATCCCCACGACACCCCAGACGATGGTTGCCACGATGAATTGGCGCACAACCTTGTAGTTATAGGCCTGTCCGATTGTTGCTGTGCTCATGGTCAATGCTTCCACGGTTGCAAAGGCTTCTACTGTAGAAACCCCGTCGGAAACAAAACAGACTCAGGAAAACTTCATTTATACGGATCAGATCCGAGGCCACCCTGCAGTCATCTGCCACAAACTGATACGTTTTTTTAGCGTTTAGGTGAATCTGTAGCACGCTGCGTCGCAGGTCCATAGTCCCCCCTCACAATCAGCGGCTACACGGGTGTGTTTTTGCTTGGGACAGTGATGGCAGTTTGGTAGAGTCCGCGGCTTGTCAGGGAGCAAGTGAAGAAAGGAGTCGGGTGTGAGTGCGGGCAAAAAGATTTTAGGGTTGATATCGCTAATGCTGATGCTGGCCCTGTGGGCCAGTTACGTTTATGTGTTCAAGGACAACCGTGACGGGCTGTTGGGCGGCGCCTTCGACAGCACGGCCTGGTGCGGTACGCCACCGGCCAGTGATAGTGCTGCGCTGGGCAAGGATCAACTGACCCTGCGGATCACCAACAACCTGCGCGGCGAGTTCATGCTCAGCGGCGCCATCGTGGTTTCCGAACGCACGTTCAACCGCTACGACCTGGCCCGCAACGAGCTGCGCCTGCGTCTGGAGCCGTTGCAATGGTCGTACGGTGTCACGCCGATTTTCCTCGAACAGGTCAAGGTCCAGCCACTGACGCGTAACCTGTCATCGCTGAACTAGAGCGCCTATGCCGAACTCGAACCGCGGCCCATTGGCGTGCAGGGGCGGGCGGCGGACTTCCCGTTCGACACTTACCGCTACGGCTACAAACCAGTGTTGTATTACCTCAAGGGTAATGATCGCATCGACCTCAAGTTCAAGCACATCACCACCAGCATGGAGATGTCGAACACCTTCACGCCGATCCAGAAGTACAACCGCGCGGAGTACATCAACGAGAAAAACTCGCTGGCGCGTGAGGAAGACTACAAACCTTATGCAACCACTGAGTGTGCGTTCAGTGTCGAGCGCAAGGGCTCGTTCAAGATGATCGTCTTGATGTTGCTGCTGGTGATCGGCTTGCCGTTGCTGCATGTGTTTTATCGCGACGAGCCGGGTATCGACTTTCTGGCGACGCTGGCCAGCATCGGGGCGATTCGGGTGTTGCTGGTGGGGCCGCTGAATGACTTCCAGTTGTACAAAATCGACTTTCTGTTTGCCGGAGTGATTTTACTGGTGGGCACGGTGTCGCTGATCAAGGCGATGCGGGCCAACAGTCGGCGGGAGTTGGCGTTGAAGAGTGGTTCGTCCTGGTAATCCCGCGGTCGATGTAGCAGCTGCCGAGCCTGCGAGGCTGCGTTTGGCGACGCAGCCTCGACAGCTGCTACAGGCGGAGCGTATCGAGGGCTACTTTAACGCCGGATCCCCCATGTTCATTTTCTTCCAGCCCTGCAACAGCACCTGCGCTTTCGGTTCCTGCCCGTTGTCCAGGTAATACTGGATCAACAACAGCCGCGCATTGCGGTTGGCCGGCTGCACTTTCAGCAAGCGCTCCAGCACTTTGCAGGCCTCTTCAACCTTGCCGCGGTCATGCAAGGCCACGGCCAGCACGTAGCCGTATTGCGCGTTCTGCGGTTCCAGTTGCGCGGCTTTGCGAAGCGCCGACATGGCCTGGTCCGATTTGCCAGCACGCACCAGCGACAAGCCCTGGGTGTGTTGCAGCAGCGCGGCGTCCGGGTGGTCTTTTAGCCCTTGGGCCAGCAGCGCCTGTGCTTCCTGGCTGCGGCCATTGGCTTCGAGCCATTGCACCAGCGTCACCAGTGCCGGGTAGAAATCCGGATCGCGCCTGAGCGCTGTGCGCAGGTACGGTTCGACCTGGTCATTGCGTCCGCTGGCCTGGTAGAGCATCGCCAGGTTGAGGTTGGCTTCGGCGCGTTCCAGCAGGTTTTTCTGTGCTGCTTCGTACTCGGCAATCGCCGCATTCCAGTTCGTCTGGGCAGCGCCCAAAGCATTGCGTGCGGCTCCCAGCAGGTCCCGGGCTGCAGCAATACGCACGGCCATCACCGGGTCTGTCAGCAACGGCGTCAACAGCGGTGCCCGCTCAGGTGGTGGCAGGAACGCGCTGATTGCGTGCACGGCACTTTCACGCACTTGTGGCGCGGGATTGCTCAGGTCCTTGGTGGCCAGTTTCAACGCCTGTTCACTCGGGTACAGCGGCAACTCGGCGAGCAGGGTGGCCCGCTGAATCGCTGGCAGATTGCTGCGTTGCAGTTGTTCATACAGAGCTTGCGCTGCGCCGGGTTGACCGTTGCGAATCAGCCACAGGCTTTCGTCATACCGCGGGGCCTGTGCGGTCGGTGTGCTGTTCCACCGTTTGAATTGTTCGGTGACTTTGTCGCCGTCCTTACCCTGGTGACAGGTGAGGCAGGCGTCCGGGGTGCCGAGTTTTTTCGCCCGCTCAGGGTTGGGAATACTGAAGCTGTGGTCATGCCGGAAGTCATTGCCCATGTAGAACTTGCCGGGCATGTGGCAATCCACGCACTGCGAACCCCGCTGACCCATGGTGTGACGGGTGTGCTCGATGGCGTCGTAGTTTTTTGCTTGCAGGCCTTTGCCGTCGACGCCTTCCACCGGCGTTTTTCCCGTGGTGTTGTGGCATTGCAGGCAAACGCCGTTGCCCGGCGCCTTGAGTTCAGTGCTGTGCGGGTTGTGGCAGTTGCTGCAGCGCACGCCCTTGTCGAACATTTTGCTTTGGGCAAAAGAGCCGTGTTCAAACACCTCGTCCTTGATCTTGCCGTCCAGCGCATACAATTCGCGGGTCAGGGGGCTCGGCAGGTAGGCATCCATCAGGCGTTTGCCGACGGTGTAGCCATCGCTCAGCGGTGCCCGGCGCGAATGGCAGCGGGCACAGGTTTCGATCTCGACGGTGGCGTTCTTGTCCTTGAGGTCGACGGCAAAACCGGCATGAATCAAATCACCTTTTTTCGCCGTCCATTCCAGGTGATTGGAAGCCGGGCCGTGGCAGGCCTGGCAGCCAACGCCGAGGCTGTTCCATTGGCTGTCGAAGGTGTTTTTCGCGGCATCGAAATTGCGCTTGTAGCCAGTGGTATGGCACTCGACGCACATGAAGTTGGCGTTCTGGCTCTGCTTGCTCCAGTGCAGCGGGTTCTTGAAATTCACACCCTGACCCGGATAGAGGTGGAACCAGCGGTTTTTCTCGGTATCCCAGGCCACGCCCAAGGGTTGCAAGCGACCTTCGCCCACTTCGATCAGGTATTGCTGCAACGGCGCGATGCCGAAGGTATAGGCCACCTTGAAGTCGGCGTTCTTGCCATCGATACCCGGCGTGTTGACCCAGAAGCCGTCGTCCTTGCGCGAAAAAACGGTGGTTTCGTTTTCCGCTTTGAAGGTGACGTTATTGAAGTCGCTCAGCATCGTCTCGGCAGAGGCTGCCTGCATCGCCAATTGGTGATGGGAGCCTTTCCAGTCCTTGACCTGTTCGCTGTGGCAGCCCTGGCATTGCTGCTCATCGACCATCTTCGCCGGGGCCAGCGCGACCGGTTGCGGTTTGGCCGGTGGCGCGACAGGGGCAGTGACGGGAACGGGTCTCAGCGGTGCCGGTGTGCTGCTAAACAGAAACCAGCCGATGCCGATGACCGCCAACAGTAATGCACCGATGGTCACGGGAAAAAGAGAGCGGTTAATCAGGTTCGGTGGTGAATCAGGGTTGGGGCTTGGTGCTTTATTTTTATGTTTCAGCATTGCGACTTCCGTAGTCGAGGTGCGTTTGCCTTGAGGCGCGCGATCAAGCTGGAGTGCAGCTTTGCCGCATGCCGGGCATCTGTCAAATGACGGTTGCGAGAGCGTCCGCAGCGTTAGATGAAATGTGTGCTTTTTTTGAGTTTTTTATCGCGAAATGCCTTGACTCCAGTCGCCTTTGCACTAGGGTGTTCGCCCTTCAAAACAGGAGTTCAAGCATGAAGCTTGCGTTAATGATGAGCACGTTGTGCATCGCCACCATCGCGGTGACAGGGTGTGCGAGCAAGGTCGTCGAGCCGGAGCAGTATTCCGGCTTCCTCAAGGATTACGGCCAGCTGCAGGAAGCCAAGTCGCCGTCCGGCGCGACAGTGATGCGTTGGGTCGATCCAGCGCTGGATGTCAGCAAATTCACCAGCGTCTTTATCGAACCGACCCAGCTTTACCCGGCCCCCCAGCCAACGGTGAAAATCCCCCAGGCCACGCTGAGCGGGATCACCGGTTATTACGACCAGGCGCTCAAGCGTGAAATGGCCAAATCGCTGCCATTGGCCGCCGGCCCTGGCCCAGGCGTGATCGTGGTGCGTGCCGCCATTACTGCGGTCAGCAGCAAGACCGAAGGCTTGAAGCCTTACGAAGTGATCCCGATTGCGTTGGTTGCCGCAGCCGTGAGCACCGCCAGCGGTATTCGTGATCAGGAAACAGACCTGGCCACCGAAGCGGCGTTCATCGACGGCGGCAGCAATAAAGTCATCGCTCAGGTCGTGCGCAAGGGCACCGGCAAGCCGCTGGAAAACGATGCGCAGGTGATGAAGGCGGATGACGTCAAAGGCGTGATGGATGGCTGGGCGTCGGATTTGAATCAGTCGTATTTGAAGATCAAATCCAAGTGATGTGGCGAGGCTGATGGCCTCATCGCGAGCAAGCTCGCTCCCACACTGGATCTGTGTAAACCACAAGTCCGATGTGGGAGCGATGGAGTAAACCTTTGGTGCCGTCGGCGTTACGCTCCTTTTACTTCCCTTGCTCGGCTGTGGCGGCGTCGTAGGGATAGATCCGGCGCCATTCGGCGGCCATGTCCACGACGGTCCAGTCACGTGTTTTTGCTTCGTCCAGGGCCTTGTCCAGGCGACCGAAGTCGGACTTGCGGTCGTAGGCCCATTCGCGTTTGGCGTCGGTGTGATGCACCAGCCCCATGAATCGTTTGCCCGGTCCTGCGGCGGTCCATTGCAACATCTGCAAGTCGCCGTCGGAGTTGCCGAAGGCGAGGATCGGCCGCTTGCCGATGACCGCGTCGATGCTTTCCGGTTTGCCCGGGCCGTCATCGTTGTGGGCCAGTTTCGGCGTGCGCAGGATCGAGGCCTTGCCGTCCTTGTACTGGAAGGCTGTGACGAATGTGGTGCCGATCACCTGTTCCGGCGGGATGCCGTAGACCTTCTCGGCAAAGGCGCGCATGAAGCCGGTGTCGCCACCGGATACGATGTAGGTCTTGAAGTTCTGCTCGCGCAGGTAGTCGAGCATTTCCAGCATCGGCTGGAACACCATCTCGGTGTACAGCTTGCCGGTTTTCGGGTGTTTGGCCTGGCTCAGCCAGGTCTTGGCGTAGTCATCGAAGGCTTCGGTGGTCATCCCGGTGTGGGTCGCCCCGAAGATTTTCATGATGCCGCCCATGCCGGAGGCGGCCAGCGCCTTGTGATCGTTTTCCAGCACGGCCTGGAACGGCTGGGTGGTTTTCCATTCCGGGTGTTGCGGCGCGGTGCGCTTGACCTCTTCGAGGGCAAACAGCAACTCGAAGTACATCGGCTGCTCGCTCCACAGGGTGCCGTCGTTGTCGAACACGGCGATGCGGTCTTCGGGTTTGACGAAGTCCCTGCTGCTTTGATCGGTGACCGCCTGGACGAACTCGATGATGTGCTTCTTCGAGGGGCCGTCATTCCACGAAGGCAAGGGTTCGGCTGCTTGCGCGAGAAACGGCAGGGCCAACGCGAAGAGCAGGCTCAGCCCAAAGCAATTGCGGATCGAGATCGGGTTCGTCATGGGACATCCTTTTGGTGTAACGGCCGTAATGCCGAGTCGGGTATCGCCTGCCGTTGTTCGGCCTGACTATGCAGCGTAGACAACGAACCCTTGAGTTGCCGCAATGCCTGGTTTTCAGTAGGCGAACGACCGTAGCAGGCGCGCAGGCGGTCTTGCCGTCGAGAACTGGGCGTGCACAATTTCACGGCACAGGTGATGTCCGTTGGCAGCGCTTTCGGCGATGCTGGCTTGCAGGGCGTTGAGGTCATTGAGTGCAGTCATGGCGCATCCTTGATTCAGAACGTGAACGTTGGAATGACGGGAATGAGCCTGGAACCGGTAGCCATCCCTGGTCACTCCTTAGAAAAACGCTAATGTCAGGTTGACGCTGATGCCGTTGCCTTCCGGCCGGTTTTTGGTATCGAACTCCGGCACCCAACGGGCGCTGACGCTGGCCTGCGCATCGTTGAACTTGCCGGCCCAGCCGACCGCCGGGCCAGCACCGACAGAGCGGCCACGGAAGCCGCTGTTGGCACCACTTCCCGAATCATCGGTCACCTGCTGGATGTAACCCGCCGCGATACCGGCATTCCAGCCGTTGCCGAAGCCGTGGGTCCACAGCGCATCGAGGGTGAAAATGTTCCCGTTGCGATAATCGGTGGCGTCATTCTCGGTGTAGAACTCCAGCGCGCTGGACAGGGTGAACTCGCCACCCTTGCCGTCCAGATGGGTGAAGGCCACGGTGGGCATGAAGGTGTAATTGTTCTGGCCAGCGTTAGCCAGGCGGTCATCGTTGTAGGCACCGGTCGGCACATAGATCGGCAGCGAGAAGGAGACGTGGTTGACCTCGTCGATGTGGTAACCCGCCGCAATCGGCGTCACCAGAATATCGGCGAACTGGGTCCCGGTATCACCGGATCCCAGGGTTCTGCCACGGGGACCGGTGACACTGGCGGTGACGTCGGTGTATTGGACCGGCACGCCAATGGCCGAGGCGTAGTTCCAGCGCCCTTTGCCGGTGTCCCAGATATGCGTGAAGTTGGCCATGGTGTAGGACACTTTCATGTCCAGCCCGGTACTCAGGGCGCCGGCGATCGGTACTTGCGCTTTACCCTTGAGATTACCGTCGTACCAGATGCTGGTCAGGGACATCACCCAACCGGCTGCCGGCGGCACAATCCCGGCGTTGGAAAATACCTGTTGCCCCGTAATCGGCCGCCCGACACCGCCCTCGGCCGCCAGCGTCAACGGGCTTGCGCCGATGATGCACAGCGCCAGTAAAGGACGCACTACAAAAGGCCTGACCATGACTGACTCCGCTTATTGTTTTTGTTGTGAATCGACCGGCGTCAGCAGCGGCATCTGCCATTGGCCGCTGGTGACTTCCGGTTTTGGCAGGTACAAGCGCAAGATCCCGTAGAACGGGCCTTTCGGGGCGGGCAGCCAGTTGTTTTGCAGTTCTTTGGCCGGGGCCTTGTTCTGCACGTACAGGGTCAGGCCGCCGTCGGCGTCGAGCTTGAGATCGGGCAGCATCCGCGAGTTGATCAGGTAGCGATTCAACGGGTTGGCCACCAGCAGTTTGTTCTTGCCGTCGTACATCGTCAGCGACCAGAAGGCATCGGCCGGGGGCAGGGCGCCCTTGTCGAAATGCAGGGTGTAATCGTGCTTCGAGGCATCGACCGGCTGGCCGTCCTTGTCGACGAAGTAGCCGATGTAATCCGCTTCTTCGGCTGAGTTGCCGAAAATCCCCATGTTGGCGCCGGCGTAGCGGTACAGGTAGTTGCCGTTAAGGTGATCACGGGTGCCGAAGACGTCGCCGCTGGTGATCTGGTGCGTGTCGACCTTGTCCTTCTTGAACTGGGCGAACTCGGCCTTGGCGTCGCTGATGCCGTCTTCCAGTGCCTGGCGCTGTTCAGCGCTGAGGTCATGCAGATTGAACGGCTTGCCGGCTTCGATGCCGATCTTGGCAAAGCGCGCGAGCAGGTCCTTTTCCGCGTCCTGCGCCGGGGCGAACGACAACATGAAATTCAGGTAACGGAACAGGTCCGGGGTGTCGCTCATGGTCGGCAGCGGTTTTGGCCAGTCAATCTTTGGTGCCGCTGGCGGTGCCTTCTGTTTGACGTAGTGGCTCAGGGATTCAACCTTGTAGCCTTTCTGGATTTGCTTGACCTTGGCCAGGTCCTTGTCATCGAACAACTGCGTGCGATACAGCGCGTAGGCAATGTTGGTTTCGCTGCGCACCAACCGGTCCATTTCCACCGGTTGCTGACCTTGCCAGTTCGGCCCGGCGATCATGAAGTGGCCGCCGTTGTTGCCCGTGCTGCGGGTGCCCAGGTACGCAAAGTTCTGCGTATACGCGTCAATCAATTGCACCGAGTAATAACGGTGTTCTTCGATAGCCGGCAGGGTCAGCACGACGGGTTCTGCGCGCAGGTCCATCCACACAAAGGAGTAGGGCGTGTCGGCGTTTGGCGTGACGAAGGCGGTGTCTTTGGCGGTGAATGCCTTGGCGGTGTTGCCGATCTGGTTCAGCGGCGCCTTGAAGTTCGGGCTTTTCTTGTCGATGGCCTGGGTGTAGAGGGTCTTGTACATCTCCACTACCGGGAAGCCGTACAGATAGGCTTCCTTGGCGATGCCCCGGGCTTCTTCAGGCGTGGCGCTGAAGTCGGCCCAGACACTGGTGCTCAGGGAGAGTGCGAGTGCGGTGAGCAAAAAACGGTTATTCATAAAGCGTCCTTATTGACCTTTTGGGCGTCATTCCACAGCCGTGATGTCGTCGAGCTTCCAGCTTTTATCGAAGTAAGCTTCGGTCGGCGCGTACAGACGGAAATAGCTGAACCAGTGTTTGCCCGGTACGGTTTGCACCCAGTTGTTCTCGAAGCCTTTGGGCGCGGTCGGACCGAAATACAGGTCCACGGAGCCGTCATCATTCTTTTTCAGATCCTGACGGGACGACAGGTCGGCCTTGCGCTGCGGGTTATCGATCAGGCAACGGCTGTCGGTGTCGTACACCGTCATCGACCAGAACTGCTTGGCCGGCGGATTGGCGCCGACGTGCAGGCGATAATTCTTACTGCCGTCGAGCCAGTTGCCCTTGCTGTCGGTGTAGGCGCCCAGATAGGTCTGACCGAGGCCCGGGGTCTTGGAGACCATGCCCTTGGTGTTGGTGACCGCTTCGTAGAACCAGGCGCTGCGTTCCCACAACTGATCGTAATAGGCCACGCGCTGCGACGGTTCGGCGATATTCAGCACGGTGTCCCATTGACGGTCCGGCCAGTATTGCGCACCGGGGAACCGCTTGGCGAAGGTGTTGGCCTTGGCGATCAACTCGCCGACCTGGGCGCCTTGTTCCAGTGCCTTGCGCTGGTTGTCATTGGGGTTGAAGGGCTTGTCTTTCTCGATGCCGAGGCTGGCGAGCATGGCCATGTAGAAGCGGTCACGTTCGTTGACCGGTTCTTTCTGGATGATCTGGTGCAAGCGCTCCCAGTACGCCATCCCGCGCGGTTGGGTGCCGGACCAGGCTTTGCCCCCAGGGCTGAGCAGTTTGGTTTTGCTTGGCTCATTGCGCTGGGCGTACGGGTACATCTTGAAGTGTTCGACCAGTGCCTTGCCTTTGGCTGGGTCCGGATCAAGCACGCGGAAGCCCACCAGCACGTTCATGGTCTCCGATTTGGCCAGGTAGTACTTGCCGGCATCGGCGGGAGGTTCGGCACCCGGCGGCAGGACCAGGTACTTGCCGCCCTTGCCTTTGTCCGGGCCGGTCTGGCCCATGTCTATGATCGCGCGTTGCCAGAAGTCCCCGACGCCGCCGGCAGTCGGGCCGGGCGGCAATTCGATCACCAGCGGCCCGGTTTCATTCAGGTCGACAAAACCGAGGATGTACGGCGTGGTGGCATTGGCGGTGATGACGCCCAGTTTGTCTTCATAACTGTTGAGCACCATCAGGTCGCCGCTGCGGGCGCCGAGTTTGTCGCGAAACTCTTCCTGCCATTGCGCGTAGGACACCAACGGCAGCGCCCAGAGGTAGCTCTGGGTGGCCTGCTGAAAATCCAGCTCCGCATAGAGTTGGGCGATCGATTCATGGGCGGGCAATTCGCCTTCCATCGCGATCTTGCCGATCCGCGTATCAAGATCCTGGGCGCCAACGCCGCAGCTGACGAACATGGTCATCAGGCTGAAACCGGCCGCGCGAATTGCACCGTGCATAAAGAGTCCTTATTTACCGAACGTAACGTTGATCCCGGCGAACAATGTGAACTGCGGCAAGCCATCGCCTTTGCGTTCCACCGTCCACTGCGGCTCGATGAATGCGTTAAGAATATTAGTCACGGATTTGCACGCCGTGCCGCCAGCCCAGCAGGCCGCGAGGTGAGGAGTCGAGGGCCGCGGCCGTCAGGCCTGCTTGCCACTTGCCTGTGCCCAATTCGTCCTGCTCAGCGGTCGGCGCGGTGATTTGCGGGCCGATGCCCGGCTGTACGCCGTCGGTCTTGGGGATGAAGATGTCGAACAGGTTGAGGTCGCCGATGCCGGTGCTACAGCCGCTGTGCGGGTCGGGTCGGGTGCTGATCGGCAAGGTGCCGCGCAGCAAGCCATCGTTGGTGTGGACGTCGGTGTCGTAGCGCTTGGGGGTGTAGTAATCCAGAAGGTTGGCGCCAGGGGCCAGACTCAACGGGTTGTTACTTTTGTTGGCTACGTCGGCGTTATCGGCGAACGCACAAACGACAGGCGTAAACCATGCCGCCATCAGCAACAAAGCGTTTTTTTCCATAGCGGCTAACATGATTCCCCCGGTTCCTTGGTGGCTCATTGGTCGACTCGGCACTTCCCGGCCGTTGTTGTGTAATCTCTTTCCGGTCAAGCCTGTAGGAATGATCTGAAGCTAGCAGCTAACCATAACTTAGCCAATCCAATGAGTTTTTTCTTTCGAATTGTGTGCAAAATCTCGCTGTTTTTTGTACTGATAAGTTAAAGCGAAACTTGTCCGGCATTCGAATAGAGGTTGAACGAAACCCTGTGGGAGCGAGCCCGCTCGCGATAGCGTTGTGTCAGGCAAATCGCTCTCGCGAGCAGGCTCACTCCTACATTAAGTAATGCTCAGCGTTTCTTCGCCTCTGCGCGAATCCGTTCTTCCTGCTCGCGCAGTTCCGGGGTGAACTCGGCACCAAAATCCTCGGCCTCGAATACCTGACGAATCTCGATCTCTGCGTCGGTGCCAGGCATCGGGTTCGGGCATCGCTTGACCCAGTCGATAGCCTCTTGTTTCGACTTCACCTGCCAGATCCAGTAACCGGCGATCAGCTCCTTGGTTTCGGCGAAGGGGCCGTCGATGACGGTGCGTTTGTCGCCTGAAAAGCGCACGCGCGCGCCTTTACTGCTGGGGTGCAGGCCTTCGCCTTCGATCATGATGCCAGCGTTGACCAGTTCTTCGTTGTAGTTGCCCATCGCTGTCAACAGTTCTTCGCTGGGCATGACGCCGGCCTCGGAGTCGGGGCTGGCTTTGACAATGATCATGAATCGCATGGGGTTGTCTCCAATGGATGTGAGTGACTCACAGCATGGTCGATTGGCCGATGTTTAAATCGACAGCACTTCCCAAAGATTGCCCGTCATCGGAACAACGCGGCTCAAGCCCTTATTCCAATACAACGGTCTTTCTCGAACATTTATTATGAATGGATCTCGTTAACTGTCATTTCTGACAGTGCCCTTCGCTGCTTTTTTTCTCGATAGTCGAGTGGCCAGTTTTTTTGTCCACTTTCAGCTATCGGAAACGCGTCATGACCTCGAACCTTAAAATCGGAGCTACCGAAACTTCTCCCGTTTATTTTTGTTACGGGGCTTCAGGCGAACGCGGGCATACGCTCACCGCAGTCGGCGAAGCCAGCAGTCCGTGGGTCGGACACGGCGTCAGCGTAAATCCCGCTGCCGGGCAAACCCTTCCGTTCCAGGCCGTCCCCGCGTCTGGCGAGTACCAGACGTTTTCGGAGCTGGGATGTGAGTGGAAGATCAATTGCCAGGACGACGGCGAAGAACTCGCTGTCGATTGCTGGTTACAGACTGAGTTCACCGCCAAGCCCTACAGTATTCCGGTGAAGTTGGGGCATTACCTGCGTGAATTCCTAGGCAGGCGCAATCCGATCGGTGCGCCCCTGATCGGTGATGAAGTCACCGCCGAGGTTCAGGTAGTGTCTGCCTACACCCAAAAACTACTGAAAGATGTCGAGGTTCAGTGGTTCGTCGGTGGGGAACCAGCAGGCCGCATTAACACTAACGATTCAGGCTGGAGCAAGTTCAGTTACACCTTCACAACGGTCGGCGAACAGTCGATTACGGCCAAGGTGTTTAACCCCTATAACGACACGTGGGTCGAACATAGTTTTCCAATCAAGGTGTATGCCGAAAGCCCTTGGAAACAGGCGGAGTTTAAAGTCAACGGTGAACGCGTAGAGTGGCGCTCACCCGCTCTATTGCATCGCGGGCAAGCGAACGAAGTGACCGTGAAAGTTGAGCCCGCAATCGCAAAAACACTCAGGCTGGCGCTCATTAATGACGAAGGGCTGAACATTGTTGCCGTGCCTGCAGACACTGTATGGCAACAACCGGATCCAGTGTCCGGAGAGTTCAAATGGACCGTCACCTCGAACGAGCAGAAAAGTGGTCGGGTCAAGTTAGTCGTCTATAGCCAGGAAGTGGCTCAGCCTTGGGAGCACGACGGACGGTTGCTTGCAGGCGATCTCGCTGATGAGGTTGAGGTCCGGATTGACGGCAAACCTGTCACGTCGGGCGTCAACTTCTTCTTCCGCGGTCGGCCTGGTGTTATTACGTTAGTCTCCAAGGAGAGCAGTTCGGTAACAGTAGGCCTTGAGGTGACGCTGACACGCGTGATCACCAGCGGTCTCGATGAAGCAGACTTGGTGTCCAGCCCTGGATTTGGCGTTTCAACGCCAGATCATCGCTGGAGCGTCACCGGATCCAACAAGAGTGGTACTTTCCAGCTGATATTCACGTGTCAGGGCATTGCCGTGCCGCTTACGCTGGCACTCAACGCCTTGTTGTCGGCTGATCTGAATAACGAAGCCGATGTGCGGATCGGCGGCTTGGAAATCCCGGCAGAAGGGCAGATCTTTTTCAGGAGCGAGGCACAAACGCTGACAGTGGTTGCCAAATCGGGCAGTCCACTGGGCCGTCTACCTCTGAAGTTGCGATGGATCAAAGGGGAAGGGCTGCGGGCCGAAGAATTTAATTGCGAGCCTGCCCTCGACACCTATACCGCAGACCACAGCTGGAGTATCACTGGCCCCGCAGACAAGAGCGGCACGTTCCAGTTCGAGTTGGTTGGCGAGGGCATGAATACGCCCATTGAATTGCCAGAGTGTGTATTGCTGTCGAAGAACTTCGCCGATGAGGGCGCGTTCTTGGTCGACGGTGTGGAGCTATCGGACAGTGTGGTTTTCACCAGAAGCGTTGCAAGAACCCTGACCCTGGTGCCGAACACGGGCAGCCCGCTCGCCAACTTGACCAAAAGCTTGCAGTGGCACGCCGGCACGGGATTGGTCAAAGCAGATCTGACATGCACCCCGGCGCTTGATCTGCCCACAAAGCTCAATAGTTGGCAAATTACCGGTTCCGCCACCAAGAGCGGTACGTTTCAGTTGAAACTGGTCGGCCCGGGTGGGGTGACGCTGGGGCAACTGGCAGTTTGCATGTTGTTGTCGCGCAACCTTGAGGACGACGTGACCGTCAAGCTTGATGGCTCCGTCCTCCCGGCCGAGGGCAAAGTGTTCATCCGTGGCAAACTGCGTACGTTGACCCTGGAGCCGAAAGCGGGCAATCCGGTGGCCAACTTGCCGATGAGCTTGCGATGGGGCAGTGGCACCGGCTTGGTCGAACAGGACTTCCAATGCGTGCCGGCATTGGGTCAGGCGATCAAACCTCATAGCTGGAACATCACGGGCCCCGCGACTAAAAGCGGCACCTTCCACTTTACAGTGGCCGGTCCGAGCGACGTTACATTGATCACCCTCGCGCTCAGCACCGTGCTGTCGGCCAACCTGCGCGACGAAGCCGACCTCCTGTTTGCCGGTCAGCCGCTGCCGGCTCAAGGGGTCGTGCTGTTGCGGGGCCAGCCGGGAACGTTTTCATTGGTGCCAAAGGCAACCAGCCCCATTGCCGGTAAACCTCTGGCGATGAAATACGCGGGGGGCACGCTGCCTGTGAGTGATGTGACTTGCCAGCCTGCATTTGGCCAGCCGACAACCGTGCATGAATGGGCGTTTACCGGCCCTGTTAGCCGAAGCGGTACATTCATTGCGGAAGTTGGTTACGGGCAGGATGCGAAGCTGGTTATGGAGCCGGTTGTTGTTTTATCGGCAAACCTTTCCGATGAGCTTAGTTCCGTTAGCATTGCGGTTGATGGTCAACCGGATACGCCTGTCGATTTGTATGCGAAGGAATAATGCTCACGTCGCCAAAAGCCCGGCTGAAATTTACTGCCAAGGCTGATAGTCCTATTAAAGGGAGAATAGTGACGTTCAAATGGGGCAGCGGGCAGAACGCTTCAATGGATATAGTTCCAAACTCAGTAGAGATAAAAGATTCTACTGTCGTTGATTTTCAAGGGAAAGAGCACTCGGATTCAAATAGAGTGCATCGGCTTTGTCTTTCCTATGGGAGCGCAGAAACTAACCCGTGGGACTTTAAGTATTTACGTCCGGGCAGTGAAGGTCTCAGGGTGTTGTTTGGCGGCATCGAGCATGGAGAAATCCCTGCCAACCTGCAGCTTAACAAAATGTATGAGTTGATCGCTGTGCCTCGGACGGAGGACAGCGTACTTGTCGGCTGGCAATGTTCTTTTTCGATTCCTTCGACTGCCGGCTATTCCGTTCAACTGGTCCCATCGGCCGGGGAGTGGCTCACTATTAAGTCTCCCAGCGAAGGAGGTACCAAGGTGAATATCAGGGTGGTGAAAAATGGTGCCATAGGCAATCCTCGATTTGATCTGGGATTAACGGTTAAAAGTTTGGCTTTAGTAGCAATTCCGATGATGGTTTTGGATGCTGATGTAGAAGGGTAATGTCTGAGTGGTATCTACAGGTCTGTCTAATAATCGATGGTGTAGTTATAAAGGGTGATATCAATGAGCAATCAACTAGCAAGTGATTTGGTCGAATCTATTCAGCTCAATGGAAATGATCTGGATATTGCAAATCCGAAACTGGAGCTTCGTTGCGGGCAGCGCTACAAACTAAAGCTTGTCGGGAGAAAGGATGCCCCATCGTTTACGGGCAGTTTCGCTCTTGTAGGTGCGGACGGTCAGGACCCGAGCGACATCGAGATTATTAGTTCCCCCTCCTCAGGTCCGGAAAGTAAAGTCATGGAACTGACATTGATGACGGGAAATAGTGTCGGTGATAATAATCTGGAAATGAAGATGGAAGGAGGTGAAGTTGCTTTGACACTTCCGGTCAATGTTTCGGTCGGTCGGATCAGAAGCTGCAGAGTTAGACTGGCAAATGGGAGTGAAAGAGCAGCGGCCTATGGAGGTTCTCTGATTTCCGTACCTTCTGATGAGGGGGATGTTACATTGATAGTGGAGCACGACCAACTTGAAGGTTGGCGGTTGCTTGGGCATAATGGTTTTATTAGCTTTGTGCCTGATTTGATTTACAATAACCCTTATCAAACGATATTTAAATTTCAGCACGATTATAATGGTCGTCAATTTGGTGGGTTTCTTAAAGATGGTGTAGAGCTTGCGGATAGACTTTATTTTGAGGTTAATCCATCTTGGGCTGCGTTCAGTAGTGATGGGATTGATCACGGAAAATTTATCCCGATCATGATGGAGAAGCATAAAGAGTATAAAATTTCAGTGCGTCCGCTCGATCCTGAAGAAAATGGCACGATGGGAAAATTTTATAGTATTCCCGAGTGGGTGGATGTGTATCCTGATCAAGCTAGTGAAAGTGATACCGATGCGCCTCAGATAATTGTAATTGGTGACTATGTAATTCAGGAAATTGGTGGGTTGGGTAAAAGTGAGAGATATATCAGGTTGAAAAATTCGGCTCCAAGAGGGGTTATTCCAGTCGTTTTTAAATTTGCTGACGGGAAAAAAACCGGCGGCATTGTTAACGTGGAAGCTGTCTAGCTATTTAACTGGTGGCGGCCCTATTATACTATGCTGGCATGTATTTATGTGTAAATAAAAAGTTAGGCCTTTGTATTAAGGCCTTTTTTTAGTGTGTGTTTTCAGGCTTTTCAGTTCTACTTGTGATATGCCTGATTGCTCGATCTGTCGCTGTCCCGTTTTATAGAATTTCCTTTCGGCTTCTGGTTTTTTCTATCCGCCCATAGGCCATCAGCGCAATCCATGCTTAACTTCTGCCTCGTCGAATTTTCCACATCAACGTTCAGAAGGACTCCGTTCATGGCTCAAGTCACCCTTAAAGGCAACCCGGTTCAAGTCAACGGCCAACTGCCACAAGCCGGTTCCAAGGCGCCAGCCTTTTCCCTGGTTGCCGGCAATCTGTCCGACGTGACCCTGGCGAGCTTCGCCGGCAAGCGCAAAGTGCTGAACATCTTCCCAAGCGTCGACACCCCGACCTGCGCTACTTCGGTTCGCAAGTTCAACGCCCAGGCCAACGATGTCGCCAACACTGTTGTACTGTGCATCTCCGCTGACCTGCCGTTCGCCCAGGCACGCTTCTGCGGCGCCGAAGGCCTGGAAAACGTGCAAAGCCTGTCGACCCTGCGCGGTGCCGAGTTCATCGAGAACTACGGTGTTGCCATCGCTGACGGTCCGCTCAAAGGCCTGACCGCTCGTGCGGTTGTGGTTCTGGATGAGAACGACAACGTGCTTCACAGCGAGTTGGTCAAGGAAATCGCTGAAGAACCGAACTACGAAGCGGCACTTTCCGTTCTGAAGTAAGCGGCGTCATTACAATTGTTAACGGCCTGGCCCTGTCCAGGCCGTTTTCATTTGTGCTTCAGTGCCTTAGATAAATCTCCTGTTACGTAAGCCGAAGGTAAATTGCCGGTAAAGCCGCTTTGCTTAATAGCCGCCAGTGCTTATCGTTCAGCCTCATGTAAAAGAAGCCCACGCGCCCAATGGTTGATTATTCAATGCGATCCTCCGCTTCCCGTAGTCCTCGTCGCTGGCTGTTCGGCCTGCTTGTCCTGTTGGTCATCGCTGGCGTGTGCTGGAAATTCTGGCCCACCGGTGCTGCTCAAAAGGAGGGCGCAGGGCAGAAAGCCGTGGCCGGTCATACCGGCAGGTCCGGAGGGATGCGCCCAGGGTTCGGCGGGGCGACTGGCCCGGTGCCCGTGCGCGTTGCGCCTGCGGTCAAGGGTGACTTCCCGCTGTATTACAAGGCGCTGGGCACCGTGACTGCGCTAAACACCATCAACGTGCGCAGCCGTGTGGGCGGCGAGTTGACCAAGGTGGCGTTCGAGGAAGGGCAAATGGTCAAGGCCGGCGATTTGCTGGCTGAAATCGACCCGCGTCCGTATCAGAACGCCTTGCTCCAGGCCGAAGGCACGTTGCTGCAGAACCAGGCGCAACTGAAAAACGCTCAGGTCGATGTCGAGCGTTATCGAGGGCTGTTCAAGGAAGACAGTATCGCCAAGCAAACCCTGGACACTGCCGAGGCGTTGGTTGGTCAGTATCTGGGCACCGTCAAGACCAATCAGGCGGCGGTCAACGACGCCAAGCTCAATCTCGAATTCACCAGGATCCGCGCGCCGATTACCGGGCGTGTCGGTTTGCGTCAGCTTGATGTCGGCAACCTGGTCGCCGCCAATGACACCACGGCGCTGGCGATCATCACCCAGACCCAACCGATCAGCGTCGCCTTCACCTTGCCGGAAAACAACCTTGACGTGGTATTGGCCCGCTATCGCACCGGCGCCAAACTGCCCGTCGAAGCCTGGGACCGCAGCGACACCAAACTGCAGGCCACTGGTGTCTTGCAAAGCCTGGACAACCAGATCGACACCACCACCGGCACCCTGAAATTCAAGGCGCGCTACGACAACCGCGATCAGACCCTGTTCCCTAATCAGTTCGTCAACGTCCACTTGCTGGCCGACACCCTCAAGGGGGTGGTGCTCGCACCGTCGGCGGCGATTCAGTTTGGCACCAACGGCACCTTCGCCTATGCGCTGGACGGCGACAAGAAGGTCACGATCCGTCAGTTGAAAGTCGGCGCCAGCGATGGCACGAACACTGTGATCACTGAAGGCCTGGCGCCCGGGGATCGTGTGGTCCTGGAAGGCACCGACCGCTTGAAGGAAGGCAGCGAAGTCGAAGTGGTCAATAGCCCCGAGGACGTGCCTGCTACCCCGACCGGTCACCTGCAAGGCAAATCGGCGGCGGACGCCAATGAGCCGGCCGCTGCCGACAAGGCGAAAAAGGGCGGCGCATGAACATCTCGCGGCTGTTCATCCTTCGTCCGGTCGCCACGACCCTGAGCATGCTGGCCATTGTACTGGCCGGTTTGATCGCCTATCGGTTGCTGCCGGTGTCGGCGTTGCCCCAGGTCGATTACCCGACCATCCGCGTCATGACGCTGTATCCCGGCGCCAGCCCGGATGTCATGACCAGCGCAGTCACTGCGCCACTGGAGCGTCAGTTCGGGCAAATGCCCGGCCTGACCCAGATGGCGTCGACCAGTTCGGGCGGCGCCTCGGTGCTGACCTTGCGGTTCAGCCTCGACATCAACATGGATGTCGCCGAACAGCAGGTGCAAGCCGCGATCAACGCCGCGACCAATTTGCTGCCCAAGGACCTGCCGGCACCGCCGGTGTACAACAAGGTCAACCCGGCGGACACCCCGGTGCTGACCCTGGCCATTACGTCCAAAACCATGCTGTTGCCCAAGCTCAATGACCTGGTCGACACGCGCATGGCCCAGAAAATCGCCCAGATCAGCGGTGTTGGCATGGTCAGCATTGCTGGCGGCCAGCGTCAGGCGGTGCGGATCAAGGTCAATCCCGAGGCCCTCGCGGCCAACGGTCTGAACCTGTCGGACGTGCGCACGCTGATCGGCGCTTCCAACGTCAACCAGCCCAAGGGCAACTTCGACGGCCCGACCCGGGTGTCGATGCTCGATGCCAACGATCAACTGACGTCGCCCAAGGACTACGCCAACCTGATCCTGGCTTATGCCAACGGCGCGCCGTTGCGGCTCAAGGACGTGGCGGAAATCGTCGACGGTGCGGAAAACGAACGCCTGGCGGCATGGGCCAATGAAAACCAGGCCGTGCTGCTGAACATTCAGCGCCAGCCGGGTGCCAACGTGATCGAGGTGGTCGACCGGATCAAGGCGTTACTGCCGAGCATCACTGACAACCTGCCGGCCGGTCTCGACGTCACGGTACTGACCGACCGCACCCAGACCATTCGGGCCTCGGTCAAAGACGTGCAGCACGAGTTGCTGATCGCCATTGCCTTGGTGGTGATGGTGACCTTTCTGTTTCTGCGCCGTGCCAGTGCGACGATCATTCCATCGATTGCCGTGCCGCTGTCGTTGGTCGGTACGTTCGGCGTGATGTACCTCGCCGGGTTTTCGGTCAATAACCTGACCCTGATGGCCCTGACCATCGCCACCGGTTTTGTGGTGGACGATGCGATCGTGATGCTGGAGAACATTTCCAGGTTTATCGAAGAAGGGGACACTCCGTTGAATGCGGCGCTCAAAGGCGCGAAGCAGATCGGTTTCACCCTGATTTCCCTGACCCTGTCGCTGATCGCGGTATTGATCCCGCTGCTGTTCATGGCCGACGTGGTAGGGCGCTTGTTCCGCGAGTTTGCGATCACGCTGGCGGTGGCGATCCTGATTTCGCTGGTCGTGTCCCTGACCCTGACGCCGATGATGTGCGCGCGATTGCTCAAGCGTGAACCGAAGGAAGAAGAGCAGGGGCGTTTCTACCGGGCCAGCGGCGCGGCGATTGACTGGATGATCGCGGCCTACGGGCGCAAATTGCAGTGGGTGCTCAAGCACCAGCCGCTGACATTGCTGGTGGCCATCGGCACGCTGGCGTTGACCGTATTCCTCTACATGGTGGTGCCCAAGGGCTTCTTCCCGGTGCAGGACACGGGGGTGATCCAGGGCATTTCCGAGGCGCCGCAGTCGATTTCCTTCGCGGCGATGAGCGAACGTCAACAGGCGCTGGCCAAGGTAGTCCTCGCCGATCCAGCGGTGGAAAGCCTGTCGTCCTACATCGGTGTCGACGGTGACAACTCGACGCTGAACAGCGGGCGCCTGCTGATCAATCTCAAGTCCCACAGCGACCGTGATCTGAGTGCGACCCAGGTGATTGCCCGCCTGCAACCGCAACTGGACAAGCTGGTCGGCATCCGCCTGTTCATGCAGCCGGTGCAGGACCTGACCATCGAAGACCGTGTCAGCCGCACGCAATATCAGTTCAGCATGTCGTCCCCGGATTCGGAATTGCTCGCCCTGTGGAGCGGTCGTCTTGTCGATGCATTGTCCCACCGGCCAGAACTGACCGACGTTGCCAGCGATTTGCAGGACAAGGGCTTGCAGGTCTATCTGGTGATTGACCGCGATGCCGCTTCACGGGTCGGGGTCTCGGTGTCGAACATTACCGATGCGCTCTACGATGCTTTCGGTCAGCGGCAGATTTCGACCATCTACACCCAGGCCAGCCAGTACCGCGTGGTTCTGCAATCGCAGTCCGGGGAGAAGATCGGTCCGGATGCGCTGAATCAGATTCACGTGAAAACCACGGACGGCGGGCAGGTTCGCCTGTCCAGCCTGGCGCACATCGAAGAGCGTCAGGCGCAACTGGCAATCACCCACATCGGCCAGTTCCCGGCGGTGATGATGTCGTTCAACCTGGCGCCGGGTGTGGCGCTGGGGCATGCGGTCGAGATCATCGACCAGGTGCAGAAAGACATCGGCATGCCGATTGGCGTGCAGACCCAGTTCCAAGGGGCGGCCGAGGCGTTCCAGGCGTCGCTGTCCAGCACCTTGCTGTTGATTCTGGCCGCGGTGGTGACCATGTACATCGTGCTCGGCGTGCTGTACGAGAGCTATATCCACCCGATCACCATTCTCTCGACCTTGCCGTCTGCGGCGGTCGGCGCCTTGCTGGCATTGATCCTGAGCGGCAATGACCTGGGCATGATCGCGATCATCGGCATTATTTTGCTGATCGGTATCGTGAAAAAGAACGCGATCATGATGATCGACTTCGCCCTCGATGCAGAGCGCAATCAGGGCATGGACCCGGAAACCGCGATCTATCAAGCCGCGTTGCTGCGCTTCCGGCCGATTCTGATGACGACGCTGGCAGCGTTGTTTGGCGCGGTGCCGCTGATGCTGGCCACCGGCTCCGGCGCAGAATTGCGTCAGCCGCTGGGTCTGGTGATGGTCGGTGGGTTGCTGGTGAGCCAGGTGCTGACCTTGTTCACCACGCCTGTCATCTATTTGTACTTCGACCGACTCGGCCGGCGCTGGGGCCACAAGTCTGACACCGTGGAAGCGGTAGAACAGCCATGAACCTGTCCGGACCGTTCATCAAGCGCCCGGTCGCAACGATGTTGCTGAGCCTGGCGATCATGCTGCTGGGCGGGGTGAGTTTCGGCCTGTTGCCGGTATCGCCGTTGCCGCAAATGGATTTCCCGGTGATCGTGGTGCAGGCCAGCCTTCCCGGCGCGAGCCCCGAGGTCATGGCCTCGACCGTGGCCACGCCGCTGGAACGATCCTTCGGCGCCATCGCCGGGGTCAACACCATGAGCAGCCGTTCCAGCCAGGGCTCGACCCGGGTGATCCTGCAATTTGACCTCGACCGCGACATCAACGGCGCGGCGCGGGAAGTGCAAGCGGCGATCAACGCCTCGCGCAACCTGCTGCCGAGCGGGATGCGCAGCATGCCGACCTACAAGAAGGTCAACCCCTCCCAGGCGCCGATCATGGTGCTGTCGCTGACGTCGGATGTGCTGGAAAAGGGCCAGCTCTACGATTTGGCCTCGACCATCCTGTCTCAGAGCCTGTCGCAGGTGCAGGGCGTGGGCGAAGTACAGATCGGCGGCAGTTCGTTGCCCGCGGTGCGTATCGAGCTCGAACCGCAAGCCCTCAACCAGTACGGCGTGGCCCTCGACGATGTGCGCAACACCATTGCCAACGCCAACGTGCGCCGGCCGAAGGGCTCGGTCGAAGATGGCGAGCGGTTATGGCAGGTCCAGGCCAACGATCAACTGGAAAAAGCCAAGGATTACGAGTCGCTGATCATCCATTACAACGGCGGTGCAGCCTTGCGCCTCAAGGATGTGGCGAAGGTCAGCGACGGCGTCGAGGACCGCTACAACAGCGGGTTCTTCAACGACGACGCGGCGGTGCTGCTGGTGATCAACCGCCAGGCCGGCGCCAACATCATCGAGACGGTCAATGAAATCAAGGCACAGCTGCCAGCGTTGCAGGCGGTACTGCCGGCCAGCGTCAAGCTGAACCTGGCGATGGACCGCTCGCCGGTGATCAAGGCGACCCTGCATGAAGCGGAAATGACCCTGCTGATCGCCGTGACGCTGGTGATTCTGGTGGTGTTCCTGTTCCTCGGTAATTTCCGTGCCTCGCTGATCCCGACGCTGGCGGTGCCAGTGTCGCTGGTCGGCACCTTTGCGGTGATGTACCTCTACGGATTCTCGCTCAACAACCTGTCGCTGATGGCGCTGATCCTCGCCACCGGGCTGGTGGTCGACGATGCCATCGTGGTGCTGGAGAACATCTCCCGGCACATCGACGAAGGCGTGCCGCCGATGAAGGCCGCGTACCTCGGTGCTCAGGAAGTCGGGTTTACCTTGCTGTCGATGAACGTCTCGCTGGTGGCGGTGTTCCTGTCGATCCTGTTCATGGGCGGGATCATCGAGAGCCTGTTCCGCGAGTTTTCCATCACTCTGGCCGCGTCCATCGTGGTGTCGCTGGTGGTCTCGCTGACCCTGACGCCAATGCTCTGTGCCCGTTGGCTGAAGCCACACACGCCAGGCCAGGAAAACCGATTGCAGCGCTGGAGCCAGCGCGCCAACGAATGGATGGTCGGCAAATACGCCACCAGCCTCGATTGGGTATTGCGTCACCGTCGACTGACCTTGCTCAGCCTGTTGGTGACGATTGGCGTGAACATTGCGCTGTATGTGGTTGTTCCTAAAACATTTCTTCCGCAACAAGACACCGGTCAACTGATTGGTTTTGTGCGCGGTGACGACGGCCTGTCGTTCAACGTAATGCAGCCGAAGATGGAAACCTTCCGCCGTGCCGTACTCAAGGACGACGCGGTGGAAAGCGTCGCCGGGTTCATCGGCGGCACGAACGGCACCAACAATGCCGTCATGATCGTGCGACTCAAACCGATCAAGGAACGCAGCATTTCCGCGCAGAAAGTCATCGAGCGCCTGCGCAAGGAAATGCCCAAGGTTCCCGGCGCACAGCTGATGTTGATGGCGGACCAGGACCTGCAGTTTGGCGGTGGCCGCGAACAAACCTCGTCGCAGTACTCCTACATCCTGCAAAGCGGTGATCTGGGGGCATTGCGCGAGTGGTACCCGAAAGTCGTCACCGCGCTCAAGACGTTGCCGGAATTGACGGCGATCGACGCTCGGGAAGGTCGCGGTGCGCGGCAGGTCACGCTGATCGTCGATCGCGATCAGGCCAAGCGCCTGGGTGTCGACATGAGCATGGTCACGGCTGTACTGAACAACGCCTACAGCCAGCGGCAGATTTCGACGATTTACGACAGCCTCAACCAGTATCAGGTGGTGATGGAGGTCGACCCGAAATACGCCCAGGACCCGGTGACGCTCAAGCAAGTGCAGGTGATCACCGCCGATGGCGCGCGGATTCCGTTGTCGACCATCGCTCACTACGAAAACAGCCTGGAAGACGATCGGGTCAGCCACGAAGGTCAGTTTGCCTCCGAAAGCCTGTCGTTCGACATGGCCGAAGGCGTGACGGTCGAGCAGGGCACCGCTGCCATCGAACGGGCGATTGCCAAAGTCGGTTTGCCTGAAGACGTGATCGCGAAAATGGCCGGCACCGCCGATGCGTTCGCCGCCACCCAGAAGAGCCAGCCCTGGATGATTCTCGGCGCACTGCTGGCGGTTTATCTGGTGTTGGGTGTGCTGTATGAAAGCTACATCCATCCGCTGACCATTCTGTCCACCTTGCCGTCAGCCGGGGTCGGCGCGTTGCTGTCGATCTACGCGCTGGGCGGCGAGTTCAGCCTGATCTCGTTGCTGGGGCTGTTTCTGCTGATCGGCGTGGTGAAGAAAAACGCCATTCTGATGATCGACCTCGCACTGCAACTTGAACGCCATCAAGGCCTGGCACCGTTGGAGTCGATTCGCAGTGCGTGCCTGCAACGTTTGCGTCCGATCCTGATGACCACCCTGGCGGCGATCCTCGGCGCCGTGCCGTTGCTGCTGAGCCGGGCCGAAGGGGCGGAAATGCGCCAGCCACTGGGCTTGACGATTATTGGCGGGCTGATCTTCAGCCAGGTGTTGACCCTTTACACCACCCCGGTGGTTTACCTCTATCTCGACAAACTGCGCCATCGCTTCAATAAATGGCGTGGGGTGCGTACCGATGCTGCTCTGGAAACTCCGCTATGACTGACCGTTCGCTTATCAATCTGGCTGTCCCGCTGGCTGCCGCCCGAGGCTCGCGTCTGCTGAGCCTGGCGCTGTGCGTGGCGATGCTCAGCGCTTGTGCTGTCGGCCCGGACTATCAGCGCCCACCAGCGGCTGCGCCGGTGCAATACAAGGAAGCGGCAGGCTGGCGTCAGGCCAGTCCGAGCGACTCCCTGGCGCGCGGTGCCTGGTGGGAGTTGTATGGCGATCAGCAGCTCAACGGCCTGATCGAGCAACTCAACCGCTCCAACCAGACAGTGGCCCAGTCCGAGGCCCAATACCGTCAGGCCCAGGCGTTGGTGCGCAGTGCGCGCGGGGCGTTTTTTCCGACAGTGGATTTGACCGTCGGCAAAAACCGCTCCAGCCAGGGCACCGGCAGCAGCAGTTCGAGCCTGACCAGCTCCTCCAGCGGTATTCGTGACACCTACACCGCCCAGGCTGGAGTCAGTTGGGAAGCAGACGTGTGGGGCAAACTGCGCCGAGGCCTTGAAGCCGACACCGCCAATGCCCAGGCAAGCTTTGCCGACCTGGCCGCGATGCGCCTGAGCCAACAGTCCGAGCTGGTGCAGAACTACCTGCAATTGCGGGTGATCGACGAACAGAAACGTTTGCTGGAAGCCACGGTCGAGGCCTATCAACGTTCGCTGACCATGACTGAAAACCAATACCGCGCTGGCGTTTCCGGCCGGGACTCCGTGGCGCAGGCGCAAACCCAGCTCAAAGGCACCCAGGCCGACATGGTTGACCTGATCTGGCAGCGTGCCCAGTTCGAGAACGCCATTGCCGTGTTGATCGGGTTGCCTCCCGCCGAGTTCAGCCTGGCAGAAACCACCACCATCCCGACCCTGCCCGAAGTGCCGGTAGGATTGCCTTCGCAATTGCTGGAGCGCCGTCCGGACATTGCCTCCGCCGAGCGCTCGGTGATGGCCGCCAACGCCAACATCGGCGTTGCCAAGGCCGCGTATTACCCGGATTTCACCTTGAGCCTGAACGGCGGGTATAGCAGCAGCACCTATTCCAACTGGATCAGCGTGCCGAACCGCTTCTGGTCGGTCGGGCCGCAACTGGCCATGACCTTGTTTGATGGCGGCCAGCGTTCGGCAGAAGTCGATCGCAGTGAGGCGGCCTACGACGAGACGGTGGCCAAGTACCGCCAGACCGTGCTCGACGGCTTCCGCGAAGTGGAAAACTACCTGGTGCAACTCAAGGTGCTGGAGCAGGAAGCCGGCGTGCGCCAGGAAGCGCTGGAGGCCGCGCGTATCTCGTTGCGCCTGACCCAGAATCAGTACAAGGCCGGTCTGATTGCTTATCTGGATGTGGTGGTGGTTCAAGCCACGGCGTTGAACAACGAACGCAACGTGCTGGATCTTTTGCAGAGCCGGTTGATTGCCAGTGTGCAATTGATCGCTGCGCTGGGCGGCGGTTGGGACGGGGCGTTGCAGGTCAGCGAAAACAAATAACCCCGTAGGGTTGCTGGGCATCAAACAAGCGTTTCATCGGGTTGATGGCCAATTGCTTATTTTGTCAGTGCGTTCTTTTGCGCAATCAGTACAATCGCCCGCATTTGCCCCCCGAGTAAGGACGCTCTACGGCGGGCGCTCGCGAGAAGTCTCATGCTGATCGGTAGCTATTCACCCACCCTGGTTATCATTTCGCTCTGTGTGGCGATTCTTGCGTCCTATACCGCGCTCGACCTGACCGGGCGCATCGCCACGGCCAAAGGTCGGGCGGTGCATCTGTGGACGGCGGGTGGTGCCTTTGCCATGGGCATTGGCGTGTGGTCGATGCACTTCATCGGGATGCTCGCGTTCAATTTGCCGATTGACCTGGGCTACGACCTCACGATCACCGTCCTGTCGCTGCTGACCGCCATTCTCTCTTGCGGATTTGCCCTTTGGCTTGTCAGTCAGCCGAAGTTGCCAGCCTGGCAACTGGCGTTTGGCGCGCTAGCGATGGGCGCCGGGATCAGTGCGATGCACTACACCGGCATGGCTGCCATGCGCATGCAACCGGGCATCGATTACGATCCGACATTGTTTGGCACCTCGTTGCTGATCGCCGTTGGCGCGTCCGGCGCGGCACTCTGGATCGCTTTCCGTCTGCGCCAGTACACGCCTTACGTCGGCCTGATCCGCGCGGGCGCGGCGGTGATCATGGGCATCGCCATCGTCGGCATGCACTACACCGGCATGGCGGCAGCGCGTTTCCCGGACGGCAGTTTCTGTGGGGCGGCCGTCAGCGGCTTGAACGGCAAGGGCCTGGACAATCTGGTGCTGATCACCACGCTGGCGGTGCTGAGCATCGCCTTGCTGACATCGGTGCTGGATGCACGTCTGGAAGCGCGCACCGCGGACTTGGCGCGTTCGCTCACCGAAGCCAACCGCGAACTGACGCAACTGGCTTTGCACGACCCTCTGACCGGTTTGCCCAATCGCGTCTTGCTGGCCGATCGCATCGAACAGGCGATGTCGAAGGTAAAGGAGCAGGGCGGTTGTTTCGCGTTGATGTTCATCGACCTCGACGGCTTCAAGCCGGTCAATGACGCCTTTGGCCACCACATGGGCGATCAGTTGTTGCGCGAAGTCAGCCTGCGTTTGCGCGAAGATTTGCGCAGTCAGGACACGTTGGCGCGCATTGGCGGCGATGAGTTTGTGCTACTGGTGCGGCTTGCCGAGCCGGATGATGCGCTGAGCCTGGCGGCGCGTCAGGTCGGTTTGATTGCTCGCGCGTTCCGGGTGGCTGAACATGACTTGCAGATTTCCGCCAGCGTCGGCATCGCGCTGTACCCGGGCAATGGACAGACCGCCCAAGACCTCCTGATGAACGCTGACGCTGCGATGTATCACGCCAAGGGTGCCGGGAAAAACGGCTACAGCTTTTTCGACGCCTCAATGAACAGCAATGCGCGCAAGCAGCTGCAATTGCTGCAGGATTTGCGCAATGCGCTCGAACAGAAACAGTTCAGTCTCTATTACCAGCCCAAGTTCGACGCGATGGATGGTCGGCCAGTGGGCGCCGAAGCACTGCTGCGTTGGGCGCATCCGACGCGTGGCATGATCCTGCCGGACACGTTTATCGACCTGGCGGAAAAAACCGGATTGATCATTCCGATCGGCGAGTGGGTGCTCAACGAAGCCTGCCGTCAGATGCGCGAATGGTATGTGCTGGGCTACACCGACTGGCGGATCGCGGTGAACCTCTCGGCGTTGCAGTTCTGCCATGCCGGGCTGGTTCAAAGCGTCGCCAGGGCCCTGAGCGCCCATCAACTGCCGGCCAATAGACTGACCCTGGAAATCACCGAAACCACCGCCATGAGCGACGCCGATGCGAGCATGACGGTGTTGCAGGAACTCTCGGCCATGGGCGTCGACCTGTCCATCGATGACTTCGGGACGGGCTATTCGAGCCTGATGTACCTCAAGCGCCTGCCGGCCAATGAGTTGAAGATCGACCGCGGTTTCGTCCGCGACCTCGAACACGACAGCGACGACGCGGCGATTGTCTCCGCGATCGTCGCACTCGGGCAGGCGCTGGGCTTGCGGATCGTTGCCGAAGGCGTCGAAACCGGCGTGCAGCAAGACTTCCTGACCAAGCTGGGATGTGATTCGTTGCAGGGCTATCTGCTGGGGCACCCGCTGCCGGCGGACCGCTTCATGGTCGACATCCTGCGCGCAGAACAACTGACCACCGCCTGAACCCGTGCGGCCTGTAGCGGCTGACGAGCAGCGTCCGGCAGCGAAGCTGTCGTGAATTCAGGCGGCGCGGTGTTTCAGACAGATCGCGTGCGTAGGGTTCACGACTGCTGCGCAGCCGGACGCAGCCTCGCGTTGCTCGTCAGCTGCTACGGTCGGGTGGTCGGTCGGGGCGGGCAGTCGGCGGTGTGGAGGTGTTGGTCGTATCTGTTGATGTGAGCCCATGCAAAAGCCGGCAATGGCGGTTATTCTTGATCCCGACTGCTTATGTTGGATTGGGGGAACGCTTACATGGACAAAGTCATCGTCGTCACCGGTGGCGGCCGCGGCATTGGTGCCGCCACTGCCTTGCTGGCCGCCGAACAGGGCTATCGGATTTGTATCAACTACCAGTCTGACGAGTCCGCCGCGCAAAGTGTGCTGGAGCAAGTCCGCGCACTGGGCGCCCAGGCCATTGCGGTGCGCGCTGATGTCAGCATCGAAGATGAAGTGATCGCCATGTTCCGCCGCGTGGACGCCGAACTGGGCCGGGTCACGGCACTGGTGAACAACGCCGGCACCGTCGGGCACAAGTCCCGGGTCGACGAAATGTCCGAGTTCCGCATTCTCAAAATTCTCAAGACCAACGTCCTGGCGCCGATCCTCTGCGCCAAGCACGCGATCCTGCGCATGTCGCCAAAACACGGCGGGCAGGGTGGCAGCATCGTCAACGTGTCGTCGGTGGCCTCGCGTTTGGGCTCGCCCAACGAGTACGTGGATTACGCCGCGTCAAAAGGTGCGCTGGACAGCTTCACCATTGGTCTGTCCAAGGAAGTGGCGGGTGAGGGCATTCGCGTCAACGCCGTGCGGCCGGGGTTAATCTTCACCGACTTCCATGCGCTGAGCGGGGATCCGGACCGGGTCAGCAAGCTTGAGTCGGCGATTCCGATGGCTCGCGGTGGTAGGCCGGATGAAGTGGCGGAGGCGATTGTGTGGTTGCTGTCCGATAAAGCTTCTTATGCGACCGGGACTTTTGTTGATCTTGGCGGTGGGCGTTAATCCATAGCTTTTGTATTGCCTTTACTGGCCTCATCGCGAGCAAGCTGGCTCCCACAGGTTTTGTGGACACTGAAAATCCACTGTGGGAGCGAGCGAGCTTGCTCGCGACAGTCAAGACAACGTCAAAACGTCAGAACGACCGCACAATCCTTCCCAGTGTTTCCATCGCCTTCTCCGAATCCTCGGTCCACGGACTGCCATAGTTCAGCCGAATACAATTCCTGAACCGCTGCGTCGGCGAAAAGATCGGCCCCGGCGCGATGCTGATGCCTTGTGCCAAGGCCATCTGGAACAATTTCAGCGAATCCATCTGCGGCGGCAATTCCAGCCACAAGAAGTAGCCGCCGGCCGGCTGACTGACGCGGGTCTGGGCCGGGAAGTAGCGGGCGATGGCGGCGAGCATGGCGCTTTGCTGTTCTTCCAGTGCATAACGCAATTTACGCAAATGCCGGTCGTAACCGCCGTGTTGCAGGTAATCGGCGATGGCGGCCTGCGCCGGCATCGAAGCGCAGAGTGAGGTCATGAGTTTCAGACGTTCAATCTTCTGCGCAAAACGCCCGGCCGCGACCCAACCGATGCGGTAGCCGGGGGCCAGACTTTTGGCGAACGAGCCGCAGTGCATCACCCACCCTTCGGTATCAAACGCCTTGGCCGGTTTCGGCGCCTGTTGCCCGTAATACAGCTCGGCGTAGACGTCGTCTTCGATCAGCGGCACTTGATGGCGGCGCAGCAATTCCACCAACTCCTGCTTTTTCGCCTCGGGCATGGTCGCGCCCATCGGGTTCTGGAAACTGGTCATGCACCAGCAGACCTTGATTGGATGACGCTCCAGTGTCTGCGCCAGTACCCCGAGGTCGATGCCGTCCCGAGGATGCACCGGGATTTCCACGGCCTTGAGTTTCAGTCGTTCGAGTATTTGCAGGCAGGCGTAGAACGCGGGCGCTTCAATGGCCACCAGGTCGCCGGGTTCCGTGACCGCTTGCAGGCACAGGTTCAAGGCTTCGAGGGCGCCGTTGGTGATCAGCAACTCTTCCATCGGCAGCATCAGCCCGCCGACCATGTAGCGCAGGGCGATTTGCCGACGCAATTGCGGGTTGCCGGGCGACATGTCGGTGACCACCATGCGCGGGTCCATCTCCCGGGAAGCACTGGCCAGCGAGCGCGACAGGCGCTGCAAAGGGAACAGGGTCGGGCTGGGAAAGGCAGAACCGAACGGGACGGTGTTCGGGTCCTTGATCGAATCGAGCACCGAAAACACCAGTTCGCTGACGTCGACTTCGGTGGACTCGCTGACCTGGCTGCTGATCACCGGCTCCGAGAACGGGCTCGGTGCGTGGACGTTGACGAAGTAGCCGGAGCGCGGGCGGGCGCGGATCAGGCCTCGGCGTTCGAGCAGGTAGTAGGCCTGGAATACCGTGGACGGGCTCACGCCGTAGGTCTGGCTGGCGTAGCGCACCGATGGCACGCGCTGGCCGGGCCCAAGGACGCCGGAGCGGATCAGTTCAGCGATGTCGTCGGCGAATTTTTCGTAGCGTTTCATCGAGTGCCCGAGTTGGAGTGATTCATGTGGTGCACCGTTGTGGCGAGGGGGATTGCCCCCTCGCCACAGGGCACCGCAGTCTAAGGGATCAACGGTTCATCGGCGCAACAAACCGGCTCTTGGCTTCGCTATAAACATCCGGCTCATCGCTGTCTTCAATCTTGAATATGATCGTCTGCGAACTGCTGCTCGGCCGTTCTGTGGTCATCGCCACCGACACAGGCACATCGACAATCTCGCCCGGCGCCAGGCTCAGTTGCGTCTTGCCTTGCAGCTGGAAGCCGTCGCCATCGACCAGACTCAAATGATAGTCCTGACGCAGCTGGGTTTTATTGATGACCTTGAGGCTGTAGATGTTTTCGATCTGCCCCTGACTGTTTTCACGGAACAACCCACGGTCTTTGCTTACGTCCAGCGACACCATCGGCCGTTCCACCAAGGCAAAAGCGAGGGCGCCGATCATCACCAACAGCACCGCCGTGTAACCGATCAGCCGTGGCCGCAGCAGGTGGGTCTTGCCTCCCTGCAATTCATGCTCGGAGGTGTAGCTGATCAGCCCACGGGCATAGCCCATTTTGTCCATGATCGAATCACAGGCGTCGATACACGCGGCACAACCGATGCACTCCATCTGCAAGCCATCACGGATGTCGATGCCGGTCGGGCAGACCTGCACGCACAACTGACAGTCGATGCAATCGCCCAGCCCGACCTCGGCCGGTTTCACTTCACGTTTGCGCGCACCACGGTTTTCGCCACGGGCCGCGTCATAGGAAATGGTCAGGGTGTCCTTGTCGAACATCACACTCTGGAACCGCGCATACGGGCACATGTGCATGCACACCGCTTCGCGCAGCCAGCCGGCGTTGATGTACGTGGCGCCGGTAAAGAACAGCACCCAGAACAGACTGACGCCGCCCATTTGCCAGGTCAGCAGCTCTTCGGCCAACGGCCGGATCGGGGTGAAATAGCCGACGAAGGTCAGGCCGGTGAGCAGGCTGATCGCCAGCCACAGTGTGTGCTTGGCGGAACGCCGCAGCAGTTTGTTCAGGCCCCATGGCGCGGCTTGCAGCTTGATGCGCTGGTTGCGCTCGCCTTCGGTGATTTTCTCGCACCACATGAAGATCCAGGTCCAGGAACTCTGCGGGCAGGTGTAGCCGCACCAGACCCGACCGGCGAACACGGTGATCGCAAACAGGCCGAACGCGGCGATGATCAACAGCGCCGACAGCAGAATGAAATCCTGCGGCCAGAAGGTCGCGCCGAAGATGTGAAATTTGCTCTCGGAAAGGTCCCAGAGCACCGCTTGGCGGTCACCCCAGTTCAACCACACCGTGCCGAAAAACAGCAGAAACAGACAGCCTGCACCGCTCAATCGCAAGGTGCGGAACAGGCCGGTGAAGCTACGGGTGTGGATCAGGTTGTCGCTGGACTTGGCCTTTATCTTCGGTCTCGAAGGCTCAAACGTCTGGACCGCAGGGGGGCTTTCAACTAATCGGACGGGGATTCTATCGCTCATGGTCTGTCGCTCATCAGCCTCCATCAGGCCAGTGCACTATGAGCGTCGATCTGTTTGCATAACAGACTCAGGTGTTGCCATAAAAAGCGGATCAGATGAGCGCTGATCCGCCCTGTGCGACAACTTGAAGCACCTGCCCTGACAGGACGCAGACCTCTATCCCAAGCCTGCGCCGGGGTTGTTGATCGGTGTCAGTCAAATCACCGAATCACTGTCCGTGGCCTTCAAATGCCGGCGACCGTCCACCGCGCCTGCTACGGTCAATGCATCGGCTTCTGCTTCGGTGATGTAAATACGCTGGTCGTTGAGGTCCACCGCTGACATGGATTTTTCCGAGTCAGTGATGATGGTGACGTCGGGACCCAAACGAATTTCCTCGCCGTTTTCGGTGGTAAAGAAGCAGGTCTTGTTTTCGATGCGTACGGTCATGGTGTTGTCCTTTTTTCTGCGGGTACTTAAACGTTAGGGCGCATTCGCCGGCCATCGTTCGGTGCAACTGATTAATGGTCGGCGCGGTCCATCCTCAAACAACCCGCACAAGGACCACAGCATGAACGCCTGGTGGCATGAAGTTTGGGTGACGCTGCAAGGGGAGTTCGCCGACATCGGTGACGCGTCCCAATTGACGCGTATTACTGTGCGCCTGCTGATAGCGGCGGTGCTGGGTGGAATTCTCGGTTTCGAGCGCGAGCACAAAGGCAAGGCCGCCGGGGTGCGCACCCACATGCTGGTAGCGCTGGGGGCGGCGCTGTTTGTGCTGGTGCCGCAGATGTCCGGCGCTCAGGCCGACGCCATGAGCCGTGTGGTGCAGGGCGTCATCGCCGGGATCGGCTTTCTCGGCGCCGGGACTATCCTGAAAAACAACGAGGGTGATGAAGGTCATGTCAAAGGCCTGACCACCGCCGCCGGGTTGTGGATGACCGCCGCCATCGGAGTGTCGGCCGGGCTGGGGCGCGAGGCGACGGCGGTGTTCAGTACGTTTTTGGCATTGACCATTTTTAGCGTGATGCCAAGGATCGTGCGCCTGATCGACAAGGACCGCACCCCGTAAATTGTCATGATCAGGGCTTCACAATCACCGGCGGCAGGGTGCTCGGTGGTTCTTCCCGAGGTGGCGGTTGAGTGCCGGGCGGGTCTTGCTCGGGCACGGGTTGCGGCTCGGTCGGCGGAATCACCGGGCTGTCGATGTTCGGATCAGGTGTTTCGGCAGGGATTGGAATACTCATTGTTCAAGCCTCCAGTGGCACATGGCGTAAGTCGTGCTTAAGTGGATTGACCTCCCGACGCGGGATTTGATTCCCCTTAAATGCCGAGGCAAATCCCTCTGAACTTTTAGTGAAGCCGGTGGCTCCCAACCTAAGTGAATCTATTCAGGGACCATCCGGTACAAGAGCGTCCATGGGGCGTAAAGGAGAGATGCTCGATGACTGCTGAAAAACCGACAGAGCTGAACTACAACCCTCACATGCCGCTGTCGCAGGCGTTGCTGCTACCGCGAATCGCGATTGAAAACACCCACCCGACCCTCGATGGCGGACAGTTCGCCGTCAAGGCCGTGATCGGTCAGGACGTGGTGGTGACCAGCAAAGTGTTTGCCGACGGTCACGACAAACTGGCCGTGCGGGTGCGCTGGCGTGCCGAAGGCGACGAGGTCTGGCAAAGCGCAGTCATGGCGGAGCTGGGCAATAACGGCTGGCAAGGCCAGTTCCGTGTCGTGCGTGAGGGGCGCTACCTGTTTTGCATCGAAGCCTGGATCGATCAGTTCGCCAGCTTCTGTTATGAGCTTGGGAAGAAGCACGCGGCGCGAGTCCCGGTCAGTCTCGAGTTGCAGGAAGGGCGCACGCAGGTCCACCTGGCGGCCGAACGTAGCGACGGCGAGTTGAGCGAACAACTGGCGGCGCTGCACCACGAATTGTCCGGCCTGCTCGAAAACGAGCAGGTGGCGCTGTTTCTGCACCAACGTAGCGCCGACCTGATGGCCCAGGCCGACCATCGTGCTTATCTCAGCCTCAGCCCCGAGTTCCCGCTGGATGTCGAACGGGAACTGGCGCAGTTCGCCAGTTGGTATGAGTTGTTTCCGCGCTCGATCACCGACGATCCGGCCCGTCATGGCACCTTCAATGATGTGCACTCGCGGTTGCCGATGATTCAGGACATGGGCTTCGACGTCCTGTACTTTCCGCCGATCCACCCGATCGGCCGCAGTTATCGCAAAGGCCCGAACAATTCCCTGACCGCCGGCCCCGACGACCCCGGCAGCCCCTATGCGATTGGTGGCGAAGAGGGCGGGCACGAGGCGATTCATTCAGAACTGGGGACCCGCGAAGACTTCCGTCGACTGGTAGCCACGGCGGCGGACTACGGACTGGAAATCGCCCTCGATTTTGCCATTCAGTGCTCACAGGACCACCCCTGGCTGCAGCAGCACCCGGGCTGGTTCAACTGGCGGCCGGACGGCACCATCAAATACGCCGAAAACCCGCCGAAGAAATACCAGGACATCGTCAACGTCGATTTCTATGCGGCCGAGGCGATTCCCAGTCTGTGGGTCGAATTGCGCGACATCGTGGTCGGCTGGGTCGAGGAGGGCGTTAAGATCTTTCGCGTCGACAACCCGCACACCAAGCCGCTGCCGTTCTGGCAATGGCTGATCGCCGATGTACGCGCGTTGTACCCCGAGGTGATTTTTCTCGCGGAAGCCTTTACCACCCCGGCGATGATGGCGCGGCTGGGCAAGGTCGGTTACTCGCAGAGCTACACCTATTTCACCTGGCGCAACACCAAGCATGAGCTGGCGACGTATTTCACCGAGCTCAATGAATCGCCGTGGCGCGAATGCTACCGGCCGAATTTCTTCGTCAACACGCCGGACATCAACCCGTTCTTTTTGCACGAGTCCGGGCGTGCCGGTTTTCTGATCCGTGCGGCGCTGGCGACCATGGGCTCTGGCCTGTGGGGCATGTACTCGGGTTTTGAACTGTGTGAATCGGCGCCGATCCCGGGCAAAGAGGAATACCTGGACTCCGAGAAGTACGAAATTCGCCCAAGGGACTTCAATGCGCCGGGCAACATCATTGCCGAGATCGCGCAGCTCAACCGCATCCGCCGGCAGAACCCGGCATTGCATACGCACCTGGGCCTGAAGGTCTACAACGCGTGGAACGACAACATTCTGTATTTCGGCAAGCGCAGCGCGGACGGCAGCAACTTCATTCTGGTGGCGGTCAGTCTCGATCCGCATAACGTCCAGGAAGCGAATTTCGAATTGCCGCTGTGGGAAATGGGTTTGCCTGACGACGCCATCACCCAGGGCGAAGACTTGATGAACGGGCATCGCTGGACCTGGTATGGCAAGTACCAGTTCATGCGTATCGACCCGGCGTATCAGCCGTTCGGCATTTGGCGAATAACCGTCTAGAACGCAGAACCTGTGGGAGCGAGCCTGCTCGCGAAAGCGGTGATCCAATCGCCAAAGATGGATCGGATGTACCGGCCTCTTCGCGAGCAGGCTCGCTCCCGCAGGTAATCATTGTGTTTGGGCTCAGCGGCTTTTTCGATTTCAACAGGAGTTTCAAATGGCGAAGAAACCCAAGGCAGCCACCTTCATCAAGGACCCGCTCTGGTACAAGGACGCGGTGATCTACCAGGTTCACGTCAAATCATTTTTCGACTCCAACAATGACGGGATCGGCGACTTTCCCGGCCTGATCGCCAAACTCGACTACATTGCCGACCTCGGCGTCAACACCATCTGGCTATTGCCGTTCTACCCCTCGCCACGCCGCGATGATGGCTACGACATCGCCGAGTACCGAGGTGTCCACGCCGACTACGGCACGATGGCCGATGCCAAGCGCTTCATCTCTGAAGCCCATGAACGCGGCCTGCGTGTGATTACCGAACTGGTCATCAACCACACCTCGGACCAGCACGCCTGGTTCCAGCGTGCGCGCAAGGCCAAACCCGGCTCGGCGGCGCGGGACTTTTACGTCTGGTCCGATGACGACCACAAGTACGACGGCACCCGGATCATCTTTCTCGACACCGAGAAATCCAACTGGACCTGGGACCCGGTGGCCGGCCAATACTTCTGGCACCGTTTCTACTCCCACCAGCCGGACCTGAATTTCGATAACCCGCAGGTCATGAAAGCCGTGCTCTCGGTGATGCGCTACTGGCTCGACATGGGCATCGACGGCCTGCGGCTGGACGCCATTCCATACCTGATCGAACGGGACGGCACTAACAACGAAAACCTCCCCGAGACCCACGACGTCCTGAAGCAGATCCGCGCCGAGATCGACGCCAATTACCCGGACCGCATGCTGCTGGCCGAAGCCAATCAATGGCCGGAAGACACGCAACTGTATTTCGGTGAAACCGACGCCCAGGGCTTGAATGGCGACGAATGCCACATGGCCTTTCACTTCCCGTTGATGCCGCGCATGTACATGGCGCTGGCCCAGGAAGATCGCTTCCCGATCACCGACATCCTGCGCCAGACCCCGGAGATCCCGGCCAATTGTCAGTGGGCGATTTTCCTGCGCAACCACGATGAGCTGACCCTGGAAATGGTCACCGACAAGGAGCGCGATTACCTGTGGAATTACTACGCGGCCGACCGTCGGGCGCGAATCAACCTGGGGATTCGCCGTCGACTGGCGCCGCTGGTGGAGCGAGATCGCCGTCGCGTTGAGCTGCTCAATAGCCTGCTACTGTCGATGCCCGGCACGCCAACCCTGTATTACGGCGATGAAATCGGCATGGGCGACAACATCTACCTCGGCGACCGCGATGGCGTGCGCACGCCGATGCAGTGGTCGATTGACCGCAACGGCGGGTTCTCCCGCGCCGACCCGGCGAGCCTGGTGTTGCCACCGATCATGGACCCGCAATACGGCTACCTGTCGGTCAACGTCGAAACCCAGGCTGGCGATCCGCATTCGCTGCTCAACTGGACCCGACGCATGCTCGCGGTGCGCAAACAGTCCAAGGCGTTCGGGCGCGGTACGTTGAAAATGCTTTCGCCGAGCAACCGCCGGATTCTGGCCTACACCCGTGAATTCACTGGCGAGGATGGCAAGCACGAAATCATCCTCTGTGTAGCCAACGTCTCGCGCAGTGCCCAGGCGGCGGAACTCGACCTGTCGGCGTACGTCGGCATGGTGCCGGTGGAGATGCTCGGTGGTAATGCGTTCCCTCCGATTGGACAGTTGAATTTCCTCCTGACCCTGGCGCCATACGGCTTCTATTGGTTCGGGCTCGCGGCGGAAAACCAGATGCCGAGCTGGCACGTGGAACCGGCACAAAGCCTGCCGGACTTCACCACGCTGGTGTTGAAGAAACGCATGGAAGAACTGCTCGAAACGCCGTCTCGCGGCACGCTGGAACAAGGCATTCTGCCGAATTGGCTACAGAACCGCCGCTGGTTTGCCGGCAAGGACGCGGCCATCGAACAGGTCAACCTGGCCTATGGCGTACGCTTCGGCGATCCGCTGCACCCGGTGCTGTTGAGCGAAATCGAAGTCACCAGCGCCGGCCAGACCCACCGCTACCAGTTGCCATTCGGCTTTATTCCCGAAGATCAGGTCGGCGCCGCACTGCCTCAGCAGCTGGCGTTGTCGCGGGTGCGTCGGGGCCGTCAGGTGGGTTTGATTACTGATGCCTTCAGCCTCGAACCCTTTATCCATGCCGTGCTGGCTGGTATGCAGAACGAGACGGTGTTGCCGTCGAGCGCGGGTGACATCCGCTTCGAGCCGACCGTGGAGCTGGCGAAACTCGGACTGACGCAAGAGTCGCCTGTTCGCTATCTGTCGGCCGAGCAATCCAACAGTTCGGTGGTGATCGGCAACAGCCTGGTGCTCAAACTGATCCGCAAACTCGCCTCGGGCGTGCACCCGGAACTGGAAATGAGCGCCTACCTGACCAACGCCGGGTTCCAGAACATCTCGCCACTGCTGGGCTCGGTGGTGCGCCGTGACGAACACGGCGAAGACACCTTGTTGATGATCGCCCAGGGTTATTTGAGCAATCAGGGTGATGCCTGGGAATGGACCCAGAACAACCTTGAACGCGCGCTGCGTGACGAGTTGGCTGATGCGATCTCCGAGCAGGAACAGCACTACAACGCCCTCGGTGAGCTGAGGGATTTTGCCGGCATGCTCGGCCAGCGCCTGGGGGAAATGCACCAGGTGCTGGCAGCGCCGACCCAAGACAAGGACTTCGCGCCGCAGGTGACGACGGCGAAAGAGGCACTGGCCTCGGCCAAGGACGTGGCGGCGCAGCTGGAGCACGCGCTCAAGTTGCTCAAGCAGCATCAAAATCAACTGAACCCGGCGGACCAAGCCTTGGTCAGTCGTTTACTGGACGAGAAAAAAGCCATCCTCAGCCACGTTCAGGAACTGGGCAGGAAAGCCGTCGGTGGCTTGCGCATCCGCGTCCACGGCGACTTGCACCTGGGCCAGGTGTTGGTGATCAAGGGCGATGCCTACCTGATCGATTTCGAGGGTGAGCCGGCGCGGCCGCTGCGTGAACGACGGGGCAAGCACAGCCCGTACAAAGACGTCAGCGGCGTGTTGCGTTCATTCGATTACGCCGCCGCGATGACGATCAATGTGCACAACGTCGACAACACGGCTGAGGCTCAGGGGGCGCGCCATCGGGTCGCCGAGCGTTACCTGATTGAAGCAAAACAGGCATTTGTCGACGCTTATCGGCTGGCGGCAGCTAGTCTTGCTCATGCGTGGCAAGATCCGGAAGGCGAGGACGCCGCGCTGGCGTTGTTCGGTCTGGAGAAGGCGGCCTATGAAGTGGCGTATGAGGCCGAAAATCGACCCACTTGGCTGCCGGTGCCGTTGCACGGTTTGTATGGATTATTAAGTGGGCTTAAACCCTTTTCCGATCTTGGTGGAGAGTAGTCATGAGTTTCTCGAACAAGGAACAGGGTCACGCTAAAGAGGCGTTACTGCCCAGATCGCGGGACATCGACGCGCTGGTGCGCGCCGAGCATCACGACCCCTTTGCAATTCTCGGCCCCCATGGCGATGGCGCCGGTGGGCAATTCATTCGTGCCTATCTGCCGGACGCCTTGAGCGTGCAAGTGTTGGCCAGGGACTCCGGGGAAGAGCTCGGCCACCTTGAAGCCACCCAGACACCGGGGCTGTTTGTCGGGCATTTCGACCGCGCCCAGGCGTACCTGTTGCGCACCCGTTGGGCCGGTGGCGAACAAGTCAGCGAAGACCCTTACAGCTTTGGCCCGCTGCTCGGCGAGATGGATTTGTACCTGTTTGCCGAAGGCAATCACCGCGACCTGAGCAGTTGCCTCGGCGCGCAGTTGAAGACGGTCGACGGCGTCGACGGCGTGCGTTTCGCCGTGTGGGCGCCCAACGCCAAGCGCGTGTCGGTGGTCGGTGATTTCAACAACTGGGACGGTCGTCGCCATCCCATGCGTCTGCGCCATCCGACCGGGGTCTGGGAGCTGTTCATCCCGCGTCTGCGAGCCGGTGAGGCGTACAAATACGAAATCCTCGGCAGCCACGGCATATTGCCGCTCAAGGCTGACCCGATGGCGTTGGCCACTACCTTGCCGCCAGACACGGCCTCGAAAGTCGCTTCGCCGCTGAACATCGACTGGCAGGATCAGGCGTGGATGGCGTCGCGTGGCGAACGTCAGCGACCTACGGCGCCGCTGTCGATCTACGAACTGCATGCCGGTTCCTGGCAATGTGAGCTGGACGATCTGGGCGAGGTCGCCCGCCAGTACACCTGGCACGAGTTGGGTGAGCGGCTGATTCCGTATGTGAAGGACTTGGGCTTCACTCACATCGAACTGATGCCGATCATGGAGCACCCGTTTGGCGGCTCGTGGGGTTATCAACTGCTGTCGCAATTCGCCCCCAGCGCCCGTTACGGTTCGCCGGATGACTTTGCCGCGTTCGTCAACGCCTGCCACCAGGCGGAAATCGGCGTGATTCTCGATTGGGTGCCGGCGCATTTTCCGACCGACACCCACGGCCTGGCGCAATTCGACGGCACGGCGTTGTATGAATACGGCAACCCGCAGGAAGGTTTTCATCAGGACTGGGACACGCTGATCTACAACCTCGGCCGCACCGAAGTGCACGGTTACATGCTGGCTTCAGGGTTGCACTGGCTCAAGCATTTCCACGTCGATGGGCTGCGTGTCGATGCGGTGGCGTCGATGCTCTATCGCGATTACTCGCGCAAGGCTGGAGAATGGGTGCCGAACCGCCACGGCGGTCGTGAAAACCTCGAAGCCATCGACTTCTTGCGTCACCTCAACGACGTGGTGGCGCTCGAGGCGCCGGGTGCGCTGGTCATCGCCGAAGAGTCCACCGCATGGCCGGGTGTCAGCCAAAGCACGCAACAGGGCGGTCTGGGCTTTGCCTACAAATGGAACATGGGCTGGATGCACGATTCGCTGCATTACATCCAGCAGGACCCGGTGTACCGCGCCCATCATCACAACGAATTGAGTTTTGGCCTGGTGTACGCCTGGTCCGAGCGTTTCATCCTGCCGATTTCCCACGATGAAGTGGTCCACGGCAAGCACTCGCTGATCGACAAGATGCCCGGCGACCGCTGGCAGAAGTTTGCCAATTTGCGCGCCTACTTGAGCTTCATGTGGACGCACCCGGGCAAGAAGCTGTTGTTCATGGGCTGCGAATTTGGCCAATGGCGCGAGTGGAACCACGATCAGCAACTCGACTGGTACCTGCTGCAATACCCCGAGCACAAAGGGGTGCAGAAGCTGGTCGGCGACCTCAATCGGCTGTACCGCGAAGAGCCGGCGCTGCATGAGCAGGACGATGCCCCGCAAGGCTTCCAGTGGCTGATCGGAGACGATGCGATCAACAGCGTCTACGCGTGGTTGCGCTGGAGCAAGGAGGGGCGGCCGGTGCTGGTCGTGGCCAACTTTACGCCGGTGCCGCGTGAGGGCTATCGCGTCGGCGTACCGTTTGCCGGGCGCTGGACCGAATTGATCAACAGCGATGCGGCGATGTATGCCGGTTCCAATTATGGCAACAGTGGCGGGGCGTTTACGGAGGAGGAACCGAGCCATGGGCAGGCACTGTCGCTGGTATTGAATCTGCCGCCGCTGGCGGTATTGATCTTGCGGCCTGAGGGCTGATCTGAGACCGAGTCGCTCCCATCGCGGGCAAGCCACGCTCCCACAGGGGTACGCATTCCAACTGTGGGGGCGAGGCTTGCTCGCGAAGGCGTCAGCCCTGACAAAGCCTCTTTTGATGTCTGGCGCTCACCACCGCATCCGCACCCCCAGACTCCCGATCAACCCATTCAAATCATTGTCATCCACATCACTGCTGTAATCCGCACTGACGTAGAAACTCACCGCTGGCGTGACCTTGGCCACCAATCCCAGCCCCACCTCAACCGTGGATGAATTGCGGCTGCTGCTGATCTTGTCGACCTGATCGAGGGTCACGGTATTGCCGGTGTACACGGTGTGCCACAAGTTGGTCCGCACGTAGGGTTCGACGCCCAGGCCATTGATGTCGTAACTCCCTTTCAATCGCGCACCGACCCGGCCGCTCCAGGACGTCAGGTCGCTGGATGACGCGTTCCCTGAGCCGGCATACGGCGTATCCAGTGTGATGCGTTGATTGATCAACTGAGCCTGGGGTTCGACGACCCAGTTCTCACTCAGGCCAATCGGGAAACCGCCTTCCACCGACAACGTCATCGCACTGCCTTCGGTGGCTTGCCGCGCGCCCTGGTCATTTCGGCTGAAGCCGTTGACCCGGCCACCGCTGGCGGTCAAATCCACGTGCCAGCCTTGAGGGCCGGTCAGGCTCCAGTAAGCACCGAGACTCTGGCCTTGAAGGTTGAGGGTATCGTTGTTGGGGTCGGCCAGGGCTGGACTGGTCAGCAAGCCGTTGCTGTTGCCTTGTAATCGGGTGGTGCCGCCGACCAGTCCGACCTGCTGGGTATGACCGCTACCACTCTGTAAGGTGAGGATCGCCGGCCCTTTGAATTCAGTGCTGCCCGTGATCGAAGAGCCCTGTGACAGAAAATCGGTTTGCGCCTGCCGCGACGGCTTGCCGTAGACCTGGTCCCAGGTCGAAGGCGCTTCGTCTTCGATGGTCAGGTGTGAACTTCGACTATCGGACGCGGCGCCGAAGTGACCGGGGTACAGCGAGGTGAAATGCGTGGTTGGCAAGGTGAGGACGGGAACATCCTGGCGATACCATGGAAGGGTTTCTTCCTCCGCGGGTGCCGCCTGGGCCTCGAGGGTCGAGCACAGCAGGATAGAGCTCGAGACAGTGCAAAAAGTGACTTTTATCTCTTGTTGGGTGAATGAAGTCTTCATGGGGGTCTACCTTGCAATCGCATGCGGTATCTCGCTGTGGCGTCTCTCCTACCCCGAATGAGGGGCGGCCGAATGGAGTGAGGGCAAGCCGCTGGGCGCCCGGATTGGCGGGTGTCTGGGGGGATGCCCCCTGATGGTACTTCGGGGGTAGTAAGGTGTAGCTAAGAAGACCGTTGACGGTGCGTCAAGAAAATGCCCGATAAATGGTATGGGTATTTTAGGCGCTGCAAGTGACTGATTTTCGACGCAGATCTAAGCGCTTGTTTGTTCGACAAAACGTCAAGAAAGCCGCTAATCAGAGCTTTTACTCAATTGCTAGAGGTGTACCTCCACCGCCAGCGGCAGGTGATCCGACAGGTGCGTCCAGGGTTTATTGCCGAGGATTCGTGGTTCATGGCTACTGGCATTGCGCAGGTAAATCCGGTCCAGGCGCAGCAACGGAAAACGCGCGGGGTAGGTTTTGGCCGGTCGCCCGTTATGGCGTTCGAACGCTTCGTGCAGGTAGTCGCGACGGGCGAGGGCGGCATTGCCGTGCAACTGCCAGTCGTTGAAATCGCCGGCAATAATCACCGGGGCATCGTCGGGCAGGGAGTCCAGCAGTTGGCAGAGGAGCTGCAACTGCAACTGACGATGACTTTCGAGCAGGCTCAGGTGTACGCAAATCGCATGCACTTCAGCGTGCCCAGGCACCTCCAGCACGCAATGTAACAACCCGCGTCGTTCGGGACCGGTGATTGACACGTCAAGGTTACGGAACTCGCGGATCGGGTATTTCGACAGCAAGGCATTGCCGTGGTGGCCATCCGGGTAGACGGCATTGCGCCCATAGGCGAAATCGCTCCACATGCTGTCGGCGAGGAATTCGTATTGCGAGGTCTGCGGCCAGTTGTAATAACGCGAAGAGTGCCGATCGTGTTCGCCGACCACTTCTTGCAGGAACACAAGATCTGCCGACGTACTGCGCACCGCCTCGCGCAGCTCCGGGAGGATGAAACGCCGGTTGAAGGCGGTGAAGCCCTTGTGCGTATTGACCGTCAGCACCCTCAGGCGATGAATCGCCGGGGACGGCTTGAGGGTGGCCCGCTGCTCGGAATCGCTGGTCACGATGGCTCCTCTGAAATTTGGCTGCTTATGCATGCGACTGATGCAGTGCCGTGCAGTTCAGCGGGATCCTCGCATTACCGCGATTTTGGGTTTTGCGGTGTGTCAGACGAAGACGATTTCATAGGGCAAGCGCATGCGGTCCAGGATCACCCGGGGCAGCAGCGGTGCGATGCCCAAGGCCGGTTCGCCGTCGAGCTGGCTGGCGTAGGCATGGGTGGCGTGGCTTTTGCGCGCGACCGTCCAGGTGTCGAGGCGGACTTTGCGGGCCCGATGCCAGGGCATCAGCCCCTGGTCACGAGCCGGCCAGTGCCAGGCCCACACCGGTATTTCATGGAATGTCGCACCGACCATGCTCGCCGCAGCGGCGCTGGCACGGCCGACGGCGTCGTGGTCGGGCGTGCCGTCTTCGCGCCAGGTGCTGAACACCACGTCGCCGGGACGCAGGTAGCGGGCGATGAAACGGGTCAGTTGCGTCTCGTATTCCGCCAGGACGAAATCAGTGAAGCCCCCCCGAATCCATTTCAGGCTGTGCATCGGCAAGCCGAGCCGGCGCAAGGCCTCGACGCTTTCCTGACCGCGAAACACGCTTAGGCGCTTTTCCGACCATTGTTGTGAGCCCGGTTGAGTGGCACTGCCATCGGTGACCGAGATCAATTGAAGGGGATGACCGAGGGTCGAGAGCAACTGCAACAGGCCGCCGCAGGTGACCACTTCATCGCCGGGATGCGGCGCGATCACCACGGCGCGAGCGCCGGCGGGGACCAGGGTCTGGGTGTTGATGACGGGGATGTTGTCCAGTTGCAGCGCGCTGTTCCAGATTTGTGCTGGCTGGCTGCTGTCGATGATGGAGACGGATTTCATCGGGCTACGTCCTTGTTCTGTTTGATAGCAATGTGCGACTTCTCCGTACCCTGGATCGTCGCGTGCTGAGTATTGCTCAAGTAATCCTATTCGTCGCGTAACGGTTCCACCTAAGCCGGTTTTTTTTAGTCGATCTTTGCCAGATCGTGTAAATAGTCGCCGAAACCACCCCGAGCGCGACTGTCCAGGCGGGCGCTGGTGAGCACTTGCGGGCGATGACTCCAGGCAATTTTCGCGCCGCAGCGCTCCAGTTGTCGCACCAGTTGCACATCTTCATGGCAGGCCAGCGGTTCGAACCCGCCGGCGCGCCGATAGGCGTCGGCACTGATGCCCAGGTTGGCGCCGTGAATGTGCCGATGGCCGTCGCGGGCGTGGTAATGCTGGTGGTAGCGAATCTGTGCCGATTCGTCGAATGACTCGTGCCACGCATCGACCGTGACCGTGCCGCACACCGCGTCCGCATCCAGGGACAACTGCGCCACCAGCCAATCCTGCGCGACTCGACTGTCGGCGTCTGAGCAGGAAATCCAGCGCACCCCCAATGCCAGCAGAAAGCTTGCCCCGACCGCGCGTGCCTGGCCGACGTTGCGGGCCTCGATGCTCAGACTGTGGACCGGGTAGCGCTGGACAATCTCGCCCGATCGATCGGTGCAACTGTCGAGCACCACCAGCACCGCGACGCTTTCACCGCGCAGCAACTCATGTTGCGACGCACACAGGGCGGCTTGCAGGCAGTCGGCGAGCAAGTCTTCTTCGTTATGCGCGGGGATCAGAATGCCAATCATCGCAGGCCCTCAAGTGTCGCCACGGAGCGCGGTTCGCGGCTCCAGAGCTCCAGCAGGAAATCCGCTTCCTGATGCAAGACCAGACGCGGCAACGGCAAGTGTTCGTGGAGCAAGTCGTGCACTTGTCGTGCGTTCAACGGGCAGCCGTCGATGGGCGGGCGCCAGTGGCAGGCCAGCAGTTGGCCGTCGGCGGTGAGTGACTGTTCGGCTTGTTGGATCAGGCGTTTCAAGTCCTCGGCATCGAGGTAGTAACCGATTTCACTGAGCACGATCAGGTCGAATTTTTCCTCCGGCCAATCGACTGGCAAGCGCGCGTGGCGCACTTCGGCGTGATCGAACGGGCCGAGGCGGGTGCGCGCCAACGCAACGGCTGCGGCGGCGGTGTCGCAGCACAGCAGGCGATCGCAACGGCTGGCCAGTTCAAAACTCAGTTCGCCATTGGCGCAGCCGGGTTCAAAGATCGCGCGGTAATGCGCACGGGGCAGGGCGGCGAGGGTGATGGCGCGTTTGCGTTGCTCGTACCAGCGCTGACGAAACGCCCACGGATCATCGTTACCGGCAAACAAGCCGTCGAAATAACGATCGTCGACACTCATAGGAACACCACCTCGAACGGCTGCAACAGGCGGTCCAGCACGTAGGGCGCCAGTACGGGCGGCAGGCCGATGTGCGGGTCACCTTCCAATTGGCTGGCGAAGGCGTGAATCGCATGGCGTTTGCGCGCGATCAGCGGCGGTGTCAGGAGGATTTTTCGTGCGCGGTGCCACGGTACAAACGCGTCTTCCGGCGTTGCCCAGTGCCAGGTCCACACCGGCAGTTCATGCAGGGTTGCACCGACGCGTCTGGCGGCGGTGGCACTGGCTCGCCCCACGGCTTCATGATCGCAATGGCCGTCTTCGCGCCAGGTCGTGAACACCACGTCGTTGGGGCGCAGATGCTGTTCGATGAACGCGCTCAACTCGATTTCGCGCGCGGCGACCTGGCTATCGCTAAAACCGCCGCGCAGCCATTTCAGCTGGTGCAGCGGCAAACCGAGACGGCGCAGCGCTTCAGCCGATTCTTGCGGACGCACGGCGCTCAGACGTTCCACGGGCCAGCGTGTCGAACCGGGATGACTGGCGCTGCCATCGGTGACCGAAATCAGTTGCAACGCCCGACCCGCCGCCGCAAGCACTTGCAGGAAACCACCGCAGCCCAGCACTTCATCGTCCGGGTGCGGAGCGATGATCACCGCGCGGGCGCCTTCTGGCACCAGGCTGAGGATGTCAATCACCGGTAATTGCGCCAGATGAAGGGAGGTTTGCCACAAGTGCAGGGGCGTGCCCTGGCCGACGATGGGGTTGGTTTTCATAACGTCCATGTTCCGTTGATGGTGTGTTTGCCCAGTGCGGCAAGGTCCCGCTCGGCATGGCTTTGTCGCAGGAACACCGGCAGGTCGGCAATCAGCCGGGCGAATTGCCGGTCCTTGCAGTAAGGCCCGGCGCCGAGGGCGTGGCCGACGTGCAGGATCACCTGTTCGGCGGCCTGTTCGACCACCGCCCGGGCGCGGCGAGCCAGCAACTCGGCGTTATCCAGCGGCGAAGCGTCGATGCTCATGGCGCTGGCGCGCAACACCTGCGCGGCGGCGAAAAGAGCACGGTCGACCGCGCCGAGGTGGGCGAGGGCGTGGGGTTCTTCACGTTGCGCACAGTGCGTGCGCAGGCGTTCGGCGAGGCTGCGTGCGGCGCCGTACCAGCAGGCGGCAATGCCGATCCCGCCCTGCCAGAAACCGGGCCGTTGCAAGTAATCACCGGGTTGGCCAATGAGGTGCGTGTCAGCATCGTCGAACAGCACGTCGACGCTGCCGGTGGCGGCCATGCCGACGGCTTGCCAGCCTTGATCCGTCACGCTGACGCCGGGTTGATCCAGTGCCACCGCGACCAATTGCTGACAGTCGTTTTCATCCCACGCGGTGAGCAAGGCATGGCTCAACACCGCCGCGCCCGAGCACCAGGCTTTGCGCCCGTTCAGCAAACCTTGGGGGCTGACCCGCACCCGCGCATTCGGCGGTTCAGCGGCCCACATGCCCCACGTGCTACCGGGTGTGGGCTCGCCACCCCGTTGCGCGATGATTGCGAGCGCATCGGTGTGACCTTCGTACAGTTTGCACAACCCCAGATCATGCCCGCCTACCTCGGCCAAACGCTGAAAGCGCTGCAGCGTCCGACCACTGCCCGGCAGCGGAAGCTGATCCAGTCCAGCTTCCACCAGCGCCCGCAGGCAACGACCTAACGCCTGAGTGTCAGCGTAATCCGCGGGTTGGCGAGCGAGAAACGCCTGAAGGTCCATTTCACTCTTCTTCCTCATGCTGCAATTCGAACAGCAGCAGCGAACGCCCGGTCACTGAATATTCGTGGCCGATTTCAAAGCGTTCCTGCCCGCGAATCGACGGTTGATTGGTGTCGATCATGCAGGTCCAGAACCCGCCGTCTGGCACTTCCGGCAAGGTGAAGTTGACGATGTCGTGGTGCGCATTGACCACCAGCAACAGGGTCGCGTCAGCACCTTTGCGGCGGATGCCGGTTTCCTGAGCGCGGCCATCAAGCAAGATCCCGAGACAACGGCCGTGGGCCTCGCCCCATTGGTCCTGGGACATTTCACTGCCGTCCGGCGCGAGCCAGGTGATGTCCTTGACCCCGATGTCCTCGTTGTAATTGCCCACCAGGAAGCGCCCGCGACGCAGGATCGGGTAGGCCAGGCGCAACTTGATCAGACGTTTGACGAACTTGAGCAGCGCCTTGCCGTCCTCGCTGAAGTCCCAGTTGACCCAGCCGATCTCGCTGTCTTGGCAGTAGGCGTTGTTGTTGCCTTCCTGAGTACGGGCGAATTCGTCGCCGGCCACCAGCATCGGCGTACCCTGGGACAGCAACAGCGTGGCAAAGAAGTTGCGCATTTGCCGTTGGCGCAACTCGTTGATCTCGGGATCGTCGGTCGGGCCTTCGACACCATGGTTCCAGGACAGGTTGTTGTTGCTGCCGTCCTGATTGTTCTCGTCGTTGGCTTCGTTGTGCTTGTCGTTGTACGACACCAGGTCGTTGAGGGTGAAGCCGTCGTGGGCGGTGATGAAATTCAACGAGGCATAAGGCCGGCGGCCGCGCTGGTTGAACATCTCGCCCGAGGCGGTCATGCGGCTGGCGAAATCGGCGAGTTGGCCGTCATCACCTTTCCAGAACGCGCGCACGGTGTCGCGGAACTTGTCGTTCCATTCCACCCAGCCCGGCGGGAAGTTGCCGACCTGATAGCCGCCGGGGCCGCAATCCCACGGTTCGGCAATCATCTTCACCTGGCGCAGCACCGGGTCCTGACGACAGGCCACGAGGAAGCTGTGACGTTCATCGAAACCGTCGTGGTAGCGCCCGAGAATGGTCGCCAGGTCGAAGCGGAAACCGTCGACGTGCATTTCCGTCGCCCAGTAGCGCAAGGAGTCAGTGACCATTTGCAAGACGCACGGATGGCTCAGGTCCAGGGTGTTACCGGTCCCGGAATCGTTGATGTAGAAGCGTTTGTCGTCGGGCATCAAGCGGTAGTATGAGGCGTTGTCGATGCCGCGCATGGACAGGGTCGGCCCTTGTTCATTGCCCTCGGCGGTGTGGTTGTAGACCACGTCGAGAATCACTTCCAGGTTGGCTTCGTGCAGGTGCGCAACCATCTCCTTGAACTCGGCTATCTTGCCGCTGGCCAGATAGCGCGGGTCCGGGGCAAAGAAGGCGATGCTGTTGTAACCCCAATAATTGGTCATGCCTTTGTGCAGCAAGTGCTGGTCATTGACGAACGCATGGATCGGCAGCAACTCAACCGACGACACCCCGAGTTTGCGGATATGTTCCAGCACGTCATCGACCATCAACCCGGCAAAGGTGCCACGCACGTTCTCGGGGACGGAAGGGTGACGCATGCTGATGCCGCGCACGTGGGTTTCGTAAATGATGGTTTTGTCCCACGGCACGCTGACGCGATGGTCGTGGCCCCAGGTGTGCGCCGGGTCGATGACTTTGCATTTGGGCACGAAGGGCGCGCTGTCGCGTTCATCAAAACTGAGGTCGGCGTCGGGGTGGCCGATGGTGTAGCCGAACAGCGCTTCGGACCATTTCAACTGACCGACCAGTTGCTTGGCGTAAGGGTCGATCAGCAATTTGTTGGGGTTGAAACGATGACCATTGGCCGGGTCGTAAGGGCCGTAGACTCGATAACCGTAAATCAGCCCCGGATGGGCGTCAGGCAAGTAGCCGTGGTAGATCTCGTCGGTGTATTCGGGCAGTTCGATCCGTTCAAGTTCCACTTCGCCGGCGTCGTCGAAGATGCACAATTCGACGCGGGTGGCGTTGGCGGAAAACAAGGCAAAGTTGACCCCCAGACCATCCCAGGTTGCGCCCAGCGGGAAGGGCAAGCCTTCACGGATTCGCGAAGCCTCGGCGTGAGGTTCTGGCGCGGATTTTTTTGGCGTGGTCATACGTGCTCCTGCAAGAAAGAATCGGGTGTTTTTCGAGGGCGAGCGCGCCCTCAGTGGCGAGCGAACTCGCCACGTTTGCGATCAGGACAATTCGGTTGGCGCGTCAGGTTATCGGTGGTTTTTTCGCCACGCGAGGCTTCTTCTCGACGGCTTTTTCACCCGGCGGGATCACTTTCGACGCCGCTGCGGGTTTGGCCTTGGCCTTCGGTTTGGCGACGCTGGCTTTACCGTCCAGTGCGCCATTGCCTTTGGCTGCCGCAGGCTTGGCAGCGGTTTTACTGCCACTGGCCTTCGGTGATTTTTTCGGTGCCAGGGCTTCCGCTTCGGCCAGTTTGCGCGCCATCTCCCAGTGGCGGGCTTCCTGACCCTCGGGTTTTCCTTCCGATTCCCAGATCTGATAGGCAAATTCGCGAACGCGTTTATCGTCGGTACTCATCGCAATGCTCCTGAACTGAACTCAAGCTTGGGTAAAGAGTTGGATAAAGAGATTGACCGGGACAACCCCCAGCGCGGCGCTGATGTTCAGCTCCCTGTTTTTTGTGACTGCGACGCTGGAAAAAAGTCCCTTCAGATTTTCATCGGAGGAGGCGAACGGCAATTTGACCCGTGTATCGCCCCACAGCGGCGCATCAATCTGTGGTTGGGCACTGTTTTTCAGCAGTTCGGCGCAGCGTATCGGGACGATCACGATGGCGCGTTTTCCCTCCAGCACGCGGGCAAATGCCAGCACCCGATGGGCCTGACTGCCGATCACTTCAAGGGCCTGATAGCGCCCTCGGGAAAACAGTTCGGCATGCTCGGCGCGCAGGTGCAGCACCTCGGCGATCAGCGTCTGCTTGATGCGCCCGTCACGCCAGCTCGACAACAGTTCGGGCCCCTCCGGTGTCGCTTGAAGGGCTCGTTCACGACTGGCGTAATCCACCGGCCGACGGTTGTCCGGATCGACCAGGCTGAAGTCCCAGAAGTCGTTGCCCTGATAGAGGTCCGGCACCCCCGGCACGGTCATGCGCAGCAAGGTTTGCGCCAAGCCGTTGATGGCGCCGGAAGGCGCAATGGCCTGAACGGCTTTGCCGAGGGCGGCACGTAACAGCTCACCTTCAGGCGCCAGAAACAGTCGCTCGATAAACCCCTGCATCGACTGTTCATACGATTCGTTCGGCGCGCTCCAGCTGCTTTGCAGTTTGGCTTCGCGCAGGGCTTTTTGTTGCCACTGCCAGAGGCGTTTGGCGTAATCCGCCAGCGCTGGTTGATCGTCAATGTGCAGGGTCAACGGCCAACTGCCGAGGATCGCCTGATACAGGATCAACTCATCGCCCGTAGACGGCATGTGGTCGTCGTCGCGCAGCGGTCGGGCGAGCGTGCGCCAGAGCGGGACTTGCTCGGCGTACCAGGCGCTGCGTTCGCTCAACACCGCCAGGCGTGCGCGGGTGTCTTCGCCGCGTTTGTGGTCGTGGGTGGCGGTGGCCAGCAGGTTGTCCGGGAATTCGGCCAGGCGATTGGCGCAGGCCCCATGAAAGTCCGACACCGGGGCGCTGAACTGTTCGGTGCTGAACCCCACGTCATTGCGTGACAGCAATACCGCCGAGCGATAGAACGCGGTGTCTTCTACCGCCTTGGCGGCAGCCGGCGATGTCAGTTGCTGAAAGCGTACGCAGGCATGCTTGAGCATCTTGCGCTGGCGACCCACCGGACGTTTGCGCCACGGTTCGCCGCCGAGCCAACCGGCCAGGCAATCGAGCACTGGCCAATCGGCTTCGCTGAGGGTGTGGCGTGCACCGTCCATGGCCTGCTGGAAAAACACATCGTCTTCAGCGGAGCGGCCACGGGGGCTGATGTAGGTGCGGTACACCGGGAAGTGCACGATCAATTCCTGTGCCGCCCGGCGGATCGCACCGAGGGTCAGGTCGCGGGTCATCAGGTCGTCCCGGGCCACCTGCAGCAAGGCCTGGGCGACACTTTCGAAATCACCGGCCAGCGAGCCATTGAGGATCTGCTGCCGCGCCAGTTGCGCTTCCTGCTGGAAGTCGGCCGGCCGTTCGCTGTAGCGCTGCCAGAGTTCGCCGAGGGTGTGTGCGCCTTGCGGATCGTGTTGCAGCAGCGACAACTGGTTCATGAACTCGTAACCGGTGGTGCCGTCCACCGACCAGTCGCGGTGCAAGGTTTCGCCTTCGCCGAGGATCTTCTCGACGTAGATTGGCAAGTGCCGCCCCGGTGACAGGCGATCGACCCGGCGGCGCAATTTGCGGCAGTAGCCACGGGGATCGGCGAGGCCGTCGATATGGTCGATGCGCAGACCGTCCACCAGCCCCTCAGCCACCAGTTCGAAGATTTTTGCGTGGGTGGCTTCGAACACGGCGGGGCGTTCGACGCGCAGGCCGCCCAGTTCGTTGACATCGAAAAAACGACGCCAGTTGATGTCATCTGCTGCGGTGCGCCAACTGGCCAGACGATAGCTCTGGCGTTCGAGCACGTTGTGCAGGCGTTGGAAACCGTCGGGTGTGAGCGAGTCGTAAGCGCCGAGGTGCTGTTCGATGGACTTGAGCAGCGAAGGAGCGCTGGCCAGTTCGCGCAATTCGGCTTTCAGTGGCACCGCCAGGCTGTGTGCGTCGGTCTGGTAACTCAGGGTGGTGAAGCGTTCCGCCAGTGACTTCAGCGGTTCGACCTCGGTGGGCAGCAACTCGCCGTAGTTCATCGGGCAGATCGGGAAACGGTGGTCGTAATGCTGCACATAAAAGCTGCCGTCCTGCGCATCGAAGCGCAAGGGTAGGGTGCCGTCCTGCAAGGCGATGCCGTAGTCGCTGCCGAGGAACGGCAGCAACAGCTGACCTTCCATCAAGGGGTCTGGCGAGTGCCATTGGATGTCGAAAAACTCGCCGAACGGACTCAGGCGCCCCCATTCCAGCAAGTCGAGCCACCACGGATTATCCGCGCCACCGACGGCCATGTGGTTGGAGACGATGTCGAGGATCAGCCCCATCCGCTGTTCGCGCAGGGCACTGACCAGACGTCGCAGTGCGGGTTCGCCACCCAGTTCGGGGTTGACGGTGGTCGGGTCTACCACGTCGTAGCCATGCATCGAGCCGGCGCGCGCGGCCAGCAGCGGCGAAGCGTAGACGTGGCTGATGCCCAGTCGGGCGAAGTACGGCACCAGCGGCACTGCTTGATCGAGGGTGAAGCCTTTATGAAACTGCAGCCGCAAGGTCGCCCGCAGCGGTTGGATATTCGACGCGGTCATTGGTCACGCTCGCCCGCCTGAAGCCGCGCGCAGGCGAGCAATTCGAGGCGTCGGGCCGCGTCCGGGTCATCGAGCAGGGCTTCGCTGTCGCCGGGCAGGCGTCGTGACCAGTTGGGATGGGCGTCGATGGTGCCGGGCAAGTTGGCCTGCTGTTCAATGCCCAAGGCATCTTCAAGCGGCAGCAACACCAACGGCGCGCGGGTATGCCCGAGGAAACGGACACTGGCGTCGAGCACCTGATCGGTTTCGTGGGACTCTTCGCGAAAGTTCTGTGGGTCCTGGCTCAACACGCGGCGCAGGCCTTCGCGTTCGCGTTCGCGGTGTTGGCGCCACTCGATTTCACTGCTGGCGTCGGTCAGGCCGAGCCGGGCGTTCCAGTCGATGTCACGGCCGTGCCACCAGCCATTGAGCGTCGGCAAGTCATGAGTGCTGGTGGTCGCCAGTGCGTTGTCCGGCCAGTCGAGGATCGGTTTGAAGTGGGCGTTGTCCTGTTCAAACAACAGCACGCGCATGCCGAGGATCGAGCGTGCAATGAGCTTTTCTCGCAGGCCATCCGGCACGGTGCCAAGGTCTTCGCCCAGCACAATCGCTTGATGACGGTGGGACTCGAGCGTGAGCAAACGCAGCAAGTCGTCAACCGGGTAGTACAGGTAGGCGCCATCGCGGGGCAGTGCGCCGTTCGGGATCACCCACAAGCGTTGCAGGCCCATGATGTGGTCGATCCGCAAACCGCCGGCGTGGGCGAAATTGGCGCGGAGCATTTCGATAAACGCACGGAATCCATTGCGCACCAGACCTTCTGGCGAAAACGCAGAGATGCCCCAGCCTTGGCCGGTCCGGTTGAGGATGTCTGGCGGCGCACCCACTGTCAGCGAGGCGAGCAATTCGTCCTGGCGGCTCCAGGCCTGACTGCCACCGCCGTCAGCGCCCACCGCGAGGTCGGCGATCAGGCCAATGCTCATCCCGGCACCGCGGGCCGCGGTTTGCGCGCGCTCCAGGCAGCGGGTGATCAGCCACTGGCAGAAGGCGAAGAAACCGATGCGTGCGGCGTTCTCTTCAGCGAATTCGGCCAAGGCAGCGCTGCGCGGGTCGCGCCATTGCTCGGGCCATTCGCGCCAGTCGAGGCTCTCGCCTTTGGCGGCGCGGGCCTCTTGCAGGGCTTCGAAGCGGCAATGATTTTCCAGTGCTTCGCCCGAGGCATGGCGGAAGCTGCTGAAGTCTTCGTGCAAGGGATGTTCACCGTGGACGAAGCCTTCGTACAACGCCTGCAGAATGCGGTGTTTGGCTCGTGCGGCTACGGGCCAGTCAATCAGCGGCCGTTCTTCAAGCGCTTGCAGTTCGGCGGCAAGCCCCGTGGCGTCAATCGCCGCGCGCATGGCGCGCTCGCCGAGGATCGCACCGGGCGCGGCATACAGGCTGTTGAGAAACAAACGGCTGGAAGGGGAATAGGGGCTGTACCGCTGGGTGTCGCTGCCGAACATGGCGTGCAACGGACTGATCGCCAACGCCTCGGCGCCGCGTTCACCGGCCACCCGTGCAAGGTCTTCCAGCGCCTGGGTGTCGCCGAAACCGCCATCGCCGGCCCGTCGTAGGGAGTACAGCTGCACGCTCAGGCCCCAGGTGCGCGGTATCGGATTGTCGACTGCGTCGCCGACGCTGTAGCAGCGCTCTGGCGCCACCGCCAGGGTGAAGGACTGTCCGTCGATGCTGACGTGTTGGTAGCCGACCGGAATCAGCCCCGGCAGCACTGCTTTTGCATCGAGTTTCAGGTAGATCTTCGAACCGTCTTCGAGGTGGATGTCGCACGGGGTTTCGGGCTCGAAGTAACGCGCCAGATCGAGACCGGCACCGACATCGACCGTCAACAGCGGCGGCAGGCGGTGGGTCTGCTGGACGGCTTGCAGTTCCAGCAGGCTCGCGTCGATTTCCTGGGCACTGCCGGCCGGGTGGCCGAGGCCGGTGAGCACGGCGCGCAGCACCGACGGGCCGACTTTTTGCGGGCGGCCATTGGCGTCGATCCAGTCGACGGCCAGGCCAGCGCGGCTGGCCAGTATTTCAAGTTGCGCATCGCTCATAGGCGCTCTCCATCCGGGGGTAGCAAAGGGGCTGCGGCCGTGAGACTGACTAGCGCGCAATACGGGGCAAGTTTGCCCTCGTGCAACAGGCCGGCCGAGTGGGGCGGGTGTTCGAACAGCAAGATCGTGTCGGCCTGTGGGGTGTGGACCACTGGCGTGTCGCTGAGGTTCAGGTCAATGCGCAGCTCACTGCCATCGCCCAGTCGCCAGCGAGCGCTCACCGCCCCGTGGCCGAGCACGTCGGCGCCCAATGCCTGGGCACCGGGCAGGCGAGGGATGAGGTGCTGATGGCGCAGCTGTAACAGGCGGCGATAGAGGTCGTGAATGGACGGCAGTGCGCTGGCCCCCAGCTTCGGTCGCGACACGTCGAAGGTCCGGGGCGCATTCGGGTCCGGAATCTGTTCACGTTTGTGCGGATCGGCAAAGGCGCTGAATGCCGCAAACTCATTGCGTCGACCTTCGCGCACCAGTTCTGCGAGTTCACCGTGGTGGCTGGTGAAAAACAGAAACGGCGCCTGCGCGGCGAATTCGTCCCCCATGAACATCAGCGGGATCATCGGCGACAACAGCAGCAGTACGGTGGCCGCGTAGAGCGCATCGGGATGAGTCAGTTGATGCAACCGTTCACCTAACGCACGGTTGCCGATCTGGTCATGGTTCTGCAGAAACAGCACGAAGGCGGTCGGCGGCAAGTGACCACTGGGCTCACCTCGCGGCGTGCCGTGGCGATTGAGGTGGCCCTGAAACACAAAGCCCTGGCTCAGGCAGCGGGCCAGTTGTTCGGTGGGCTGCTCGGCATAATCGGCGTAGTAGGCGTCGGTTTCACCGGTCAGCAACACATGCAGGGCGTTGTGGCCGTCATCGTTCCACTGCGCGTCGAAGCCTTTTTCCAGCAGGCTCGCCTCATTGTGCTCGTTTTCCACCATCAGCCACACATGGCGCGAGGGTTCGGTTTGCTGGCGAACGCGCTGCGCCAACTCTTCAAGGAAATCCGGGCTTTCAATGGCGTGCACCGCATCCAGGCGCAAGCCGTCGAAGCGGTACTCCAGCAACCACATCAACGCATTGTCGATGAAGAAATCCCGCACCTCGCGCTGCCGGAAGTCGATGGCCGCACCCCACGGCGTGTGTTTGTCTTCGCGGAAAAAGGCCTTGGCGTAGCGATGCAGGTAATTGCCATCCGGGCCGAAGTGGTTGTAGACCACGTCGAGAATCACCGCCAGGCCAAGGCCATGGGCGGTGTCGATCAGGTGCTTGAGTTGTTCCGGCGAGCCATAGGACGCCTGCGGCGCGTAGGGCAAGACGCCGTCGTAGCCCCAATTGCGATCACCGGGGAATTGCGCCAGCGGCATCAGCTCGATGGCGGTGATGCCCAGTTCGACGAGGCGCGACAAGTGTTGCTCGACCGCACTGAAACCACCGAGCACACCGACGTGCAGCTCGTAGATGATCGCCTCGTTCCATGGCCGGCCCTGCCAGGTATTGTGTTGCCAGCGATAAGCCAGCGGATCGACCACCACGCTGTGGCTGCCAATATCGCCGGCCTGCGCGCGAGAGGCCGGGTCCGGCACCTCCAGCTCGCCATCGATGTTGTAACGGTAGCGGGTGCCCGCGGGGCAGCGGGTCTTGATCACGAACCAGCCGTCAACCTGAGGCAACAGCGGCAAGGATTGTCCATTTTCCAGTTCGACACTGACGTAAAACGCATCCGGCGCCCACAAGGCAAAACGCGTGTGCTCTGCGTCCAGCATGATTGCGCCGTGGGGCCAGGTCTCAAGGGTCCGTAACGGCATCGTTGAAAACCTCTTACTGTCGGCCTGATTTACCCAAGGCCTTGGCCACAAGTTGTTCGTAGAGTTCGGCGTAGGGTTCCACTGCCTTGCACCAGTTGAACGGCGCAGCCATGGCCCGGCACCGCATGGCATGCAGCAGGTCGGGGAAGGCGAACACCTTGAACGCACGGCTCAGGGCTTCCTGATAACTCTCGACGGTGGATTCATCGAAGAGGAAGCCGGTCACGCCATTTTCAATGGTGTCAGCCAGGCCGCCGGTGTTGCGCGCGACCGGCAACGAGCCGAAGCGCTGGGCGTACATCTGGCTCAGGCCGCAGGGTTCGTAGCGCGAAGGCATCAGCAGGAAATCGCTGCCGGCGAACATGCGTCGGGCATCGGTCTCGTTGAAGCCAATGCGCACGCCGATCTGTCCTGGAAAACGCAGGGCCAGTTCACGCATCGCTTGTTCTTCTTCCGGTTCGCCACGGCCGATGATTGCAATCTGCCCGCCGGATTTAACGATGTACTCGGAGACCGCTTCGGTCAGGTCCAGGCCTTTTTGATAGACCAGGCGCGAAACCACGGCAAACAGCGGACCTTCGGAATCGGCCAGGCCGAACAATTCGCGTACGTGCGCGGCGTTCACCGCTTTGCCGTCCCAATCACCAATGCTGAACGGGCGGAACAGGTGCGAATCCGTGGCCGCGTCCCAGCTTTCATCAATACCGTTGGGAATACCGCTGAGCAGGCCTTGCTGGGTCTTGGCAGCGAGAAAACCGTCCAGACCACAGCCGAAGGCCGGTGTGGTGATTTCCTGGGCGTAGGTGGCGCTGACGGTGGTGATGTGGCTCGAGTAGGCCATGCCGGCCTTGAGGAACGACATCTTGCCGTAGAACTCCATACCCTCCTGTTGCAGGGCGTGCGCGGGAATTCCCAGTTCAGGGCAGGAGCCGAGGCTGGTGACGCCTTGATAGGCCAGGTTATGAATGGTGAACAACGTTGGGGTGCGCTGCCCACGCCAGTGCATGTAGGCCGGCGCCAGGCCAGCAGGCCAGTCATGGGCGTGCACCAGATCCGGGCACCAATGAATTTGTGCGAGATTGGCGGCGATATCGGCGGCGGCGAGGCCCAGGCGGGCGAAGCGAATGTGGTTGTCTGGCCAGTCGCGGCCATTGTTGGCGCCGTAGGGCGAACCTTCACGCTCGTAGAGTTCGGGGCAGATCAACACGTAGATGACCAGACCGTCCGGCATGTCCATGCGCCCGATCTTGCAGGGCGGCAGTGCGGCGTGCCCACCCAGTTCACCAATGATGTGGATCGGGTTTTCGCTGTGCAGCACTTGCGGGTAACCGGGAATCAGCACCCGCACATCGTGCAACTGCGCCATGGCCCGTGGCAGGGCGGCGGAGACGTCGCCCAGGCCGCCGGTCTTGACCAGGTCGGCAATTTCGGAGGTGACGAACAACACTTTCTTTCTATTTGGATTCTGACTGGCAGCCGGTGCCAGCGTCTTGGTTCCCGGGACGCTGATGGGGTGCGCGCTCGGTGCATTGACGGCGCTCGATTCGCCGACCTGCTGATGAGCACGCTCTCCCTGAATATCTAAAGCCGCACTAATCATATGAATCTCCCGTGGTGTTGATCTAAAGCTTAGGTCTGGCACAAACGGTGTGGCCAATTCCTGTGGCCGGGCGCAAACGCGCACGCATCGTGGCAAATGCTGCCCAATGCGGTGAAGCAGATGGGTTGGAGGGGCCGTTGCAAGGAATGCACCAGTCGCGTTAGCCCTACCTTTAACCTGACCCCTGGCCAGGACTGAAAGTTTCGAGTTTTTTACAACCAGATGACCGACCGGTTTTACCTCGCGAAATTGAGTCTAGGCCAGATCCTAGAGCGGGGCGGGTCATCTGGTGAAATTGTTCGACAATCAGTTTCAAGAGGGTAAAAGAACCGCGCGCGCAGGGGGAAACGCACCGACGAAGGGCAGGTTTATTTTTGGGAGTGGGTCAAAATGGGACTGGTGAGTCACGAAAATGGGCGAATTGGGAGGGGGTGGTGCACTGTTGCGGTGCGTTTGGTTCGGGTTGATGGGGGTATTTGATGGCCTCATCGCGAGCAGGCTCACGCCTACAGGGGTATGCGGTCCCTTGTAGGCGTGAGCCTGCTCGCGAAGAACGAAAACTCGGTATCAGGTGAACAACCGAATGGGTTTACCCGCCGACCACGCCTGAATGTCTTCGATCATCTGGGAAAAGAACAGCTGGTAGTTCTGCCGGCTCACATACCCCACATGCGGCGTCGCCAGCACATTTTCCAGCGTCCTGAACGGATGATGTTCAGGCAGAGGCTCCACTTCAAACACATCCAGCGCCGCACCGGCCAGGCGATTCTTCTGCAACGCCTTGATCAGCGCTGCTTCATCCACAATCGGTCCACGGGCGGTATTGACCAGCAGTGCCGTGGGTTTCATCCAGTCCAGCGCCTGGGCGTCGACCAGGCCACGGCTGCGGTCGCTGAGCACCAGATGCACCGACAGCACGTCGGCCTGCTCGAACAGTTCCTGCTTGCTGACATAGGTCACGCCGACTTCGGCAGCCGCCTCGCTGGTCAGGTTCTCGCTCCAGGCAATCACCCGCATGCCGAACACTTGCCCGAACTGGGCGACGCGCTTGCCGATGCTGCCGAGCCCGAGGATGGCCAGGGTTTTGCCGTGCAGGTCACCGCCCAGGCCCTGCTGCCAAAAACCCGCGCGCAAGGCGTTGGCTTCGGCCACGAGGTTGCGGGTCGCTGCCATGATCAGCGCCCAGGTCAGTTCCGGTGCAGCATGTTTGTAGCTGTCGGTGCCGCAGACCTGAATCCCCAACGCAGCGGCTGCTTTGAAGTCCAGCGCCGCATTACGCATACCGCCAGTCACCAGCAGCTTGAGTTTTGGCAACCGACGCAGCAGGTCCTCATCGAACCGGGTGCGTTCGCGCATCACGCAAATCACCTCGAAGGCACCCAGACGCTCGGCCAGGGTTTCGTTGTCGGTGGGGTAGTCATGGACGAAACTCACCTCGCCAACGCTGTCCAGCACCGACCAGTCCACCACGTCGCGTGCGACGTCCTGCCAGTCATCGATCACCGCAATCTGCACCGCCATCAGCCTTACCTCATCAATGAACGGGGTTGGTTTTGTTCAGCCAGTCGAGCAAGGCCTTGTGGAATTGCGCCGGTTCTTCCATTTGCGGCGCGTGGCCCATGCCGGGGAATTCAATCAGGGTCGACTGTGGAATCAGTTTTGCCACTTGTTTGCCCAGCACGTCGTAGTGACCGAGCTTCGCCTTGACCTCAGGCGTGGCGATGTCACTGCCGATGGCCGTGGTGTCGGAAGTCCCGATCAGCAACAGCGTCGGCATCTTCAGGTCTTTGAATTCGTAATACACCGGTTGAGTGAAGATCATGTCGTAGATCAGCGCCGAGTTCCACGCGACCTGCGTATGCCCCGGGCCTTTGTTCAGGCCGGCGAGCATGTCGACCCAACGATCGAATTCCGGCTTCCAGCGGCCACCGTAATAGGTGTTGCGCTCATAGGTGCGGATGCCGTCGGCGTTGAGTTTGAGCTCACGCGAGTACCATTGATCGACGGTGCGGTAGGGCACACCGAGGGCTTTCCAGTCTTCCAGGCCGATGGGATTGACCAACGCCAATTGCTCGACCTGCTCGGGGTATTGCAGCGCATAGCGGGTAGCGAGCATGCCTCCGGTGGAGTGGCCGAGAAGGCTGGCTTTCTGGATGCCAAGGGCTTTGAGCAGTTGCTGGGTGTTGGTTGCCAGTTGCTGGAAACTGTACTGGTAGTGCTCGGGTTTGCTCGAGGTGCAGAAACCGATCTGGTCCGGGGCGATGACCCGATAGCCCGCCTCGCTGAGGGCTTTGATCGAACTGTCCCAGGTCGCACCGCAAAAGTTCTTGCCATGCATCAGCACCACGCTGCGGCCATTGGCCTTGCCATGGGCGGCGACGTCCATGTAACCCATTTGCAAGGATTTGCCTTGGGACTCAAAGGCGAAATGCTTGACGGTGTAGGGGTAGTCGAAGCCCTGCAATTGAGGGCCGTATTCCGGCCCGTCGGCGTGGGCGACGAGGGGCAGTGCGGCGGTCAGCAGCAGGCTGGGCAGCCAGCGGGAGAGGGCGAGGGGCATGGGTGAACTCCAAAGAAAACCTGCCGATGCTGGAACGGCCTGATTAGGGCGACATTAAACACAGGCAATCGCCGCGCTCGATCGTTCAACCCATCCAGCCCAGCGTGGCCAGGGCCAGCACGCCATAACGGGCGGCCTTGGCCAGGGTCACCATCAGCAGAAATCGTCCCAAAGGTTCGCGCATGACGCCGGCCACCAGCGTCAGCGGGTCACCGATAATCGGCACCCAGCTCAGCAGCAAAGACCAATGGCCGTAGCGCTGATAGTGCTGTCGAGCCTGTTCCAGGTGACGAGGGCTGACCGGAAACCAGCGTCGGTCGCGAAACCGTTCGATACCGCGTCCCAACCACCAGTTCACCAACGAACCGAGTACGTTGCCCAACGTGGCGATCGCCAATAGCGACCAAAGCCAATACCGGTCGCTGAGCAACAACCCCACCAGCACCGCTTCGGACTGTAGCGGCAGCAGCGTCGCGGCACCGAACGCTGCGAGAAACAGCCCGAGGTACGCACCGGACATCAATGGGCGGGGTAGTCCGCCACCACCACATCACTGCCGTCCTTTTTCAGGCCGATCACTTGATAGGCATCGCTCATGCCATCCATTTCCATCCCGGGCGAACCCATGGGCATACCGGGTGCGGCAACGCCCAGCAGGTCGTCACGCTTGCTCAGCGCCACCACCTGGTCCGCCGGGACATGGCCTTCGACGAACTTGCCATTGATCAGCGCGGTATGGCACGACGCCAGACGCGGTGGCACACCGTGCTGCTGCTTGAATTCGCTCATGTTGGTTTCGACGTGGTCTTCAACCTTGAAACCGTTAGCTTCGAGGTGGCTGATCCATTTTTTGCAGCAGCCGCAATTGGCGTCGCGGTGCACTTCGATGGGGATCAGGTCGGCGGCCTGAGCCAGGGAGGATATAAAAAGGACGCTCAGGGCGGCCAGACGCAGAGGGGTTCGCATGGGAAGGTCTCGACTCGGTGGCGGTCAAAAAAAGAGGCATTTTGACCAGTTTAGCCACGGATGAGGGGCGAGATTGTTTCCAAGTAATGCAAAGACAATGCAGCCAATGCAAAACCCTGAGGGAGCGAGCTTGCTCGCGATGGCGGTGTGTCAGTCAACAATGATGCTGACTGGAGGGCTGCTATCGCGAGCAAGCTCGCTCCCACAGGTTTGCTCCAGGCTTTTCAGGTACTCAACGAACCTTGAACCGCCCCATGATCGAACTGACGCGCGCATTGGCGTCCACCAGTTGCCGGGTATTCAACTCGCTGGCCTGACCGCTTTTCACCAGTTCATCCACCATGTGCCGGATCTGCACCATGCTGCGGTTGATCTCTTCGGTCACCGCACTTTGCTGCGAGGCCGCGGTGGCGATCTGCGTGCTCAGGCCGTTGATGTGGCTGACGGAACCGGCCATTTCATCCAGGCCCGAGTTGACCCGCGCTGTCGCGTCGGCGGCGGACTGGCAACTGGCCTGGGTGTTTTCCATTGCGGCGACCGACGAACTGACGCCTTGGGTCAGGCGCGTGAGCATTTCATTGATTTCCGAGGTGCTGGCCTGGGTGCGGCCGGCGAGGGCACGGACTTCATCGGCGACCACCGCAAAGCCTCGGCCTTGTTCACCGGCCCGGGCCGCTTCGATGGCTGCGTTCAATGCAAGCAAGTTGGTTTGCCCGGCGATGGCACCAATCACCCCGAGAATCTCGGTGATGCGTTGCGCGTCCTGCTGCATGCTTTCGACTTTGTGGGTGGCACTCGCCACTTCCTCGATCAACGCAACCACGCTGCTCGACGCTTCGCCCACCACCACCCGCGAACGGTCGGCGTTTTCGTTGGCGCGCTTGGTGAAGGCCGCTGTCTCGGCGGCATTTTGTGCGACGCTTTCAGCGGTCGAACTCATCTCGGTAATGGCGGTGACGGTCTGATCGGTTTCCGAGGCATGGCGCACCAGAATCTGACTGGTGTGGGCCGAGGTGCGTTGCAGGTTGTCCAGGCTCGAGGCCATGGCGCCGGTGGCCTGGGTCACTTCGCCGATCATGTTCTGCAAGTAGACGATAAAGGCGTTGACCGAGTGGCCGATGGCGCCCAGTTCGTCTTCGGCGCGGATGGTGATGCGTTTGGTCAGGTCGGCGTCGCCGGCAGACAGCGCATCGATATTGGTCTTGAGGATTTTCAGGCGCTGGACCAGTTGGCGAATCGCGTAGATCTGCAACAGCGCCAGCAGAATGACCATCGGGATTTGCAACAGGCTCAGGGTGCTGAGCACGTCATCACGCTGGGCGGTGATCAGTTTGCTCGGCAGGGCGGTGGCGAGGAACCACGGTGAGCCTTCGATGGGGCGCATGAAGAAGGTGCTGTCTTCGCCGTTGTTGTCGAATTCGACGCGCTGCGATTGGTCACGGTTTTGCAGGCCGGCTTTCACTTGGCTGGCGAACGGTGAGTTGCCCGCCAGTTCACTGATGTTTTTCAGAACGATGGGGCCGCTGATGCGCGAACTGTTGCTGATGATCTTGCCGTCGGCTTCGACGATCAGCATCTCGGCGCCAAGGTCTTTTTCCTTTTGCGCGATCAAGTCATTGAAGAAGCCCAGCGTCACGTCGATGGTCGACACGCCGTACGCCACGCCATTTTTCTGAATGGCCATGGCGCAGTTGGTGCGCGGCTCGGCACTGGCGTCATCTTTATAGGCCGCCGCCCAGGCACATTGGCCACGTGGCGTTTGCATGCCGCCCTTGTACCAGGCCTGGTCGTAGTAGTTCGGTGCGGCGTCACTGTTCCAGAACGTATTGACCGCCAGTTTGCCCGAGGCGTCACGGTGCCAGAAGGTGCTGAATTTATTGCGCCCGGCTTCACGTTGGCCCGGCAACGGCCAGATCCCGCCGCCAAAGACTTTCAATTCACCGTACTGATCCACCAGGCCTGGCAATACCGTGTCAATGCCAGCGCTGTCGAGTAAGGGAATGGTTTGGGTGATGCTGCGCTGTTGTGCCTGAACCTTGTTCAGTTCGCCCTGGATTTGTCGGGCGACGTCGGCGATGCGGTTGAGGGCCACCTGTTCTTCGGTATGGCGCAGTTTAGGCGCGACCAACTGGCTGATTCCGACCACCGTCAGCGCGAACAGCAACAGGATAAACAGGACCAGAAACAGCGTGTAGCGAGCCTGGATCGAACGGAATGTGGGCATGGGACCGGTCCTTGTGTGCAGCATTTTTATTATTAGGTTTGGAGGGGGCATCGCTGCTTCATCGGGCTATCGGCTTGGGCAGGGATAGCTTTAGGCACGATCGTCCAGGAACGGGCATCAGCGGAAAGCGCGGTAGGTATCGAAACGGATACAAACAAACTAACCGAGACGTACAAATCGCTGGGTTAGTTGTCTAGACCCCTCCAGGAAAGTTCGTCTAGGGCAATAAAGCCGGGCACTTGCCAGTTTGTATCTGAAATGTACGGAAATTGTAAAAATGAGCAAATAGGGGTTGGAGTGGCCAGTTGCCAGACCCGATACTCGCCCGCTCCAAACCCACTCAAGAAGGATCTGAATATGGTCACGCAGTCGGAAGCTCAGTCATGACAATCGGCAATACTGGGGGATGGACGGCCAAGGCGGGTCTACTGGTGCAGAACACTGGCGGCGGCAAGCCCGTGACGCACAGCGCCAGGGTCAAGCAAATGCTCGCGCTGGTGGGCACCAATCCAAATGCGCTGAACGCGGCGAGGATGGATGAGCAGAAAATATTCAGGAACGTAAAAGGCTTCGACCCGGAAAATGTATCGTCCAAACAATTGGGCAATCTCAGTGCATTTTTACGTGGCAGAGGCCTGATCTCCGATATTACGTCGATGACCTTGATGAACGCCGGGGACAAGTTTGACCGGTTCGGGGTACAGAATGATCCGGATGCGAAGTTCAATGCGCTGGAATACTTCGCCACGCAACTGGACACCATCCAGAACAACAGCATCAAGGGCGATAAATACGCGGTTGGCCTGATCCCGGAATACAAGACCGCCATCTACGTCCTGCAAAACCTGGCCACTTATGGCAAGGGCAATGGCACGACCGCTCCTACGGACAAGGGTGTCAGCTCCAAGGCGTGAAAGGTTGCCGGCCCGCTCAGGGTGGAGCGGGCCAGGCACTGTTGCTAGCGGTCCAGCAACTTCATGACTTCCTCGGGGTAACGCAAGCCTGCGGTGGCATTGGCGGGGAATATCGACTCCAGCGCTTTCAATTCATCTGCGCTGAGTTTGACCTCCAGTGCCGCAACGTTTTCCTCCAGGTATTTGCGCTGTTTGGTTCCAGGGATCGGGATCAGGTAGTCACCCTGCGCCAGCACCCAGGCCAACGCCAATTGGCCTGCTGTCACGCCTTTTTCTGCGGCCAATGCCTGCACTTGCTGTACCAACAGCAAGTTCTTCGCAAAGTTTTCCCCTTGAAAACGTGGGCTGAAACGACGGTAATCATCCGCCGCAAAGTCATCCGGGCTTTTCAGTGCGCCCGTCAGAAAGCCTCGCCCCAATGGGCTGTAAGGCACAAACGCCACGCCCAGACGCTGACACGCCGCCAGGCAACCGTTCTCTTCCTGGTCACGGCTCCACAACGAATACTCACTTTGCAGCGCGCTGATGGGGTGAACCTTGTGCGCGCGTTCCAGGGTAGCGACCGACGCCTCGCTCAAGCCCAGGTAACGCACCTTGCCGGCCTTCACCAGTTCGGCCATGGCGCCGACGGTTTCTTCGATGGCCACCTGCGGATCGATCCGGTGCTGGTAATACAAGTCCAGGGTTTCAACGCCGAGACGCTTGAGTGTGCCGTCGATGGAGGCGCGAATGTAGTCCGGTCGGCCATTGACACCCCGTGCGGTGGGATTGGAAGGGTCACGGACAATGCCGAACTTGCTCGCCAGAAATACCTGGTCGCGTTTGCCGGCAATCGCTTTGCCGATCAATTCTTCGTTGGTGTGAGGGCCGTACATGTCGGCGGTGTCGAGCAGGTTGATCCCGAGTTCGAGTGCGCGATGCAGGGTCGCAGTGGCCTCTTGGGTGTCTACGCCGGTGGTGTAGAAATCGGTCATGCCCATGCAGCCCAGGCCGATGGCGGAAACCTGCGGGCCGTTTTTGCCCAATTGACGTGTTTGCATGAAATCAACTCCCTGTGGTGTGAGCGCACAGTGTCGACCTCGACAGAAACAAGATAAACCGGCTAAAACTGCTATCACTGTTCGTCTTTTCTAAATAATCATCAGGAACGCCAGAGTAATGGACCGTTTCAACGCCATGCGCGTGTTTACCCGAATCGTCGAGCTGGGCGGGTTTGCCAAAGCAGCCGACAGCCTGCAATTGCCCCGAGCCTCGGTCACTGTATTGATCAAGCAGCTTGAAGCGCATCTGGGGATCCAATTGCTGCAACGGACTACGCGCCAGATCAGCCTGACCCTCGACGGCGCGGCCTATTACCCCCGTTGTGTGCGGCTATTGGCGGACCTGGAAGAAACTGAAGCGGTGTTTTCCGCCGCTCGACACAATCCCAAAGGGTTGCTGCGGGTGGACATGCCGGCAGGAATTGGGCGCTTGATCGTGATTCCGGCATTGCCGGCGTTCACCCGACGTTATCCCTTGATCGAGCTGGAAATCGGTTTGAATGATCGCCCCATCGATCTGATCCGCGAAGGGGTCGATTGCGTGTTGCGTGGTGGCTGCGCGCTGGATGATTCATTGGTGGCGCGGCCATTGGTCATGCTGGACCAGGTCACCTGTGCCAGCCCTGACTACTTGCAACGCCATGGAATCCCTCAATGTCTGGCAGACCTGGAAGGGCACCGGATGGTGGAGTATTTCTCCGGCACGACCGGTAAGCGTTTTGGACTGGAATTCCAGGTTGATGACGAAGTGCAACTCATGGATTTGCCCAAACAGGTGGCAGTCAACAGCGCCGACGGTTACCTGGCGGCGTGTGAGGCGGGGTATGGGCTGATTCAGACCCCGTATTACCACGTTGCTCGCCAACTCGATGAAGGCCGATTGTGTGAAGTGCTCGGGAACGTGCCGCCACCGGTGATGCCGTTGACGGCGCTGTATCCGCCTCACCGCCAGTTGTCCCGGCGGGTGAGGGTGTTTGTCGATTGGCTGGTGGAGCTTTGCGCGCAGCCGGGCCTTAACGTTTACCGGAAGGGTTCAAGCGGCTGAACAGGTGTTGGCCTGTGCGCTGGCGTCGCGCTGCAAGTTATCGTGCAACTGTTGCATGTCAGGGCAATGCAGGGAGAGATGACGCGGCTGCGCCCCTCGGTGAAACAGCGCAAACCACCCGTTGCTGCGCAGGGCGGGCATCAATCCGCTGAAGGTGAAACCCAGCAGGGTCAAACGGTGCAGGTCCTCGGCAAAGTGGCGTGACAGCTCGATTTTGGCCGAGATGAGCCAATGGCTGGGCAACCTCCGGAGTTGGTCCAGCAATGCGTCGCTCAAACGCTGAATGACGACGACGTAGCGTTGGTGATTTTGCCTGATTTGCAACGGCATCGACGCTGGCGACAGCGTGGCCCGATAAGTCCCGAACACATCACACAAGCGTTGCATAAGCGTGCGACAACTTTCAGGCCACTGAACTTCGGGTAACGGACGTGTGTGCCCCTCGGCCAGATAACAGCCGAGCACCATGGTTTCCGGCAGCGGCCTGGTGAGCGGGGACGGCGCGTAGTCGGGAAGCAATCCCGTGCTGTGAAACCCGATGCTGTGGGCCATGCGTTGCGTGTGGGGATGGTGCGTGACTTGTTTGATCAAGACGTTCTTGACCTGTTGCGCCTGCGACTGCAACAACAATTCCCGACCCAGGTGTGTCGCGATACGCTGACCTCGCGCAGCGGGATGGACCACGCTCAGTGCCAGCTCGGGGATGTCCGACAGTGAGTCACGGCATAACGCGGCGTGCCCCAACACGCATTCGCCGTCGACCGCCAGCATCGAGAACCATTGGCCGCAGGCGTTGTGCTGACTGATCATGTTCGGCAGATAAACGTCCGGTCGAGGGTAATGATCCCCATAGATCTGGCGAAACAACTGACTTACGGCGCGTGCATCACCTGGCTGGAAGCGACGATAAACGAGGGTCGACATTACTGACGCTCCGTTGACGGCGAGTCATACGCGCGCACGTCCAGAACCCGCATCTGTTTGCCAGAGCGCGGGTGAAGGTTCAAATCGGTGGTTGCACAGGGCACCACGCGCAGTTCCATCAACCCTTGGCGATTCAGTTGCTCAATGCCGGGATAATGGGCGATCAGCGCTTCATGCAGCGCGCTGCAGATGGGGAGGGTGTCGGTGGATGGCATGGTGGGCACCCACTTCACCGTCACAAGGTCTATGACGCCCTCTTGCTCGATCACCAACTGCCATTGATCGCTGCCAGCGATGTGCTGCACGATCAACAGGATTTCGTCGATCAGCAACGACAATGTCCCGACCCGAACCCGTTGACTGTGGGCACTGCGTCCCTTGAGCGCGAATTTGCGCATCGGCGTGGCGCTTGGCTCGCGCCAGCAAGCGCGGTCACCCACGGGATACCGCAGCAGGGGCATGAGCCGGCGCGTAAGGTTGGTGACCACCAGCAAACCGGTACGGTCACACTCTTCGATGACTTCGCCGGTGTGTTCGTCGACAATTTCCAGCAGTGTGTGGGGTTCAAACGTCCGATGCTCTCCCAAGGCACAGTCACGGCTACTGGCCCCTATCAGGCCGGCATCGACGCTGGCGTAGCCGGCGGAGGCGATGCGCGCATTGGGAAGCGCTGTCTTGAGCATGGCGATTTGCGCGGGGAACAGGCTTTCGCCGCCGTACAGCAATGTATCGACGCCGCACAACACCCGTTGATGCCGACTCAGGTAGGCGGCAAATCGCAACAACTGGGCTGGAACGCCGGCAAGCACGTTGATCCGATGCTGATCTACAGCATCAGCCAGCACGTCCAGGTCGACATTGCCCGTGAAGGGAAACTCGCAAATGGAGTGTGTGACGTGCGCCAGTGAGTCGTGGAAGAACACGAAGCTGGCGTAAAGATCACCGGAAAAAAACAGATTGGCGACCCGGTCGCCGTTCTTCAGTTGAGAGGAAATGCTGTGTGCAAATGTGGTTACCAATGTCCGCCATTCATTGGGGGTATAAACGCTAAGTTTGCCTTGACTGGTCGAGCCCCCGGTTTTAAATACCAGGCCATCGTCGATACGTCCTGTCAGCACGGCCCAGTTATTCAAGTCGTGACTGTCTGCCCAATACTCATCCACGTTTATTAATGGCAGCGCGTTCAAGGTAACTTCGCACATGGGCAAGTCTTGCAGATGATTGCGGTAAAAGTTCGAGTGTTGCCTTATGAAAGGCACGAGTTGTTCAAGCGAATACATGGAATTCACGGGGCTCTCTTTATATCAGGCATGTCTACGGTTAAGAGACAGGATGTTGCTGATCAGCGGTCTATTTGTATTCGGTTATCAATAACCAAGGGTGTTTTGCCGCTGTGTTTGTTTCTTGTGAAGGCCGATTCCGCACATTCGTGAACTTCTACCATTAAAAAGCAGTTGTTTACCGCGCTCGACAAGGCTTCATCGGTCAATAGGGACTGGCGAACGCTACCACTGTCTGAATCGATGAAAACCCGCAGCCGTTCCATGCCGTTCGGTGCATGATCCAGCTGAATTTGAATCGGTCTGCCGACACGCTCTTGCAGCGCCGATGGCGAGATGAACTCTGTGCCTATCCGCAGCAGCTTGCCGTGGCGCTGAAGCAATTCGAACCGCGGCGATTCAAGTCCGCAAGGACAGGGGCCGGGTACCCAGCGACCGGTATCGCCCACGTCATACCGGCGTACGTCCTGACCTTGCCGCGCCCGGGAGGTAAACAGCAATCGTCCGATTTCATCAGCCTGGACGGGCACATCCTGTTCGATCTCGACGATTTCCAGATGCTGGGTATCGCCCATCAAATGAAACACCCCATTGGCCGTCGATGCGCAGGCATGCCCCAGGGGGCCTGCATCGACCGAGCCATAAATCGCCGAGCGAATCTGCAACACCCCACAACTTTCCATCAGGCGCAGGCTGGCCTCTGCCGGGTGTTCACCGCCGAGGAACACTTTATGGATGCCGCCGTAAACGCGCAGGCGTTCCTGCTCGTTGAAGAACAGGCGGTGCAAGGTGCTTGGCATGCCGATCAGCACGGTGACACGCTGGTCCGCGATCATTTGCGCAATTTCGCTGAAGTCGTCATTCGGCGGTGCCCCCATCGGGAAATGGGTCACCTCCATCAGCTCAAGCACCTTGGTAAAACTGGAAAACCCGCCGTACAAGCCGCCGCCGTAAAACAGGTTCATCACCCGGTCCGTAGAAGGGTCGAGGCCGGCGGCGAACATACCATCGGCTGCCGCGCGCATTTGCCGCTCGAAGTCGCGATAGCTGTACCCGGCCACCGCCGGCGTGCCACTGCTGCCCCCCGAACGAAAATACAGTTGGGCTGAGCCGCTGATGGGCTGGGCCATGAACGCGTTTTTATCCATGATTGGCGTTTGGCTTGAAGGGGGAGCCGGTGGCGGCATGTCGAGTGTTGCCCGGCCAGTCGCTGTTTCTGCCGGCAGGCTCACCGAGAGGCGACGACTCAGACGCGACAGCGCGTAGACACCGTCGTGCGGTTCACCGGCGTAACCATCATGAATAGAGCCGCAAGGCGCAATGCGCGTGACCCCCGCGTTGACCAACGTGCGTACCAGCTGTGGCGCTTGTGCGGGTGAACAGATCAGCGCGCAACTCTGCAGCACGGTACGCCACGGCAGCAGCGTCTCGGCGATCAAGTGTTGCGGCACGGGTTTGAGCATCAGCGTGCGGAACAGTGGCGAGGGGGCCAGTGTTTGATCATGCTCCCAGATGATCCGCCATCCTGAGCCGTTCCAGACCTGGCCGGTCTGGTTTGCAAAGCAGAGATCCAGTCGAGCCATGGCGCAACGGGTGGTGATTTCCGAGGCTTCCTGATCGGTCGGGGTCAGCGCCGGCCACTGCAGGGCACGGCGTTCAAACGCTTCGACCAGTTGTTCACCCAGCCCCTGCAACACCACGGGATCGTCACTGTCGACCAACAGCCATTGCGGGCTGGAGCAGGCCTGTTGATCCAGACTGCAGACTTCATCCACCAAGGCGTCCAGCGTAGATGCAGTGGCCGCGTCTGGCGACAGGTAAGCGAAACTGATTCTGTGCCCCCAGTCGATCCAGCGACATCCGGCCGGGATGTGCTGACGAATGGCTTTAAGGGACGCTTCGCCGCCCCAGGCTGACACGCCATCGGCGCGAGTGCAGAGTTCAGGGATCTGTGCCGTACTGACAGGCAGCACCGCAACGAAATCTGCCAACCTGTCGCTGGTGTCACACTTAACCAGTGCCGCGAGTAACCGAGCGGTCACGCCTTCGTCGCTGGAACTGGGGCGCAGCCAATTGATGTTACCGGCCAGCAGGCTTTCGACGATCGCGCAGAACGCCAATAGCGGTGCATTGCCTGGCGTCACATGCACCACCAGCCCCAGCGGGTGCCAGCTTTCAAAACTTGTTTGGCGGTAGTCGATACGTCGCAGCGAACGGGGTTGGTCGCCCAGTTCTCGTTCAAGCTTGGTGCTGAGGTTGCTGCGCTGACAGAAGTCGACAAGCCCTTGGCGTTGTTCATCGTTGAGGGGCAATTCAACTGTTCGAGTCTGCAATTGCAGGGCAAAACGAGTGACGGTTTCGATCACGGTACCGCTGTCGATCGGTGCACTCAGTAGCCGTGGCAGTTGTTGGTGCAGGCGCTCAAGGGTTGCCTCAAGGGTGACATCGTCACGCAGTTGGCCATTGATCAAGTACATGTCATGCCTCTCCCATCAGTTCGGACGCGGCCATTGCGCAGCTTCGGCTAGCGGTTGTTCCGGCGCGTCCATGCAGTTCAAACCAGTCGGTCGTCAAGCCGCACCCGCAGCTTGCGCCGGGGTGTAATGTCGCCAGATCACTCATCACCACGGCATGCGCCGGGCTTGAAGAAATGTAGGGCGATACGAACTCCAACAAGCCGCGTTTGCCGTAGGGCTGGACGCTGAAGTCGGCGGGATTGCGCACGAAAACCTTCGAATAAACCGGCACATGAAAATGCTGGTGAGCACACTGAACGTAAGGCACGGCATGCTCGACGGCGCCGTAACCATCCCGGCAGCGCGCCAGCTCGATACCCAGTTGGCGGTTGATCCGTTGGTACAACCGCGACAGAGGCATTTCCTGCGCCGCCTGGGTTTTCCAGCCGCCCCCGAGAATCACCAATGACTCGGCCGGTAGCTTGAGGTCCGTCAGGCCGGTGTCTTCCATATGTTGCAACGCATGGGACAGGAACGCTGGAAATCCGAGAATGCGCACGGGCAAGCCTTCTTCAGCAAATTGCTGCAAGGCGTGGACAACCCCGAACGGGTCGAACGCGTGCCCATTTCCAGTGCGGCGCAATCCATAGGCGACTCGATTGACGGGGGCATAGCGGCATAAAAACTGATCGGTGAAAGCGGTTCCAAGGCTGATGACTGCGTCGGGTTCATAGCTCAGCAGCAAGTAGTTGCAGGGGCTGTCTGGAGTGTCCCAGCCGTAGTGCCGGAAAATGTGGTTCACCATGCCTTGGGCGGCAGCCATGCTGCGAGTGTCATAGCGCATGCGACTTTTTTGGCCGCTGGTGCCAGACGATGTCAGCTCAAGCGCGTCCTTTCCCGAGGAACCCAGTAATAAATGGCGTTTGAAATAGTTGGCAAAAATCGGCGGCAGTCTTGACCAGTCATCCATCGATGCCAGCGCGTTGGCATCAAGGCCATTGGCGTGCAGCCAGCGTTCATAGCCCGGCGTGTGCTGACAATGGAACAGACTGATTTCACTCATCGCCCGATCAAACAGGCCGTCTGGTACCGAATCCAGGCAATAGGGTTTCGTTAACGCGCAAAGCGCATCGGTATGGGGTAAATGGATCATCAATGGACCTGTGCTTGGGGATCAGACGGTAAGTGCGACAGCGTTGCGGCGAAGAAAAAACCGCAAGGGCAACAGGGATAGAAGCCCGGCGATGCCCGCCATCAGGGAGAAGGATTCATGGCTGTAACCAGCGCCGACTGCCGCAAGCAACGAACCACCGCCCCCCATGACAAGGATCGAGATCATGCCGATCATCGCCGAGACCAGGCCTTTGCTGTCATCGCTTGAGAACAATGCAAGGCGATAGAGTGCGGCGTTGCTCATGCCAAGACCGACCGCGTAAAGCCCAAGGCAACCGATCAGCAAGGGCGTCGAGACGCCGTAGAAACTGAGGACGACCAATGCGAAGAGCCCACCGCACAACGGCCAGAGCGAGTATCGAATCAGTTGTGGGATGTCGGTCTTGGCGATCAATCGATTGAGTATCAGGTTGCCAAGAATGACCGCGGCAAACACCGGGATTTGCCACAGGCCGTAAGCAAGTGGCGAAAGCCCTTGGTTATGCATCAGCAGCAGTGGCGCCAACCCGATCCAGGCAATCAACGGCAAACTCATGATGCCCAGCGCGACACTGGCGCTCAGGAATCGCGTGTTACCGAGCAGTGCGGCATAACGGCGCACGGTACCGCCCCATTCAAACGGCACGGCCATCAGGCGTTGACCGTCATGGCGTAACGTTCCCACGGTTTCCGGCATGTACACAAAAAGTGCCAGCCAGACCGCCATGCCGCTCATGCCCAGCAGCAAAAACAGTTCCCTCCAGGTTAACCATTCCAGCAGCAGGCTGCCCAACAGCGGGCCGAGAAGGGGAGAAAGCAGTGCGACATTTCCCAGCAGTGCCATGATTTTTACCGCGTCCGCTTCGCAGAACACTTCCTGCAATGCCGGGTAGCTGACGGCGATGACAAACCCCAATCCCAAGCCCTGGATCAGGCGTAATCCATTGAACGCATAAATGCTTTGCACACTGAATGCGGCACTGCAGGCGAGGGCGAATACCGCAGAACCGATAAGTAACATTCTACGGCGACCAAAGTGATCGGACAGTGGTCCGATAAGCCACTGCAACAGGATGCCTCCTGCCAGATACAGATTGAAAGCGAATGGGACATGTTGTGCACTTGCATTCAAGTCGTGAGTGACAGTCAACATGGCCGGCATGATCATATCGCTGGCCATATAAGTCAGTAGTTCGAAAAGCGTTATTGCGAAGCAAAAGCCAAGCAAATGACACGCGCTTATATTGATCAAAGGCCTGTCCATATATTCCCAGTTTTTTGCTGCGAGTTAATTGATGTGTGCTCTTGTTGCGCAGTAAGAGTATCCAACGATCAGGGAGGGCTCTAATAAAGGATTGAAACAGGGCGTTTCAACTGTTTGCGAGATGATGCAATGTGAGTCGCAGGGTGAAAAACATTAATGGGTTTAACGAAAATGCCCGCGACAGCGCGGGCATTAGTTAAGAGCTTGTCGGATTTGTCCTACGTACTAAAGTAAATAATGAATAGCTCTTGTCCCGGTCGTAAGTTATCGATGCTCGTAATAACCGGGCCCGCCACGATTATAGTGGTGATCCCCGTGCCAACCGCCGTGGGGGAAAATGATGCAGCCACTCAAGGCCAAAATTGCGATCAGGGGAATCAGCTGTGTGATTCGACGAAACATTTCGAAATCCTCATGGTTAGCGCCGCTATGAAGCCAAATCTCTTCATCGGCTGTAACATGAGACCCCGTTTACAGCTCGCCATCCCCGAAGAAAGGTAGGGGGTTGGCATGCGTTCGGATACAAAGCGGATACATTTTCAGGTTCAGGAACTCGCAATGACTCAATCGCAACGTTTGAAATACTCGATTCTGATCTCCCTGGTCGTGCTGGGGATCATGTTCGGCCTTTCGTATCTGCAAAACGAAGGTGTCATCAGCGAGAAGCTGTTTCAGTACATCGCCATTGGTGTGGCGGTGGTCGTGGTGGTGATCAACGGCGTGATGCGTCGCAAGGTCAAGGCTTGAGCGACGTATCTTCAACGGGTGAATCGCGATGGAGCATGGCTACAGCGTGCGGATGCAGACTGTAGCTTTTGTCCGGATTGAGCGTGATCACGCCTTCGCTGCACAAACGTTTCAACACTTCACGCACGCTGAGAAAGGACAAGGGAATGTCCAGGTCCAGCAACTGGCTGTGCACGCCGCGCACGCCGAGACTACGATCGCTTTCAGCGGCAACCAGTAAGGCGTCAATGACTTTGAGGCGAATCAGGCTGGTGCGCAGGCCAAAGCTTTTGAGCAGCAACCGGATGCGCTCATTGCCGTTGCGCTCGCCGCGCGGCTCGAAAATACCGGAGCCCATGGCAGGGCCCGAGGGTGCATTGCTACCGTCCATTGGCAATTGCGAGTTGTACATGCAAAAACTCCTTTTCCGAGCCGGCCAGAAAATGTGAAGGGGGCTCTCAGTCATTTAGACGAACGAGCACGACAAATAATGAAGGCCCAAATGTAGAAAATTTGTCGGTGCCATGTGAGCAGCCCGTGAGAAGGCCATTTGGAATGGCTTTGCGAGCCTAAATTTTTGTCTTTTGTTTCGTTCCTGAGAGAAGGCAGCGTGTTTGTCTATTCGATCAGGAGCGAGTGTGATTATTTTCAGGCAGTTAACCAGGCTAAGCCTTGCGGGTTTGTTAGTGGCGCTGAGTCTTGTGGCACACGCCCGCAGTCAGACAGAACAGGCGAGCGCTGACATTCGCCGCACCAGTTTCGGCGTGCCTCACATTCGTGCCGACAACGAACGGGGGCTCGGTTATGGCATCGGGTACGCCTACGCGCAGGACAACCTGTGTTTGCTGGCCAACGAAATTGTCACTGTCAATGGTGAACGCTCACGCTATTTCGGCCCGGAACAACTGACTGTCGAAGAGCGTGAGAATCTGGTCAGCGACCTGTTTTTCATCTGGCTGAACACACCCGATGCCGTCGCCGGTTTCTGGCAGGCGCAAACGCCCGAAGTGCAGCAACTCATTGACGGTTATGTCGCCGGCTACAACCGTTCGCTGGCAGAACGCCGGGCCCAGGGTTTGCCCGCGCGGTGTCAGGGGGGCTGGGTGCGCGAGATTACTGCCCAGGACCTGGTCAAGCTGACCCGTCGTCTACTGGTCGAAGGTGGAGTAGGGCAGTTCGCCGAAGCGTTGGCGGGTGCCACTCCACCCCAAGCCGTCACGCAAGTGATCGCTGAGCCATCGTCCTTCCAGGTGGCGGCCTCGCGCATGCAGCGGTTTGCGCTGGATCGCGGGAGTAACGCCGTGGCCATCGGCAGCGAACGTTCGTTCAATGGCCGCGGGATGCTGCTGGCCAATCCGCATTTTCCCTGGGTCGGCGCAATGCGCTTCTACCAGATGCACCTGACAATTCCCGGCAAACTGGATGTGATGGGCGCTGCGCTGCCAGGGTTGCCGATGATAAACATCGGGTTCAACCAGCACTTGGCCTGGACCCACACCGTGGACTCATCCAAACACTTCACGCTGTATCGACTGCAACTTGATCCCAAGGATTCGACCCGCTACCTGCTCGACGGCAAGTCCTTGCCGATGAAAAAACAAACCCTCACGGTGAATGTGCAGCAACCTGATGGTCAGACCACGCCGGTTTCTCATGTGGTGTACAGCACGTCCTTCGGCCCGATCGTGCAATGGCCTGGAAAACTGGATTGGAATCATCAATACGCGTACAGCCTGCGCGATGCCAACCTGGATAACGACCGGGTCCTGCAGCAGTGGTATGCGATGAACCAGGCGAACAGCCTCAAGGAGTTGCAGGCCTCGGTGCACGCCCTTCAGGGCATCCCGTGGGTCAACACCCTGGCCGTGGATGATCAGGGGCAAACGCTGTACATGAACCTGTCGGTGGTGCCAAACGTCAACGCGGAAAAACTGGTCAAGTGCAGCGATCCACGGGCCGGGTTGCAAATGATCGTGCTCGACGGCTCCAACAGTGCCTGTGCCTGGGACATTGACCCGCAAGCAGCGCAAAAAGGCATTTTTGCCCCAGACAAATTACCGCAGTTGTCGCGAAAGGATTTTGTGCAGCACTCCAATGATTCCGCCTGGATGGCCAACCCGGCGCAACCGCTCACCGGGTTCTCGCCATTGATCAGCCAGGAAGGCCAGCCGTTGGGTTTGCGCTCGCGTTTTGCACTGGATCGCTTGGCCACGCTGGAGCAGTCCGGGCGTTTGACGACAGGGGATTTGCAACGGATGGTCATGGACGATCAGGTGTACCTGGCCGCACAGGTGATGCCGGATCTGCTGCAGTTTTGTGCCGGTAACCTTGGCGCCGATGCCGCGGCGCTGACGCCGCTGTGCGGCCATTTAAAGGCGTGGGATCGCCGGGCGAATCTGGACAGCGGGCTGGGCTTTGTCCACTTCCAGAATGTCATGGAACCGTTGCAGCAAAACCCCGGTATCTGGCGCGTGGCATTTGATCCCAAAGATCCGCAAAACACCCCGCGTGGTCTGGCCATTGACCGGGCGGATGTCGCCAAGGCTCTTCGCGAGGCCATGCTCGTTTCGGTTGAACAGGTAAAAGCCCAAGGGTTGAAGCCAGACGTACGCTGGGGCGATATTCAGGTGGCCAGCAGCGGCGGCCAGCAAACGCCGATCCATGGTGGACCCGGCACGTTGGGCGTCTACAACGCCATACAAAGCGTGCCGAGAACAGACGGCAAACTTGAAGTGGTCAGTGGCACGAGCTACTTGCAGGTAGTGACCTTCGATGACGAGGGGCCACACGCTCAAGGTTTGCTGGCGTTCTCGTTGTCCAGCGATCCGGGTTCGAAGTACGCGCGGGATCAGACGCTGGCTTTTTCGAAGAAACAGTTGAGTGTGCTGCCGTTTACCGAGCAGCAGATCACGTCAGACCCGCAGTACCAGGCGCAGACAATTCGCGAGCAGGATGGAAACGCCGGGACGGTGGCTGCGCAGTAACAGCAAAGGCACTTGGATCAAAAACGAAGGCCGCACCCCACAAGGGTTGCGGCCTTCAGCTTTTAGGGGGGGTTAGCGGAATGGAGTTGAGGACCGGATTGCCGTCCTTGTTGCGGGTCAGGTAAACCGGCAGCACCTTGGGCAAGGACGCCACTAGGTTGTTGAGCTCTTTGATGTTGTAGATTCCGCCGAGACGGATCTGACCGGTACTGTGATCGGCCACCATCACGGGTTTGCTCAGGTAACGATTGATCAACGGCAGGGCATCGATGAGTGCCAGGTTATCAAGCACCAGTTTGCCACTGCGCCAGGCCAGCGAATTATCGTTGGCGTAGGTCTGACTGATTTGTGGCGTGTAGTCACTCTGTTTAAAGCACGCCTGCATGGCGGGGCCTAGACGTACGCCATCGCCGGGGAGGTCGTCGTTGCTGGTGACCAGCACCGACCCTTCGACCAGGTTCACACGAACCTGGTCCTCGTACATCCAGACGTTGAATCGGGTCCCGGTGACCCGGATACTGCCGCTGGCGGCCTTGACGACAAAAGGGTGAGTCGTGTCATGGCTGACGCTGAAGAAGGCTTCGCCTTTTTTCAGCGTCACCCGCCGCTGATCCTTGTAGTTGCTGAATGTCAGCTCACTGCCAAGATTCAGTTCAATCTGGCTGCCGTCGCTCAGGGTGACCTGACGGACCGTATCACGGGCTTCAAAGTGTTGGTACGAGTTGGGTAACCAACCCAAACTCCACCCACTGTATGCCGCCAGTGGCAACGCCAGGGTGCACACCGCAGCGGCAATGCCGAGACTGCGCCAAGGCGTAGTGGATTTGAGGCGCGCACCGTGATTGACGGGTTCAGGACGCGGCAGATCCCCGGCAACCTCCCAGATCTCCAGCATGGCTTCATATTCGAATGCATGCAGCGGATGGGCGTCATGCCATCGTTCGAAAGCTACACGTTCTTCAGCCGTGCAGTCGACTGCATGCAGGCGCATGCACCAATGCGCTGCGGCATCGGTGATCGCATCATAGTCGGCTGGCGATAGAGAATTGTCGGTCATTGACTCATCCTGATTTCCGGCATTCTAACCTTGCGAGGAAGCTGGCGAGAACAGCCGTCATGGCAATTAACTATCAAACACGCCTTTTTTTAAGTTCAAGGGGTACTGGCGTGCAGTTGCCGTCCCAAATGACCGATCAACCAGGCGACGCTGTCGGCGTTGCCAAGTAGTACTTTCAACCTGATCAGTGGGTCCCTTTTAAACGTGTGGCGGGCCTCGCTCAGGTTTTCTGCGCCGGTCAGCGTCAAAACGTGTTCTTTGATCAGGTCAGTGTCTTCACTGGCTGTATGACCCAGGTCTTCCCACTCACCAGTGTCAGGGTTTTGCGCCATGAACAGTTGGGTATAGGGCGTCTTTATGGACAGTGCGGTGTCTTGAAGCGTGGTCAACGCGCTTTTGAGCTGTTTGGCATCCTGTGTCACTGTTCCGATCAGGTCTGCGAATGGGCGGCCGGTGTCGAGGTATGAAATATCGAGGGTTTTACAGACGATGTGTGAGAGCTCATGAATGAGGGTCATCGAACGGCTATGGGCGCCGATGGGGAAGTGCACGTCGCTGAGGTGCGAGCGGTAGTGTTCGTAGCTGGAAGCGAAGAATTTTTCCGCCAGGTAAATTTTGCGTTTTGGGTCTTTCGGCGTAATGAAGCCGAAGGTGTTTTCTGCATCCTCGATCACCCTGCCGATCGTAAATCGACTGGAGTTGGCGGTTCTGAGCGTCGGGTCGAGCAACGCTGAAAATATTTCCTCCACGACTTTTTCAAGCTGCTCCACATGCGCGGGCAGAACTTGCGACACGCCTATAAAGTCGGTGATGAGTTGGTGCACCGGGGTCACCGCAGTGTCGGTAGTCTTTAGTAATTGCAGGTTTCGAAAGCTGTTCCAGGCATAGGTGGTTGCCAGGTCCAGTGCTTCATCGATCTGACGTGCCTTGTACGGAAACAATCGCCGGATCTGAGCCATCCCGCGGGCATCGACGTTCATGCCTCCCCAAACGGCCATTACGGTGTCCAATCGGTCGATAAGGTTGAAGCGGGACGCCAGCCTCTGGCGGTCCAGGACCCATTGTTTTACGGTGTTTTGGCGCAGAAAAGGCACACTTTTTTGGCTGCCTGCAATGCGCCAACGGGTGTCAAGCTTGACGACCGGATAGACGTTTCCTTCAACGGGCGCGTAGTGTTTTCCGGAGGCTGGATGAGTGTAGAGCCCAAGTGTCGAGTCGGAGGTCAGTGAATTGAGATCGACGTCGATGCTTTCATGGCGCTTTAACTGCGTGCGTTCGAGGGCGGTGGTATTGACCTCATGCCAGCTAAATCGGTTAGCGGACGACGTCGGAGCCGCTGCCCCCGTTACTGCGGGTAATTGCACTTGATCGCCAGCTAATTGCCGCAACGAAGCCAGTTGAGCAATACCGTCGATGAAGGCACTTATTGCAGCCCCCCATTTATGGGTTTGAAGGTCTTCGGCAGATTGCTTGATGTCGCGGTAACTGCGCCACACGGTCATGGGGTAAGCGAGTTTCCCCATGAAAAACGAATAAGCCTCGTGCAGGTCTTCGCCCAGTACGTGTTTGATGGTTTCCCATTCGCCCTGGTTTTTGTCGTCGGACTGACAACCGAGCAGTCGGCCCAGTAGCGCAGCGTTGTCTTTGAACAACTGGCTGAAGAGGTGGCCCTTGATCGGACTGGACGCCAATGTGACTTCTTGAGGCGGCTTGTCGGAAGTAGCCGTTACGGCTCGAGTGACGCGGTTGTGAGTGGTCGCCATCCGGTTTTCAAGCACCGTCCGGTCAGACGGCGTCAGGTTCATGAGTATCCAGTCGAGCAGCGGTCCGCGAGTCTTCAACTCTGTCAGTAACTGAACTTCACTTTCATATTCCTTTATCCCATGACGGGGACTGTGCGGTGCGACAAGGACGTGGGGGGCTGCGCTATCGGTGGCTGAGCCGATCAGGTAGACACCGGGCACTTTGATCGTCTGTGCGCTCTTGATCCCCAAGAGCTCGAGCGGGCGGATAATGGCATGGGCACCTTCGACCGCCGCGCGAGCGATGGCGTCGGGCATGTCCATGATTTGCCGGATCAGATCAAAGCCTTTTTCGCTCAGGCGTTCCTGCAGTTTTTCCGTGTGAGCGTAATGCATCAGTTGCCAAGGCAATTGTCTGTAAAAGCACTTTCTGCGATCGGCGTTGGCCGGGGTATCAGCAAGGGCTTCACTCAGTATTTTCTGCTGATGCTCCCCCGGCTTAAGATTTCGTATCAGGTCTTTGATGTACTGTTCGTTCATCCCCTCGGGAATGACACTGGTATCCAGCGATTGCAGTTTGAATCGGGCCTGATCCAGCTCCTTCATAGCCGTCAATGCGAAGTCGGTCAGGGTTTGAGTCCGGGCCGGCGACGTCAGACGTGCGCTGATCTGGACCTGGACCTTGTCCGGATCAATGTTGAAGGCGTCCGCCTTGAGTTGTTTTTCAAGCGCTGCGTGAGCCGTACGCTGCAGTGATCGCAGGCCGCTCAGGTAATCCTCGTCGTCTTTGACGTTGTCGAGGTATTGCTGAAGCAGTTCGCCATGCAGCACCAGATCTTCAATGGACGCTTTGGCGAGCCATGCCGGAAGTTTTTGCTGCGTCGTCAGGGACTGGGCAATGTCCGACGCGCGACCTAACCCTGTCAGCGGCTCACGTAGCGCCACCAGATTCAGAAGATCAGGCAGCCGCGCGGGGGGGAGTGGCGTGGCCAATGCGCGGGTAATGCATGCCTGGTCCAGATGGACGTAAGGCTTTTGGAGGTGATCGAGAAAGTGCCCGTGTATCCGCTGCAGTGGCGCCAGCACATACGTCCTGCCGGCCATTCGCTCGCTACGACCAAGGTTTTCCAGAAGGGTTAAACGCAGAGTGTCATCCTTGAGGCGCTGATCAAGTTCGGTCTGCAACTGTGACAGTGTCTTGAACGCTTCGAATCCCGATGCCGGCGTCCACAAAATCGCCTTGCCCGAGTGCTTCAGGTCCAGGCCTCCTCGTTCAGTCAGCACAAAACAACTCGCCAGCTTCAATGGGGTCGTCACGTCGCCGGCCTTCAATGCCAGGGAAAATACGTCTGGCAAGAAACCGTTTAACGCCGCTCGCTGCAGGTGTATCGGGCTATCGAGCACCGTTTTGATGATTGCCTGCTCGGTCGCGCCCAAGGTGCGTGTCACCGTGTGTAGCTTCAATTCGCTGCGCAATGCCGTTGACAGGGTATGCGTAAAACTCGATTGCAAGTCCGCCACGGATGAGTCGAGGAGGCTTTCTACTCGAGCGAGCGTATTGACGCCGACGGGAATGACCGGGTGTTGTTTACGCCGTTGATCGAGCGCCTGCCCAACCGAATCGAGGAGTGTCATCTGCTCTTTGGCTGAATCGGCTCGCACCGTTGCCGGTTGCCCGCTAATGCGCTGATCGACCCGTGTACTCCAGCGGCCTGTGGAAGCGGTGGCCAGCAGTCGACCATCAATAAGACCACGCACGTCCAGAGCATTATCCAGCAGGGCATGTGGGGAGAGCGTGCCTTCACTTTCACGGTAACGACTCAAGGCATGACTGAGGTTGTCCTGTTGCTTGTGAAGGATGTCGGTCATGACTTGGTCAAATACCGGGCCGACGAGGGGACTGCCTTCAATCAGGCGCTCCTGCGGCTCCATGCCCAGAAGGGTGAGACGTTCATCCAGCGACATGAAGTTGAGCAGCGCATCTTCGTGACCTTCACTGTTCATCATCTGCAGTAGGATCTTTTTGACCGCTGACAAATTGTCAGTCGCTTCGATACCTCGGGAGGGGGTGTATAGAAACCCCAAGGTGTCGGCGCCCCCGATCATCAAGGTCGAGGCCAGTTCCACGAAATGCTTGAACGGGGCCGTCACCCTGACTTTTTCGATGCGCAACGTCGCATCCCCGGGTTCTTGGCAGACCTTCATCAGTTGCAGATACTCCTGCGTGGTCAAAATGCCGTCCTGGCGCTGGAGCAGAAGTTTCAGTTGGAACGTATCGCGCAGGCCCTCGCTGAAAAACGCCAGGCGTGGCATCCCATTGCTCATGGCGGTGTTCCAGAACATGTCGAGCAGGCTGTACAAGTGAGGGGTGAAACTTTGGGCGATCTCTTTGACTGCGCTTTCCCAGGCCTGGTTATCGGCGTCACTGCTCACGCCGTGACCGGGATGCTCAAAGACCCTGGAGTCGCCGGGGGGCCACTGGTTGGTCAGGTAAAAGTGCAGGAGGGCATCGCCCAGTGAAAGCGAAGAGGTCGTGTGCTCATAGTCACCCCCGTCGAAGGCTGACACTGTACTGATAAACGTCTTCAGTCGAGTCAGGCGCTGGTCCAGTGCTGGAAACGGCTTGTACAACGCGTTTTTCAGGGTGTCGTTGAGCATAGACTGCAGCGTGGGCATCTTGAGCAGCTCGCCCATCATCGTCTTGATGTTTTGAGCTTGATTGGTATCAAGGGTGAGCTGCTGGTCCTGGAACACCGCGCCTTCGATTATTGTTGTGCAAATGTCAGGCACTGTGGCAACGGCTATAGCGCTACGTTGTTCAATGGAGAGGAAACGCAGCAGAGCAACCTTGTCGGTCGGCGACGCCAACCACTCCTTGAGCTTGCGTTTCAGCTCGTTCATGTCCGCAAACTTGATCAAGCCTTTCCATGGCGTGTAGAGCGTGACTTCTCCATCCTTGGGGCGGCCCATGGCGAAAGCGCCGGCCAGTGGGACGTCCGCCGTGTCCGGCACGGTCAGCCACAACCGGGAGACGTGCATGGGGTTGTTATGCGCGGTGCGGGCTACTTCGGTGGCCAGGTAAACGTTCTTGAGCCATTGCAGGTCATCGAGCGTGAAGTTCAGCGCTTTTTCGCGGTTACCGGGTTCTCGGGCATTGGAGGCAGTTTGTGCCTCGTCGAAAAAATACGGCATTGAAGGAGCGGTCATGATGTCCTCGATGTGCGGGGATCCGCAGGTCGCAGTCGTTAAGTCGAGGAATAACGGTACGGCCGCTATCTGGCTCATGTGCGGTACATATTGCTTGAGCCAATCTGGCTGCCGAGACTTGACAGGACGCCGGTACAACAGCGCTTAATCGGCGACTCTTTTCAGGTTGCCTTGCAACCTCGCTTCACCCTGTTGCCCGCACCCAATAATAAAACTGGAGCTTCAGATGACCGCATCGCCCGAAATGGCCGTCAGTTCGAACACCCAAACGCTCGATTTCGACGCGCTCGTTCAATTGCTCGAACAGATTTTTCTACGTCATGGCACCTCTGCCGACGTCGCCAAAACCCTGGCCCTCAACTGTGCCGGCGCCGAGCGCGACGGTGCTCACAGCCATGGCGTGTTCCGCATTCCGGGTTATGTCTCGACCCTGAACAGCGGCTGGGTCAATGGCCAGGCCGTGCCAGTGGTCGAAGACGTGGCCTCAGGATTCGTGCGCGTCGACGCCGGCAATGGTTTTGCCCAACCGGCCCTGGCGGCTGCACGCTCCCTGTTGATGGAAAAGGCGCGCAGCGCCGGCATTGCGGTGCTGGCGATTCGCAACTCGCACCATTTCGCCGCCTTGTGGCCAGACGTCGAGCCCTTTGCCTACGAAGGGCTGGTGGCGCTCAGCGTGGTCAACAGCATGACTTGCGTGGTGCCGCACGGTGCCGATCGTCCGTTGTTCGGCACCAACCCGATCGCGTTCGCCGCCCCGCGCGCGGATGGCGAGCCGATTGTCTTTGACCTGGCCACCAGCGCCATCGCCCATGGCGATGTGCAGATCGCGGCCCGCAAGGGCGAGCGTTTGCCGGAAGGCATGGGTGTGGACAGCCTCGGCCAGCCGACACAGGACCCGAAAGCGATTCTCGAGGGTGGCGCACTGCTGCCGTTTGGCGGGCACAAAGGTTCTGCCCTGTCGATGATGGTGGAATTGTTGGCGGCGGCGCTGACCGGCGGCAATTTTTCCTTTGAGTTCGACTGGTCGAACCATCCCGGCGCCAAGACACCATGGACTGGCCAACTGTTGATCGTCATCGACCCGAGCAAGGCCGCCGGGCAAAACTTTGCCGAGCGCAGCCAGGAACTGGTGCGGCAGATGCACGGCGTGGGGCTCAAGCGCCTGCCGGGTGATCGCCGCCATTCGCAACGGGCCAAGTCCGCGGCTCAAGGTATTGCGCTCGACACCGAGACGCTGGCGAACCTGCGGGCACTCGCGCAGTAACACAAGCCTGTATAGCCTTCGGGAGCTGCTACGAGTCGGTGTTAGGCGGGTATGAAAAAGGCGAGCCAATGGCTCGCCTTTTTACTGTGCAAAGCGGGGAGGCTTAGCGCCGACCCAGCAACAACCCGACCACCAGCCCGAATCCGGCAGAAATGGCCACGGTTTGCCATGGATGACCGCCGATGTAGGTTTCGGTGGCTTCGACGGCAGGTTTTGTGCGGTCACGCACGCTGCTGACCGAATCCCGTGCCTGCTGGAGTTTCTGGGCGATTTGCTCACGCAGGGTTTCTGCTTCCTCGCCGACCAGCGCGGCGCTGCTGTTCAGCAGTTTTTCCGATTCTTCGATCAGCGTGGTCAGCTCGCTGAATGCCAGATCCTTGATTTGGTCTTCGGCGGTTTGTGCAGCGGTTTTGCGAGCCATTGAGGTACTCCTTGCAGGTAAGTAGGCAGTGAACAATGGAGTCTGGCGCGGGTGAAAAAGTTGCAGTGGATTTCCCCGTCGAGCCTGCCGGACAGAAAATTCCTGAGTCGGACGTTTCGTCCTACAGTGTAAGATGTCGCCTATTTTACGCAGCAGGATATTCCAATGAGCTTCAATCTGGCCGACAAACCCCTCGCCGAGCGCGCGGCGCTGGAAGATGAAAAATCCCGTCTGTTCGACCTCTGGCAAAGCAACCTGGGCAAATCCAAGGGCGAAGCCGCGCGGCTATTTGGTGAACGCGCCAAACGCAAAGGCAAGTGGTCCGAATGGGTCCGCGCCGAACTCGACGCAATGTCGCCACCGGAATACGCCAACATGGTGCGCAGTGAAGTCAATCGCCTCATGGCGGCCAACAAGTAAGGCGGGGCTTCAGGCGAAACACGCGACAATTGCTTCGCGCACTTTCAATACCACCGGGTCGAGTTGGGTGCTGGTGCGCCAGCCCAATTCGATCGGGTAACGCGGCAAGGCCAAAGGGCAGGGCAGCAGCGCCAGACCACTGAGCGCCGCAATGCTCTGAGCGGCATGCGCGGGAATGGTCGCCACCGCCTGACTGCCTTTGAGCAAGTGCGGCAGCGCGGCAAAATGCGTGGTCGACGCACACACCCGACGACTCAAGCCCAGCGCCGCCAGCCCTTCATCGGTGATGCCGATAAAACCACCGGACGAGACCAGGAGGTGTTCGCGTGCGACGAATTCTTCAAGGCTGAGGGTTTGTTGTGCTTCGGCGAGGCTGGCGCGATCCACCAGACACAGATATCCGCCTTCTCCCAATACTTGACGGCTGAGCAAACGCTCGGCAAATCCACCGGCGGTGACCGCCAGATCGATGCTGCGCTCCATCAAGGCATGGCCGACGATCTGGCTGTGGGTTTGGCGGAAGATCAGCCGCAGCTTTGGCGCAGTCCGCGCGATTTCATCGATCAATCGCCGACCATAGGCGATCTCGAAATCGTCCGACATCCCCACCGACACTGAACGGCCATCGTACTGATGGGCCGCCGGATCGACCATCGCCAGGCTCTGGCGGCATTTGTTCAGCGCATCGCTGACCACCGGTTTCAATTGATTGGCCTTGAGCGTCGGTGCCAGTCCGCGGCCGGTGCGCACGAATAGCTGATCGCCATAGACCTCGCGCAACCTGCGCAAGGCGGCACTGACTGCCGATTGCGTCACGCCCAGACGCAAGGCCGCTCGGCTGGCGCTGGACTCTTCATGCAGGGCTTCGAAGACTTTGAGCAGGTTGAGGTCGACGTTGGCGATATTCATAGTGTTCATATCATTCAGCAACGAATCGGGCTTTATTCATGATCCCGTGGCGCCGGAGAATGAGCAATACCTGATGCCAATGGAGTCACTGCGATGCCCAAATCAATCGTTGCTGCGCTGCAAATCGGTGCCTTGCCCGGTGGCAAGGCCGACACTCTGGAACAGATTCTTGCCTGGGAAAAAGCCATTACTGAATCCAACGCCCAATTGGTAGTAATGCCCGAGGCGTTGCTCGGCGGTTACCCCAAGGGCGAAGGATTTGGTACGCAACTGGGTTATCGATTGCCGGAAGGGCGTGAAGCGTTTGCCCGGTATTTCGCCAACGCCATCGACGTACCCGGCGCCGAGACTGAAGCCCTGGCCGGGTTGTCGGCACGGACCGGGGCCAACCTGGTGATTGGCGTGATCGAACGTGCGGGCAGCACGCTGCACTGCACGGCGCTGTACTTCGACCCGCAGGCCGGACTGGTCGCCAAACACCGCAAGCTGATGCCCACTGGCACCGAACGGTTGATCTGGGGCAAGGGCGATGGCTCGACGTTGCCTGTGATCGACAGTCAGGTCGGGCGTATCGGTGCGGTGATTTGTTGGGAAAACATGATGCCGCTGCTGCGCACCGCGATGTACGCCAAAGGCATTGAAGTGTGGTGCGCGCCGACGGTAGACGAGCGCGAGATGTGGCAGGTCAGCATGCGTCACATCGCCCATGAAGGACGCTGCTTTGTGGTGAGCGCCTGCCAGGTTCAGGACTCACCCCAGGCCTTGGGTGTGGAGATTGCCAACTGGCCGGCGGATCGGCCGTTGATTGCTGGCGGGAGTGTGATTGTCGGGCCGATGGGTGACGTATTGGCGGGGCCGTTGCGTGACGGCGCAGGTCTGCTCACGGCGGAAATCGACACGGACGCTTTGATTCGTGCGCGGTATGACTACGACGTGGTGGGGCATTATGCGCGGCCGGATGTGTTTGAGCTGACGGTGGATGAGCGCGCCAAACCCGGTGTCCGCTTCAACACATAACCCCCTGTAGGAGTGAGCCTGCTCGCGATAGCGGTGTAGCAGTCGACAAGTGTATTGCCTCAAACGACGCCATCGCGAGCAGGCTCACTCCTACAGGAGAATTGTGGTGTTTACGATTGCGGGGTTTGCCGGGGGATTGCCGCCGCTCCCGGCAGGCTGAGTTTGCCCGTGTCCGTGAAACGCATCGTGCCAAACAATCCGCCAGCCAGCTTGCCGCGCAACACGTAAGGCAAGTCATTCAGCGATTGCGTCTGGCTCAGCCCGAGGGTTTGGCGCAGCACCGAAAACGCCGAAACGCTGACCGGCACCGTCAGCACCGTTTCAGAGAAGCGCGCAATCGACCCCGACTGATCGCTCACCCCCGAAGCCAGCGGCTGTCCATTGACCTCCAGGTCCAGCGCCACGCCGTTGTAGTCGAAGGAGCTGTCATTGGGGTTCTGCACGCGGATTTTCACCGCAAAACGAATTTCCATGCCCTGGCTTTGCAGCGGTTCGATGCCCACCACATTGATGTTCAATGGATCACGATTGGGGAGCAGGGCGCAGGCGCTCAGAGACAACAACAGCAGGGAAAGGATGATGGCGTGAACGCGGCGCATAAAAACTCTCGAAAAGAAAAGGGCTGAACCGCTCAAGATTAAGCCCTTGAGCCTTACGGGCGGTCCAACGGTGCGACAGCCCCAGGCGTTGCGGGTTCAGCCTTGGCCGGCACATCAGGGTTTTCCATGACCTGCAGGATCGAGGCTTCCGGATCGAAATCGTCTTCTTCCAGTGCCATGAACTCCTCGGGCAGGAAGATGTTCAGCACGATAGCGCACAACGCCCCGACGGTAATGGGCGATTCAAAAATGTTGTGCAGTGCCAGCGGCAACTCGCGCAGCACCTCAGGCACCGCCGCCACGCCCAGGCCCAGGCCGAGGGAAATCGCCACGATCAGCATGTTGCGTCGATGCAGGCCGGCTTCGGCGAGGATCTTGATCCCGGCTACCGCGACGGTGCCGAACATCACCAGTTCGGCGCCGCCAAGCACCGGTTTTGGCATCAGTTGCAGCACCGCGCCGATCATCGGGAACAACCCCAGCAGCACCAGCAAACCGGCAATGAAGAACGCCACGTAACGACTGGCCACGCCGGTGAGCTGGATCACGCCGTTGTTCTGCGCAAACGTGACCATCGGCATGCTGTTGAACACGGCGGCCATGGCGGAGTTGAGGCCGTCGGCGAGCAGGCCGGACTTGATCCGGCGAATGTAAATCGGGCCCTTGACCGGTTGCCGGGAAATCATCGAGTTGGCGGTCAGATCACCCGCAGCTTCCAGTGGCGAGACGAGAAAAATCACCGCGATCGGCACAAACGCGACCCAATCGAAGTTAAAGCCGTACTTGAACGGCACCGGCACGCTCATCAGCGGTACGTCGGGCAGGCTGGCGAAATTGACGTCGCCCATCAGCCACGCCACGACGTAACCCAGGGTCAGGCCGATGACGATGGCGCCGAGGCGTAGAAACGGCACATCGACCCGGTTCAGCAGCACAATCGTGCCGAGCACCAAAGCCGCCAGCGCCAGATGACTGGCCGCGCCAAGGTCCGCCGCACCGAAGCCGCCAGCAATGTCAGTCATGGCCACTTTGACCAACGACAGGCCCATCAACGTGATGATCGTGCCGGTGACCACCGGGGTGATCAGCATCCGCAATTTGCCGATGAACTGGCTCAGCGCGACTTCAATGAACGCCGCAAAAAAGCACACGCCAAAGATCGTCGAGAGGATTTCATCGGTGCCGCCACCGCGAGCCTTGACCATGAACCCGGCACTGAGAATCACACTGATAAAGGAAAAACTGGTGCCTTGCAGGCACAGCAAACCAGAACCGATCGGGCCAAAGCGCCGGGCTTGAACAAAGGTGCCCAGGCCGGAAACGAACAACGCCATGCTGATCAGGTACGGTATTTCGCTTTGCAGGCCGAGGGCGCCACCCATGATCAGGGTCGGGGTGATGATGCCGACAAAACTCGCCAATACATGCTGCAGGGCGGCGAAGACGGTGGCGGTCAGGTGCGGGCGGTCGTTGAGGCCGTAAATCAGGTCGTTGTTGCGCAAAACGGGGGCTTTTTCAGAGGCGGTCATGGTGGGTTGCGTGCCAAACGGCGGGCCGGGTCAGAAAATGGAGGCGCAGGATGCCAGCAGTGGACACTGAGGGCAACGAACAATAACTGCCTGAAAGGTCAGGTTTTACTGAAGGCTGCGAGCAAATCCTGCTCAAACGCCTTCTGCGCATCCCCCGGCACTTGAGCGCGATGCCGTGCGAGATGAAACGCCACTTCAAAACTCATATCGCTCTTCCGCACGGCACGTAATAAACCTTTGTCTTCCCAACTGCGGGCGAAGTGATTGGGCAAATAACCGACATGCTTGCCGGACAGAATGAAGGCAAGGGTGCCTTCGACCTGTTCCGAGCGCGCCGAACATAATTTGCCCTGGAACGGCTCGTCACTGCGCAGGAAACGGTAAGGGTGATCGACCCGGTCGCAGGCTTGCAGCGCTTCGTCGGTCGGCGCGTCATCCGTGAACAATGGGTGACCGGGAGCGCAATACAGGTGCTGGGTTTCAGTGAACAGTTCGCGATAGTCAAACGCGCTTTGCACCTGGGAGAAATAGCCGATGGCCAGGTCCAGCCGTTGCTGCAGCAGCAAGCGTTCCATTTCGCCGGGCATGGCACTGATCAGTTCGATGCGCACCGACTCGTCCCGTTCGCGAAAACGCCGGATCGCATCGGCCACCTGTTGCAGCACCGATTGATCAAGGGCTTCGGACAGCCCCAGGCGCACTTCGCCAATCAATCTGCCGGCCACACCGTTGGATTGATGTCGAAACGCTTCGATGGATTCAAACAGTCCGCGTGTCGCGGTCAATAGCTGCTCGCCCTTGGGGGTGATCTTGAATCCACCCTTGCCGCGACTGCACAGGCGATAACCGAGCCGGGTTTCCAGCTTGGCCATTTGCTGGCTGATGCTGGATTGGCTCAGGCCCAGTTCACCCTGGGCCGCGCTGAAGCCGCCGCACTCGACCACACGGACAAACAGGCGCAGCAGTTGCAGGTCGAGGTCGTGCAGTTGCCCGAGCATCAAACATTACTCCGCCATAAAGTCAGGTTAACAAACTTGATATTTCGCCAATGTAACCGAGCGCGCAACCTGCAACCACTTCTCTGGTCAGGTGTTCGTCATGGCTCCCATGTTCAAGCTGTGTTTCCCCACGTTGTTCCTCGCCATGGCGGTGTCGGCTCAGGCGCAGGAAAAGACCGTCAACCTCTACAGCTGGTCCGACTACGTGGCGCCCGAAACCTTGCAGGCGTTCGAAAAGGAAACCGGGATTCACGTGCGCTACGACACGTTCGACTCTTCGGAAGTGCTGGAAACCAAACTGCTGACGGGCGGCAGCGGGTATGACGTGGTGGTGCCGTCGTCCAGCGTGCTCGCCCGTGGTCTGGTGGCGGGTGCGCTGAAGGAAATTTCCCATGAAGGGCTCAAGGGTTACGCCAATCTTGACCCGGACCTGCTGGAAAAACTGGCCGCCGTCGATCCCGGCAATCGCTATGGCGTGCCCTATACCTGGGGCACGCTGGGTTTGGGGATGAACGTCGAAGCGGTGCAGAAGCGTCTGCCGAATGTACCGCTCAACAGCCTCGACCTGCTGTTCAAGCCGGAATACGCCAGCAAGCTGAAAGACTGCGGCATCGCGATTCTCGATTCGCCGCAGGAAGTCATCGGCCTGGCGCTGCACTATCTGGGTAAAGATCCCTACAGCACCGATAAAGCCGATCTGACAGCCGCCGAGGCGTTGTTACATAAGCTGCAGCCAAATGTGCTGTACGTCGCCTCCGGCCGGCAGATCAACGACCTGGCCAATGGCAGCATATGCCTGGCGCTGACCTACAACGGTGATGCGAGCATGGCCGCTGATCAGGCACGCAAGGCCAACAAGCCGTTTGAGGTGGCGTACCGGATTCCCCAGGAAGGCACGCTGGTCTGGCAAGACAACCTGGCGATTCCCAAGGACGCGCCGCACCCCGAAGAAGCCCGGGCCTTCATCGAGTTCATGTTGCGCCCCGAATCCGTTGCGGCGCTGACCAATACGCTGTTCTTCGCCACGGCCAACCAGGCGGCGACTCCGCTGGTGGATGAAGCCGTGCGCACCGACCCGGACATTTTTCCACTGCCCGACATGCGCGCACGCCTGTACGCCGACCAAAGCATGAGCCTCAAGGACCTGCGGTCGCGCACGCGCCTGTGGACCACATTCCGTAGCCGCCAATAATTAAAAAGGAGATCACCATGGACGTCCCGATGCAAAACGATCAGGCCATGACCCGCGACAGCCTCTACGGGACTGCCGCGGAAAGTACCTACGCCGGTATCACCAGTTTCATGCGCCGTCGCTACAGCCGCGACTTGCGCGGGGTCGACGTCGCGGTCAGCGGCGTGCCGTTCGACACCGCCACCAGCAACCGTCCCGGCGCACGTTTCGGGCCACGTGGAATACGCGCCGCGTCCACCGCAATTGCCTGGGAACGCCACTGGCCGTGGACGTTTGATCCGTTCGATCATTTGGCCGTCATCGACTACGGCGATTGCGACTTCGATTACGGTTCGCCACACACGGTGCCAGAAAGTATTGAGGCCCACGCCGAACACATCCTGAACAGCGGCAGCGCGATGCTGACCTTCGGCGGCGACCACTTTATTACCTACCCGCTGCTCAAGGCCCATGCGCGTAAACATGGTGCGTTGTCGCTGATCCACTTCGACGCCCACAGCGACACCTGGCCGGATGAAGAGGGCAAGCGGGTCGACCACGGCACCATGTTCTGGCACGCGGCGAAGGAAGGGCTGGTGGATCCGTCGCGTTCGGTGCAGATCGGTTTGCGCACCACTAATGACGATCACCGGGGGTTCCAGGTGCTGGATGCGCGGCAGGTGCATCGTGAGGGTTGCGAGGCGATTGTCGAAGCGATCCGGGCGAGGGTAGGGGATAACCCGGTGTACCTGACGTTCGATATCGATTGCCTCGACCCGGCTTTTGCACCCGGCACCGGGACACCGGTTTGCGGGGGCTTGAGCACCGTGCAGGCGCTGGAGATTCTGGGTGGCTTACGCGGGATCAATCTGGTGGGCATGGACGTGGTGGAAGTCGCACCGGCCTATGACCACGCAGACATTACCTCGCTGGCGGCGGCGACATTGGCCATGGAAATGCTGTGCCTCTATGCCGCCCGCCACAAGGTCGACCGGTAAATACCGTAAAACCTGGAGGCGTGAGCCTGCTCGCGAAGAAGCCATCACATTCAATATTGAGGTTGAATGTCAGTCTGCTTTCGCGAGCCGGCTCGCTCCCACATTCTGATAGGTGTCAGGCCACCGGGATGATCGGCAGGTCGAGGGTATGGTCACCGCTAAACCGCGAAAAAGAGCCGGCAAGCGTTTCGTGCGGCACGCCTTTGGCCACATCGCTGGCGCCATCGAGTCGTGATAACTGATCCGCGTTCAACTGCACGTTCAATGCCCCCAGCGTCGCATCCAGTTGCTCACGGGTGCGCGAGCCCAGAATCGGAATCAGCGCAGTGCTCGAGCGCTGGGCTTTTGCCCGCAACCAGGCAATGGCCACATGCGTCGCGCTCGCTTCCAGTTCGGCTGCAACGGCGAGCAGGGTGTCAAGAAGGGCCGTTTCCCGGGCGCCTTTTTCCGCATGAATCAACATGCCGAGTTTGGTCGCGCGATTGTCGTCATCGCTGGATCGGTACTTGCCAGTGAGAAAACCGCCACCCAATGGCGACCATAATGTGGCGGCCAGGCCCAAGGCTTCGGCCATCGGCAGTTGTTCACGTTCGGCCGTGCGTTCAGCCAGGCTGTATTCCACCTGAATCGCTGCAATCGGCGAAAAACCACGCACCTCGGCCAACACGTCGGCACGGGCGATACGCCACGCGGGGAAGTTCGACAGCCCCGCGTAATGGATCTTGCCGGCGCGCACCAGATCATCGAAGCCGCGCAGGATTTCTTCCATGGGCGTCACGCCATCGCTCATGTGCGCCCAGAACAGGTCCAGGTGATCGGTCTTGAGCCGGGTCAAGCTTTCTTCCACGGCGCGAACCATGTTTTTGCGGTTGTTGCCGGTGTGGGAAATGCTCGCGGACGGTGTCGTCCCCAAGGTGTACTTAGTGGCGATGACCAGGCGATCGCGCTCTGCCGCGATAAATTCGCTGAGCATGACTTCCGACTGACCTGCCTGATACCCGTTGGCGGTGTCGATGAAGTTGCCGCCGGCCTCCAGATAACCATCGAAAATACGCTTCGCTTCGTCACGCTCGGCGCCATGCCCCCAACCCGTGCCGAAATTGCCGGCGCCCAGTGCCAGTTCCGAAACCCGCAAGCCGGTTTTGCGGCCGAACACTTTGTAATGCATGGAGTGACTCCTGAGAAAAGACGTCGGGATTGAATATAGATGTTTATCAACATGTATTAAATATGATGCTGATAATTTATGCCGTCAATACGCTTTTCCTGAAGTGGCAAGACAGGCGACCACCGGACGTATCGCTGCTGCCACTTTCTGACAGGGGCCTCTGCTAAGCTCCGACAATTAAGCCCCTACAACTTTTTCAGACCGAGCCAGCCCATCGTGTCGCGAACCACTCGTTTACTCACATTGTTGCAAGTGCTGCGGGGCAAGAGTCGTCCGGTGACCGCCGCCACGCTCGCCAGTGAACTGGAGATTTCCGAACGCACGCTGTACCGCGACATCGCCGAACTCACCGCACTCGGCGCGCCGATCTTCGGCGAAGCGGGGGTGGGTTACGTGCTGCGCAGCGGTCTGTTTTTGCCGCCCTTGATGCTCAATGCCGACGAGACCGAGGCCATCGTGTTGGGTTTGCGCTACGTCGATCAGCGTGGCGACGAGGTGTTGAGCAAAGCGGCGGCCGACGCATTGGCCAAGATTGCCGCCGTGTTGGCGCCTGAAGCCCAGGACGCGTTGCGCAACCCGACGGTGCTGCCCGGGCCACCCGGTTATGGCTATCCGGAAAATGTGGTGCCGTTGAGCGTGTTTCGCCAGGCTATCCGCGACCAGTCCAAGCTGAACATCGACTACGCCGACGCCAACAAAGTGCCCAGCCAGCGGCTGATCTGGCCACTGGCGTTGGGTTTTCTCAATGAAGTGCGGATCATTGTTGCCTGGTGCGAATTGCGCAGTGCCTACCGGACCTTTCGCACCGACCGGATTTGCGCCGCCAATGAGCCGGGCGAGCGTTATCCGGGGCGGCGCAGCGACTTGTTACGGGTCTGGCGCAAACAGATGCAACTGGATGAAGCGGGGCGTTTCACTCCTGACAAGAATTGACACAGGCTTGTCTTAGCATGGGTGCAGAATCAATAAACAAGGAGCCGCAACCATGTCCAATCCCGCCTCTTTACTGGCCCCCGCGATCGCCGCCTACATTGCCGCCGCCAATGCTCGCGACACCTCCAGGGTCGCCAGTTTTTTCGCCGAGGATGCCAATGTGTTCGATGAAGGCCAGCACCAGATCGGCACCCGCGCAATCGCCCAATGGATGGAAGAGACCGCGCAGCGCTATCAGCCCCGGGTCGAGGTGCTGAATGTTCAGCAGCGCACCGGCAAGGTACTGGTGCACAACCTGATCTCCGGCACCTTTCCCGGCAGCCCGCTGGAACTGCGCTACATGTTCCGCCTCAACGAACAGGGGAAGATCGCCCGACTGGACATCTCGCTGTAGCTCAATCCAACCCCGATCTTGTAGCAGCTTGCGTTCGCACGTCGCCGCAGCCTCGCGGTGCTCGACAGTTGCTACGGTCCTGATGCAGCCCTGAGGCGGTGGCGACAGTTCGGACGTATACTCCCGCGCATGAATGTCGACTCTCCGTTAAGCGCCTGGCAACACGCCATTGAAACCAAGGGCTTCGTCCAGGACGAAGCCCAGGAACACGCCGTGTGGGCACTGCAAAAATGCCACGAAGCCTTGCATGAAGGGCGAACGCCGATCACCGGCGTTTACCTGTGGGGACCGGTCGGGCGGGGCAAGACCTGGTTGATGGATCAGTTCTATCAAACCCTGCGGGTGCCGGCCCGGCGTCAGCATTTCCACCACTTCATGGGCTGGGTGCATCAGCGTTCGTTTCAACTGACCGGCACCGCCGACCCCTTGAAGGCGTTGGCGCGGGAGTTGAGTGAGGACGTGCGCGTCCTGTGTTTCGACGAGTTGTTCGTCAACGACATCGGTGACGCGATCATTCTCGGGCGCTTGTTTCAGGTGATGTTCGAGCAGGGCGTGGTGGTGGTATGCACCTCCAACCTGCCGCCGGATCAGCTCTACGCCGATGGCTTCAATCGCGACCGCTTTATGCCCGCGATCGAGGCGATCAAGCGACACATGCAGGTGATCGCGGTGGAGGGCGGCGAAGATCACCGCCTGCATCCGGGCACCGCGTTGCAGCGCTACTGGGTGAGCGACGCCGCGCATCCCGATGCACTGGGTGACGTGTTCAAGGCCTTGACCGTGGGCCAGTCCGTGTCCCGCGATCCGGTGACCGTCGGCTACCGCCACGTCAATGTCCTGCAGGCCAGCGCTGGCGTGCTGTGGTGCCGTTATGCCGATCTGTGCGAACAACCTTTCTCGGCCATGGACTTCATGGCCCTGTGCGACACCTACAGCGCTATTCTGTTGAGTGAAGTGCCCAACCTCAGCGCACAAAAACGCGAAGGGCGCATCGCCCGAGGCACCGAAGATGCGGCCGAACACGTCGTTGCGGGAGACCGCGAGCTGCCGCAACTGTCCGTGCACGACGATGGCGTGCGGCGTTTCATCGCGCTGGTGGACGAGTGCTACGACCGCAAAGTGCCGCTGTACCTCGAAGCGCAGGTGCCGATGGACGCCCTGTACACCGAGGGTTATCTGGAATTCCCGTTCCGTCGCACGTTAAGCCGTTTGAAGGAAATGCAGCTGCAACGCTTTGCTGAAGCCTGATTTTCGGGAGCCGTGAACATGAATCAGCCCCTGTCTCACCATTTGCTGACCATGGCGTATCAAAACGCCTGGGCCAATTACCGACTGGCCAAGGCCTGGAACCAGTTGACCCCGGCCGAGCTCTCGGCCCCGCGAGTCAGTTTTTTCCCCAGCCTCGTCGCCACCCTCAATCACATCCTGACCTGCGACTGGTTTTACGTGGACGCGTTGGAGCGCGAGTTGCGCGGTGATGATCCACACCCCGACTGCTACGTTTTTTTCAAGGAAGACGAGCCATGCAGCGTCGGTGCAGACCTCAAGCGCGAGCAATCGCTGGTGGACAATCGGTTGATTGCCTACTGCGAGCAATTGCGCGATACAGACCTGGGACGAATCGTCACCATCGCCCGGGACACGCCGCAACATGACAGCCGTTTACGTCTGCTGTCCCATCTGTTCGAACACCAGCTTCATCATCGTGGCCAGGTCCATGCCATGCTCAGCGGCACCTCGGTGGCACCGCCGCAACTGGATGAGTTTTTCTGCTCTGGCGAGTCGGGTTTGCGGGCGGCGGATTTTGCCGAACTGGGCTGGACCGAGACGCTGATCTGGGGTGTTTGAGGCAGGTTCGGGTTGTCGGCGATGGCGACTCACGCTAATGTCCTTCGACTTCGCGGCGCGAGTGACGCGCCGGGATAACTCGACGGGATAGCAACGATGGAAATGGAATCCGCAGACATTCTGGTACTTCAGGCCAGCTACACCAACCCGGTGCACGCCGAGGCGATTGGCGTGGTGCTCAATGCCTATGCCCAGGACCCGATGGGCGGCGGGCATGCACTGCCCGAAGATACCCTGCAGCAGTTGCCCGGAGAGCTGGCCAAACGTCCCCACGCGTTCAGTGTACTGGCCTTCGTCGACGGCGCGCCGGCCGGGTTGGTCAATTGCTTCGAAGGTTTCTCGACCTTTGCCTGTCGGCCACTGGTCAACGTGCATGACGTGTCGGTGGTCCCGCAGTTCCGCGGTTTGGGGCTGAGCCAGAAGATGCTGCAAAAGGTTGAAGACATTGCCCGTCAGCGGGGTTGCTGCAAGATCACCCTGGAAGTCCTCGAAGGCAATGCGGTCGCACAGGCGTCCTACGGCAAGTTCGGGTTTGCCGCCGGCATGTTCGATCCGGCCCATGGCCGCATGCTGTTCTGGACCAAGGCGCTTTAACTGCTCAGGCATAAAAAAGGGCGCCCCTCAGGACGCCCGGCTGGCTTCGATTACTTCGGTTTGTAGTTTTCGGTCACTTGTGCGGTTTGATCGCTCGGAACACGCAGTTCAATATTTTTGATCTCGAAGCCATTTGCCTTTTGCTGGGCGAGATGCAGCGTCTCGTAGTAATACCGCATGCGTTCGGAGCCGTATTCTGCAAAGGCAGAGACTGAGCCGAACATCATCAGGCCAGCAACGATCAGGGTCGTACATTTCATGGGTGCCTCCCATTACGGGTTAAGGGCCTTTCGTCCATGAAGCAATGTCGCAGGGACATTATCTGCCGATTCCGCCAAATGGGAATGAGCACGCTAGAGCTTCCAGTCCAGGCTTAACGTGACGGTGCGCGGGTCACCCCAAAACACGCCGTTGTAGAACCCGACGTTGTCGTAGTACTTCGTGTCGAACAGGTTATCGACGTTCAGCGATGCCGAGAGGTGCCGGTCGAACTCATACCGCGACATCAACTTCACCACGCTGTAGGCCTCCTGGCGGATGTTCGCGCTGGTGGTGATCACTTCATCATTGGCGCTCCGTCCGATCGGGCGCCTGGCCGCGCGGTAGACGTCACTTTGCCAGTTCACCGCGCCACCGACGGTCAGGGCCTGCCATTCGCCGGGCAGGCGATACGCCGTGGACAGCCGCACCATATTCAGCGGTTGAGGGGTGTTGGTGCGTTGCTTTTCACCATTGACCGAGTGGGTGTAGGTGTAGCCGGCCGTCATGTTCCAGCCCGCCATGAGCTCGCCCGAGACCTCGGCTTCAAACCCCTGGACCTTGTTGCCTTTGCCGCCGGATTTGAAAAACTCCTCGCCGGTGACCGGGTCCGGCGGTACAGAGTCGTCGAGTTCGGCGACGTTATCTTGCTTGTTCCAGAACAGCGCCGTGGCCAGGTTCAGGCGTTCTTCCAGCAGGCTGCCCTTGAGCCCCAGTTCATAGTTGCTGCCCACTACCGGTTCCAGGTATTTGCGGTTGCTGTCGCGGGCGTCTTGCGGCTTGAAGATGTCGGTGTAGCTGACGTAAGCGGTGTACTCAGGTGTGATGTCGTAAAGCAGACCGGCGTAGGGCGTCCACATGTCGTTGTGCTGCTGGCGGGTGGTTTCGACGCCGGCCAGTTGCAGGTTGTTGTCGTAACTGTTGGACTTTTTCGAGATTTCCCACGTGCCATAACGACTGCCCAGTACCGCGTGCAGGTCGTCGGCCAGGGTCAGGCGCGTGGCCAGGTAGCCGGCTTTTTGTCGGGTCTTTTCATGAGCGCCTTGCAGGCTGGTGACGGTGTCGGGGAATTTTGGAATGCCGCCCATGTATTTCCAGTCAGGCACATTTTCGTAATCCGACCGCCGTGCGCCATCCACCGTGTAAGGATTGTCTTCACTGCGTTGCGACTCGCCATAGCCGATCATCATTTCGTGTTCACGCCCGAACAGTGAGTAAGGCCCGGCCACGTTGAAGTCATACACGTCCATCTTTTGCGTGCCGACCATGTGGCTGACGTTGGCGACCATACCGCTGCGATCCGCCTCGGGGAAACCGCCACCGGCGTAGTAAATCTTGCCGTCAGTGTCACTCTCGCGATGGGTGTAGGCCGCCTTGAAGTGCCAGCCCGCACCGAGTTGCTGCTCCAGCGTGGCGAATGCTGTCTTGTCCTTCAGCGGCCAGGAACTCCACGGCGTGGCCATGTTGGTGGAACGGCCCAGATGGGCTTTGCTGCCGTCGGCGTTCCAGTACGGGACCGTGCCCCAGGACGTGCCTTGCACCTGTTTGTCCTGATAGTCGTAACCCACCGCAAGCAGGGTGTCGTCGGTCAGGTCGGCTTCAATAATGCCGTAGCCGACTTCCCGTTGCAGTTGGTACTTGTCACGGTAGGAATGGCTGTCGCGATACGCCATCACGCTGCGCCCGCGCAAGCGGCCATCGAAGGCCAGCGGCCCGCCGACGTCCACGTAACTGTAGTAGTCGTCATAGCTGCCAGCGCTGACCCCGCTCAGCGCTTCCCACTGCGCGGTCGGTCGTTTGCGTACCATGTTGATCGTTGCCGACGGATCACCGGCGCCGGTGGTCAGGCCGGTCGCGCCGCGAACCACTTCGATGCGGTCGTAGATGATGGTGTCCGAATCCGACTTCATGTAGCTGAAAGTATTGAGCATCCCGTCGATCTGGAAGTTGGTGATCGAATACCCACGGGACGAATAGCTGACCCGGTCCGAGTCATTGTGCTGGACCACGATGCCGGTGGTCTGGCCCATGGCTTCGGACAGCGTGCCGAGTTTGAAATCGTCCATTTGCTGACGGGTGACGACGGACACCGATTGCGGCGTGTCCTTGATCGACAGGTTCAAGCGCGTCGCGGTGCTCATGGCGCCGGTGGTGTACGACTCGGTGTTTTCGGTGGTGCTGCCCAGGCTGTCGGCGGAAATGCTGGTGGCGGCCAGTTCAAGGGTGGCGGGCTGTTTGTCGGGATCAGTCTCGGCCAGCACATCAGGGCTGAGTGCGGCGCTGCACAGGCCGAAGGTCAAAGTCATGGAACGGGTGATGGGCGCGAACATCGCAGCCGACTCCTTGTCGTCAATGGAAAATTTCCGTTTGTTCAAAGACGAAGAGAGGAGAGGGGATTTAGCAATAAACGAGAATTAATCTCGTTTTAAAGTGTATCGAAGAGGGGAGGTTTTGCGCAGGGCGCAACAAAAGGGGCCGGAATCGGCCCCTGAATGGATCTACTGTTGAACGATTTTCGAATCAACTTTCGGCTTCATCAGGCTGAAGTCGATCAGAGGGCGCACCTGGCGCTCATAAGGGTTGCCGATCATCAATGGGCGCGGCTTGAAGTTGGCGCTGACCAGGCTCTTGCTGCGGTCCAGTTCATCAGCGCTCAAACCGGCGAGGTCAGCCCAGGTGTGAATCAGCTGCGAGCTGCTGTAAGGCCGGCTCAGGTCTGCGGCAAAACTCCAGTCATGGTTTTCGCGCCATTTCGGCGATGCCCAGGCCATGAACGGGATGGTGTACATCGGCGCGGTCGGCTTGTTCTCGTTACGGCCGAGGGTGGTGTGGCCGACGGAGTCGAACACGTCTTCGCCGTGGTCGGAGAGGTACAGCAGGAAGCCGTTCGGATCGGACTTGGCGTAGTCCTTGATCAGGCTCGATACCACGAAGTCGTTGTACAGGACTGCGTTGTCATAGCTGTTGTATGTCGGCACCTGGTCGTCGCGCACGCCGTCCGGCACGCCTTTACGGTCGGTGAACTTGTCGAACGTCGGCGGGTAGCGGTACTGGTAGCTCATGTGTGTGCCGAGCAAATGCACCACGATCAACTTGCGCGGCGCGGCATCGGCCAGTGCCTTGTTGAACGGCTCGACCACGTCGCCGTCGTACTGCGCAGCGTTCTGGTTACGGTTGTTGTTCAGGTACACCTGCTCGTCGGCCTGCTCGGAGAAGGTCGTCAGCATGGTGTTGCGCTTGGTCATGGTTTGCTGGTTGGTGATCCAGAACGTCTTGTAGCCCGCCTGTTTCATCATGCTGACCAGCGATGGAGTGGACAGGTAAAGGTCCGGATTTTCTTCGTCAGCGAAGGTCAGCACCTGCTGCAACGCCTCGATGGTGTAAGGGCGTGGGGTGATGACGTTGTCGAAGACCGTCAGTTGATCCTTGAGCTTGTCCAGTTCCGGTGTGGTTTCACGCGGATAGCCGTAGAGGCTCATGCGCTGACGGTTGGTGGACTCGCCGATCACCAGCACCAGGGTCGCCGGCTGGTTGGCCATGGTGTCCGTCAGGTTTTTCAGCGGTGCAATCTTGCTCGCGCTGTGCAGCATGTCTTGCATGCCCGCCAGGGTTTCCAGATAGCGGTGATAGGCCACGGCCATCTGCCAAGGCACGGCAGGCTCGATGCGGGTTTCGAACTTGTCGAAACCTTCTGCAAAGCTGCCGGTGCGCGCGGTCTGTTTGGCCAGCGGGTAGCCGACCACGGCAATCACAATGGCCGTCGCGGCAACCAGTGCCTGCCCGCGCGGCAATACGACCGGGCGCAAGCGAGTCCACAGGAAATAAGCGAACAGTGTGTGGGCGAGGAACGCCGCGACCATCCACCAGGCGAAATACTGGGTCATGTACTCGCCAGCTTCAGAGATGTTCGACTCGAACATGATGAAGATGACGCTTTGAGAAAACTCCTGCTGGTAAATAAAGAAGTAACCCAGGCTGGCCATCGAGCAGGCCCACAGCACGACACCGATCACCGCCGCCATCACGCGCGTCTGTTTAGGGAACAACAGCATCGGCGCAAGCCAGATGGCGCTCATCACAAACGCCTGGCGGAACCCGGTAAAGCCCGAGGTGCCAGTCAGTTGAATGAGTAATTGGGTGATGCCGGAAAAATACCAGAAGAACAGGAATAGCCAGAGGAATCCTGCCCAATCGAAACCTTTCGCAGACGCAGTGCTGCGTTTAAACAAAGCCATTCAACGCTCCAGCCAGAAATCACTTCGACGTCGTGCCATCCCTTGCCGACGAACGGAAACCACACGAGAACCGAGTGGCCATAATGGAAGGAATTATCAGTCAGCATTTGTGAAAAATTTGTGAACTGGCAGAGATCGCGGGGGCAAAACGAGGTCGGAAACAGCGCAAGGCTGTCTCCGATTCACCTGAAAAATCAGGCGTGAGGTGCGCGTTGGGTAACGGGCAAGGAGGGCGATTGAGTGCCTTGAGTCAGCTGGCGCAGTTGCGCGAGTTCCTGCTTCAAGAGGTCGCGCTCTTCTTTCAATTGACGCAATTCATCCCGACGAATCGTAACGTAAAGGGTCTGTGCTGGCCGTGCTGCGTGTACTGTGCCCATTGCTCACCTCGCAAATGGTTGTCTCAACTGTAGAACCGCCCCTTGCAAGCGGGTGCTGATCTACTATCGGCGCTGATTTTGATTTCTTTTGCCTCACAAGGGAACTTTTTTATTTTTCATGGTCGTTGTGTCTTCGGCGCGATTACCGACGTTATCAATCAGGATCGGGCACAATGCCCGGAAACTATGTGCCAACGCTCTGGACTAACCCCCCATGACTCACGTTGGGCTATAACCTTTGACACACATTATTTGTAGTAGGGAGCATCAGCACATGCAACTCGGGATCATTGGACTGGGCCGCATGGGCGGCAATATTGCGCGGCGCCTGATGCTCAATGGGCATACCACTGTCGTTTACGACCGCAATACCGCCTTTATCGATACCCTGGCTGCCGAGGGCGCCACGGGCGTCGCAGACTTGCCGGCCCTGGTCGCCGGCCTGGCCAAACCGCGAGCGGTCTGGGTCATGCTGCCAGCCGGCGCACCGACCGAAGACACCATCGAGACCCTGAGCAACCTGCTCGAAGCTGGCGATACCATCATCGACGGCGGCAACACCTTCTATAAGGACGACATCCGCCGGGCCAAGACCTTGTCGGAAAAAGGCCTGCACTACATCGACGTCGGCACCTCCGGCGGCGTGTGGGGCCTGGAGCGCGGCTACTGCATGATGATTGGCGGCGATGCCAAAGAGGTTCAACGCCTTGACCCGCTGTTCGCCAGCCTGGCGCCAGGCATGGGTGACATCCCGCGCACCAAGGACCGCAAGTCCGATGACGATCGCGCCGAGCGTGGCTACATCCACGCCGGCCCTGCAGGTTCGGGGCATTTCGTGAAGATGATTCACAACGGCATCGAATACGGAATGATGCAGGCCTTCGCCGAAGGTTTCGACATTCTCAAGACCAAGGCCAGCACCAACCTGCCGGAAGACCAGCGCTTTGACCTGAACGTCGCCGACATCGCCGAAGTCTGGCGTCGTGGCAGCGTGGTCTCGTCCTGGTTGCTCGACCTGACCGCCGACGCACTGGCCAGCGATCCGAAACTCGATGGCTATTCCGGCTCGGTGGCTGACAGCGGTGAAGGTCGCTGGACCATCGAAGCCGCCATGGAACAGTCGGTGCCGGTACCGGTGCTGTCGAACTCGCTGTTCTCGCGCTACCGTTCGCGCGGTCAAGGTACCTTTGGCGACAAGATTCTCTCTGCCCAGCGCTTCGGCTTCGGCGGCCATGTGGAGACTTCGAAAAAATGACCCGTCTGATCCGCAATAAATCCAAGGCAGAACCCGCACCACCGACCACGCTGTTCCTGTTCGGTGCCCACGGTGACCTGGTCAAGCGCTTGCTGATGCCGGCGCTGTACAACCTGAGTCGCGACGGTCTGCTGGGGGATGGATTGCGGATCATCGGCGTTGACCACAACGCCATCACTGACGATGCCTTTGCCCGCAAGCTCGAAGACTTCATTCGAACCGAAGTGGCCGCCAAGGTCGGCAAGGGCGATCAAGCCCTTGATCCGCAGGTGTGGGACAAACTGGCCCAAGGCATCAGCTACGTCCAGGGCGACTTCCTGGACGACAGCACTTATCAAGCGCTGGCGGCCAAAATCGCCGACAGCGGCACCGGCAACGCGGTCTTCTACCTGGCGACCGCGCCACGTTTCTTCAGCGAAGTGGTGCGTCGGCTAGGCGCGGCGGGTTTGCTGCAGGAAACGCCTGAATCGTTCCGAAGGGTGGTCATCGAAAAACCGTTCGGCTCCGACCTGCAAACCGCCGAAGCCTTGAATGCGTGTTTACTCAAGGTGATGACGGAAAACCAGATCTACCGGATCGATCACTACCTGGGCAAGGAGACCGTGCAGAACATTTTGATCAGCCGGTTTTCAAACAGCCTGTTCGAAGCCTTCTGGAACAACCATTACATCGACCACGTGCAGATTACCGCCGCCGAAACCGTCGGTGTCGAAACCCGTGGCAGTTTTTATGAACACACCGGCGCCCTGCGGGACATGGTGCCCAATCACCTGTTCCAGTTACTGGCGATGGTGGCAATGGAACCGCCGGCCGCGTTTGGCGCCGATGCGGTACGTGGGGAGAAGGCCAAGGTGGTGGGGGCCATTCGCCCCTGGTCCACCGAAGAGGCTCGGGCCAACTCGGTCCGCGGTCAATATGCCGCCGGCGAAGTCGACGGCAACCCGCTGCCGGGTTATCGCCAGGAAAACAACGTGGCACCCGACAGCACGACCGAAACCTACGTGGCGCTCAAAGTCATGATCGACAATTGGCGTTGGGTCGGCGTGCCGTTTTACCTGCGTACCGGCAAACGCATGAGCGTGCGCGATACCGAGATTGTGATCTGCTTCAAGCCGGCGCCGTATGCGCAGTTCCGCGACACCGAGGTCGATGAGTTGCAACCGACCTACCTGCGCATCCAGATTCAGCCCAACGAAGGCATGTGGTTCGACTTGTTGGCCAAACGGCCTGGCCCGGCGTTGAAGATGGCCAATATCGAACTGGGTTTTGCCTACAAGGACTTCTTCGAGATGCAGCCGTCTACCGGCTACGAAACGCTGATCTATGACTGCCTGACCGGCGACCAGACGCTGTTCCAGCGCGCCGACAACATCGAAAACGGCTGGCGCGCCGTCCAGCCGTTCCTCGATGCCTGGCAGCAGGACGCAACGGTTCAGCCATACGCGGCAGGTGAGGACGGCCCGGTCGACGCCGACAAGCTGCTGACCCGTGACGGTCGCGTCTGGCACAGCCTCGGATGACAGGCACCACGCAACAGCCCATCCGTTTTCTGCTCAGTGACATGGACGGCACGTTGTTGCTGCCTGATCACACGCTCAGTCAGCGCACCATTGCTGCGGTCCGTTCGTTGCGCGAGGCGGGCGTGCTGTTCAGCCTGGCCACCGGGCGCCCGCCGAAAGCGATGTTGCAGCAGATCGAAGCATTAGGCGTCGATGTGCCGACGGCGGCGTTCAATGGCGGCACGATCGTCAACCCGGACGGTAGCTTGCTGGTGGCCCATTACTTGCCGGCCACCGCTGCGCTCATCACCCTGACGCAGTTCGCCGATCTGCCGGACATTGAAGTCTGGGTGTTCAGCGGTGGCGACTGGCTGTTGAAGGACGCCAATGGCCCGATGGTTCCCCGGGAGCAGCATGGCCTGGGGTATCCGCCAGTCGTGGTTGAGAGTTTCGAACCGTACCTGGAACGCATCGACAAAATTGTCGCGGCCAGCCATAACACCGGGTTGCTGATCGAGCTGGAGGCGCAATTACTGCCCAAGGTTGAGGGGCAGGCCCAGGTCTCGCGTTCACAGCCGGTGTATCTGGACGTGACGGCGATGCAGGCGAACAAGGGCGCGGCGCTGGCAACACTGGCCGAGTACCTCGGGGTCGCGCTGGAACAGACCGCCGCGCTGGGCGATGGCGGCAACGACCCGGCGATGTTTCATCGCGCCGGACTGTCGATTGCCATGGGGCAGGCGGAAGAGGCGGTCAAGCGTCAGGCCGACGTGGTGACGGGCGCAAACACCGAAGACGGTGCGGCCCAGGCGATCGAGCAATACATCCTCCCTCGCCAACCCACATAAATCCCCCGTGCAGGAGTGAGCCTGCTCGCGATGAGGCCCTATCAGTCAACATCATCGTTGAATGTATGACCGCTATCGCGAGCAGGCTCACTCCTGCAGTTTTTGGTCAGGGTTACAGCCAGTAGCTGACCGCATACCAGCCCAACACACCCATCACCACTGTGTACGGCAACGCCATCCACACCATCCGCCCATACGACAAGCGAATCAGCGGCGCAATCGCCGAGGTCAGCAGAAACAGAAATGCTGCCTGGCCATTGGGGGTCGCCACGCTGGGCAGATTCGTCCCGGTATTGATCGCAATGGCCAGCGTCTCGAAGTGCTCGCGGGACATATGACCGGCAATGAACGCCCGTTTCACTTCCGTGATGTAAATGGTCGCCACAAACACGTTGTCGCTGATAGCCGACAGCAAGCCGTTGGCGATATACAACATGCCCGGTTGCTGGTCGGCCGGCAGCGCCAGGACCCACTGGATCAGCGGCGTGAACAGTTGCTGATCATGAATCACCGCCACCACCGCAAAAAACACCACCAGCAACGCGGTGAACGGCATGGCGTCCTTGAACGCATTGCCGATCCGGTGCTCGTCGGTGATGCCGGTGAATGCAGTGATCAAGATGATCACCATCAGCCCGATCAGGCCGACCTCCGCGATATGAAACGCCAACCCTGCAATCAGGATCAACGCCGCGGCGCCCTGGACCAATAAGGCGGCGCGCTGGCGTGGGGTACGTTCGGCGTTGTCTTCGGCGGCATAGTTGGCCAGCACGGTACGCACGTTGTCCGGCAGGAGAGTGCCGTAACCGAACCAGCGCAGTTTCTCCAGCAACACACAGGTCACCAGGCCGGCCACCAGCACTGGCAGCGAAACCGGGGCCACTTTCAAAAAGAATTCGGCGAAGTGCCAGCCCATCTCATGGCCGATCAGCAGGTTCTGCGGCTCACCCACTAACGTGCATACACCGCCTAACGCCGTGCCCACGGCACCGTGCATCAACAGGCTGCGCAGGAAGGCGCGGAACTGTTCGAGGTCTTCATGGTGGAGTCGCGGCAGGTGCTGGTCATCGCTGAACTCGCTGTCCTGGCGGGGATCATTGCCCGAGGCGACGCGGTGATACACCGAATAAAACCCCACGGCCGCGCTGATAATCACCGCCGTCACGGTCAAGGCATCCAGGAATGCCGACAGGAATGCCGAGAGGAAGCAGAACATCAACGCCAGCAGCGCTTTGGAGCGAACCCCCAGCAACAAGCGCGAAAACAGGAACAGCAGCAGGTCTTTCATGAAGTAGATGCCGGCCACCATGAACATCAGCAGCAGGATCACCGGAAAGTTGTGCACCAGTTCGTCATACAGTGCCTGCGGTGTGGTCATTTTCAGCAGCAGGGCTTCGATCAGCAGCAGCCCGCCAGGCATCAGTGGATAGCACTTGAGCGCCATGGCCAGGGTGAAGATGAATTCCAGCACCAGCAACCAACCGGCCACGACCGGACCTACGGTCCAAAGCACCAGTGCGTTGAGAATCAGGAAACCGAGAATGCTCGCCTTGTACCAGCGAGGTGAGTGGCCGAGAAAGTTATGCGCGAACGCCTGGGCCATTGAACCGGACATCGGCTACTCCTTGTATTAAGAAGCGCGCAACTTGCCGTAACAAGATGGGAATATCAAGTGCGGAAATGCCGGTCTAGCCCAAGTGTCGCACGACAATGGCCTTATAGTTGCCATCCAGCGAATAACCGCCGACGACGATTCTTCCGTCAGCCTGAGCGGCCACCGACGTGGCCGTGTCCAGGCTGCGGCCCAGACGCGTGCGAACCCAGCAGCTGCCTTCGGCAAACCCTGGGTCCAGCTGTCCACCCGGTAAGTACCGGGCTAACAGAAAGTCGGCTTCAACCCCACCGATCGTGGCGCCGACCGCTAATACACGACCGTCGCTCAGGCGCCGGGCGGCTGTCCATTGGCACCCGCTACGGCCGATTTTCAATAGTTGGGGATGGCCGCTGTTGCAATGGGCGTCCGGGCGGCCGTTGCTGTGTACTTTGAAGGCGAGGCAATGCATGGGGTCGCGGCTGCTGCCGAAACACTGCAAGTCGCCATTGTCCTGCTCGATGATCTGGCTGACCTGAGCGCCGCGTTCCTCGGCCTTGAACGTCATAAAACCATCCACGGCGAACGTGTCATCGAGGCGGCCATCGGGGAGGTAACGGGCGAGCAAGCCTTCTTCGGGAAAATTGATCGACCCACCCACCATGATCCGGCCGTCACGTTGCACCATCAGGCTGCTGAGCCAGGAGTTCATCAATAAATGCCGGACGATGACAAAGCCCCGGCCGTTGAAGGACGTGTCCAGTTCACCTTGGCGGGTGAGACGTATCAGCAGACCGACGTGATCGGCCAGTTCAAAATGATGGTTGGCCAGCAGCAGGATCCGGCCGTCTGCCTGGACCTGGACGTCGCAGGCTTCGGCCCCCGGAACCCCCGGAGGCAACCAGAGGTCGCGCATGCCTTGGGACAGGTTTCCCGGCAGGCGGACGACACAGCGCCCGTTGTCACCGAAATGTTCGACGGGGTGACCTTGCGAGTCGAACAGTGCCAGCGCGGGTAGCGTTCGGTGAGCGTTTTCATAGTGCAGACCGGCCACCAACAGGTGTCCGTTGGCGAGGACGTGGACTTTGCCCGCCATGGCCTCGTGACCGCGCTGGAATTGCCCGATAACGCTGCCGTCAAGGCCGAATGCCAAGTCTGCCGAGCCGTCCTCCAGTAAGCGGGCCAGGCCAAAGCAATTGCCGTCTCGCATGCCGACGGTTGCCGCCACCAGCACACGACCATTCGAGTCGATTTCCACGCTGTTGGCGATGCTTGAGGTACTGCCTGCGAAATACACTTGGGCTTTACCGTTGGCGGCAAAACCTTTATCGAGGTCGCCAGCGATGTTCTGCGTTGGTAGGGCAAAAGCCGTCTGGTGTGGCATTCGCGCATCTCCTTGCGAGCTGACCGAAACCCGGATGCGGGAGGGCAACTGCCTGCGAAACATTCAATCCCTGAATGAGCGATCGCACAACGGTCATAACTAACAGACGGAGGGTCACTGTGTGCCAGAACAGTGTCTTTTCGAACCACTGACAAGGCAGCCAAGTAATACGTGGCGAGGAAGTTGAAGTATTAAGTGGGCTGTTACTGTCGCAATCAGCCAGATAAACGGGGGAAGGGCGGATGACCCGAAAGTAATCCGCAAACACCCTTAATGCGGCATGGACCACGATTGCAGTTTATAACCTTCCTGGCTCAGTTCGGCACGGGCCTGCTCCAGCAGGTGTTCGAGTTGTGCAGGATCGGTATAGGCGCTGCAAGGGATCTGGGTGCGGCCGATATGGGTTTTGGTGCGGTCGATGACGGTGATGCAGAGCTCGCCGTTGCCGTCTTGTTGAGCCCAGGCAACGCATTGGAAAGGTTGAAATGCGCGGTCGGCAATCAAAAGAGCTTCGTTGATACGGAGCGGGGCGGTCATGGGGTCTTCTCTCTGTATGCCCAATCAAGTGATGTGCCGTCGGTTGGGCTTACCGTTCGGCTGGTTACTTGTACTGATGCACCCAATAGGGGGTCAGGTCACACCCAAACAAAAGAAATTTCAACTTTCTTTCATATACTCAATAGCAGGGGCTTCTTCTGAAAGCTAAATGAAAGGTTCAACTCGTTAGGTAACTAAGCAAGTCGTTGCTTATAACTTATTAAGTGGCTGCTCTATAGTCAATCGATACAAGGCCGTGTCAAATTCTTGCTAATGTTACAGCCAGGTCCGCCAAATGACTGTTTTTACTAATATTTCCTAATATTTGGCGCCAAGGAACAGTCATGATCGAAACGCCCGCGTTACGACGTCTGTTAGTAGTAGACCCCTGTGACGACTGCCATCGTCTGTTACCGGGTTTACGTTCTGTGGGTTGGGATGTTGATAGCTGTTCTCTGGAGAATGCCGGCGATAAAACCTGCGACGTTGGCCTCCTGCGATTACAACCTTTCCACCTGGAACGCCCGGAAGCCGTCAAAGAGCTCATCAGCCGCAGCGGCACCGAGTGGATCGCCGTACTCAATCAGGAAGTCCTGCGTTTGCAGAATGTCGGGGACTTCGTTTGTGAATGGTTTTTCGATTTTCACACGTTGCCGTTTGACGTCTCCCGGGTTCAGGTCACCCTGGGGCGGGCCTTCGGTATGGCGCGCCTGCGTGGCCAGGGCACGATTCACATCGATCAGCCTGAGCACGAATTACTGGGCGACAGCAAACCGATCCGTGAACTGCGCAAGTTGTTGAGTAAACTGGCGCCCACCGAATCTCCGGTCTTGATCCGCGGCGAAAGCGGCACCGGCAAGGAGTTGGTCGCCCGCACCCTGCACCGACAATCCCAACGCCACAGCAAACCTTTTGTGGCGATCAATTGCGGCGCGATTCCCGAACACCTGATTCAGTCCGAGTTGTTCGGCCATGAGAAGGGCGCCTTCACCGGCGCCCATCAACGCAAGGTCGGGCGGATCGAAGCGGCGAACGGCGGCACGTTGTTCCTCGATGAAATCGGCGATTTGCCGCTGGAACTGCAAGCCAATCTGTTGCGCTTCCTACAGGAAAAACACATTGAACGTGTAGGCGGCAGTCAGCCGATTCCGGTGGACGTGCGGGTATTGGCGGCAACACACGTCGACCTTGAGGCCGCCATCGAGAAGAAACGCTTCCGTGAAGATTTGTACTACCGCCTGAACGTGCTTCAGGTGGTCACCGCGCCGTTGCGTGAACGCCACGGCGATCTGTCGATGCTGGCCAACCACTTTTCCCATTTCTATAGCCATGAAACCGGCCGCCGTCCGCGCAGTTTCAGTGAGGACGCGCTGATTGCCATGGGCAAGCATGATTGGCCGGGCAATGTCCGCGAACTGGCCAACCGGGTACGGCGTGGACTGGTGTTGGCCGAAGGGCGGCAAATCGAAGCGCGGGATCTTGGGTTGATCAGCCAGCAAGCCTTCGCTACGCCCATGGGCACGCTCGAAGACTACAAGACGCGCGCCGAGCGCCAGGCATTGTGCGATGTACTGAATCGGCACAGTGACAACCTCAGTGTCGCCGCCAGAGTATTGGGTGTTTCACGCCCGACGTTCTACCGATTGCTGCACAAACATCAGATCCGCTAGGGCGCGGCAAAACGAAAAGGCCCGCTGCGACTTGCATCGCAGCGGGCCTTTTCCATTCCTTGTCAGGGGTTAGAAGTAGTAAGGGAATTTCAGGCTGAACTGGAAGTCCGGGGCATCGTCGGTCATACCCATGGACAGGTTGGGAACAATTGTGAGGTTGTCGGTGGCCGCAATGGTCATGCCGATGTTGAAGTAGCCGGCGTTTGCATCGCTGGAGACCACGGATTCCCAGTCCCCGCCATCCTGTTTCAGCTTGCTTTTGCGTTGCACCAGGTCAGACACCGAGAACGACATACTCATCTTTTCGTTCAGGGCAAACGCAATACCCGCGCCGATCTGGAAGCTGTCGCCGATTTGCACCTTGCCCGGGGTTTTCTGGTTGACCGTCGCGCTGATGTCGTCGAAGGATTCTTCGAAGTTGTGCGTGTAAGACAAGCTGCCGAACAACACCGCAGGGTCAAAGGTTTTGACCAGCGAAATGCCCGGGGTGACGGACCAAACGCCGTTACCGGTTGGCAGGGAGTCAGGTACGAACAGGTTGGTATTGGCGTCGGTCTGGCGCAGTTTGATCCCGAACGGATCCTTGCCCGTAGGCGCCTTGACCCTGAAGGTGAACACGGCATCCGGAGTGTTCACCGACTCGTCCATAAACTTGTAGGCGACACCAAAGTTCACGTCACCAATTTCCGGATCCTGGGTGACAGTCGCTTCAGTGGTGACGTTAGCCGCGCCCTGATTGCCGCCACCGGACTGGTACGTCGACTCGCGGTAAATGACTGGCACGTTCAGGTCGAACTGCCAGCGGTTGTTGAAGTTGTAGCGACCGGTGAGGTCGAGCGTCCAGGTATCAGCCTTGATCCGATCGAGGTTGATGTTGCCAAGGAAGATCGAGTCCAGTGCGAGAAAGCCGTTGAGAATCAGCTGGCGGGTGTCGTATCGGGAGTAAGTGAGCCCGGTTTCGACGCTGAATTTGCCGCCGCCGAAGAACCCGCTGGCTTCGTCGTACAGGTTGGAAACGCTCTGTGCCGGTTGTGAATCGTCAGCCAGCGATTGGCCATAAGAACTGCCACTGCCCCCTGCGGCTCCCCCCGATGCGGCTGCGGCGCCAGTCCCTGTGGCTACCGCGGTCCCCGCGTTCCCTTTCATGTCGGCTGGCGACTTGGCCAGGCGTTTTGGTGGGGGAGCTACGGGTTGGTCCTCTACCTGACGGACCCGTTGTTCGAGTACCGCCAGGGCTTTTTGTTGTACTTCGTATCGTTGCTTTAGCTCCAGAAGTTCCTGTTTCAGGGCCTCTACGTCGGCGTTGGGTGCTGCTTGCAACATCGCCGCCGGAAACAGAGTGCTCAAACAAACTACTGCGCGCAGTGACACTGATCGATACATGAATTAGCCGTCCCTTAAAGCCCAATGGTCGAGAGTCAGCGTAGTTCAATATCCTAAGGTGCGTAGGGCGTTAAGTTGGGTCAGGTTGCAGTCCAATGCGCCAGCACTCGGGCCATTATTATTGAGCACCACGTTGAGTTGAGTGAGGTTATTGACCATGTTGCTGTTGCCCAGCAATCGGGTGTTCTGCAGCAATCCGCCCTGGGCGACTTGTTGCAGTGCAGTGCCTTGGTTGCCGCTGGCCTGAATAGCCATTTGTATGCCACCCCCGGTGGCTGACACGGCGACACTGCCGGCGGCGTTGCTGCCGGTGATGGTTTGTCCGGCCATCAGGGCTTGTCCTTGACCTGGCACAAGCGCAGGAGCCTGGTTGGCTTCCTTCACGTCGATCGAGACGTTGTTGTAGGCGGTGTTGCCGTCCCCGGCGGCGCGAACACTTTGGGTAACGCCTTGGCTGGTCGCCAGGCCTGCTCCACCAATCACACTGCCGGCGCCTTGGTCAGGCGTAGTGCCATTGCCGTCGATCTTGATGGTTGATACGTAGAATTCGGGTTTGATCGTTGTTGCCTGGATCTGCATGGACGACGCTGCGCCGATGACGTCTCCGCTGGCGTTGCGCCAGGTGCTGCTCATGACCACGCCGAAGCTGATAATCCGGCCGGGCATTACATAACGGCCGCGCAACTGGGCCAGTTCCTGATCCTTTATTTCGATGGGTTTGAATCCATTGGCATAGCCTGATGCGCTCGCTGCCAGACAGGCAACGGCCAGCCAGTATGAACTTTTCATCTGCTGCTCCCGGAGCATCCTGCCCCACTATCATCTTTTGGCGATTAAAAGAAGTCGCTCTGTATGAAACCAAAATCCATCAATTCAGCGTCTCTGACAGGATTGAAAGTATCCAGCTTGTTCTTGGCCGTCAGTGGTACCGGTGGACTGCGCAATGCATTGGTTTTGTCATAACCGGGACCTACGATAGCGAAGACAATGCCGTTCCAACCTTTGACAAAGTCATCGTGGGAGTAGCGTTTGTGTCCGAGTACCGGGTCGCCGATATAGACCCAGTTCTTGTCAGCACGCTGCAACACCACGAAGTGCTTGTAGCCGCGAATTTCCATCAGTACCACCACCGGAATCGTTACAGCATCCAGCTTTTCAGGTGGGATCTTGTAGCCCCTGGCGCGCATGCCGATGCTTTCTATGTAGCGCTTCATGTCCAGCATGGAGAAACCTTGCGTACGAACAAGGTTCTGGTCAGCGTTGACCAGCATGCCTTTGATGATGTGCTCCTCATCGACGTCGAGCCAATAGGCCTGGCGTAACACCGTCGCCAGTGCGGCAGCGCCACAGCTGAAGTCGGTTTTCTGTTCGACAATGTCGGCAAACTTGCGCTCACGCAAACTCTGCACCTGCTTATAGACCAGCACGCCGCCAGGCAGGGCGGCAACTGGCATCTGTGCGGCCTGAGTCAGGCCAGACAGGCAGAGGAGGGCGAAAAGGGCAGTCTTACGCATGATCGATACGCCTTGGCGGACTGTGGAAAAGCCCCGTTGCCGGGGCTTTCATTTCGATCGCGATTACAGGCAGGCTTTGCAACCTGCGGCGATGGACAGCGAGTTGCTTTGTTGGTTGCCTACACCAGACGATACGTTGGCTCCGCCGTTGCCGGAGAAGTTGTTCATCGAGTTTTGCATTACAGCAGTGTTGGTCACAGGGTTTTTCCAGCCATCTGGAGTCAGGTATTGTTGAGTGGTTACGCCAGCCAGACCGAAGACGCCAACTGCAACGAAGTCGGAATTGACTTTGCCATCGTCATGGCCGCCATGACCACCACCTCTGTTGTCGTTGCCATAACCACCGTGGCCATGATCATCGTCAGCAGGAGTAGACACTGCTTTACCCGCTGCTACAAACGCGCCAGCAGCAGTGAAGGTGCCTCTGAGGGTGTCGGTTTTGTAGGTCTGAGTGCCGTTGTTGGCCACTTGCAGACCACTGGAGCTTTGGTCAGCCGATGCGGCTGCTGCGGCTACACGGCCACCCGATACAGCAATCGCCAGGTTGTTTTTCTGTTGGTTGAAGTTGCCAGCGGTCACGTTCATCCCGATGTTGCCGGAACCATTGTTGCCTGCATTGGTGAGCGTGGCGGTGTTGGTATTAGAGTAGTTGGCAACGGTGTTGTTGGTGTTGTTTTGTGTGGCGCTGGAAGCCGCCACTGCAGAACCGAAAATGAAGCTTTCGTCAGCAGTAGCCAGTGCGGCGGCGTTGTCTTGTTGGTTGCCGTCGCCGGCGGCCACGTTAGCGCCCATATTACCGTTGGAACCATTGAGCGAGTTGTCGAGCGCAGCACCATTTTTGGTGCCTTGGTTCAGCACTGTGTTGCCATCGCTGTCCTGTGTATCCAGAACAGTAGCGCCGGCGCCAGCCGTAATTGAAAGAATCTGATCCAGGGTTGGGCCTTTAGGCTGATGACTGCCATGCCCGTTTCCGTGACCATTGCCATGACCGTGATCATCATCACGACCGCCTGCTTGTGCTGCGATTGCCATCACTGCTGCGAGAGCGAAAACCAGTGGTTTGAGAGCCATTGTAGGTTTCATGGTGTTTCTCCGTGCTTATTAGTTGGTTAAGTGTTGGTACTTTCTAATCGCACTGCGTTTGGGTCAGTCAGCGACCCGGATGCTCAGGGTGTTAGCCATTCGGTTCCCCACCCCGGCACTCTGGTTCACCTGGATAATCCCTCGGCTGCCGGTGAAGGCCTGGTCGCTGGTAACGACCTGGCGACTGCCGGTTTGGGACCCAGTTGCTCCTGAGCTTGGTAGCAACGCCACGTTCTGTTGAGAAAGGGCGCTATCGTCGACGCTCTGCGGTCCAGCACTGATGCTGATCCGCGCAGCGTTGGCCATCTGGTTGTTGGCCCCGGCGCTCTGGTTGACGCCCAGTACACCGTTGCCATTACTGAAAGAGGTTCCGCCGATGGTGGCCGTCGCATTCATGGACGGATTGGCGGAGGTGTCGATTGACTGGTGAATCTTGGTGCTCGCCCCGGCATTGGTACCGATTGCGATGGCGCGAACGTTGGTTTGTTGTTGTTGATCGCCGGCCGCCTGGTTGACGTTCAAGTTGCCTTTGTACTGAACGCCGGCATCCTGGATGGTGGCGTTGTTCACGGTTGGAACACCGGAGTCGGCCATGGCGCTGGCACTGGCGAACAAGGCGAGAAAGATCAGGCTACGATTCATGTCATTGACCTCCGGCCATTCTGGTCAGTGGGGCCATGCCGGAACTCATGGCCCGATTGATGGTTCCGGAAATCGCGGCACCGCTGCCACCACCGTGGCCGGCGCTCATGCCAGGCATCCCGTTGGGATTGGTCACGACATTGAGGCCTGGCATGCTGCCACCGGTTGAATTTGGATTGATGTTGCCGCTGATGGTCGAGCCGCTGGCAATGCTGGCGAAATCACCGTCAGTCAACTCGGTGTTGCTCATGGTCGACGTGATGCGTGCCGAAGGGTTGGCATTGACGGTGGTCGGGTAGGGGTCTTTGCCGCCAGTGCGGCCAATTGGGACGGGTTGGACATCACGTGTGAGAACGATGACGCCATTGCCATCAGCCTGAGCGTTGAGGCTGAGTACCGACGTGGCGGCACATCCGATCAGCAGTAGGCAGGTCATGCCTTTATTGAAAGTCCCCACGGCAGCAATTCCTTCTTTTGTGGGCTGGCCCTTGTCAGCGTTGGGAAGGAGAGAGCGAAAGCTGTGCCGCTTTTGAATTGTCGTTTTAATTCAACGGGTTAACATTTTGTGAAAAGCGCGCGATACGTCCGCTGTTTCATGGCTGAGACAAGCTCGACAGGGTTTGGCTGAACAATCGCGACGCAAAGCTCTGGAACAAGGGTTTGCGAGGATGTGTTTCAAGCGCTTAACAAGAGTCATGACAAGATGATGAAGGGCGCTGAAATGGCCTGTTTGCGGGTAGATGAGTGTTTCACGAATGGACACTCTTGCCCCAAAACAGGGGAAATGGCTGGGGAAATCGACCCAAAACCGGCTCAGGAAACCAGCAGTCGGGTGACCGCATCAAAGGCCTGCCCCCGGCGGTTTTCCCAGCTTCCCCGCAGGACCTGAAACGGTTGGCGGTGCTGTTCGAGCCAAAGGTGAGTTGCCTTGAAAAATTCCAGGCGCTCACTCAGTTCGGGCTGACAGCGCTGGCCGTCATCTGTCCAGTCGACGTGCTCCGGCGATAGCAGCAGGTGAAAATCGTAATGGCGAGCCAATAATGCCGGCTCAAGCCATTCAGGGCAGTCGCCAAACAAGGTCTGGCTCCAGAGGATATTGCTCAGCAAATGAGTGTCGAGAATCAACAGCCGGGGCTGCCGGGAGCGGGCTTCATCTTCCCATTGCAACTGGCCGCGGGCGATGTCGGAAATATCCCCCAGGCAGGTGTCGCGTGGGTTCTGCTCAATGAACCAGCGCACGTATTCATCAACCCGCACACCGCCGAAATGGCCCTGTAACTCAGCCGCCAGCCAGCTCTTGCCACTGGATTCGGGCCCCGTGAGCACCAGCACCTTCATGCGCGCAGTACCGGGTCGGCACGCCATTCACGCCAGCCTTGCACGGCCAGCAGCAGGAACAGCGCATAGAGGGCCGACGTGAGGTACATGCCTTTGTAGATGAACAGCCCGACGAAAATGACATCGACGGCGATCCACAGCGGCCAGCATTGCACGCGTTTTTGCGCCATCCACAGTTGCGCGACCAGGCTGAACCCCGTGAGTGCAGCGTCGAGCCATGGCTGGGCAGCATCGGTCCAGTGCGCCATGGCGGCGCCCAACAGCACACTGCCCAGCGCGCCGACCGCGAGGCCCAAAGCGACTGATTTCGAGTCAAGCCGGCTGACCTGCCGACCGGTATTCGCTTCGCCTGCACGGGTCCATTGCCACCAGCCATAGAGTTGCAGCGCGGCGTAGATCACTTGCAGGAGCATGTCCGAATAGAGCTTCACCTCAAAAAAGATCCAGCTGTACAGCAGGACCATGACCAGGCCAATTGGCCAACACCAGGGGTTCTGTTTGACCGTCAACCAGACGGCGATCACACCGAGGGCAGCGGCAAACAGTTCAAGCCCGGACATGGAGGTTCCTTGGGGAGAGCGAAGTGGGGGGCGGATTGTACCGGCAGCCGCCGCCAAGTAGAACCTGCAGGCTAGTAGCAGCTGTCGAGCAGCGCGAGGCTGCGTTCGGCAGCGCAGCTGTCGTAAACCCTGTACACGCGGTCTGACTCAAACACCGCGCTGCCTGAATTCACGACGACTTCGTCGCCGAACGCAGCCTCCCGTTGTTCGACAGCTGCTACAGGGGGGTTACACGCGAAATTGCTTGAGCAAACCGTTCAACTGCTCGCTCAGGTCTTTCAGCCGAACACTGGCCACACTCGATTGCTCCGCTGCCAACGCGGTGCTGTGGGACAAGCCCGCGGCCTGGGTCACGTTCTGATTGATGTCTTCCACCACATGGGCCTGCTGCAACGTCGCGCTGGCGATAGACGCGTTCAGCCCGTTGAGGTTGCGTAACGCCTGGCCAATCGCATTCAGGCTCGCACCGGCCAGACCGGCTTGTTCGATGGTCAGTTGGGAGGCGCGGCTGCTGTCGCCGATGACCTTGACCGCCGCCTCCGAATGGCTTTGCAGGCGTTCGATCATCGACTGGATTTCCGCCGTGGACTTCTGCGTGCGCTGGGCCAGCAGGCGCACTTCATCGGCCACCACCGCGAACCCGCGACCCTGCTCACCGGCCCGGGCCGCTTCGATGGCGGCGTTGAGGGCGAGCAGGTTGGTTTGCTCGGCGATGGAGCGGATCACCTCCAGGACGCTGCCGATCTGCGTGCTTTCCGTTGCCAGGGTACGAATCACCTCGACTGCCTGATCGATGGTGCCGGACAGTTTGTCGATCTGCTGCAAGCTGCCGTCGATGTTGATCTGGCCTTGCTGCGCTTGGGATTCGGCATCGCGCATTTCGCTGGCCGCATGCTCGGCGTTCTTCGCCACATCCTGCACGCCATAGGTCACTTCATTAATCGCCGTGGCCACCAGTTCCATCTGCTGCGACTGTTGCTGGCTGCGTTGCTGAGCCTGGGCAGCGTCATTACCCAACTCACTGGACGACTGACCCAACGCACTGGCGGACACCTGCAGCTCGGTGATCACCAGGCGCAGCTTGGTGGTAAACGCGTTGAAGTGTCGTGCCAGTTGCGCCACTTCGTCCCGGCCGTGGGTATCGAGGCTGCGGGTCAGGTCACTTTCACCGCTGGCGATATTGGCCATGGCGTTCACGGTGTCTTGGAGCGGGCGCACAATACTGCGGGCAATCAGGATCACCAACAGCGCCATCACCAGCGCGATGACCACGCCGAGGAAAGTGGCCTTCCATACCTGGCCGTTAAATTCGGCCTGCGTGTCGTCGATGTACACGCCCGAGCCAATCACCCAGCCCCAAGGCTCGAAGAGTTTGACGTAAGAGGTTTTTTCCACCGGGGCACTGGCGCCCGGTTTCGGCCAGCGGTAGTTGACCATGCCGGCGCCCTTGGCCTTGGCCACGGCGACCATTTCGTTAAACACCGCAAAACCGTCCGGGTCGCGGATGGCCGAGAGGTTCTGGCCGTCCAGCTTGGGGTTGGCCGGGTGCATGATCATCACCGGCGTCAGGTCGTTGATCCAGAAATAGTCGCTCTGGTCGTAGCGCAGTCCGCGAACCGCGGTCAGTGCCTGTTTCTGCGCGGCCTCGCGCGTGAGGGTGCCGGCCGTTTCCAGGTCATGGTAGTAATTCAAAATGCCGCTGGCGGTCTGTACCACGTGCTGGGTTTTCAGCGCCTTGGCCTGATAAAGGTCGTCGTGAATCTGCTTGAGCATCAACATGCCCAACGTCAGCAGCATCACCACCGACACGATCAAGATGAGCCACAAGCGTCGGCTGATCGACACACTGCGCAAGCTGTTCATAACGCGGTTACTCCAGTTTTCTTTTTATTGTCATAAACCAATGCCCGCATCCAACCACGCTTTGCCGGTCGGGCCTATGCGACCCAAGTCCTATTCCGCAGCAGCGTTTTAAAGGCTTGTCTGATAGGATTTCGGCCCCGCGCGGAAAAACCTGAATCACGCTCGATTTTTCACGGAATTTTTACGGTTTCGTCTGGATCCTGTGCGCGCGGAACTTCAACTACGCTCAGCGCGATGAACGTTTAAATAAAACTAACGGGGCATGCCTGGGGGCATTGCTTTTGGGGGATTGATGGATCTTTGGACCGCCTTTCAGGCATTGATACTTGGCGTAGTAGAAGGGCTGACAGAGTTTCTGCCCATTTCCAGTACCGGGCACCAGATCATCGTCGCCGACTTGCTCAACTTTGGTGGTGAGCGGGCTATCGCGTTCAACATCATTATCCAGTTGGGTGCAATCCTGGCGGTGGTGTGGGAGTTTCGTCGCAAGATTCTCGATGTGGTCACCGGTTTGCCAACGCAACCGAGCGCGCGTCGCTTCACCGCCAACCTGCTGATCGCCTTCATGCCGGCGGTGGTATTGGGGGTGATTTTCTCCGACCTGATTCACCATTACCTGTTCAACCCGATTACCGTCGCGACGGCGTTGGTGGTGGGCGGTGTGATTATGTTGTGGGCCGAGAAACGCCAACATCAGGTGCATGCCGAAACCGTCGACGAGATTACCTGGCAAGATGCGCTGAAAGTCGGTTTCGCCCAATGCCTGGCCATGATTCCAGGGACATCGCGTTCCGGGTCGACCATCATCGGCGGGTTGCTGTTTGGCCTGTCGCGCAAGACCGCTACCGAGTTCTCGTTCTTCCTGGCGATGCCGACCATGGTCGCGGCGGCGGTGTATTCGGGGTTCAAATACCGCCACCTGTTCGTGCCGGCTGATTTTCCAGTGTTCGCGATCGGTTTCGTGACAGCCTTCATCTTCGCGATGATCGCGGTCCGTGGCCTGCTCAAGTTCATCGCCAGCCACAGCTACGCAGCGTTCGCCTGGTACCGCATTGTGTTCGGCCTGGTCATTCTGGCCACTTGGCAGTTCGGCTGGGTTGACTGGTCCGCGGCCAAGCCATGAGTGACGCCGGCAGGCACCACGACCCCGGACGCAGGTCCGGGGGAGAGCGCATCCAGAACCTGCGGCTCAAACTGCTGGTTTTCGCAGTGCTGTGCGCGTTGCCGCTGTTTGGGTCGGTGTCACTCTGGCTGCGTGGGGTGTCGCTGATTCCGCTGGCGGCATACGGGATCGTCAGTGTGCTGGCGTTTTTCCTGTACTGGAGCGACAAACGCAAGGCCCGCACCGACGCCTGGCGCACGCCGGAAAACGTCTTGCACGCGGTCGAACTGGCCGGTGGCTGGCCCGGCGCCTTGCTGGCCCAGCAGGTGTTTCGGCACAAGACCCGCAAAGTCTCCTATCAACTGCTGTTCTGGCTGATTGTGTTGCTGCACCAGGTGTTCTGGATCGATCAGATGTTTCTCGGCGCGAATCTGTTGGCTTTGTTTTAAAGCAGCAGTCCCACCTGGGTGCGCTTGGGCAGTTTACTCACCACCAATTGGTGGGACCGTTGCAATAAGCCTTGCAGTTCTTCGGCGCCCAGCGGGTAGGGCGTTTGCATGATGATCCACTGGGCTCTCGCCAGATAGGGAGCCGGGTGGATGCCCGGTCGATCGCAATGCCCCAGGAACAGGTCCTTGTCGACTTTGAAGGCCAGGGAATCGCCGCGCAAGTTCTGCAACGCGAACATCTTGTTTCCGGCAATCGAAAATACCCGTACACCGCCCCATTTATAGTCTTCCCGCGCACCCGGCAGCGCGAGACAGAACTGCGCGACATCCTCTTCGTTCATACGTCCAGCCTTCATATCAAACGGTCCCCACAGGCGCTGAATGTTTCGATCAAATGGTCGAGCCAGGCACGAACCGCCGGCATCACCCCGCGCCGGTGAGGGTAGACCGCTTGCAGCCAGCCGCCAGGCAACGACCAATCGGGCAACAGTTGAACCAGCGAACCGTCTTCCAGCTCCGGCTCGCAATACATCATCGGCAACAGGGTAAAACCCTGGCCGGCGAGGGTGCAGGCCTTGCGCACGATAAAGTCATCGATGCCCAGCCGCGCCTCCATGCTGAGATCGACACTTTTGCCCTGTTGATCCAGCAGGCGGATATGCACCATGCGGTCGGCTTCAAGGGCGCCGAGCACCGGCAGGGTTTTCAGGTCTTCGGGGTGATTGATTTCACGTTCGTGCAAAAACGCCGGGGTGGCGACCATGGCCATTTGTGCCTGGCGCAGGCGTCGGGTCACCAGCAGCGGATCTTCGTCGCCAAGCTCTCGCACGCGCAAGGCGACATCGACGCCTTCAGTCACCAGGTCGACCCGGCGATTGAGCAGCATCACTTCCAGTTGCACCTGCGGATACTTCTCAAGAAATCGGGCGATGACCGTCGGCAACATTTCATGCGCGAGGCCCACGGGGCAGGACACTCGCAAGCGCCCACGTGGTTCGCTGGACATGCTGGCCACCGCTTCATCGGCCATTTCCGCTTCCAGCAGCATCGCCTGACAGTGCCGCAGGTAGCGCTCGCCCACAGCGGTCAGCTTGAGTTGCCGGGTAGTGCGTTGCAGCAGGCGCGCACCGAGGCGTTCTTCCAGTTCGGCGATACGCCGCGACAGGCGCGACTTGGGAATCCCGAGCAAACGCCCGGCGGCCGCGAAACCGCCGGCTTCCACCACCTTGGCGAAATAGTAGAGATCATTGAGGTCTTGCATGACGGCAGTCCGATTGTTCTATCAGTGGGACGAACTATCGCATTGTTGCGGTCTAATCAGCCATTGGTTTCGTCTGTAGGATTCACTCCATCAGATCGCCCCGTGGCGGTCCTCACCTGGAGATCCCACATGAAACTGTTGCATATCGATTCGAGCATTCTTGGTGACAACTCGGCTTCCCGCCTGCTGAGCAGCGAAGTCGTCAAAGCCTGGCAAACCGCAGAGCCAAGCGCCGTGGTCACTTACCGCGACCTGGCCGCCGATGCCATCAGCCATTTCTCCGCCACGACCCTTGTTGCCGCGGGCACTACCGCCGAACTGCGCAACGCCGCCCAGCAGCACGAAGCCGAGCTGAGTGCCACTACCCTGGCCGAATTCCTCGCCGCCGATGCCGTGGTGATTGCCGCACCGATGTACAACTTCACCATCCCGACCCAACTCAAGGCCTGGATCGATCGCATCGCCGTTGCCGGTCAGACCTTCCGTTACACCGAAGCCGGTCCTGAAGGCCTGTGCGGCGGCAAGAAAGTCGTGATCGTCTCGACTTCCGGTGGCCTGCATGCCGGTCAGGCCACGGGTGTGGCTCACGAAGAGTACTTGAAAGTACTGTTCGGCTTCATCGGCATCACCGACATTGAATTCGTCCGTGCCCATGGCCTGGCTTACGGTGATGAAGTGCGCACCAAAGCCATGAGCGACGCTCAAGCGCAAATCAGCGAGCAATTGTTCGCCGCCGCGTAAGGCTTGCGTAAAAACGCAAAACAGCTCAGGCAACACCCCAAAAAACTCTGTATTCTGGTCACGCTAGTGCCAGATACGGAGTTTTTTGTTTCTGGCCGTTTCAGGTTGTGGCCCAGGTTATGCAACAGGGGGTAACGCTCCCGTTCTGCAACGACCTTGGTGGCCGCGATTGCTGGTACAAGGCCGCTGCCTCGATCAACCGAGGAGAACGGGCTTTCCGGTCAAGTAACAAAATGGTGGGGCATCCTTATGGTGCGTCTTTGTGCAACGTTACTGTTTTGCCTGCTCAGCAGCCTGAATTCAGTGCACGCCGCGCCTGCGCCACATCCTCACTGGAGCGTCGGCTTCCATGAGATGAGTTTTCTCGACCCTCTCGATTTGCAACCGATGCACGCCATCGCGTTCTATCCCTCCAGTGACCGCGAACACACCAGCAGAATCGAGGGCTACACGGTCGAAGCCGGTGAAGACATCCCGGTGGCTATCGGCCGTTTCCCGATGCTGATGCTGTCCCATGGCAACACCGGAACGCCGTTGGCCCTGCATGACCTCGCCACCTCGCTGGCGCGCAAGGGTTTTGTGGTGGTGGCGGTGATCCATCCCGGCGACAACTCCAAAGACCACAGCCGTCTTGGTACGTTGAGCAATCTTTACGGACGCCCGATCCAGATTTCCGAAGCCATTACCGCCACCCTGGGCGATCGCATGCTTGCGCCGTTCGTCAATGCCAATCAGGTCGGGGTCATCGGCTATTCGGCGGGCGGTGAGACGGCGTTGATCCTGTCGGGTGCTACGCCTGATCTGGATCGTCTGCGTCGTTATTGCGAGGAACGCCCGGACGACCGCGATGCTTGCAACACTAAGGGTGAATTGATTGTGGATCGTGACGATCTTCAACCCGTGGCCGACCCGCGTGTGCGTGCCTTGCTGTTGATGGCGCCGTTGAGTTTGAAGTTCGGCCGTCACACCCTGTCCGAGGTGCATGTGCCGGTGCTGCTGTATAGCGGCGACGGCGACAAACTGGTCGCATTCGACAAGAACGCCGCTGCACTCGCGCGTAAGTTGCCAATTGCCCCTGATTTCAAATTGCTGGCGGGAGCCGGGCACTTCGTGTTCATGGCGCCGTGCAACGAAGAGCAGATCGCCGCCATGCCGGCGCTGTGTACCGACGCCGACGGTGTCGACCGCGAGGGCATCCATCGTGACATGATTTCCGAGGCCGGGCGATTCTTCTCTCGCACCCTGGGCATCGCCACCCGCGCAGGCCTGCAAACCGCAGATCAGTGAAGCACAACCCTTGTAGCAGCTGGCTAGGCCATTGCGCGGCGTTTGAGTAGCAGGGTCAACGCCAATCCGGTCACCGACAACAACGCCGCGCTAAAGAAAATCCACGTGTACCCCATGTTCAACGCCACTGCGCCCATTAATGGTCCGGCGATGGCCAGTGCCAGATCAAAAAACACCGCATAAGCACTCAACCCCGCGCCACGACTGGAATTGGGCACCTGTTTGATCGCTTCAACCCCCAGCGCCGGATAAACCAGCGACAAGCCAAAACCGGTCAGGCCCGCGCCGATCAGCGCATAACCCGTCGAAGGCGCCAGCCACAACAGCACCAGACCCACGGTTTCAATGCTCATACAGGCAATGGCCGAGGTGAATCCGCCGAAACGGCTGATGCTGGAGATGAACAACAGCCGGGCCAAAATGAAGCAGGCACCGAACACGGTGAGGCAATACGCGGCACCGGCCCAGCCACGGCTGACGTAATACAGGGTAATAAAGGTAGTCAACGTGCCATACCCGATGGACGCCAGGCTCAGGCTCGCCCCAAACGGAGCGATTCGCCCGAACACCGCCCAAAAGGGCAGCCGCTCGCCACGAATCACCGGCACTGAGGGTTTGTTGCGGATCAGCAGCAGCGCGGCAAGCGCCAACAGCGACAGCGCGATCCCCAGACTGGCAAAACCATACTCGGCGACCATCACCACCCCCAATGGTGCGCCGATGGCGATGGCGCCGTAAGACGCGATGCCGTTCCAGGAGATGGAACGGGCGGTGTGCTCGGCGCCGACCTGGCCCATGCACCAACTGATGGTGCCGACGCCGATCAGTCCCTGGGCGATCCCGAGCAGCAAGCGACCGGCGATCAGGATCAATAGACTCAGCAAGGGCATGCTCTGCAGCAACGTCGACATCAGCGTCAACACGCCGCTCAGCACAATCCCCGACAACCCGTAGACAATCGCCCGCTTGGTGCCAATGCTGTCCGACATGCGCCCGGCCATCGGCCGGCTGAGCAGGGTGGCCAGGTATTGCGAACCAATGGTCAGCCCCGCGATGATCGCACTGAAGCCCAGTTGCTCATGAACATAGCCTGGCAACACCGCAATCGGCAGGCCGATGCAGAGGAAGGCAATAAAGGTATAAAAAACGATGGAGACGATCTGCAGGGTGATCGCCAGGGAGCTTTGCGGGGGCTGTTGCTGCGCAGACATGTGGGCTCGTTCGCGGGCGGCGGTGGGAGAGCTGCATCATGGCGTGGGCTGGGAATAAAAGGAAGCAGGCTAACTATATTCTCCACGCCGAGCGTGGGAACGATCACCACTTGGCCCTGAAATGCAAAAAGCCCCGTCACATGGACAGGGCTTTTACTTGCCGCTTGCAGCTTGAAACTAATCGCTGCTCTTAAAACACCACACCCTGGCTACGCAGGTAATCGTCATAAGTACCGCTGAAGTCGATCACGCCACTAGGGCTCAACTCGATGATGCGGGTCGCCAACGACGATACGAACTCACGGTCGTGGCTGACGAAGATCAGCGTGCCCGGGTAGTTCTCCAGCGCCAGGTTCAGCGCCTCGATGGATTCCATGTCCAAGTGGTTGGTCGGTTCGTCCATGATCAGCACGTTCGGCTTTTGCAGGATCAGCTTGCCGAACAGCATGCGACCTTGCTCACCACCGGAGATGACCTTGACCGACTTGAGGATCTCGTCGTTGGAGAACAGCATGCGGCCGAGGGTGCCACGAACGATTTGCTCGCCGCCCTGGGTCCATTGGCCCATCCAGTCGAACAGGTTGCAGTCGTCTTCGAAGTCGTGCGCGTGGTCCTGAGCGTAGTAGCCCAGTTCCGCTGCGTCGGTCCACTTCACCGTACCGGCATCCGGGGTCAGTTCGTTGACCAGGGTGCGCAGCAGGGTGGTTTTACCGATACCGTTCGGGCCGATGATCGCCACGCGCTCGCCGGCTTCAACCTGGAAGCTGAAGTCCTTGAACAGGGTCTTGCCGTCGAAGCCTTTGGCCATGCGCTCGACGATGACCGCCTGACGGTGCAGCTTCTTGGTTTGTTCGAAACGGATGAACGGGCTCACACGGCTCGAAGGCTTGACCTCGGCCAGTTGGATCTTGTCGATCGCCTTGGCGCGGGAGGTCGCTTGCTTGGCTTTCGAGGCGTTGGCCGAGAAGCGGCTGACGAACGATTGCAGCTCGGAAATCTGCGCCTTCTTCTTGGCGTTGTCCGACAGCAGTTGCTCGCGGGACTGGGTCGCCACGGTCATGTACTCGTCGTAGTTGCCCGGGAACAGACGCAGTTCGCCGTAATCCAGGTCAGCCATGTGGGTGCACACGCTGTTCAGGAAGTGACGGTCGTGAGAGATGATGATCATCAGGCTGGAGCGCTGGGTCAGAATGTTTTCCAGCCAGCGGATGGTGTTGATGTCCAGGTGGTTGGTCGGTTCGTCGAGCAACAGCACTTCAGGATCGGAGAACAGCGCCTGCGCCAGCAATACGCGCAGTTTCCAGCCTGGGGAAACTTCGCTCATCGGGCCAAAGTGCTGCTCGATGCCGATACCCAGGCCCAGCAACAGCTCGCCGGCACGGGATTCGGCGGTGTAGCCGTCCATTTCGGCGAATTCGGTTTCCAGCTCGGCCACGGCCATGCCGTCTTCTTCGGTCATTTCCGGCAGCGAGTAGATGCGATCGCGCTCGGCCTTGACCTTCCACAGCTCTTCGTGACCCATGATCACGGTATCGATCACGGTGAATTCTTCGTAGGCGAACTGGTCCTGGCGCAATTTACCCAGACGCACGTTCGGCTCGAGCATGACCTGGCCGCCGGATGGCTCGAGGTCGCCACCGAGGATTTTCATGAAAGTCGACTTGCCGCAACCGTTGGCGCCGATCAGGCCGTAGCGGTTGCCCGCGCCGAACTTGACCGAAACGTTTTCGAATAGCGGCTTGGCGCCGAACTGCATCGTGATGTTAGCTGTAGAGATCAAAGGTTTTTCCTGCGAAGCATTCAGAGTAGCTAGGGTTGCGGCAGTACCGATTCAGTACCCGTTTCCGGTATTCAAACCACGGGAAATGCATCCCGGTCAGAAGCGGAAGGTCCATCTGGCAATAAGTGGACAGCAGCATATGGAGCGCTTGGCCCGAGTCGAAGTGCGCTGAGACGGGGTTCATTCCCGTCATCAACCAAGGGGGGCGCGTAATGTTTGGCGGCGATTGTACTGGTCTGGCTCTCTAAACGATAGGGCGTTGAGACCGCTTGGGCGCATTGACAGTACCAGCGGACAGATTTTCACATTTGCAAGCTAACTATTTGTTACAGAGAGTGGCTAAAATGCGATTTTTCACCCGATGCCGACAGCCGGCGCAGGCTCAAGGACGCGCTACCGGGTTCGCTGTCTGGTTTTCAGACGCTGCACAAGACCCTTGGCCAATGGGTTGGCCGGGAAGGCAGTTTGTTCACTTCAGACGTGTGACGATTTCTGTGAAACTGATCATCGCCCTTGTTTACATAGTTTCCATTGCGTACGTCCACCTGCGCGGTCGCGTGCGCCACAAACTGGGGCGCCAGTTGAGTGATCACTCTTCGTTTCTGGCGCCGCTCAATTGCTTCCTTTATCTGTTCTCGAAAATTCCGGGCAAGCCTTATCTCAATCCGGCGGATTTCCCAGACCTGAGCCCGTTGCAGGCGCATTGGCAAGAAATTCGTGCTGAAGGCCAAAACCTGCTGAAGGCGGGGGAGATCAAGCGCGCGGATCAGTACAACGACGTTGGCTTCAACTCGTTCTTCAAGACCGGGTGGAAGCGGTTTTACCTGAAGTGGTACGGCGACAGCCATCCTTCGGCAATGAAACTCTGCCCACGTACCACGGAGCTGGTCCAGGGCATCGGCTCGATCAAGGCCGCGATGTTCGCCGAACTGCCGCCGGGTTCGAAACTGGTCCGTCACCGTGACCCTTATGCCGGTTCTTACCGTTATCACCTGGGGCTGGAGACGCCGAACGATGCTGGTTGCTACATCAATGTCGACGGCGAGAAGTACCACTGGCGCGACGGCGAAGCGGTGATGTTCGACGAAACATTCATTCATTACGCAGAGAACACCACGCAACAGAACCGGATCATTCTGTTCTGTGACGTCGAGCGTCCGATGAAGTATGGCTGGGCGGCGGCGTTTAATGGGTGGTTCAGCCGTAACGTGATGGCGGCGGCCGGGGCGCCGAATGATGAGGGCGACAGGACAGGGGGGATTAACCGTCTGTTCACCAGAATCTACAAGATTCGTTTGCGGGGCAAAGCGCTGAAGCAGCGTAATCGCAGGCGTTATTACCTGGAAAAGTGGGCGATCTTTGGCGGGTTGCTGGCGGTGTTTGTGCTGATCTGAGTTTAGTGGTGTGGCGGATTAAGCCATCGCGAGCAGGCTCACTCCCACAGTTGATCTGTGGCGTGCACAAATCAACTGTGGGAGCGAGCTTGCTCGCGATAGGGCCATAACAAACACCACAACATTCGAAACTAACCGCGCGAACTTTTCGGGGCTTTTTTCTGCGCCGCCGGCTTGGATTTCCCGGCACCTTTACTTCCCAGGCTACGTTTAAGCAACTCAGTCAAATCAATCACATCCGCCGTTTTGCGCTCCTCTTCACCCGTCGCCGTCTCGACATCCTCAATCTTGCCTTCATTGGCCTTTTTCTCGACCAGCGCCATGATCTTGTCTTCGAAGCTGTCGCGGTAGTCTTCAGGTTTCCAGTCAGCACTCATGTCCTGCACCAGGCGCTTGGCCATATCCAGTTCACCCTTGGCCAGTTCGGGTTTGGTCACTTCGCTGCCCAGTTCAAGGGTATCGAGGCTGCGCACTTCTGCGGGCCAACGCAACATCACCAGCACCATCGCCGACTCCAGCGGCATCAAGGCCGCCAAGTGCTGGCGCGTGTGCAACACCACGTGGGCCAGGGCGACTTTGTTGGTTTTGCTTAGCGTTTCCCGCAACAACGCGTACACCTTGCCGCCGCGTTTATCCGGGGCGAGGTAGTACGGCGTATCGATGTTTTGCAAGGGGATCTGTTCACTGTCGACAAAAGAAAAGATGTCGATGGTTTGCGTGGACAGCGGGTGCGCCGACTTGATTTCCTCTTCACTGAGGACCACGTACCGGCCCTTTTCATACTGCACGCCTTTGACAATATGCTCCTTGGTGACTTCCTTGCCGGTGACCTTGTTCACGCGTTTGTACCCGACCGGCTCCATGCTGCGGTTGTCCAGCCAGTCGAAATCCACCCCTTGGGAAGACGTCGCCGAGACCAGCGCCACAGGGATATGCACCAGCCCGAAACTGATTGCGCCTTTCCAGATTGCCCGTGCCATGGTCGTCTTCTCGCGAGTGATGATCAGGTGACCCGTGGCCTGAGGCAAAAGTTTCAGCCGCTTGAGGAGCCCGGCCGGGCGGCGTGGTCGTCTTGTGTTACATCTTGTGAAGGAGGTTTTAGTTAACAAAACCGAACCCCGGGCGTAGCGTGCTATCGAAGACCCTATCCACGTCGAGAGGCTCGCCCCATGAACAGATATGTACTCGGCTGCTGCACCGTGCTGGCGCTGAGTGGTTTGCTGAGCGGCATGGCCCAGGCTTCGCCACCCTCAGCATGGCTGCTGGCCCAAAGCCCAACGGGAGCCTCGAGCAACCCTTACAACAGCCCGATTCGCCGCGCCAACCCGAACAGCATGCAAGGCTCTCAATCCAGCGCCCCGGCCATTCGCGGGCCCAACACCATGCCGGTTCCACGCCCACCGACGCTGGATAACGGCGGCATCGGCAACCGCTATCCGCAAAGCCAGCCGGCCCCCGCCAGCCCACCGAAATTCATTCCCAATCCACCTCAGCGAGATACAGGCACTAGCAACCGTTGAGCCGGAACGACAAAAGGAAGCGTGCATGTTGCGTAAAACCCTCCTGGCCACCCTGTGTGCCAGCGCATTGATCACCGCTGCTGCGCCCGTTTTCGCGGCATCGACTCAGGAACTGGACAGCGAACAGGGCACCCTCGAAGTCACCACGATCACCAAGGGACTTGAACATCCCTGGTCGGTCGCCTTCCTGCCGGATCGCAAGGGCATGCTGGTCACCGAACGGCCCGGCAACCTGCGCGTCGTCAGCGTCGACGGCAAACTCTCCGGCCCGATCGATGGGGTGCCGAAGGTCTGGGCCAAGGGGCAGGGCGGCTTGCTGGATGTGGTGCTGTCCCCTGACTTCCGGCAGGACCGCACGGTTTATCTGTCGTATGCCGAAGGGGGCGGCGCGGGTGACAAGGCAGGCACGGCGGTCGGTCGCGGGCAATTATCTGAAGACCTGAAAACCCTCAAGGACTTCAAAGTGATCTTCCGCCAGGAGCCGAAGCTCTCTGTCGGCAACCATTTCGGCTCGCGCCTGGTGTTCGATCGTGACGGGTATCTGTTCATCACTCTCGGCGAAAACAATGACCGGCCAACCGCTCAGGACCTCGACAAGCTGCAAGGCAAAGTCGTGCGGATCTACCCGGACGGCAAGGTGCCGGACGACAACCCCTTTGTCGGTCAGGCCGGCGTACGCCCGGAAATCTGGTCTTATGGCCAACGAAACCCGCAAGGCGCGGCGCTCAATCCGTGGACCGGGGTTCTCTGGGAGAACGAACACGGGCCACAAGGCGGTGATGAGCTGAACATCATCGAACGCGGCAAGAATTACGGCTGGCCACTGGCAACCCACGGCATCAACTATTCCGGCGATCCGATCCCGGAAGCCAAGGGCAAGACCGCCGAAGGCACCGTGGCGCCGCACCATGTCTGGGAAAAGTCCCCGGGACTGAGCGGGATGGCGTTCTACGATGGGGATCGCTTCAAGGCCTGGCAGCACAATGCGTTTATCGGTGCGCTGGTGAGCCAGGAATTGATTCGCTTGCAGTTCGATGGCGATAAAGTGGTTCACGAAGAGCGCTTGCTCGGTGAGCTCAAGGCGCGGATTCGCGATGTGCGGCAAGGCCCGGACGGGTACTTGTATGTATTGACCGATGAAGACGACGGCGCGCTGTACAAGGTTGGCCTGAAATAACCCCAATCGCCGCGCGGCCCTGTAGCCGCTGGCGAAGCCTGCGGCTACAGGGAGGATTGCGCGTTGGGATAGAGAATCACCGCCGCCCGCAACTTGCCCCGGCCAAAGCTGCTCATCTTCTCGAACTCCCCATGGCTCACCGGCAGATGCTGGCAATCCATAGGCTGGCGATGCTGGCTATGGTCGACATCCGGATCATGCAGATAAACAAACTCCTCATCGCAGTCAGTGACGATGACCCAATGCGGTGATTTGGAGCGGGTCAGCCGATAGCTGCTGATCAACACCAGCGGCTGGCCACCGTCATTCAGCAAGCGTGGCAAGTCCAGCAGGCCGCCGATCACCTGTTTCACATGGGTGGCCTGCAACTGCACGGTGAACTCTTCGTGCACCAGGCGCATGACGTCTTTTTTATGCTCGTTACGCACCCCATCGAGAAACAACGGCCCCGTCATGCTCAGTTGCAAACGCACGCCAAATCCACGATTCCAGGCGGCCAACGCCAGGCCTTGCGGGCTGCATCCTCCGTGACCTGAGGTCATGAACACGGTCGTCGCCTCGCGCCAGATCTGCAGCTCTTCGCGGCGTTCCAGTTTCCGGTCTTTTTGCAGTGCGCCCATGGCCATTAGCAGGCAGGCCGGGCCGCAGGTGAAATCGGTGGTCTGCGGGTAATACGGCACTTTGATGTTTCTTGAGTCTCGGTGCTGGAGAATGCGTTTCTCCAGACGCAACGCATCGGCGTGGTCCTGGTAATAGTCATGAATCAGCGCAAAACGCCGGTAACCGTTGCACTCATAAAGGGCAATCGCCGCCGGATTGTCCATGCGCACCTCCAGCCGAACGTAGGCACAGTCGTGTTGCAGCGCACAGGCTTCGATGCGTTGCAGCAGCTGCTTGCCCAATCCGCTGCCACGCGCTTCGGCGGCAATCGCAATCGAATAGAGACGGGCCAGCGACGTGCCCCGATGAAACAACACCACCGCGTAGCCGACCAGATGCTCGTCGCGCTCAGCCACCAGCAACTGCCCATGGGCCCGAGTGATCATCCATTGAAAGCTGCGACTGGTGAGCCGGTCCGTGGTGAAACATTGCTGTTCAAGTGCCAATAACGCAGGTAAGTCTTCAACTACTGCCAAGCGAAAGACAAGGTTCATATGATCGCCGTAAAAGTTGCGTAACGAAACGGGACTTTCGAAAAAGTTCGTGCTTAATAGGAAAGGTCTTGTTCTCCAACGGATCAATCACTATGTCAGCGGTACAAGGTCATTGGCGCGAAGTATCCGAGCAAACTTCGCCGGCGGCAACTTTTTTAAATACAGCAGTCAGCACTTCTAGCCAGTTGATTATCATTGTCGAACGCAAGGAAGACTGGGCCTCCTACTTTCCCAGTGAAGACATCGTCACCGCCCAGGAATACCTCGAAAAGGCCCACGACAACGGGCAAGGCAAACGGGTCCAGGTGATTAACCTGTGCCGCAGCTACAAGTACCTGGGGCACGGTTATTACTGCTCGCTGCTGGCGGAAGCGCGGGGGCACAAGGTCATTCCGTCGGTGCGGACCATCAGCGAGCTGACCAAAAAGTCCTTGTATGGGCTTTCATTGGATGATTTGGAAAAGCCGCTGGAAAAAGCCCTTACGCATCATCTTTACAGCGACACCGAAGGCTTTACCCTGACCCTGTATTTCGGCAAGACCAATATAGAACCCTTGCAGGACTTGGCGCGGCAGTTATTCGAAGTATTCCCCTGTCCGGTCTTGTTAGTTGAGTTTCGTCGAACTAACGGTTGGCACATTGACGGCATCAAGTCCGGTGCGCTGCATAAGTTGCGAGAAGATCAGGAAGATCAATTCGCCCACTCACTGGACAGTTTCAGTCGCAAGATCTGGCGAATGCCACGCTCGCGACGTCTGGCCCGTTATGACCTCGCCATCCTCCACGATCCCCAAGAAGCATTGCCCCCATCCAACCCCAAGGCGCTGGATAATTTCATACGCGTCGGCAAGACCTTGGGCATCGATGTAGAGCTGATCGAGCGCAAAGACTACGCACGCATCGCCGAGTACGACGGCCTGCTGATCCGCGAGACCACCAGCGTCGATAACCACACCTACCGTTTTGCCAAGAAAGCCGAGAGCGAAGGGCTGGTCGTGATGGACGATCCGGCGTCGATCCTGCGCTGCACCAACAAGGTCTACCTGACCGACCTGCTCAAGAGCCATCAGCTCGGCATGCCGGCCACCGAAATTCTCTACAAGGAGCGACCGGAAGACTTCGAACGGGTCGGCGAGCGCCTGGGCTTTCCATTGGTACTGAAAATCCCCGACGGTTGTTTCTCTCGGGGCGTGATCAAGGTTGAAAGCCAACAGGCGTTGCTGGAAGCCACCGCCGAACTGTTCGAACATTCGGTGCTGTTGCTGGCGCAGGAGTTCTTCTACACCGAGTACGACTGGCGCATCGGCGTACTGAATCGCAAACCGATCTTTGCCTGCCAATACTTCATGTCCAAGGGCCATTGGCAAATCTACAACCACAAGGCCAAGGGACAGGACATCAACGGCGAATGCCGCACACTGGCCGTCCACGAAGCCCCGCGAGCGGTGGTGGAACTGGCGGTGAAAACTGCCAACCTGATTGGCGACGGACTGTACGGCGTCGACCTCAAACAGTCCGGCGACAAAGTGGTGGTGATCGAGGTCAACGACAACCCGAACATGGACGCCGGCATCGAAGACGCCTATCTGCAAGACGATTTGTATTCGTTGGTGCTGGAAGAGTTCGTCCGCCGGCTCGAGCTCAAGCGTCGCGGCCAGGCCTGGTGATCGCTCGATGATCAAGAGCTTTCAACTTTCCCACGGCGTCCTGCAATCAGTCGAACGGCTGGATGCCGAAGTGATGCTGTTCAGCAACCCGGACGCCGCCGAGCGCGATCTGCTGCACAGCCATTTCAAACTCGATGAACACGCGCTGGCTTCGGCCCTCGACCCGGACGAGGTGTCGCGCATCGAGTTTCATCCCGACAATCTGTTCCTGATCTGGAAGCGCCCGGAAAACTATTCCGGCGCCGACAGTCTGGCGTTTGAAGTGTCGTCCTGTGGGTTGTTGTTTTGCGAGGACCGGTTGCTGGTGATCGCCACCGACGACTCACCGCTGCACGGGCTCGGCACCCGGCAGCGGCTGAACACGCCGCTGGATGTCTTGCTTGACCTGCTGTTTAACAACATCCATCACTATTTGGGTCACCTGAAGGTGATCAAACTGGTTGCCCGGGAGTTGCAGCAAAAATTCAACGCCTCGATGCAGAACCAGCACCTGATCCAGATGTTCAACCTCAGCGAGAGCCTCATCTATTACATCAACGCGATTCACAGCAACGGCGCGGTCCTGACGCGGCTGCGCAATCACGCGGCCAAGGAACACTTCAGCGCCGAAGCCGTCAGCCTGATCGACGACCTGATCATCGAAAACAACCAGTGCTACAAACAGGCGGAAATCTACTCCACGGTGTTCTCCGGGCTGATCGACGCCCGGGGCAACCTGATGAACAACAGCATGAACAACCTGCTACGCAAACTGACGCTGATCAACGTGGTGTTTCTGCCGTTGAACCTGATCGCCAGCATTGGCGGCATGTCCGAGTTCAGCATGATGACCGCGGGCACGCCGTGGTGGGTGTCGTATCCGTTGTTTCTGAGCGCGATGATGCTGGGGGCGGGGGTGATGGTGTTGGGGCTCAGGCGGTTGGCTAAGTGAATGGGGTGGCAGATCAACCGCTATCGCGAGCAGGCTCGCTCCTGCACTGGATCTTCATCTGGCACAGATTGTGTCTATGACAAGAATCATCTGTAGGCGTGAGCCTGCTCGCGCTAGCTATCTTCAAACTGATGACAGTTGACCATTGACTTGCCATCCGCCCACGGCTAATTTCCAGCCATGACTTCCACCGTATTGCGCTGCCAGCCAAGCATTATTACCGCCATTCCTTATCTGGCGGGCTAGCTCACGACTGCAGCACCCAACCCGCCCTAGAGGCGGGTTTTTACTATCTGTCTCCAGGGCCCCGAACACAGCCAGGAGACGACCATGACCAGCACGCTCGCCCAGCAGACCTTGCTTGAGCATTACGTAAAAAAGATCCTTGCCGCGCCGGTGTATGAACTGGCGGTATGCACGCCGTTGCAAGCGGCTCGGGCGCTCTCCGAGGCGTTGGGTAATCAGGTGCTGCTCAAGCGCGAGGACCTGCAACCGACCTTTTCCTTCAAGATTCGCGGTGCCTACAACAAGTTGGTGCAGCTTAGTGATGAGCAAAAGGCACGCGGCGTGATCACCGCGTCAGCAGGCAATCATGCCCAAGGCGTGGCGCTGGCGGCGAAAACCTTGGGGATTGTCGCGACCATCGTCATGCCGCTTACTACGCCGGAACTGAAAGTGCTCGGGGTTCGAAGTCGCGGGGCGGAGGCGGTGCTGTACGGCGAGAGTTTTCCGTTCGCCCTCGACTATGCGCTGAACCTGGCCGAACAAACCGGTCGCACCTTTGTATCGCCCTTCGACGACCCGGACGTGATTGCCGGGCAGGGCACCGTGGCGATGGAGATCCTGCGTCAGCATCAAGGCCCGATCGACGCGATCTTTGTGCCGGTAGGCGGTGGAGGTTTGATTGCCGGTATCGCCGCATACGTCAAATACCTGCGACCTGAAGTGCGCATCATCGGCGTCGAGTCAGAACATTCGGCGTGTTTGGCGGCAGCGCTGCAGGCGCACGAACGGGTTGTGCTGCCGAGCGTCGGCACTTTCGCCGATGGCGTGGCGGTGGCGCAGATCGGCGCTTATGGCTTCGAAGTGTGCCGGTTTTGCGTCGATGACGTGTTGACGGTCAGCAACGACGAACTGTGCGCCGCGATCAAGAACATCTACGACGATACCCGCTCGATCACCGAACCGTCGGGTGCGCTGGCCGTGGCCGGAATCAAAAAGTATGTCGCGCAAACCGGTGCCCGTGGCCAGACACTGGTGGCCATCGACTCGGGGGCCAACATCAACTTTGACAGTTTGCGCCACGTGGCCGAGCGCGCCGCCATCAGCGGCGTCCCAGCGTGAGGCAGGAAGGGGTTACTCCTGAACGGCTTTCTCGACCTTGCTCGACGCTGACCAGATCCGGTAGCGCACTTCGATGTCTTTTGGCACGTACAGCACGATCGGCAGCTTGCTGTTGTAACGCAGCAAGAAGCCGTCGCCGACCACCGGTACGAAGTCTTTTTTACTCTTGCTATCCGGGCAGGCCATCAGCGTGCTCATCGGGCCGATAACTTTATCCAGTCGGTAGAACGGGTAGCCCCAACCCTCGAGGTTTTTCTCCTCAAGCATCCCACCCAGACGCTGGCGATTGCAGTCCACGGTCAGGGTTTTACCGGCGAGGATTTCGACTTGAAAGTCGTCTTCTTTCGTTTGCGGGGCAAGATGAATGACCTGGCGGGTAAAACCGCTTTCAGGCTTGGGGAAAGGGGCGACGGTTTCGAGCGTTGCAGCATTGGCGATGGTCGACAGCCCGGCAACCATTAGTCCGACAGTCGTAGTAAAGGTCAAAGAACCCATGATGCCTCCTTGCGTGTATTCAATTCGTGGCGCCATTCTTACTGTGCTCAGGCCCCAATGCAAACCCGGCGCTGTCAGACCGTAATTTGCAACGCCTTTCACGTCCCTTCATGCAAATTGCACGGTGGTTTCATTAAGTCTTGCGGCTAAATCATTGATTTGCCGATGAACTGCACGGCGAAATTCAAGGCATGTTTTATGCTTCAGTTGTTCTTAATCTGGCCGGGACTGCACACGAGCCAGCGTCGATTGTTGATTGGCTGTCTCACAAAGGAGGGGTCGCCATGTTTCTTTCTGCCTTGGAACTTCGCAACATCATCGAAAACAGGTTTTTGCCCAAGCGTTGCGAATGCACGCTGTCCCCGGATTTGTTGATGACGATAAAAGTGTACGCGGACGATCAGACCGATCGGCTGGATCTGCACGTGACCGGGATTGATGCCTCGGCGCTCAATGGTTGTCGGGAAATCAACGAATTAATCGACGAGCTGCGCGCCCGGCAACATCCTGAGGTCATTTCTCCACGCCGGGCGACCAGGGCGCTTTAACGCACCGTTTCGAGTTCCACCGACAGGCGCCGGGTCTGAAGAAAACCCAGGCCTAGCGCCAGCTCCACCAGGACCGCCAGCAAAATACCCGGCCCGGTATGGCCGTTGAGCCATTCGCCGAAACCCAGTGCCGCCAGACCGAAACAGCCGACCATAAAGCCGCTGCTTAATGCGCTTCGGATGACCGAGGGTGGCTCGTTTCGAACCCAATAAAAAATCAACCCCAACGCCGCGAACACCACCGCGATGCGTCGCGAAACAACGCCTGTCGCCGAGGAGTATTCAATACCCCAAATCGCCAGCAGCCAATCCGGCATCAAACCCCAGACCAGCGCCAGCACCAGACACAGGGCGGCGGTGAATATCGATAACGTGCGAAACGAAAACTGCATAGCGAATCCTTGCGGCAGTGAGGGAGGCGCTAAAGCATAACGCCAGAACCCTCACAGTAAAACCGCTTGGTTTCGAATCAGACCTTTCCGTCAGTTTTGCAAACTGCACGCGTCGGAAAGTTTCCTGTAGCTGATTTCTTCAGGTTTGCCCGACGTATCGATGTACTTCATGTCGGCGGTAATCACTTTGCATTCATTGGTCGTCGGCTCGGTCAGCGCCACGACTTTGCCGACATTGAGCGGCATGCCGTAGTGATAGGGCGTGGCTTTGGACGTGTCATTGGCCTGGGCAAGCCCGGCAAACGCGGTGCAGGCGAGGGCGGAGGCAAGGAGCAGCATGCGAGTGTTCATGTGACGATCTCCAGTGCGGACGGAAAGTCAGTTCGACGATCAACGTCAAACCTGCCGCACTGGGCATCAGAGGAATCTGAGGGCGTGCGGTCCAGTGAAGTTTTGGACCGCGGGGTTAAGCAATGGTTAACCCGCCTGAACGCCGCCTGTCGCGAGGGGCGGTGTCTGACGGATGTTTCGTTAGGAAAGTGGTTACGGAGTCCTCGGCTGGGTCCTACAGCGCTAGACGCCTTATCGACTTTCGCCTGCTGGGGGGAGCGATTACTGTTTGGGCTCGCTGCAAAATCAGCGATCGGGTTTGGTCACCTGATGCCATCACACATATGTGTGCCATCATTCGCGCTGCGGACATCCAAGTCCTCGTAGTGTGTTGCAATGGCGGCTGTGTGCTGGACGCCCTCGGGCGAACCGATTTGATGGTATCGGTTGACCAAGCCTGTACACAGCCGCCTCCCATCGTTTGGTCACGGTGCTGGCGTTACTTATTAACCATCGAGTAATTACTATGCCAACGTTCAAACCGTTTCCAGATCGCTATCGTCCACTCAACAGCGGCGTTACCGATTCGAGTCCTTTGCTGATCGACACCGAAGCCAACCCCCAAGACATATTCGAAGCCGGGTTACAGCGCGTACGAGCCTCTACCCAGCTACTTGAAACGCTTCATTGCCTATGTTTCAAGCACAGCGATGTTCAAGATATTCCGCACATTACTCACGCACTTTACTTGTTGACACAGGACGGGTTTGACCTGTTAGCGGTTGCGCAGCAGCGGATGATGGGGTGGAAGGCGCCGGTCTGACGACTGATCTTTAAAAAAATCCAGCGCTGCTAGGCGCTGGATTTTTGTATTGCGTCATGAATTACCAAGAGCCATACGGCACACCAAACTTTTCGACGTACGCTTTGGAAACGGCGGAAAGGGGGCGGTAGTGACCTCCAGACTTACCTTCGTATGGGCCACGCGGATCAATTACGGCTTTTACCGTAGTCACCTCGATCGGCGGCATACATGGACCGGTTACCCAAACTTTGGCAATGCCTCCGGGGACCAGTCTTACAGCTACTGCCTCACGATATCCGGTGATCCATTTCCCGTCGGCACTGCAGAAAACCTTTTCACCCCTGCGCATGACCTCCCGAGTCGCCTCGGATATGTTAATCACCATTTGATAAGTTTGCGGCTCTACCAGCGATTGCCAGCGGACATAGATCTGTTTGGGCAAGTCTGCACCAGTTACGTATTTACCTTTCCCCCAGCCGGCTCTTTTCGGCCAGCCTCGGGGATCGCCGGAACTGTTGGGGGGAGTTAGTATTGAGGCGGCGCCACTCATCGCACGGGGATATACCTGGTCCTGAATATCCACCACATCAGCCGACTCGATCCACACTTCCATGTAATTCGGCGCTGAAAAGCCCAAGCGCCATGATTTGTAAGGCATTGGCTCGCTGTTGGCGTATGTGCAACCACTGAGCAAAAAAGCGCAAATCGTAGTTCGCAAGAAATTACTCATCAGACTGCTTTGGCTCTGTCACTTCCAAGAATCATAGGGCACACCAAATTTTTCTACGTAGGCTTTGGATTGGTCGGACAGCTTGTCGTACTTACCGCCAGACTTTCCTTCATATGGGCCGCGTGGATCAATAACGGCTTTTACCTTGGTCACTTCTATCGCTGGCAGGCACGACCCCATCACCCACATTTTGGCTATCCCGCTGGGCGCCAAATTGATAACCAACGCGTTGCGGTAGTCTGTAATCCACTTACCATCAAATGCGCACAAAGCCTTTTCTTCCTTGCGCATTATCGCCCTTGTCGTCTCGGGGACGTCGATCACCATTTGGTAAGTTTGCGGTTCGACAAGAGACTGCCAGCGTACGTAAATCTTTTTTGGCAAGTCCGCCCCAGTTACATTCTTACCTTTGCCGATTCCTGGCTTTTCGGGCCACCCTCTAGGGTCGCCAGTGTTGTTAGGAGGCGTCTGTATGGCAGCAGTGCCACTCATCGCTCGCGGATAAACCTGCTCTTTGATATCGACTACATCAGCCGATTCAATCCACACTTCCATGTAATTCGGCGCTGAAAAGCCCAGGCGCCATGATTTGTAAGGCATTGCCTCGCTGTTGGCGAAAGTGTAACCACTGAGCAAAAATGCACAAATCGTACTTCGCAAGAAACTCCTCATCAGACTGCGTTGGCTCTTTCATTTCCAGGAATCATAAGGCACGCCATATTTTTCAACGTAGGCTTTGGAAACGCCGGAAAGGGGGCGGTAGTGACCTCCAGACTTACCTTCGTATGGGCCACGCGGATCAATCACGGCTTTTACCGTGGTCACCTCGATCGGCGTCATGCATGGACCGCCAACCCAGACTTTGGCAATACCTCCGGGGACCAGCCTTATACCGATTGACTGACGATAGCCAGTGATCCATTTCCCATCGGCAGCGCAGAAAACCTTTTCACCCTTAAGCATAATCTCCCGAGTAGCCTCAGGGATTTTAACCACCATCAAGTAGGTTTGCGGTTCGACCTGCGACTGCCAGCGGACATAAATCTGCTTGGGCAAGTCGGCCCCTGTCACATGCTTACCGCTGCCGATGCTAGCTCTTTTCGGCCAACCTCGCGGATCGCCAGAATTGTTGGGAGGCTTTAACATGGAGGCAAGACCACTCATCGCACGTGGGTATACATGGTCCTGAATATCGACAACATCGGCGGTTTCGATCCAGACCTCCATGTAGTCAGGAGCCGAGAATCCCAAGTACCAGGATTTGTAAGGCATTGAGTTGCTGCTAGCAAATGCGCAGCCACTGAGTAAGAGCGTGGTGAGGCTGAATTGTAAAAATTTTCTCATTAGGACGTCACGACTCTGTCGCTACCAAGAACCATAGGGCACACCAAACTCTTTGACATAAGCTTTGGATTCATCAGATAGAGAATCGTACTTGCCACCGGATTTCCCTTCATATGGGCCTCGCGGATCAATCACGCCCTTTACCCTAATTACCTCGATCGGAGTAAGGCATGACCCTCGTACCCAAACCTTGGCTATGCCACCGGGCGCCAAATTGATAACCAATGCGTTTCGGTAGTCTGTTATCCACTTGCCATCGGCAGCACAAAAAGCCTTTTCGCCCTTGCGCATGATCTCCTGAGTCGCCTCGGGTAAGTTGATCACCATCTGGTAAGTCTGGGGTTCGACCAAAGATTGCCAGCGGACATAGATTTTTTGGGGTAAATCCGCCCCAGTCACATTTTTACCTTTTCCTATGCCAGGTTTCTGAGGCCATCCTTTAGGGTCACCTGAATTGTTGGGAGGTCTCTGTATCGCAGCGGTGCCACTCATCGCACTGGGATACACCTGTTCCTTTACATCGACCACATCAGCTGACTCGATCCAAACCTCCATGTAATCGGGCGCCGAGAATCCCAAGTACCAGGATTTGTAAGGCATTGGCTCGCTGTTGGCGTATATGCAACCACTGAGCAAAAATGCGCAAATCGTAGTTCGCAAGAAATTACTCATCAGGCTGCTTTGGCTCTGTCACTTCCAAGAATCATAGGGCACACCAAACTTTTCGATGTACGCTTTGGACTGGTCGGATAGCTTGTCGTACTTGCCGCCAGACTTACCTTCATAAGGTCCTCTTGGGTCAATTTCGGCTTTTACCTTAGCCACTTCTATCGCTGGCAGGCACGATCCCATTACCCACACTTTAGCCATCCCTCCGGGTGCCAGATTTATTGCCAATACCTCGCGGTAGCCTGTTATCCATTTTCCATCAGCAGCACAAAAGGCTTTTTCACCCTTGCGCATAAGTTCCCTGGTCGACTCGGATATCTCGATAACCATTTTATAAGTTTGAGGTTCAACCAATGATTGCCATCGGACGTAGATTTTTTTGGGTAAGTTTGCTCCAGTTACACTCTTACCTTTGCCCGGCCCCGGCTTTTCCGGCCAGCCTCTAGGGTCGCCCGTGTTATTGGGAGGACTCTGTATCGCAGCAATGCCACTCATGGCACGTCTGTATACTTGGCCTTCGACATCAATAACATCAGCTGTTTCGATCCAGACGTCCATGTAGTTAGGTGCTGAGAAACCCAGGCGCCAGGCTTTGTAAGGTAGCGTTTCACTGTTGGCTAACGTGCATCCACTGAGCAGAAAGGCGGCGATAGCGACGCGTAAAAAGTTACTCATTTGGATGTACCGTACGTACAGAATTTACGTCTGGTCGATTGATGAAGACTATATTCAAGTCACTATTGTTTCGATTTTTAGCGGCGTTCCAGTTGTCAGATAAATGAACGTAACGTTGGAAGAGCAGTTCCTCTTCCTGTGAGGTCAGCCCTATTGTTTTGCTTTTCCCCTGAGCGTACGACAACAATTTTTCGGAGATAGGTATGAGCTCCGCAGGTAGCGCCAGTCTTGGGTTGCTCTCGGGGATTTGTCCAAAAGGCACTCCATTTTCAACGGCTAGTTCGCGCATGATCCGAAAGTAGATCAAGGACAGTTCACTGCGGACCTCTCGTTGACTGCTGACAGCGGCATAAACGTGTTTCATATCTTTGCGGTTTTCTTTGCCCGTAGTACGAAACGGCACCTCCCACGTACGGATCTCCAATGGGAGGTTATATTGGGCCAATTGATCCTGTAGCCGCCTCAAGTCCTCTTGGGCAACTTTGTAACTGTTAGCTTCAACAAAAGATGTCCTTTCGTCTACCGGGCTCCTACGCGGTTTGCTGAGCAGTATCCGCTCTCTCGCCTTAGGTAGATAGCCGCCACCGAGGTCCGAGTGCACGCCCGGCAAAATAATATCGGCAGCCCCAAGACTGTTTAACGCAAAATTGTAACGTCGCTCATTTCGAGCGACTAATTGGACTACTTTCTTCGCGGCGCCTGGTGCTAGATGGATATTGATCCCTGGGTTAAAAGCATTATTACCATTCCAATCTCCTACCAGCGGGTTGGCAATGGCTGCAACTGTGTCGTAGACGCCGATGAAATTTATGGAGATGTCGGTATTTGGCTTCCATGCGAAGCTGTCCGATAACATTGGCGATCCCGCCGGCAGCGCTTTAGCGAGAATACTTTGGCTACCTTTTAGTATTTCATTAGCAAAGTCTCTTGCCGCCGCAGAGCCTCGACTGAATCCGAAAATGTCGAACTCAATGTTCGAAATACGCTTATCAGGATTGTTGTTTTTAAAGAGTCGGATCGCCTGAATAAATAGCTCGGGAGTCTCTTCTACCCGCGCCCGGACACCTTGTGCACCTATGCCTGTGCCTTGTGAAAAAGTCGAGTCCTCCTCGATACTGCTGGTGCCGATCCCATCCACATAAATCGATAAACTCGCCCTTTCTGCATCAATAGGCAGCGCTTCATCCACTTGGTTCTGATAAAGGTCATACAGTCTGGCTACGTTACTGACATCATTGCCATAACTGTTGTCCGGGCTACTTCCTTTGCCGTCGTAGCCTAAAGAAGCGCAGAACTGACGGATGTCCTCGGCCATATCTTGCAGGTTTACATCCGGAGCGAAGCAACCATAAACACGCTCGCTATTGTTACGGTTATTCCCCGTACCATCAAAGAACATCCCAATCCGCAACGTAATTTCTTCCAGCTCAACCTCTTCTTCCTCTTCCTCCAGCTCTTCCTCCTCAGCCGGACGTGCTGCCTTAGGCTCCGAATCCGCCACCGCATTAAACTTGCCAACCGGCGGAGCACTCAGCAGTTTCCCTGCTGCGGCCGCCGCTGCTGCACCCGGAATAATCGGCGGAAGAATCTTAATCCCGCTCCCCGAACCCGGCGCACCACCCGAATTGGTCTTCACCTCAGCCCCACTAATCGTCACGCCCCCGGCATCCACCTTGACGAAACTCCCGCCAGCCTTGGCCGTCAGTTCCATCCCGCCTTCAACTACCACCTTGTCGCCAGCGTTGTAGTGAATCTCTTCTCCCGCCTCGACGAACTGCGCCGTGCCGACCTTCACATGCTGGGTCGCCGCCACCGTCAGGTGATCATCGGCCCGCGCTTCAGTCTTGCGGTCCAGGTGAGTGATGCGGTGTTCTTCAACCTTGAACTCGCTGAAGACATTGGCCTCGACCGTGTCGTGCCGCTCGTTGCCGATGCGGATTTTCTGGTCGTGTTCGATGTTTTCATCCCAGTCGCGCTGGGCGTGGAGGTAGATCTGTTCCGCGCCTTTTTTGTCTTCGATGCGAAATTCGTTGTAGCCCTTGCCGCCCGGTGAGCTGAGGGTCTTGAAGGTGCTGCGGGTTTTGTTTGCCGGCAGGTCGTAGGGGACGACGTTTTCCTTGTGGTACAGGCAGCCGGTGACCAATGGCTGGTCGGGGTCGCCTTCGAGGAAGGTGACGAGCACTTCCATGCCGACGCGCGGGATGGCGATGCCGCCGTAGGCACTGCCGGCCCAACCGGTGGCGACGCGCAGCCAGCAGCTGGTTTTGTCGTTGGCCTGGCCGTCGCGGTCCCAGAAGAATTGCACTTTGACGCGACCGTATTCGTCGCAATGGATTTCTTCGCCCGGCGGGCCGGTGACGATGGCGGTCTGGCTGCCGAGGACTTGCGGTTTCGGGTGTTCGAGGGCAGGGCGGTAGTGCGCGTCCCACGGCGTGGCGAGGAAGCGGTTGCGGTAGCCCTGGTGGAAATCGTCTTTGTTGTGGGTGACGTCGCTGGTGATGTTCTCGCCGAGCACTTGCGGCTGTTTGCCTTCGTGGACCACTTCCAGCAGCAGCCAGAGGTCGTTCCATTCGCTGCGCGGGTGTTCGCTGAGGGCCATGAAGTGGCCGCTGACCAACGTCGGTTCGTCACCTTTGCCTTCAGCGAGTTTGTAGTCGCTGCGATGGCGTTCCAGCGCACGGGTCGCCAGTTGTTTACCGCGTTCGCGCGTGAGAAAGAGGCCGGGGTAATCGTAGTCTTCGAGGTCCGGGGCGACGCCGCTCTTGGCGGCGCCTTCGGGCAGGATGCGTGGCTTTTCAAAGTCGTAGTCGCGGCGGCTGACGCGGCTGGTGCGGGTTTCCAGGCGCAGGTTGAAGCGTTTGATCACCGGTTTCTCGGCGGCCATGCCGGAGTCTTGCTGGTAGGCCACGGGCGAGAGTTTGCGGAACACGGTCTGATCATCGCCGAACACCAGTTTGTGGCCGCTGGCGCTGTGCTGAAAGTGGAAGTGAATGCCTTCTTCTTCGCACAGGCGCTGGATGAAATGCAGGTCGGATTCGTCGTACTGCACGCAGTAGTCGCGGTCCGGGTAAACCGCACCGAGCTGAAAACTGTAGGCGTCCGCGAGGATGCCGCGCGCTTCCAGGACCTGCGCGATGATCTTCGGCACGCTTAACTGCTGGAAGATTTGCTGGTCGTGGTTGTGGCGCAGGTACGCCAATTGCGGGCACAGGCTGATGCTGTAGCGGGTCAGTTTTTTACCCGAGTCGCCTTGCTCGATTCGATAGACCAGGCCGTGGATGAGGCCTTTGCCGGTTGCGCCGAAGGTCAGGCAACCTGGTTTGTGCAGAATGTCTTCGAGTTTCAGGTCGGGGCGGGCGCTGACCAGCTCGATGTCGAAACAGAACGGCTGGTTGAGGGCTTCACGGCCGACGAAACTGAGGACTTGCAGGTCGGCGGAAACACCTTCCAGCGTGAGGGAAATATGGGTTGCGTTAGCGTCCAGCATGCCTTGAATTCCGTCCTTTGGATAAGCTGGGGCGGATGGTGCAGGATTAAACGGCCTCGTTCAAGGCGCAAATGGCGTAGGTGCGGATGCCTTGTGCTATCAGGAAAACCCTTAGGCACAAGGTATGGGTCAATGAATGCGGGGCATATTTCGTCATCTGTTCCTGAACACGACAGCGTCACGCAATTGCGGCGACCGGGAATCGACAGTCATTTTCAGACTTTCGGGGTGGTGACCCTGAGATTGGCGGTGTGTGTTACACCGCCATCGCGAGCCGGCTCGCGATGAGGGCCTTACATTCAGCGCAATTCCAACTGCCCGCCTGGAACGTATCACCTGAGCCTACGGTGTCGGCGCCCTAAGTATTTGTATTGCGCGAAGGTTTCAACATGGGCCTCTTCGCGACGTCGTCTCAGGGCAGGACTTCAGCCATGAACGCTCCATTCGGAGAAATGGCAGTGAATGGACTGGGTTCACCCCCTCCCACCATAGTGAACTCCGGCGGCTCCGACCCCACGATATTGCCAACCACTTTGCGTCCATCGTTTTCTTTTTTCAGCAGCAGGACATTATTATCGCTGACCCGTTTGACCCGACCGTAAGTCTGACCTTTTGGCGCAGTGACAATGTTGATGGCAATGTCTTGAGGGTGCCAAAAGCCGGGGTTTGGAGTGCCGTCCAAAGTGTGGTAGTCGAGGGCAATGTTCCCGCTGCTATTAACGGCCACACCAACAACGCTTGACATAAAATTATGCAAGTCTAGGACTTTGGGCTCGGAATTTTCCCCATCCCAGTAGGTTGCCATGGGCTTGTTGTTCGATGAAACACAACTCCCTACATATCGGTTTGCATTATTGACCGCTCGAATCTCGCAAGACGAGTAATTCGCCGGGACGTTTACATTGACGGCGATGAAGCCAGAAATATCTCTGTAGGCAATTTTCGCAACGCCTTTCCCCGCCTCATCACGGCAGTTGAGCGCGACACGAGGCGCGTCAGGTGCCATCTGATCGTTGATCGCAACCGCTTGGCAGTTATCCCTGGGGGTTGACACCGTCATCGGGGTTTTAGCGTCTACTGAGGTCCACATCGTTGCAGTGGCACGACCATTTTTGTCGATGCTTTGCCCCACAACAAACCCACTGTTGTTGTAGGCAACTGCTTTTGTACTGACATCGTCCGGGTTTCTCTGGTCCTGAAAAATGCTGCGAAGTGGCTCCAGTTTAGTGGCGACGGTATAGGGCGGTTTCCAGATTGTCCCGAATTCCAGGCCGTTGGTTTCTTTACAGTTGCCTGAGACAGTTCCGTCGATACCAATTCCCAGAACTCTACAATCCTGCCCTTGCACAAGGCTTGGGAGGACGATCGAACCGGTAATGTTATCTGAGCTCCAGACGATCACCGCTCCGTTGGATGCCGTGCAGTTACCCACCGCACGTTTATAGTTGTTGATGTCGATCACTTCGCACGAGGAAAACTCTTTGGCCATGCGAACTTGCAGATTAGTAGTGGCCATCGTGTCCGTTCCGTACGCCAAAGCAAATGCGGCCAGTATCGCGTTCAGCGACGTTAGATTTTTAATGATCTTCCGTTTCATTTTCTGCTCCATCTTGTTAGCGTGTGGGCTCGAACCAGACTGTTGTTCAGGTCCGTAACAGCAACACTGCAAGAAGAGTTAATATCAAAAAATGAAGCTCGACTACTGTCAGATCTAACAGTGGACGGCCACTGTTAGAGTGTATGTACTGGCGGGTTGAGATCGTTGTTTTCTGGTCGTGAAGGACTCACCCCCGGCAGTTTCCGTTTATGGCGGGGGGACGATTTATCAGATGAGTTGCTGCCGATACGGCAAATCCGGCCCGGTCTTGCTGCACGTCAACGCCGCCGCCGTCACCGCGAACGTCAACATCCCGGCAATCTGTTCACGGTCGAGCGATTGCACACCTTCCACCGAATCCAGCTGTTGCTCGGTCAACCACGTAATCAACGCCGCCTGGAACGTATCGCCAGCCCCCACCGTGTCGGCAATCTTCACCGAACTGGCCGGCACCGACCACGAACCATGAGCCCGGCTAAACACCGTCGCGCCTTCGCCACCCCGGGTCAGGAACACCAACTGACAGCGATGCTGCAGCCAGCCTTCAATCACCCGCTGTGGGTCCTGCTCGGGATACAACAGGCTCAAATCCTCATCGCTGACTTTGATCAGGTCCGCGTATTCGACCAGCGTCGCGATCCGCGAACGCCACAGGTCAATGTTCGGTTCAGGATTGAGCCGTACGTTCGGGTCGAGGCTGATCAGGCGTTTACCGCTTTCACGCTGAACCAGCGCCAGCAACGTGTCGGCTATCGGTTGCACCACCAACGAGAACGAACCGATGTGCAAGCCGCGCACTTCAGTCCCCAGTTCCGGCAGGTGTTCCGGTTTCAACTGACGGTCCGCGCAGCCTTCACCGCGAAAGCTGTAATGCGGCGAGCCGTTGGCGCCCACCGCAACCATCGCCAATGTCGTCGGTGCGGCGAAGTCCACGAGGAAGTCCGGGCGCACGCCTTCGTTCAATAGCACTTGCTGCAAGCGCCGGCCGAGGTAGTCGGTGGACAGTCCGGCAAACAGCGCCGAGTCCACACCCAAACGGCGCAAACCGACGGCGACATTGAACGGCGAGCCACCGGCAATCGCCTTGAAATTCACTTTTGAAGCCAGGCCGCTGGCGTCGTCTTCACTGAAGTAATCGAACAGCGCTTCGCCACACACCAGATACATAATTGTTCACTCTTTAAAGGGTTGCGACATGCTGTTGATAGCGTTCGTAGGCCTGCTGACAGGCCGCCACATGCTTTGCAATCGGCAAGGTTTCGCTGGCCAGGTCGAGTTTGACGCAGCGCTCGCACAGGTCCGCCAGACTGTCTTCCTGCCCGTTCGCCCAGGACCTGCACCACGCTGCTTGAATCGCCGCGCCGAGGGCGGCGGCTTCGCTTTGTTCGGTGCAGATTACGGGCGTATCCATGATGTCGGCGACGATCTGTCGCCACACCGGGCTCTTCGAGCCGCCGCCGATCAGGCAGATGCTGCGGCTTTGTAAGCCATTCTGGCGCAGCAGGTCCAGCCCATAACGCAAACCGAAGGTCGTGCCTTCCACCACCGCGCGGCACAGGTTGGCCGGCGTCAGGTTGGTCATCGTCAGCCCCAGCAGGCTGCCGGTAGCATGGGGCAGGGCGGGGACGCGTTCGCCGTTGAGGAACGGCAGCATGCTCACGCCTTCGGCACCGATGGGGGCTTGCGCGACTAAATCGTTGAACTGCTGGATATCCAGGTCGAACAACTCGCGAATAACACCCGTCGCGTTGGTCAGGTTCATCGTGCAGATCAGCGGCAGCCAGCCACCGCTGGAGGAACAAAAGGTCGCCACCGAGGCGTCCGTGCTGACTTTCGGTTGATCGGCATAGGCGTAAACGGTGCCTGACGAACCGAGGCTCATGGTGATCGCGCCGGGCTTGATGTTGCCGGTGCCGATCGCGCCCATCATGTTGTCGCCGCCGCCGCTTGAAACCAGCGCATGCGGGTTGATGCCCAAGCGTTCGGCGATGCTCGGCAGGACCGTGCCGACGGCTTGATGGGCGTCGATCAACTCCGGCAGGGCGGCTTGCAGGCGTCCGCTGGGGTCGATGTCGCGCAGCAGCTGCAAGTCCCACTGGCGGCTGCGCACGTTGAAATACCCGGTGCCGGAGGCGTCGCCATACTCGCTGCAGCTACGGCCGGTGAGCCAGTAATTCAGGTAGTCGTGGGGCAGCAGGATGCGGGTGATTCGGGAAAAAATCTCGGGATGCTGCTCTTTGGTCCAGAGCAGTTTTGACACGGTGTAGCCGGGTGCGATGACGACGCCGAGGCGCTCGAGTGAACCCTTTTCACCGCCGAGGTGCTCCAGCAGGCGGTCGTTTTCGGCTGTGGTTTCGGTGTCGCACCAGAGTTTGGCGGGGCGCAGGACCTGGCCCTGATCGTCGAGCAGGACCAGTCCGTGTTGCTGGCCTGAGACGCCGATGCCGAGGAGGTGTTGACCGTCGACGTTGGCGGCGAGCAGGGCGTTTCGGGTGGCGAGGGTGAAAGCTTCCAGCCACTGATGTGTGTCTTGCTCACGGCGGCCGTTGGCGCCGCTGATCAGGGTGTGGGCGGCGGCGCCCTGGCCCAGCACTTGGCCGCTGACTGCGTCGAGGACAATGGCTTTGGTGCCTTGGGTGCCGCAGTCGATGCCCAGGAAAAGGTGTTGGTTTGCCATGTCAGGTCCTTGGAGTGTCAGGTCGATCTCGCGATGACGGTAGTCCATTCACCGCAGTACTTAAGCCAGCACCCGCTCCAACGTCCGCGTCACCCCCACCTCCCGCAAGCTGTTACAGCACCACTCAAACGCCGCCACAAACTCGGCCGAATGCGGAATCGCGGTGCCAAAAATCTCCTCGACCGCCAGCAACCGCTGGGTAATCAACACATCATCCGCCACCAGCCCCTGAAAAAAAGCCGCCCGTGGGTCCGGAATCGAATAGGTATCACCGTTTTCATCCACCCCCTTCAAATACAGCGCCCACGCCGCCACCACCAGCGCCGCACGCTTGGTCTCTCGACCGTCGGCAATCAAGCGGTTGATCGTCGGCACCGTGAATTTGGGAAATTTCGACGAGCCGTCCGAACACACTCGCTCCAGTTGATCGGCAATCGCCTGATTGGAGAAGCGTTCAACCAAGGTGTTTTTGTAGTCTGTCAGGTCAATCCCCGGCACCGGCGACAGTTGTGGCGTGACGTCCAGGTCCATGTAAGCCCGCATGTAGCGCACAAACAGCGGGTCGTTCATGGTTTCGTGAACGAAGCGATATCCCTTCAAGAACCCGAGATACGTCAGCGCCAGATGACTGCCATTGAGCAGTTTGATCTTCATCTCTTCATAAGGCGTGACGTCGTCCGTGAACTGCACGCCGACCTTTTCCCAGGCCGGGCGACCGTTGACGAATTTGTCTTCCAGCACCCATTGCACAAACGGTTCGCAGACCACGGGCCAGGCATCGTCAACCGCGTGTTTGTCAGCCAGTTGCAGGCGATGTTCGGTGCTGGTCATCGGCGTGATGCGGTCGACCATGGCGTTGGGGAAACTCACGTTGCGGTCGATCCACTCGCACAGATCGGCATCGCGCAACGCGGCGAAGGCCAGTAGCGCTTTGCGGGTCACCGCGCCGTTGTGCGGCAGGTTATCGCAGGACATCAGCGTGAACGCCGGGGTGCCGGCAGCGCGCCGTTTGGCCAGGGCGGCGCAGAGGAAACCGAACACTGTTTTCGGCGCATCCGGGTGCGTCAGGTCGTGCTGGATTTGCGGCAAGTGCGCCATGAACTCGCCGTTGCTGTCATCGATGCAGTAACCGCCCTCGGTGATAGTCAGCGAGACGATGCGGATCTCGGGGCCGGCGAGTTTTTCGATCAGTGCGGTCGCGCCGTCTTCGGCCAGCAGCATGTCGCGAATCGCACCGATCACCCGGACTTCGGTGTCATCGGTATCGCCGAGTTCGAACAGGGTGAACAGGTAATCCTGCTCTTTGAGATCGTCCCGGGCGCGGCGGTCTTCGGCGCGCAGGCCGACCCCGCAAATCGCCCAGTCCAGGCCTTCGCCAGTGTTCATCAGCGCGTCGGTGTAATACGCCTGATGGGCGCGGTGAAAACCACCGACGCCAATGTGCGCGATGCCTTGGCGCGTATCGCTCAGGGCGTAGGCGGGCAGGACCACCTCGGGTTTGAGATGGTGGAGATTCTGTTTATTGAGTTTCATCACATAGTCTCGATATCAGGCCGCAGCGCGCAACGGACGGGTCAACGCCACGCCGTCGGCATCGAATAAATGGCAGTGTTCGGCGTCCAGGTGCAGGCTCAGCGACTCGCCGTAACGGCTGGCGAGGTCGCCGCGAACACGCATGGTCAGGGCCTCGCCGGAGGAAGTCACGACGTGGCAGAACGTGTCGCTGCCCAAACGCTCGCTGACGTCGGCGGTGACTTGCAGCGTGCAGTCGCCGGGTTGTGCCAGTTCCAGGTGTTCCGGACGAATGCCCAGGGTCACTGCGCCACCGACGCTCAAGTTGGCGCCGGTCAACGGCAGGGTGATGCGAGCACCGGCGTCGAGCAGCACTTCACAGCTTTGGCTGTCGATGCGGGTGACGTTGCCCTTGAGGAAACCCATTTTCGGCGTGCCCAGAAAGCCCGCGACAAACAGGTTGGCCGGTTGGTGATACAGGTCCAGCGGCGAGCCGACCTGTTCGATTTTGCCGCCGTTGAGCACCACCACCTTGTCGGCCATGGTCATGGCTTCGACCTGATCGTGGGTCACGTAGATCATCGTCGCTTGCAGTTCTTTGTGCAGTCGCAGCAGTTCCAGGCGCATCTGCACCCGCAGGGCGGCGTCGAGGTTGGACAGCGGTTCGTCAAACAGGAAGATTTTCGGGTTGCGCACAATCGCCCGGCCGATGGCCACGCGCTGACGCTGGCCGCCAGACAGCTGTTTCGGTTTGCGTTCCAGCATTGGACCGAGTTCGAGGATGCGCGCTGCTTCGCCGACTTTCTTCTCGACTTCCGCTTTCGGCACGCCGGCCAGATCGAGGGCAAACGACATGTTCTTTTTCACGGTCATGTGCGGGTACAGGGCGTAGGTCTGGAACACCATCGCCAGGTCGCGCTTGGCCGGGCTGACTTCGGTGATGTCGCGGCCGTCGAGCTCGATGGTGCCGCCGCTGACTTCTTCCAGGCCGGCGATCAGGCGCAGCAGGGTCGATTTGCCGCAACCCGACGGGCCGACGAACACCACGAATTCCTTGTCGTTCACTTCCAGGTCGATGCCTTTGATGATGGAAAAGCCTTCGAAGCCTTTTTGCAGATTCTTGATTTTCAGGTTGGCCATGGTGGCGCTCCTTTTGTGCTTATTCTTTGAGGGCTATTTCACGGCACCGAACGACAGGCCGCGGACCAATTGTTTCTGGCTGATCCAGCCGAAGATCAGGATCGGCGCGCAAGCCAGGGTCGACACCGCCGACAACTTGGCCCAGAACAAGCCTTCAGGGCTTGAGTAAGAGGCAATCAACGCGGTCAGCGGCGCGGCTTTGGATGAGGTCAGGTTCAAGGACCAGAACGCCTCGTTCCAGCACAGGATCAGCGACAGCAAAACGGTTGAAGCCAGGCCGCCCTTGGCGATCGGCAGCAGCACCCGGACCATCTCCTGCCACAGCGTGGCGCCGTCGAGGCGCGCGGCTTCGAGGATGTCTTTGGGGATGTCTTTGAAGTAGGTGTAAATCATCCAGACCACAATCGGCAGGTTGATCAGCGTGTAGATCACGATCAGCGCGATGCGCGTGTCGAGCAGGCCGAAGGTCTTGGCCAGCAGGTAAATCGGCATCAGCACGCCCACCGGTGGCAGCATTTTGGTCGAGAGCATCCACAGCAGCGTGCCCTTGGTGCGCTGGGTTTCGTAGAACGCCATCGAGTAGGCCGCCGGCACGGCGATCAACAGGCACAATGCCGTGGCACTGAAGGAAATCACCACCGAGTTCCAGGCGAAGCTGAAGTAGTCGCTGCGTTCATTGATGTGCAGGTAGTTCTCCAGCGTCGGCGTGAAGATGAACTGCGGTGGCGTGGCGAACGCGTCGATTTCGGTTTTGAAACTGGTCAGCACCATCCAGAAGATCGGGAAGAAAATCACGATGGCGATGGCCCAGGCCAGCGTGCCGAGCAGCAGGCTTTGCAGGCGGCGGGATTGTTGAAGGGTCATGGCGCAGGCCTCAGGCTTTGTCTGTCAGGTTTTTGCCGATCATGCGCACCAGCACGATGGCCGCGATGTTGGCAATCACCACCGCGATCAAGCCGCCGGCGGATGCCATGCCGACATCGAACTGCACCAGCGCCTGGTTGTAGATCAGGTAGGCGAGGTTGGTCGAGGCGTAGCCGGGGCCGCCGTTGGTGGTGGTAAAGATTTCGGCGAACACCGAGAGCAGGAAGATGGTCTCGATCATCACCACCACCGCAATTGGCCGCGCCAGGTGCGGCAAGGTCAGGTGCCAGAAGATGGCGACAGGCCCGGCGCCGTCGAGACGTGCGGCTTCCTTCTGTTCCTGGTCGAGGGACTGCATGGCGGTCATCAGGATCAGGATCGCGAAGGGCAGCCATTGCCAGGACACAATGATGATGATCGACAGCAGCGGGTAGTGCGCCAGCCAGTCCACCGGTTGCGCGCCGAACAGTTTCCAGACGTAGGCGAGAATCCCCGACACCGGATGGAAAATCAGGTTCTTCCAGATCAGCGCACCGACGGTGGGCATGATGAAGAACGGCGAAATCAGCATGACCCGCACGATGCCGCGGCCCATGAACTCACTGGCTTCAAGCAGTGCACTGATCAGCACACCGAACACCACGCTGATCAGCAACACGCTGCCCACCAGCAACAAGGTGTTGGTGGCGCCGGGCAGGAAGCCGGAATCCGTCAGGAAGTAAGTGAAGTTCTCCAGCCCGACGAACTCGTTTTCACCCGGATTGAGCAGGTTGTAGCGAATCGTCGAGAAGTAGACGGTCATGCCCAGCGGCACGATCATCCACAGCAGCAACAGGGCGACCGAAGGACTGACCAGAAACCAGCCGGGATTGGCCAACCGGCTTTTACGCACCGGTTGGGGTATGTCCATGTGAGCGTTGGCAGTTGAAATATTCATGGCATTAAACCAATTAGGAACAGACATACGAAGATCGACATGTGGGAGCGGGCTTGTGTGGCGAGGGAGCTTGCTCCCGCTGGGTCGCGAAGCGGCCCCAATAGCTTTGCGACTGCTGCGCAGCCGAGCGGGAGCAAGCTCCCTCGCCACAAAAGCCCACTCTGGATCGGTTGCGAGAGTTACTTGGGATAACCGGCGCGCTTCATCTCGCGTTCGGTGGTTTGCTGGGCCGCAGCCAAGGCTTGATCGACCGTGGTTTGCCCAATCAGCGCCGCCGAGAACGACTTGCCCACCTGGGTGCCAATGCCCTGGAACTCAGGAATGGTCACCAACTGAATACCGATATACGGCACGGGCTTGAGCGTCGGCTTGCTTGGGTCCGCTGCCTTGAGCGATTCCAGCGTGACCTTGGCGAACGGCGCGGCATTCATGTAGGCCTCGCTGTAGGTGGAGGCGCGAGTGCCGGGCGGCACGTTGGCGATGCCGTCTTTCTCCGCGACCAGCGCGCCGTATTCCTTGGAGGTGGCCCAGGCACTGAACGTTTTGGCGGCGTCCTTGGCCTTGGAGCTGGTCGGAATCGCCAGCGCCCAGGAATAGAGCCACGCCGAACCCTTGTCGGTGGTTTCGTGCGGGGCGTAGGTGAAGCCAACGTGGTCGGCCACCTTGCTTTGGGTTTTGTCAGTGACGAACGAGCCGGCAACGCTGGCATCGACCCAGATTGCGCATTTGCCGCTGTTGAACAGTGCGAGGTTTTCGTTGAATCCGTTGCTGGAAGCGCCCGGCGGACCGGATTGCTTCATGGTCTCGACGTAGAAGTTCAGGGCGTTTTTCCACTCTGGACCGGTGAATTCCGGCTGCCATTTCTCATCGAACCAACGTGCGCCATAGGCGTTGGCGACGGTGGTGATCAGCGCCATGTTCTCGCCCCAGCCGGCCTTGCCACGCAGGCAGATGCCGTACTGTTCTTTATCCTTGTGCGTGAGTTTGCTGGCGAATTCGCCGATCTGGGTCCAGGTCGGGCGCTCGGGCATGGTCAGCCCGGCCTCCTTGAACAGGTCGGTGCGGTAATAGGTGATCGAGCTTTCGGCGTAGAACGGCAGGGCGTACAGGGAGCCCTTGACAGAAAGGCCCTCACGCACCGACGGGAAGACGTCGTCCAGGGCATAAGACGCCGGTAAGTCCTTCATCGGCTCCAGCCAACCCTTGGCACCCCACAGTGCGGCTTCGTACATGCCGATGGTCAACACATCGAACTGTCCGCCCTGAGTGGCGATGTCAGTGGTCAGGCGTTGGCGCAGGACGTTTTCTTCCAGTACCACCCAGTTGAGCTTGATGTCCGGGTGCTCGGCCTCGAAGGTTTTCGAGAGCTTTTGCATGCGGATCATGTCGCTGTTGTTGACGGTGGCGATGGTCAGCGTTTGAGCGCCGAGGCTGATGCTGCTGAGGGTCATGCAGGTGAGGGCAAGCAGAGCTTTTACAGAAGGTTGCATCGTGCACTCCTTTTCTGCGACCCAAGGGTTACAGAAGGACAGTTATTGTTTTTGTGTCTTCCTGCGGCAGGAAGAATGTGCGCTGATTACAGCCCTCAATTGAAGATGAGACAAATCATCCATCGCACTTGGATCGATACTATTTTGCACTCGGGTTAGAGAAAGGCAGGATTTAACGCGCTGCACTCTGTAGCAGCTGCCGGACAAGGTGTCAGTGCTGATTTTGCTCAGTAAGGCGCTGCACTGCCAGCCGCCGGTAGTGCGATGGTGTCATGCCCTTGAGTTGCTGAAAGCGCCGGTTGAAGTTGGAAATATTGTTGAAACCCGACTCGAAGCACACGTCGGTCACCGGTTTGTCGCCATCGGCCAGCAACTCACAGGACTTGCTGATGCGCAGACGATTGACGAATTCGATGAAGCAGCGCCCGGTGGCTTGCTTGAAGACGCGACTGAAGTAAGTCGGCTTCATGCCCAAATGCTCGGCGACTTCTTCGAGCGACAGCTCCCGGGCGTAGTGGGCGAAGATGTAATCCACGGCTCGGTTGGTGCGATCGATATTATGCTCATCAGCCAATTGCGGCGTCGTTGCCCCTGACAGCAATTGAAAATCGTCGGAGGCCGCCAGCAGCTCCAGCAGAATGAAAAAGTGTCCGAGGCGGGTCACGCCTTGGGTGTCGGCGATCCGTTGCATCAGTGTCATGGCCTGGCGGATGGTGCGCTTGCATCGGAACTCGATGCCGTACTGCGCGCGCTCCAGCAGTGGCGCCAAGGTCTTGAGTTCGGCGAACACCTGATGGCCGCTTTCGAACAACTCGTCAGTGAAGTTGACCAGCATGTCGCGCTTGGGCACCACTTCGTCTTCCTCGACCTGGCTGATCCAGTTGTGCGGCAGGTTGGGGCCTGTAAGGAACAATGTCTCCGGATAGAAGTTGCCGATGTAGTCGCCGATGAACACTTTGCCGGAGCTGGCGACGATCAGGTGCAGTTCGTATTCCTTATGAAAATGCCAGCGCACCAAAGGGCAGGGGAACCCGTGCTGGCGGTAAATGATGGACAACCCGTTATGGTCATCCATCAGTTCATAGGAGGGGTCTGTCACGCGGGCTGTTCGGGTCATGTCAGGACGCTTTTCTTGTTATCGCTACCGGATCATGCCCCTTTTGGCACCTGCGATGCCAGCCTGCAATGACGATCACTTATGCCGGCTCATGCAATCGGTGCCCGTATACCGCCTTCATGCTGGTGGCACTCCAGCAATAGCGGACGATGTCCGCTTCATCAAAGAAGTCGGTGCTGATAATGCTGCACCGCGTGACCCAATCGCGAGAGCTGTGGAACCAATCGTTGATTTGATTTTTTAAGTGTTGCGGGCCACCCAGCAGCGAATAGCAGGTTGCTGGCAACGACCAGAGGAAGGTCTCGTAAGGGGCTCCCGCGAGGGTGGTCTCGATGTGTGATTTTAGATCGATGGCATCGGTGAATGCGTTGCCGTTCCACTTATGAGGAATCTGCGGCCAGAAATATTCATTGTCCAGTCCGGGTTTCGCGCGCGCCGCCAAGACGATGCGGCGCCGCGAACTGGCACGTTTGAGTTGTTCCACGGTGCTGAATGCATCCGAATAGGGAATCAAGCGCGAACCCAGGCGGCGCATCAGCAAGTCATTGAATTGCCGGTAGTCGAAAATCTTTGGCCCATCTTCCAACTGATGGAAATCGAGGACGATGAATTCGTCCGGGTTTTGAGTCAGGAATGTCGCTACCGCTTCGATCAGCTCATCAAGAATGCGGTGGGACTGAAAGCCGTTGTGATGAAAATAATAGACCGGCACTTCCGGGCCGGCGGTACAGCCGAGCCGGATATCGAATGCCCGTGCGCCGTTGGCCAGTTGCCAGGCAAATGAATCGTTCTGGCACGTCGTCCAATTGCCGACCACGACCTCGTAGTTGGGGGCCTTTTTGTCCATCCCGGCGTTGTGCGTGCCGGGCCAGACAATATCGGTCAACTTCAAATGGCCGATGTCCAGTACGTTGCTCATCCATTTTTGTGTGTCGAGTGCGGTTGCAGTGTTATAGGTCATGACGTTTCCTTGTCGGTGATTTGCCCCATCCGTGGGGGAGACTCATGACCCAGCGTAGAAGTGCCTGCCAGCATTGCCAGTCACAGAAACACTTGCACAAAAATAGCGATTTAGTGGCGCGGCAACTAAGCATTGCGCCAGCCGGCTTTTTTCAGGTTGACGGTTTTGCAATAAGAAACCAGTTGGGATTCTTCAATGAAGTCGACATTGATAATGTTGCACTTCTCGGCCCAATTACTGGTCTTTGGATCAAACCAGGAATCAAGTTTTTCGTGTATATCTACCGGGCCGCCGAGCGCGCTGTAGCTGGTGGCGGAAAGCGACCAGGGTGCCCACGTTCCTGGCGGGTTTTTCAACACGTCAGCAATGTGTTTCTCCAACTCCTTGGCGTTGGTGATGCCACTGCCGGACCATTGGTGTTCGATTTGCCGGATAAACAAATTTTCATCAAGTGCGGGATGCCATGGGGCTGCGACCAACACCCTTTGTAGGGGGCTGATTTTTTTGAGTTGATGCAGACTCAGGGATTGGTTTTTTCTGGGGATCAGGCAATGGCCGAGAAATAGCTTGATCATATTATTGAAGTAAGCGTAATCAAACGGGTCCCCCTTCAAATCATGGAAGTCCAGAATGATGAACTCATCGGGGTTCTCCCGAAGAAAGTGTTGCACATCGGTGACAAGGTTCCCCAAGGTACGGTTATTGCGGTAGCCATTGTGGTGAATGCGAAATTTCCCTGGATCGGGTGCACCCGCGTCGTACATCAGACGAATGTCGAGTGCTCGAGCCCCATGGTTCAGTTGCGCGGAAAAGGATTGATGCTGGCAGGCCAGCCAGTGAGCACCCGGAATAAATGGCCAGGACGCTTTCCAGTCGCTGCCAGCGTTGTGAGTGCCCGGCAGTGTTAATTCAGTGAGCGACAATGTATCAATTGCCGGATGGGCGGACATCCAGTTGTTGAGCGCGTCATTATTTTGAACAGCGTAATTCATGGGGTGCATCCCTGCATTGAAAGATTAAATAAAAAGACTGTGCCGAACGTTACTGAAAGTTTGCACGTTCGGCTTGGTATTAAGAAGGGGGATGCCGGGCGGGGTCAATAATACGGCTGATGCAAAATGTTTATTGTTAAAGTGTTATAGCGGAGTTCTGTTTTTTGCTTCAATCCATTGGGCCATATACTGCGTACTTTTATGGTGGTGGTGACGCAACATGCTGCCTGTAAAGTTATCACTTCTAAGTTGCGACAGATGTTGCTGGCAGTACAACAATTTATCGATCAATGCTGGACCATGTACAGACGGTTGATAGCGATCGGCCAACAACGTCCGCCCCAGGGATTGGGCTTCTATCCAAAGTGTCTCATCCTTGTACAGTCGAACCGCGCTATCGGCGAACGCCTGAGCTGTCTGGGTCACTGCGCCGGGCCAGAGATGTTCGCCCTGCATCGCTTCGGCGCCGATGGGCGTTGTGACCGTAGGCGTGCCACACAACATCGCGTCGACGATCTTGCCTTTGATACCTGCACCGAAACGCAGCGGTGCCAGACACACCCGTGCCGCCGACATGACTTGCAAGGCATCTTCAGCCCAGTTCATTACATGAAAGCCCTGCGCCGGGTTGTGCAGGGCCGTGGCCTTGGGCGGTGTGTAAGCGCCGTAGATATGCAACTGCGCCTTGGGCAATTGTTCGCGGATCAATGGCCAGATGGCCGTTTTCATCCAGAGCACCGCATCCCAGTTCGGCGCATGGCGAAAGTTACCGATACTCAAAAAATGTGCCCGGTCTGCAAACGGCAACGGTGGCGCACTGGGCGGATCGACCATCAGGGGGCACCAGTGCAACAGGTTGCGCGGCAACTTGAATTGCTCGACCAGCAACTCGATTTCCACCTCGGAAATCATCAGGTTCACGTCGCAACGATACAGCGCGGCAATTTCGCGTTTGGCCAGGTCCGTATCCGCCATCAACTCGAACTCTTCGCGCAATGCCGGGGCAAACAACTCGCTGAAGTCGTTGGCGTCATCACGGTCTTTCAATCGGTCTTTGAGTCGTTGATGCCGGGCATGACGCAGACTTTGCAAATCCGACGTCTCAAGCACACGCAACGCGTCGGGGCAGTGCTTTTCAACGCGCCAGCCAAACTGTTCTTCCATCATGAACTGATCGAACAGCACGATATCCGGCGCCAGCTCGGTGATGAACGCGTCAAAGCTGCTGTTGTTCAACTCGATGGCGACTTCACGAATACCCAGCGCCGTCAGGTCCGCCCGGTGTTCACCGGTGCCGGCCGGGCTGCTGAAAGTGATGTCCCAGCCTTGCTGCAAGAACGTATCGAGGAGTTGCATGACATGCCCGCTGGCCGCTGAAGAGCGGGGCTCGGGCCAAACGTAACCAATAACCAGAACTTTGGTTGCGCGGGGCTGACTCATTAACGGGTATTCCTTGGTGCGGGTAATAGGGAGGGGCAGTACTGAGAAGCAGAACTGAGAAGTCAGGCGAGCATGGACTTGACCTTGTCCCGCAACTGATCAATCGAGAACGGTTTGCCGATCACCTGCATGCCGTCAGGCACCTCAATGCTTTCGGCATAGCCGCTGGCAAACAGGATGGGTAACTCAGGGCGCAGCATTCGCGCCTGGGTGGCCAATTCTCGGCCGTCCATCACGGGCAGGCCGACGTCGGTCATCATCAGGTTGATGACCTTTTTATTATCCTCGAGAAACTTCAGCGCCTGTTCGCTGCCATCCGCTTCAAGGACGTTGAACTCCAGCTCCTCCAGCACGTCAACGATCAGCATGCGCACAATGGCATCGTCTTCGACTACTAAAATGATGGAGGCGTCGGTGGACATAATGGTTACTCGCAAAGATTGAATTCAGGGGGGCCGGTCGATTGAAATCACCGGGCTCTTGCATGAGTAAGTGGCGGATCCCGACAAGTTCCCAGCGTTGTGCAAAAAAGAACAGCTGTACAAGATGGCAAGGATAACCGCTCCCTTCGCGCTCGCGCAGCTAAATGCGGGATTTACCCTGATACAAGGCAGAAAATTGGATCAACGTGCTTCTTTTGGGGCAAACTCCGTGCTTTTGAACAGTTCGACAAGGCCTCCCCATGACCACTGCGTCTTCGGTTGATGAGCAACGATTCCGCAAACTCCTGAGCCGCAACGTCAGCCTGCCATTGGGCGTCGGTGTCATCAGCGCGGTATTTTTTGTTTCGCTGATCACTTATCTGTTGTCGGTAATCCAATGGGTCGAGCACACCGACCGGGTGATCAATAACGCCAATGAAGCGGCCAAGTTGACCATCGACCTGGAAACCGGCATGCGCGGTTACCTGCTGACCGGTGACGAGCACTTTCTTGACCCCTACGAAACGGCCAAGCCGAGAATAGCGGTGGCCCTTGATACCTTGCTTGAACTGACCGCCGACAACCCGGCGCAAACCGATCGCTTGCGTCGTCTGCAAGCGTTGCAGACCGAGTGGGCGAGCTACGCGCAATCGATGATCGATTTGCAGCGTAACAGCGGCGATTATCGCGGTGCGGTCAAGGCCGGGCGCGGTAAGCGCCTGACCGATGAAATCCGCAAGCAGTTCGAAGACGTGGTCGACATGGAGCAGCAGCTGCGCGCCACGCGCAGCGACGAAGTGCGCCGTACCACGCTCTGGAGCATCGGCCTGTACCTGCTGTTCGTCGCCGGTGTCAGCGCCATGCTCGCCTTCATTGGTCGACGCGACCTGCTCAATCTCTCGCAAATCTACAGTGCCAACCTCGCGGCGCAGCAATCCAGCGCCTTGCGCCTGGAGCAACAAGCCTGGCTGCGTAACGGCCAGACCGAGCTGGCCGAACAAGTATTGGGGCAACTGAGCCTCAATCTGTTGGGTCGCAACATTCTGCAGTTTTGCGCGCAGTACCTGGGCACCGCCGTCGCCGCCATTTATGTTCGCGAAGACCACGGTGGCCTTAAGCGTATTGCTTCCTACGGTTTCTCTCGCGAGCAGGAAGAGCGAAATCAGCAGATCTACAGCGATGAAGGCATCGTCGGCCAAGTCGCGAACCAGGCCCGCCTGATTCGTCTGGATGATGTGCCGAGCAATTACTTCAAGGTCAGTTCCGGCCTGGGCGAAGGCCTGCCGCACAGCGTGCTCGTAGTGCCGACCAGTGACGACGACCGGGTCAACGGTGTGATCGAGCTGGGCTTCCTGCGTCCGTTGTCTGATCGTGACATCGAGTTGCTGGAGTTGATTGCCGGCAACATCGGCACCTCCATCGAAGCTGCACGCTATCGCCAGCGTTTGCAGGAGGTGTTGGCCGAAACCCAGCAGCTCAACGAAGCGCTGCAAGTGCAGCAAGAAGAGCTCAAGACCGCCAACGAAGAACTCGAAGAACAGTCGCGGATTCTCAAGGAGTCCCAGGCGCACCTGGAAACCCAGCAGGTGGAACTCGAGCAGACCAACGAGCAGCTCGCCGAGCAGGCGCAGATCCTCGCAGACCAGCGCGATGCCATGGATCAGAAGAACACCGAGCTCAACCTGGCCCAGGTGCAGCTTGAGGACCGCGCCCTGGAGCTGCAGCGCTCCAGCAAGTACAAGTCCGAGTTCCTCGCCAACATGTCCCACGAACTGCGCACGCCGCTGAACAGTTCGTTGATCCTGGCCAAATTGCTCGCCGAAAACCCTCAGGAAAATCTCAGCGCTGAACAGGTGAAATTCGCCGAGTCGATTTATTCCGCCGGTAATGACTTGCTCAACCTGATCAACGACATTCTCGATATTTCCAAAGTCGAGGCCGGCAAGCTGGAGATGCGTCCGGAAAACGTCAGCGTCGAGCGTCTGGTTGATGGCTTGCGCGGGATGTTCGAGCCGATGGCGGCTGACAAGCACCTCGCGTTTCACGTTGAACTGCAACCCGGTGCGCCGAAGATGCTTTTCACCGACCGCCAGCGTCTGGAACAGGTGATCAAAAACCTGCTGTCGAACGCGGTGAAATTCACCGAGAAGGGTTCGGTCAGCGTTACCGTGGCCTCGCAACCGAATGAGGGCGTGGCCTTCATCATCCGCGACTCGGGCATCGGTATCGCCGAAGACCAGCAGGACAGCATTTTCGAAGCGTTCCGTCAGGCGGATGGCACCACTAATCGCCGCTATGGCGGCACCGGCCTGGGCTTGTCGATTTCCCGGGACCTGGCGGCGTTGCTTGGTGGTTCGATCAGCGTCAGCAGTGAGCCGGGGCAGGGCAGTGTGTTCACGCTGGTGTTGCCTCAGCAATACGTCGAGCCGGGCGACGAGCCTGTCGAGCCGATGCAGGCTTCACCCGTCGCAATCACCCCCCGCGCGGCACCGGCGGAGTTGGCTCCACTGGTTGCCCCGGTTGATATTCCTCGTTTCAACGACGACCGCGGCCAGGCGCCGTTCAAGACACGGTGCATTCTGATCGTGGAGGATGAGCCGAACTTTGCGAACATTCTTTTCGACCTCGCGCACGAACTGGGCTATCAGTGCCTGGTTGCTCACGGGGCCGACGAAGGGTATGACCTGGCCAAGGAGTTCATTCCCGACGCCATTCTGCTGGACATGCGCCTGCCCGATCATTCCGGGCTGACCGTGTTGCAGCGCCTGAAAGAGCACGCCGAAACCCGGCACATTCCGGTTCACGTGATTTCCGTTGAAGACCGGGTCGAGGCCGCCATGCACATGGGCGCCATCGGTTACGCGGTCAAGCCGACGACTCGCGAAGAACTCAAGGATGTGTTCGCCCGCCTCGAAGCCAAGCTGACCCAGAAGGTCAAGCGCGTGTTGCTGGTGGAAGACGATGATCTGCAGCGCGACAGCATTGCCCGGCTGATCGGTGACGAGGACATCGAAATCACGGCGGTAGGCCTGGCTCAGGACGCGCTGGACCTGCTGCGCACGACGATTTTCGATTGCATGATCATCGACTTGAAATTGCCGGACATGCTCGGTAACGACTTGCTCAAGCGCATGTCCACGGAAGACATCTGCTCGTTCCCGCCGGTGATTGTCTACACCGGGCGCAACCTGACCCGCGATGAAGAGACCGAACTGCGCAAGTATTCGCGCTCGATCATCATCAAAGGCGCGCGCTCGCCTGAGCGTTTGCTGGACGAGGTCACACTCTTTCTGCACAAAGTCGAATCGAAGTTGTCCCATGAACGGCAGAGGATGCTCAAGACCGCGCGCAGCCGCGACAAGGTCTTCGAGGGTCGCAAGGTGCTGCTGGTGGACGACGATGTACGCAACATCTTCGCCCTCACCAGTGCACTGGAGCAAAAGGGCGCAGTCGTGGTCATTGGCCGAAACGGTCGTGAAGCGATTGAAAGGTTGAATGAAGTCGAGGACATCGATCTGGTGTTGATGGACGTGATGATGCCGGAGATGGATGGCTTCGAAGCCACTATCGAGATCCGCAAGGACCCGCGCTGGCGCAAGCTGCCGATCATTGCGGTGACGGCCAAGGCCATGAAAGACGATCAGGAGCGCTGCCTGCAGGCCGGCTCCAATGATTACCTGGCCAAGCCTATCGACCTGGATCGTCTGTTCTCGCTGATTCGCGTGTGGTTACCGAAGATGGAACGCATTTAGTGGAAGGCATTTATTCAGTGGAGCGAAACAGCGACATCGAATTGCGCTTGTTGATCGAGGCGATTTACCTCAAGTACAGCTACGACTTTCGCGACTACTCCGGCGCTTCGATCAAGCGTCGGGTGAATCATGCGCTGGTTCAGTTCGAGTGCAACACCATCTCGGCCTTGCAGGAAAAGGTCCTGCACGACCCGACGGCGTTCATGCAGTTGCTGCAACTGCTGACGATCCCGGTCAGCGAGATGTTCCGCGACCCTTCGCACTTCCTCGCGATCCGCAAGGAAGTGGTGCCGCTGCTCAAGACCTATCCTTCGATCAAAATCTGGATTGCCGGGTGCAGTACCGGTGAAGAAGTCTATTCGATGGCGATTCTGCTGCGTGAAGAAGGCTTGCTGGAACGCGCCATCATTTATGCCACCGACATCAACCCACACTCGCTGGACAAGGCCCGGCAAGGGATTTTCTCCATGGAGAATGTCCGGGCCTACACTGCTAATTACCAGCAGGCCGGTGGCCAGTGCTCGTTCGCCGATTACTACACGGCGGCCTATGGCTACGCCATTTTCGACAAGAGCCTGTGCGAGAACGTGACCTTCGCCGACCACAGTCTGGCGACGGACAGTGTCTTTTCCGAGACTCAATTAATTTCGTGTCGTAACGTATTGATTTATTTTAATAAAAAACTTCAGGATCGTGCGTTCGGATTGTTTCATGAGTCGCTGTGTCATCGCGGGTTCCTGGTGTTGGGCAGTAAGGAAACCCCGGATTTTTCGGCCTTCGGCAACCAGTTCGAGCCGCTGGTCAAACAAGAACGGATCTACCGCAAATCATGAACAACGCTGCAGCTGTTCCTTCTATTGAAGCCATCGTGATCGGCGCTTCGGCCGGCGGCGTAGCGGCGTTGCTGACTATTCTCAGCCCGTTGCGCGAAGGCTTCGCGCTGCCGATCATCGTCGTGTTGCACCTGCCCGACGAGCGTAGCAGCCTGTTGGCCGAAGTATTTGCGCGCCGGGTTTCGATGCCTGTTCGGGAAGCGAGCGATAAAACCCGGATTGAAGCCGGGACGTTGTATTTCGCCACGCCCGGTTATCACCTGTCGGTGGAACATGACCGCAGTTTCTCGTTGAGCCTGGAAGAGCGCGTCCACCATTCGCGACCCGCCATCGATTACCTGTTCGAGTCCGCTGGCGACACCTACGGTTCAGCACTGGCCGCCGTGTTGTTGACCGGGGCCAACCGTGACGGCGCTCGTGGTTTGTCCCACGTCAAAAGTCGCGGTGGAATGACCATCGTGCAAGACCCGAATGAAGCCCAGGTCGCAACCATGCCCCAGGCGGCGCTGGATATTCATGAGCCGGACCATATTCTCCCTATCGGCGGCATCGGCCGTCTGCTTGTCGAGCTGGAACGAATAGCATGCTAAGTAACATCCAAGCCAAACTGCTGATCGTCGACGATCTGCCGGAGAACCTGCTGGCGCTCGAAGCGCTGATCAAGCGCGAAGACCGCATGGTCTACAAGGCCTTGTCCGCCGACGAAGCCTTGTCGCTGCTGTTGCAGCACGAATTCGCCATGGCGATTCTCGATGTACAGATGCCCGGCATGAACGGCTTCGAGCTGGCTGAATTGATGCGGGGCACGGAAAAAACCAAAAACATCCCGATTGTGTTCGTCAGCGCTGCCGGCCGGGAGTTGAACTACGCGTTCAAAGGCTACGAAAGCGGTGCAGTGGATTTCTTGCACAAGCCGTTGGACATTCACGCGGTCAAGAGCAAGGTCAATGTGTTCGTCGACCTGTACCGCCAAAGCAAAGCGATGAAACAGCAGGTTGAAGCGCTGGAGCAGAGCCGTCGTGAGCAGGAAGCGTTGCTCAAACAATTGCAGAGCACTCAACTGGAGCTGGAGCAAGCAGTGCGCATGCGCGATGACTTCATGTCGATTGTCGCCCACGAAGTGCGCACGCCACTCAACGGCCTTATTCTTGAAACCCAGTTGCGCAAGATGCACCTGGCCCGGGATAACGCCTCGGCGTTCACCCTGGACAAGATGCACGCCATGGTCGACCGTGACGAGCGGCAGATCAAAAGCCTGATCCGCCTGATCGAAGATATGCTGGATGTGTCGCGCATTCGCACCGGCAAGCTGTCGATCCGTCCCACAAAGTTCGACCTGGTGCAATTGGTCGGCAATCTGTTGGATAACTTCAAGCCGCAAGTCGAGGCCGCCGAGTGTTCCACGCGCTTTACTGCCGAGCAGCCAGTGGTCGGCCACTGGGATGAATTTCGCATCGAGCAAGTGATTTCAAATCTGCTCACCAACGCCTTGCGTTATGGTGGCAAAAGCCAGATTGATGTGCGGGTGTACGTACAGGACGGTCAGGCGCGGGTCGAGGTGCAGGATCAAGGGATCGGCATCAGTGAAGAAAACCAGAAGCGTATTTTTCAACAGTTCGAGCGTGTTTCCGCCAAGACCGTGGTCGCGGGGCTGGGTCTTGGACTGTTTATTTCCGAGCAGATTATCGCCGCCCATGGCGGTTCCATCGCCGTCGAGAGCAAAATCAACGAAGGCGCTCTATTTCGCGTTTGTCTGCCGCTTTAGGAAATGAGCCAGATAAACGCAACCTCTGAGCGACCCCACGGTCGTATCAGCAGCTATTGACCGAACAAAGGCTTCCCATGAGTGAAGATGCACAAGATGTAGTACTTGTCGTCGAGGATGACCCCTCGATTCTGATGGTACTGTCCGCGTACTTGTCGGGTGAAGGTTACCGGGTGCTGCAAGCCGAAAATGGCGAGCAGGCCTTTGAAATTCTGGCGAGCAAGCCACACCTGGACATGATGATCACCGACTTTCGTCTGCCCGGCGGGATTTCCGGCGTGCAGATCGCCGAGCCGGCAGTGAAACTGCGACCGGAACTCAAAGTGATTTTTATCAGCGGTTATCCGCAGGAAATCCGCGAGACAGACAGCCCGATCACCAAGACCGCGCCGATCCTGGCCAAGCCATTCGACCTGAATGAACTGCAAGAGCTCATGCAGCGAATGCTGTCCTGAGCTCTTTGCCATAGGCCCTCGGGGCGCATCAGATACTGATCATCTCCCGCACCTTGGCCGTCAGCAGGTCAAAGGTGAAGGGTTTGGTGATCATCTGCATGCCGGGGTCCAGAAACCCACCCCGCACGGCCGCGTGTTCGGCATAACCGGTGATGAACAGCACTTTCAGATCAGGCCGATACTGCCGACCAATTTCCGCCAGTTGCCGGCCGTTCATGCCCGGCAGCCCGACATCGCTGATCAACAGATCAATCCGTTGCGCTGAATCTAGGATCGGCACCGCACTGTCGGCATCACCGGCCTCCACGAAGGCATAACCCAACTCACTCAACACGGCACTGACCAGCACGCGAACCGCCGGGTCGTCTTCGACAATCAACACGGTTTCACCGTCCTGAGCATAAGGCGCCTGCTGGATGTCCATCAGGTTTTCCTCGGCCTGGTCCCCGCCGCTGTAGCGCGGCAAAAACACACTCACTGATGTGCCGTGACCCACTTCGCTGTGGATGGTGACGTGACCGTTCGACTGCTTGCTGAACCCGTAAATCATCGATAACCCCAACCCGGTGCCCTGACCAATTGGCTTGGTCGTGAAGAACGGGTCAAAGGCACGACTGATCGTGCTTTCGGCCATGCCACAGCCCGTGTCGGTCACGCGCAGCACCACGTAATCACCGGGCTGTAGATTACCGTGGGCCGCAACGAATCCCGAATCGAGCTTTTGATTGGACGTATTGACCACCAGCGTGCCGCCTTCGGGCATGGCATCGCGGGCGTTGAGCACGAGGTTGAGCAGGGCGCTCTCGAGTTGATTGGGATCGGCCTCGGCCACCCATAAGTCATCGCTCAACTGCATGTCCAGATGAATACTTTCATTGATGCTGCGTTGCAGCAGTTCGCCCATGGACACCACGAGGGTGTTCATTTCCACGGGTTTGGAGTCCAGTGATTGACGGCGCGAGAATGCCAGCAGCCGATGAGTCAGGCCTGCGGCGCGGTTGGCAGAGGTCACGCCCAGGTCGATCAACCCGTCGAGGTCCTCGGTGCGTCCTCTGGCGAGGCGCCGACGCAACAACTCAAGGCTGCCGATGATGCCGGTCAGCATGTTATTGAAGTCATGGGCAATGCCGCCGGTAAGCTGGCCGACCGCTTCCATCTTCTGGGATTGTCTGAGGGCTTCTTCGTTGTGGCGCAACTGTGCAGTGCGTTCCTCGACTTGTTGTTCGAGGGTTTCGAGGGTGTTTTGCAGGCGCAGTTCACTTTGGCTCAGATCGATCAACCGGTCCCTGGCTTCATACTGTCGTCGACGACCGCGCAACGCGGTGGTGACGAGGCTGATCAAGGTCACCGGATGAAAAGGGCGCTCAAGAAAGGTGACGTTGCCTAATTGCGGGCCGAGTCGTGACGCAGGGTTCTGCTCCGGGCCACCGTGGTGCGTCAGTAATACAATCGGCAGATCGGACCAGGCCGGTTGCTGATCGATCAGCAACCGCAGAGGGTCAAGATCACACCCTATCAGGGCTTCCGAAGAAATCAGCAGCAGGCCGGCACCTTTGACCAACTCCCCGCACAGCGCCACCAGATCCCGGGTCACAATGCCTTCGAATCCCGCCTCGTTGAGCATCATCAGCGCAATCTGGCTGTCACGTCCCAGTGGCGCGAGAATGATTGCGCGCTCAGACATAGCCTCGACAATACTCACCGGACATCGTCCTGGAGCAGCGGTTGGCTGGCGCCCAGATAGGTCGGTACGCCGCGCAATACGCCCTGGAACGCATCCAAAGGTTCACCGATGGTCATGCCCCGGCTGCCGATGCGGTATTCGCGAATGGTCGATTCGTGGCTGCCGGTGCGTTTCTTGATGATTGAGATCGCCCGGCGAACCTTGCCCAGGGCTTCGAAGTAGCGCAACAGGATTACCGTGTCAGCCAGGTACGTGATGTCGACCGGCGCTTGCATGTCACCGACCAGCCCATGTTGGGCGACGGTCATGAACGTCGCAGCGCCTCGACGATTGAGGTACAGCAGCAACTCGTGCATGTGCAGTACCAGCGCATTTTCCTCAGGCATCGCGGCCTGATAGCCATTGATGCTGTCGATCACCACGGTTTTGATTTGACGTTCATCGACACAGCGGCGCACCCGGTGGGAGAACTCGCCGGGGGACAGTTCGGCGGCGTCGACTTGCTCGATCAGCAGGTTGCCGGTGTCTTGCAGGGCCTGCAGGTCGATGCCCATGTTTTTCATGCGCTCGAACAGTAACCCCAGCTCTTCATCGAAAATGAACAGCGCGGCTTTTTCGCCACGCGCCACGGCAGCAGCGGCGAAGATCATCGAGATCAGCGATTTGCCGGTACCGGCCGGCCCCAGAATCAGCGTGCTGGAACCGGTCTCGATACCGCCGCCGAGCAGGGCGTCCATTTCTTTGATGCCGCTGGTCAACTGTTGGCGGATGTAGCCACCTCGGTGTTCGGCCGCGACCAGGCGCGGGAATACGTGCACACCGTCGCCCATGATGGTGAAGTCGTGATAGCCGCCGCGATACTTCTGGCCGCGGTACTTCACCACGCGGATGCGGCGGCGTTCGGCGCCATAGTTGGGTGTGAGTTCTTCGAGTCGAATCACGCCATGCGCGACGCTGTGTACGGTTTTATCGAGGGATTCGGTGGTCAGGTCATCCAGCAACAACACGGTAGCGTCGTAACGCACAAAGTAGTGTTTGATCGCCAGAATCTGCCGCCGATAGCGCAGTGAACTCTGGGCCAACAGGCGGATTTCGGACAGGCTGTCGAGCACCACGCGCGTCGGTTTGACCCGCTCGACCACTTCGAAAATCTGCTTGGTGGCTTCACCCAGTTCAAGGTCCGAGGAGTACAGCAGACTCTGCTGGTGCTCGGCGTTGAGCAGGCTTTCCGGCGGGGTCAGTTCGAAGATGTGGATGTTCTCATCCAGCTCCCAGCCATGGGACAGGGCGCCTTGACGCAGCTCACGCTCGGTTTCTGACAAGGTGATGTACAACGAGCGTTCGCCGGCTCGGGCGCCGGCCAACAGGAAATGCAAAGCAACGGTGGTTTTGCCGGTACCGGGTTCGCCCTCCAGCAAAAATACATGTCCACGAGACAAGCCTCCGGCCAGGATGTCATCCAGACCTTCGATGCCGGTGGCGGCTTTTGCACTGAACAGCTCGGTTGATGTAGACAAGAAAAACCCTCTCATGACCAGGGGAAGCGAGGCAGCAGGCTTGAGGTGCCTGTTTGGACTGCCTTTTCTCTTGACCTTTGGCCGTGACGACGGTTCAACCTTTTTGCAGAACTGACCTGTGGCAGCTGCCGAAGGCTGCGTTCGAGTGCGTAGCACTCGTTATCGGATGCCGGGCGGGCGCTACGCACCCGGACGCAGCCTTCGGCAGCTGCTACAGAGGGGGCTGTTACAAGCCTTGCTGCAACGCGGGGTCATCCGGGTTGAGCTGCTCCAGCTGAGCCAACAGGATCTGCACGTTCTGCAACTGTCCGCTTTCTTTCCAGTAATTGATCAGCAGCACACGCGCCTTACGGTCGGCCGGGTGGCGCTGGACGATCTCTTGCAACTGCTTCTGCGCGGCTTCCAGCTCCTGCTCAAGGTGCAAGGTGGTCGCCAGGTCATAGCGATAATCCTTGTTGTCGGGCTCCAGCTCCACAGCTTTGGAAAGGCCGAGCACGGCAAACTCACTTTGCCCGTGATTCAGCAGCCAGAGCCCCAGGGCATGTTGCAGGTAGGCCGAGTCGGGCTGCGTTTTGAGCTGTTTCGCCAGCAATTGGCGTGCGGCATCGCTTTGGCCCTGGCGGTCGAGCACATCGATCTGCATCACCAGCGCCGGCAGATTGCCGGGGTCCAGCTGTAATGTGCGATCCAGCGCTTCTTGTGCCTCTTTCAATTCGGCGTTGTGCAGGTGCAGGCGCGCCAATTGATATTGGTTTTGCGCGCTGGGTGGCTGACTGTTAAGGGCCAGTTCCCAGGCATCGATGGCTTGCTCCAGTGGCGCGAAATATAACCCCAGGTCATCCGGTGACAGTCCCAACAGTGCATTGACGGCGGCAAATCGCACGCTTTCTACGCTGTCATCGAGCAATGGGCCGATCAACAAGCTGCGTTGGCCGGCAGACACCAGGCCGCTGATGCTCTTTATGGCGGCGATCCGTACGTTTTCATCCGGATGCTGCAGGTCCGCATCCGCCAGTTTCAAGGCCTGCGGGCTTGGGTAGTTGGGGAGTTCGGCGAGCAACCAGATACGCCGCTTGGGCGACAGATCAGGTCGCCCCAGTTGCTGATATAACACCCGTGCGGCACCCGGCTGACCGGAACGGGCCTGGGTCAACGCTTCGCTGTAACCGCGCTTGATCGCTTCGGGCACCTCAGGCGTTGTGCTGCGCAGGAACAACCAGGCCATAACAATGGCAAACAGCACACAGAGACTGATGAGCAAGTAGCGGCGGGACTGGGGCATGCAGGAATCCGGGAGCTGGCAAGCTTGTGCAAAGGCCGTCAGCTTCGGTCAGCTGGGGCTGTGAGTCAAACCCTGAGGGGGCTCAATGTCGAGGATTTTGCCTACAGCTTGCGTCGACATCGAAACCTGTCGAGGCCTTGAAGCAGTGACTACGCTTGCTGAAGGTGAATCGAAGGGAGCTCCCATGCAACCGCTGCTTCAATACTTCAAGGCAATCCTCAACCCCGGGCCCGGTGTGCTGCTTTTTGCCTTGAGAACCATCGCCGCCGGGCTACTAACCCTGTACCTAGCGTTCCTGTTCGACCTCGATCAGCCCAAATGGTCGATCATGGCGGTGGTCATCGTCAGCCAGCCATTGGGCGGCATGGCGCTGGCCCGCAGTCTCGGGCAGGTCATCGGCACCACCTTGGGCGCTGTCGCGGCAGTCGTGATCATGGCGATCTTCCCCCAGGCGCCGTTGCCTTTCATCATTACCCTGGCACTGTGGCTGGCACTGTGCACCGCTGGTGGCACCTTATTGCGCTACACCAGTTCCCAAGCCTTTGTGCTCAGTGGTTACACGGCGGTGGTGGTGGCGCTGTTGGCCGTGCCTGATCAGGACGGCACCTTCCTTTTGGCGGTGACGCGCTTGACCGAGACGCTGCTGGCGGTGGCGTGTGTCTGCGTCGTCAGCCTCCTGACCGCACGACCCGAGACCGTGGCCCGGAGCTACTTCGCCAAGATTGATCAGGTGATCAAGTTGTTGGCGACTCACGCCGCGGCGGTCATTCGAACCGAAGAAAGCGAAGCCGATTTTCATCGCAGGCAAATGCAGCTGTTAGGCGAAATCAGCGTTCTGGAAGGATTGCGCCGGCACCTTTATTACGATGCCCCACGATTACGCAGCGCCGATGAGCTGGTGCAACTGCTGGGAAACCAATTGGTTTTACTGACGTCCCGGCTGACGGCGCTGCGCCACCAGCGTGAGCTGCTGACCGAGCGCTGGGAGGGGGAGTTGCCCTTGGAAATACAGCATTTACGCGCCGAAGAATTGGCGTTTCTCGATGAGCTGGCCCAAAAGGGCCGCTCGCTATCGGCCGATGCGCGTCATCATTTTTCGGCATTGCAGCAGCGTTTCGACGATCAGGCGTACAAGGCAGAACAACTGACCGAAACAATGCCGGCCACATTGCGATCGCTGGCGTGGGCCCTGCGCTGGGAACAGGCTCGGTTGTTACAGCAACTGGAACAGATTTTGGAACTGAGTGACGCCATTCAGGAGGAACGCCAGGCCAGTTGCGTCTACCGGGGACAGGCGAATCCGCTGCATCTGGATTTCACCCTGGCGGGGATGAACGCCATTCGAGCCTTTATTGCATTGCTGGTGGCCGGACTGATCTGGATCGAGACCGGCTGGGACGGAGCGCGGGGCGGCATGGTGCTGGTCGGGATTCTTTGTTCGCTGATGGCAACCTTCCCCAGACCGCTGCTGGCGGCGCAGAGCTATGCAAGGGGGCTATTCCTGGCGTTGATTGTGTCGGCGCTTTATCAATTCATGCTGGTGCCCATGATCAGTAATTTCGAGCTAATGGCCTTGTTGTTGGCGCCATTGCTGTATGCGGTCGCGGTGGGTCTCTCCACGCCGGCAACCACCGGGACAGGCATCGGCTTTGGTCTGTCGACCTTTCTGTTGTTAGGTCCACAAAACGTCGGGATCGGCCAGAACAGTGCGATTCAGTGGTTCGAGTTTGCCGGAGCTTACGTCAGCGCAACGGTCCTGGCATTGAGCGTCTTCGCCTTGATCTTCCCGTTCAGGCCTGTTCTGCGGATTCGCCGGCTGTTCAAGGAAAACGCGGAGCAGGTCTACGCCTTGATGAAGACGCCGGCTACCGATGCACAGCAATTTGCCTTCGAAAGCCGCATGGTCGATCGACTGACCATGATGCTGGGGTTGTTGCCGGCGACCAGCGATAAGCAGTCCGACGAGTTATTTCAGGTCAGCCTCGGGTGCATGGCCCTGGGCGTTGCGTTGAACCAGCTCAGGCAACAGGGGCAGGGCAATACCTTATTGAGTTCGGAGCAACAGCAGCGGTTGTCGGCTGCGGTCCGCGATTGCGCAAGATGGGTGGCCGGGCGGTCCGGGACAGACCCCGATCGGCTGCTTGGGGAATTGCGCGTACTGGGCGACGAATTGGACGATTTGCACCTGATGGTCCACGAGCACTTGTGGTCGGTGTTCCGAATGCGCGTGGCGCTGCTGATCGTGGAGTCGTTCGTGCGGCGATATCGCGAATACTTTCAACCGGTAGTTGCAACAGGAGTGCCGGCCCTTGCCCATTGATTTTGAACTGGGTGGCGTGTACTTGCCGCCCATCGCCCAAGCGCTGTTATTGGCGCTGCCGATTTTTCTGGCGCTGGACTGGGCGTTACGCCGCCTCGGTGTGCTGCGTTTCGTCTGGCATGAAGCTTTATTCGAGGGCGCGTTGTATGCCTGCGTGTGCGCGACGTTGATTCTGGTAATGGGAGCCTGATGCCTTGAAGAAATTTCTTCCCCGACTCGCCACACTGGTCGTTGTGCTGTTGGCCTTCATTCTTGGCTGGTTTGCCTGGGAGCATTACACCCGAGCTCCCTGGACCCGGGATGCACGGGTTCGCGCTGACGTGGTGACGTTGTCTGCCGATGTCTCGGGGCGCATCGTCAAACTGGGTGTACAAGACAACCAGCATGTTGAAAAAGGCCAGCTGCTGCTGGAAATCGATCCGGCTCGCTACACCCTGGCCGTGGAACGTTCCAAACGCTCGGTGGAAGTGGCGAAAGCTTCACTGGGGCAGTCACAGGCGGCGATCGTTGCCAGCGAAGCACTGCTCAAACAGCGGCAGAGCGAGGAGCAACGCCGGCGTACGTTGAAGGAACGCTCGGCCGTCTCTGGTGAAGAGTGGGAAAAAGCCAGCACGGAAGTGGCTGTGGCTCAGGCCGATCTGCTGCGTAACCAGGCCATCCTGGTGTTGGCTCAGGCTAACGTGCAACTGGCCATCGCAGCATTGACCCAGTCCGAACTGGACTTGCAACGCACTCGCGTTGAATCGCCGGTCACCGGTTTTGTCACCAACCTGCTGACCCGTCAAGGCGACTACGCCACCGCTGGCGGCCCGTTATTGGCACTGGTGGACAGCGATTCGTTTTATGTCAGCGGTTACTTCGAAGAGACCAAGTTGCCGCGAATCGCAGAGGGTGACCGGGTCGACATCGAATTGATGAGCGGCGAAACCTTTGGCGGCACCGTGCAAAGCATCGCTTTCGCCATCGCCGACCGGGAAAACCTGCCGGGCGGACGCTTGCTGGCCAACATCAACCCCAGCTACACCTGGGTCAAACTGGCGCAACGGGTGCCGGTTCGGATAAAGATTGATGATGACTATGCCGGCAAAAACCTCCTGCGCGCCGGCACAACTGCCACCGTAACCGTCCTCGAAAACCGCACCCCCCAAGATCACCGCTAACCCCCCTGTAGGAGTGGATTCAAGAATCAGCAGACAAAAAAAAGCCCCGCGACCGAATGAGACGCGGGGCTAAAAAAATGGTCGGTTGCGGCCAACCAAAGGAGCGCTTTAACAACTTACTTGCTGGCGACGGTCTCCGGTTGCCAGCCACCGCCAAGGGCTTTGTAAATCGCGACAATGCCGCTATACAGTTCGGTTTCGGCCGATGCCTGGGTGTCTTCCGCTGCCAGTCGCTCGCGTTGCGCGTCCAGCAGGACGAGGAAGTCCGCCGTGCCTTCGCGATAGCGAATTTCGGCGAGGTCGGCGGCGGCTCGACTCGACTCGCTCTGACGAATCAGAGAGATCAAGCGTTGCTGACGCTTGCCGTAATCGCTGAACGCGTTTTCCGACTCTTCCAGTGCCAACAGCACTTGCTGCTCATAACTGGCCAGCGCGCCTTCGGCATCCGCATCCGCACCGCGAATACGGGCTTTTACACTGCCCAGGTCAAACGCGGCCCAGGTGATGCTTGGGCCCAGTGCCCAGGCGTTGGCTGCCGAGGACCCAATTTGCGAACCGCGTCCTGCCGTAAAACCAAGGAAGCCGCTGAGGCTGACCTGTGGGAACAAATCAGCCGTGGCCACGCCGATGCGGGCGGTGGCAGACGCCAGTTTGCGCTCGGCGCTAAGGATGTCCGGACGACGTTGCAGCAGTTGACCCGGATCGCCAATCGGCAGCGCTTTGGCGATGGCCGGCAGGCTCTTGGGACTCAGGTCGACCGTCAGCTTGTCCGGGCGCTCACCCAGCAGGGTGGCGATACGGTTTTTTTGCCGAACCTGTTCGGCCTGCAATTGCGGCACGCTGGCTTCGACGGACGCCAAACGTGCATCGGCGCGCTCCACGTCCAACTGATCACCGACGCCGGCATCACGCAGGCTGATGGTGATCTTGCGTGACTCCTGTTGGTTCTCCAGGTTCGCCAAAGCGATCTTTTCGCGCAGTTGTGCACCCCGTAATTGACCGTAGGAATCCACCAGTTCGGCAATCATGGTGACTTGCAGTTGGTAGAGATCGGCCTCGATGGCTTGCTGTTCGGCGTTGGCCGATTCCAGGTTGCGCTGGATACGGCCAAACAGGTCGATCTCCCACGCCATGTCCAGGCCCAGGTCGTAGCGTTCGCTGTTGACCCGTTTGGTGGTCTGGCCAGGGATTTGCCCTTTGCCCAGTTCACTGCTGGCCCGGCTGGTGATGGTCGGCATGGCGTCGTTGCTGATGTCATCGCGAATCGCCCGGGCCGCTTTCCAGCGGGCGAAGGCCACGCGCAAATCACGGTTGCCTTGCAGCGATTGAGTCACCAACTGATTAAGGGTCGGGTCCTCGAACTGCTGCCACCAGATGCCTTCGAAGTGCGAGCGGTCGAAGTTTTTCTGGCCGGCAGCGCCATCGGTAGCCGTGGTGATATGCGCCGGTTCAGTCGCAGGGGTCTTGTAGTCCGGGCCGACGGCACAGGCACTCAGGGCCAGTACCAGCAGGCTCGGAAGAAAGGCTTTCAAGCTCATTGTTGCGACTCCAGTTGCTTTTGAAGATTCAGCGCCTTGGCCGCCTTGCGCTTTTCACCGCGCTCCACAAAGTTGCGAATCAATACGTAGAACACCGGCGTCAGCAACAGACCGAAGAAGGTCACCCCGAGCATCCCGGAGAACACCGCCACACCCATGGCGTGACGCATTTCGGCACCGGCACCGCTGGAGAACACCAGAGGCACGACACCCATGATGAACGCGAAGGACGTCATCAGGATCGGCCGCAGACGCAAGCGGCAAGCTTCCAGCACCGCAGCGAGCGGGTTGAGGCCTTCGTCCTGCTGTTTGTCCTTGGCAAACTCGACGATCAGGATCGCGTTCTTACACGCAAGCCCCACCAGTACGATCAAGCCGATCTGGGTGAAGATGTTGTTGTCTCCACCCGAAGCAATCACACCGGTGATGGCCGACAGCAAGGTCATCGGTACGATCAGGATCACTGCCATTGGCAGGCTCCAGCTTTCGTACTGAGCCGCGAGTACCAGGAACGCCAGCAGAACGCAGAGCGGGAAGACGAACAGGGCGGTGTTGCCGGACAGAATCTGCTGGTAGGTCAGGTCGGTCCATTCGTAGGTCATGCCGTTCGGCAGTTCATCCTTGAGCAGTTTCTCGATGGCTTTTTCGGCCTGGCCAGAGCTGTAGCCCGGGGCGGCGGCGCCGTTGATTTCAGCGGTGATGAAGCCGTTGTAGTGCATCACGCGGTCCGGCCCCGAGGTGTCGCTGACCTTGATGAAGGTCGCCAGCGGGATCATTTCGCCTTTGTTGTTGCGCACTTTCAGCTGACCGATCTGGTCCGGTTCAAGACGGAATTGTTGTTCAGCCTGAACGTTGACCTGGTAGGTACGACCGAAGCGGTTGAAGTCGTTGGCATACAGCGAACCCAGGTAGATCTGCAGGGTGTCGAAGATGTCACTGACGGCCACGCCATGAGTCTTGGCTTTTTCCCGGTCGATGGCGGCATCGACCTGCGGCACGTTCACGGTGTAGCTGGTGAACAGGGCGGCCAGTTCCGGCACGTTGTGGCTTTTGTTGATGATGTTCATGGTTTCTTTGTACAGCTCGTCGTAGCCGAGGTTGCCCTTGTCTTCGATCTGCAGGCGGAAACCACCGATGGTGCCCAGACCCTGTACTGGCGGCGGCGGGAAGATCGCCATGTAGGCTTCTTGAATCCCGGCGAACTGGCCGTTCAAGGCACCGGCAATGGCACCGGCGGACATGCTCGGGTCTTTACGCTCGTCGAACGGCTTCAAGGTCACGAACACGATGCCGGCGTTAGGACTGTTGGTGAAGCCGTTGATCGACAGGCCGGGGAAGGCCACTGCGCTTTCCACGCCAGGCTGTTTCAGGGCCAGGTCGGACATGCGTTTGATCACGTCTTCGGTACGGTCCAGGCTCGAAGCGTCCGGCAGTTGCGCGAAGGCCACCAGGTATTGTTTGTCCTGGCCGGGTACGAAGCCGGTCGGGGTGTGGGCGAAACCGAAGAAGGTCAGCACCATCAGGCCTGCGTACAACAGCAGGGCAATACCGCTGCTGCGGATAACCCGGGCTACGGTGCCGACATAGCCATGGCTGGCGCGTTCGAAGAACCGGTTGAACGGACGGAACAGCCAACCGCCCAACAGTTTATCAAGCACTTTGGTAAAGCGATCTTTCGGCGCACTGTGGCTCTTGAGCAGCACGGCGGCCAGGGCAGGGGACAGTGTCAGCGAGTTGAACGCCGAGATCACGGTCGAGATGGCAATGGTCAGGGCAAACTGTTTGTAGAACTGGCCGGTGAGTCCGGAAATGAACGCCGCCGGGATAAATACCGCACACAGCACCAGCGCCGTCGCGATGATCGGCCCGGTCACCTCCCGCATGGCTTTCTTGGTGGCTTCTACGGGCGTTTCTCCCAGCTCGATGTGCCTCTCCACGTTCTCCACTACCACGATGGCATCGTCCACCACGATACCGATCGCCAGTACCAACCCGAACAGCGACAGGGCGTTCAACGAGAAGCCGAACAAGTGCATCACCGCGAACGTGCCGATCAGCGACACCGGTACGGCTACCAATGGAATGATCGAGGCGCGCCAGGTTTGCAGGAACAGAATCACCACCAACACAACGAGAATCAGTGCTTCGAAGAGGGTGTGAACAACGGCTTCGATGGAGCCGCGAACGAAGATCGTCGGGTCGTAGACGATGCTGAAGTCCATGCCTTCCGGGAAGTTCTTCTTCAGCTCGGCCATCTTGTCGCGCACTTCGTTGGAGATTTCGATCGCATTGGAACCAGGGCGCTGGAAGATCGGGATCGCCACCGCCGGTTGGTTGTTCAGCAACGAGCGCAGGGCGTATTGGCTGGAGCCCAGTTCAACGCGGGCAATGTCTTTGAGGCGAGTGATTTCACCGTTATCGCCGGAGCGAATGATGATGTTCTCGAACTCTTCTTCCGAAACCAGACGACCTTGAGTGTTGACCGACAGCTGGAAAGCCGTGGCATTTGGCGCAGGAGGAGCGCCCAGTGCACCGGCGGCCACTTGACGGTTCTGCTCACGAATCGCGGTCACCACATCGGTGGCGGTCAGGTTACGCGAAGCGGTCTTGTTCGGATCGAGCCAGACGCGCAGCGAGTAATCGCCCATGCCGAACAATTGCACATCACCGACCCCGCCCAGACGCGCCAGCTCATCCTTGATGTTGAGCAGGGCATAGTTGGACAGGTAAAGCATGTCGTAGCGTTTGTCCGGCGAGGTCAAGTGCACAACCATGGTCAGGTCGGGCGAAGCCTTGTCGACAGTGATACCGATGCGCGTCACTTCTTCTGGAAGTTTCGGCTCGGTCCGGGTGACCCGGTTCTGTACCTGCACCTGCGCATTGTCCAGGTCAGTGCCCAGCGCGAAGGTGATGGTCAGGGTGATTTTGCCGTCAGCGGTGGACTGCGAGGACATGTACAGCATGTTCTCGACGCCGGTGATGGCTTGCTCCAGCGGAGCGGCCACCGTTTCACCGATGACTTTAGGGTTGGCACCCGGGAAGTTGGCGCGGACCACAACGGTCGGCGGCACCACCTCCGGGTATTCACTGATTGGCAACTGGAACAGCGAGATAGCGCCGGCGATCAGGATCAACAGCGAGAGCACCGCTGCGAAGATCGGCCGTGAAATGAAGAATTGGGAAAAATTCATCGGAGTCGTTGTCCCTTAACCGCGTGGAGTCGCAGCAGCCAGTTTCACAACCTCACCCGGCGCGACCTTGGCAGGTGCGACTTGGGGCAGGTTGCTGGCTTCCAGCGCTTGTCGTTGTTGAGCCAAGGCCGCGAGGGTTTGTTCGCTGGCCATCGGGATCACTTCAGGGGTGACCGGCGAGCCAGGGCGAACCCGTTGCAGCCCCTTGACGATGACGGTGTCATCTTTGTTCAGGCCGTTGCGCACGATGCGCAAACCTTCGATCTTTGGTCCCAGTTCGACGGCGCGGTACGCCGTTTTGTTGTCGGCATCCATCACCAGTACGAATTTTTTGCCCAGATCGGTACCGACCGCTTCGTCATTGATCAGCACGGCGGAGTAGGTGCCGCTGCCGACCAGTTTCAGACGCGCATAAAGGCCTGGGGTATAGCTGCCGTCTGCGTTGTCGAAGACTGCGCGACCACGGATGGTGCCGGTTTTCGGGTTGACCTGGTTGTCGACGAAGTTCATCACGCCCTGGTGCGGGTTGCCGTCTTCGTTGGACAGGCCCATGTAAACCGGGGTGGTGGCGCCGCGTTTGCCCTGGCGAGCGAGCTGGGTGTACTTGAGGAATACGCGTTCGTCAGCGTCGAAGTAGGCGTAGACCTTATCGGTGGAAACAACGCTGGTCAGCGGCGTGGTGTCCGCAGTCACCAGGTTACCGGCAGTGATTTCTGCACGGCTGACACGACCACTGATGGGCGCGGTGACGCGGGTGAAGCTCAGGTTCAGTTTGGCCAGGTCCAGTTGCGCCTGCAGGGCACCGACAGCGGCGCGGGCTTCTTGAGCGGCACTGGTACGCGAATCGGCCAGTTCGGCGGAGATCGCGTTGCTGGTGCGAAGACGCTCGCCGCGCTGGGCTTCGTTTTCACTGCGGGTGGCGTTGGCGCGGGACTGGGCAACCAGGGCTTCGAGACGGCGAACCTCGGCCTGGAATGGACGCGGGTCTATCTGGAACAGCAAGTCGCCTTTCTTGACCAGAGCGCCTTCCGTAAACGCTACGTCATCAATCTGACCGGAGACCCGTGGACGAATTTCTACGGTTTCCGGCGCTTCAAGGCGCCCGGTGAATTCGTCCCACTCGTTGATCGGTTGTTCCAGCACCTTGGCGACGCTGACCTTCGCCGCGGGCATGGTCGCGGCAGACTCCGGCGCCTTGCCGCAGGCGCTCATCACCAGTACGGCCAACATGGCCAATGGGAAGCGCAAATGTTTGAGTGACTGTTCCATGGATGCATCCGCCAATGTATTGAGAATGGACGGATGATGAGCGGCGAGGGTGTATCTCACGAATCGAATGAAGCGAAGGTAACTATCATTCGGAATGATATGAGGCTCGGGCGAGCTCTCTAGCATGCACCTTTGGCTAATCCGTGATCAATTGAATTGATGACAATTCAGTGTTGCGGGGAATGCAAAGGACAGACTTGGAACCGAGTCGTGGCCATCGCGGGCAAGCCACGCTCCCACAGGGCAATGCATTCCAATGTGGGAGCGGGCCTGCTCGCGAAGAGGCCGGAAGCCTTAACCCAAACTCAAGATCAGGCGAGGCTATCCGGATCCCCAAAGAACATCTGAATCCGCGACCGTAACCAACGTTCACCGGGATCATTATCCTGCGACCCACGCCAGGCCATGTGCAATTCAAAACTGCGCACCGGCAGCGGTGGGTCTTCAGCCCGGACACCGCCAGCCGCTGTCAACGCTTCGGCGGTGTAATCCGGCACGGTCGCCACAATGTCGGTGCCACTGATGAGCGTGCTCAGCCCGTTGAACTGCGGCACCGCCAGCACGACATGCCGTTTGCGCCCAAGCTTTTCCAGTTCGTCATCTATAAAGCCGCTCAGGTCACCGGCGAACGACACCAATGCATGCGGCCTGGCGCAGAAGTCATCCAGGCTCAACGGCCCTGGCACGGTGTCGGCGCGCAATAGCTTCGGCATGCTGCGGCGCAGCACTTTGCGCTTGGCGTTGGCCGGCAGGTCGGCGGTATAGCTGACGCCGATGGAAATCTCGCCCGACGCCAGCAGGCTCGGCATCAGGATGTAATTGGCCCGACGCACCACCAGTACGATCCCGGGGGATTCGGCACGCAAACGCTTGAGCAGCATCGGCAACAGAGCGAATTCGACATCATCCGACAGCCCAATGCGGAACACCGCCGTGCTGGTGGCCGGATCAAACTCCGCCGCACGGCTGACGGCCGTGGAAATCGAGTCCAGCGCGGGGGAGAGCAGGGCGAAGATTTCTATCGCCCGGGCGGACGGTTCCATGCTGCGACCTGTGCGCACGAACAACGGATCATCGAACAGCCCGCGCAGGCGTGAAAGCGCCGCACTGATGGCCGGCTGGCCGAGAAACAGCTTCTCTGCAGCGCGGGTCACGCTACGTTCGTGCATCAGTGTTTCGAAAACGATTAACAGGTTCAGGTCGACACGACGCAGGTCATTACGATTCATCTGGAGTCCTGGCAGAGTCATCAAGCTTGACGAGAGCGGCCATATGAGAACAATGGCCGGCATGAATCTTACGGGGAAAGGCTGCTACTCTGCACCGTGTAATTCAGTTTTTCCTGAAGGGCCGCTTCGATTTTCACGACATTTGATGATGTCGCCGGTGCTGCGGAATCAATGACAGGCATGTCGACTATTAATAGCCACTGATAGTCTTGGGTAGAAAGCCCAGATAGAGTTCATGGCATTAGAGGTTACTTTGACGAGGTTTGCGATGTCCCGCACGATCCGTTTTCACAAGTTTGGTCCAGCCGAGGTGCTCAAATGCGAAGAGCATGCGGCGGCACTTCCTGCTCCGGGCGAAGTGCAGGTGCGTGTCGAGGCGATTGGCATCAGCTGGTATGACACGCTTTGGCGCCAGAACCTGGCGTCGTCCCACGCTCGTCTGCCTGCAGGCATCGGCCAGGAAATGTCAGGTGTCGTGACGGCGCTCGGTGAGGGTGTCGATGACCTGGCAGTCGGTGACAAGGTCGCCAGCTTCCCGTCTCAAAGCCCGAACGACTATCCCGTGTACGGCGAGCAGATTGTTTTGCCGCGCTCGGCACTGACCCGGTATCCGGATGTGCTGACTCCGGTCGAAGCGGCCGTGCATTACACGCCGTTGTTGATCGCTTATTTCGCTTACGTCGATCTGGCACGCATCAAACCCGGGCAGTTCGTGCTGGTGACTGACGCTAGCCATTGTGCCGGACCATCGTTCGTACAACTGGGCAAAGCCTTGGGTGTACGTGTGATTGCCGCCACCAAAACGGCGGAAGAACGCGAAAACCTGTTGGCACTGGGTGCCGAGAAAGTCATCGTCACCGAAGAAGAAGATCTGCTGATGCGGATCAACAAAATCACCGATAACCGCGGTGTGGATGTGGTGTTCGACGGGTTGGGCGGGCCGCAGATGTCCTTGCTGGGCGATGTGCTCGCACCGCGTGGCAGCCTGGTGTTGTACGGCCTTCAAGGCGGCAACCAGACGCCGTTCCCGGCCTGTGCAGCGTTCCAGAAGAACATACAGTTCTTTGTGCACTGTATCGGCAACTTCACCGGCAAGCCGGAACTGGGCATCATCCAGGATGAGGTCGCACTGCAACGTGCGTTGCGTGACATCAATCAGATGACGGCTGACCGTGTGCTGCTGCCGCTCAAGACTCGGGTCTTTCCGTTTTCCGAGTTTGTCGAGGCACACCGCTATATGGACGAATGCCCATGCCGCGAGCGGGTTGCCCTTCAGGTCGAACCTGCGTAACACGCCCCAATAAAAGTCCGTGCTTGCACGGACTTTTTCGTTCTCCCTCCGAAAATATGAGGCTCCCGTCAATTCATGACGGGTCAGTTCAGCAACTGAACTGGTTTTTGCCCTCAATCTGTATCTTCTAATCATCATATAAGCCCCGATAATTGAATGATTACTTTCATCTCAAGGAATGAGCTATGGCCAGGTATCGGGCAGATACTTTTCAATGCGCTCCGGCAATACAAACTCAACTATTAATGAGTTATCGATCGGTTGCCGAAAAAACACAGGTAACTTCTTTCTTTATTTGTCGTGCTACTTGTCTGTGGGACGTTGTCGGATATTTCCTAGGATGTCTCCGGTCGTCGCCCGGTGCCCGGCTTGTGGGGCTTGGAGGCGCGTGGTTGTCAGGAGGGTTAACGGTCGGCTGCAATCATTTCAAATAATGACTAAAAACTAAGTGTTAGCATTTGATATCAGGCGCAACACTCTAATCATGACCGGCAACCCATTGCGCAATGCATGGCGTTGTTTGCGTGACATCGAACCTATGAGTAACAGGTAGACAATAATGACCAATACCCATGATCAGGCAATGAACTATGTTTATCAGCAAGTACTGCAGCGATTACTGAGTTTCTTTTCCCGGGCCGAGCGCACTGCATTGCAGCTGATGATTCAGCGCGTGGTGGTCGCCGCCGGTGGCATGGAGCGTATTGGCGAGTTCAAGGTGCTGACGATCCAGTCTGGGAGCCGTGACAGTTGTTACACCCTGGCGTTGCTGCGTGCCGCGCAATTGAGCATCGCCGGGCGCGCACCGGCGACCTTCCAGCTGCGTGTGGCGACCTTGCGCTCGAACAGCACCGCTTCGACGGCGCTTGAAAACATCCATCACAGCTGCAGCGCCTTGTTTCTCTACGACGATCCACGGGTTGAAGTGTTGATGGTCGATAACCGCGAGGTCCTGCCGTTCAATCACGCCGTGGCGATCTCCGAAGGCGGTCGCGAATCAAATCGCCTCAATCTGTTGATGGTCGGTCACCGTCGAACCTGGCACGACCCCCTTGACCTGTGGGATGAGGGGTACCTGGCAACCGGCGAGTTCTATGGGCAAATTGCCCGTTGGGACCGCGGTGTCGATGCCTTGGTCAGCAGCGATTCACCTCGCCAGCAAAAGCAGTTCATGGATGGATTGAACCGTGCTGCGGCGAAGGCGGGGTTTGCGATGTCGGCTCAGCCAGAGACCAGCTATGAGCAGCTCTTCGCACGGCTCGATGCGCTGGGCAGCGACTGCTATCGCGAGTTTTACCCCGGCCACGATCAGCCGGCATGGCGTCCAGCAGAGCGTTTTGAGGCGTGTCGCCGCGCAACGTTCATCGACATCCACGACATGCTGGTCAGCAATCTGGAGGAGCGCTGGCCGCTGCTCACAGAGTTCCTCAAGTTTCAACCTGACGAGCTGACGGCTCAGTCGGGTGATAACGAATACGTGAGCTTTTCGATTTCTGCGCATCTGCGTGGGCTACAAGCCTGTTTCGTGCAGGGTCGGACCTATGAAGCCGGCATTGTTGACTATGTTCAGCGGCAATTGGTCATGATGCGTCGCAAGCACCTTCCGGAGTATGCATACGAGCAGGTATTGCGGGCATATGGCAATCCAGATCAGCGTGAACTGGCGGCGGCCGAGGCCCAAAGATGCCTCTGCCTGAACGAAGCTCAACTGGTGTGTTTACTGTTCGCACCCTTTGTCGAGAAAGGCGCGTCGCTTGAGCATTTTCTGCGTCAATGCCATCCCGGCATGCTCGTGGCGCTACCCGAACTGCATCGCGCGATGCAGGGCAAGCCTGCGCCCGAGCAGGTGTTGCAATGGATGGTCGACGTCAGCGGGCTGCCCGTCAGCCTGATCGGTACGCTGTACCACATGGGGCCGGTGGCCAGTGGCGAGACTGCGGGCAAGGGGCTGCAAGCCGATATGAGGGTGATTGACGCCGTGACGGGCGAACGGTCAACGGGGCGTTGAAAGTGCCTCGCTTGATAACGCCCGTCCGGATCCATCGGGCTGCGCCCATCGTGTGCAGTCATCGCTCATGAAAGGCCCCCGAGAAACCGACTTCGCTTATCAGGCGGTGTATCGCTACCTGACTCATCTGATCAGCGAACCGGTCAGCGACACACGTGTGCGGCTTCCGTCATTACGACAGCTGGCGGAGCGTCTGAGCGTGTCGATATCGACCATTCAGTACGCCTATTCGCTGCTGGAAAAGGAAGGGCGCGTCTATTCGGTGGCCAAATCCGGTTATTACGCACTTCCGGTGTCGTTCATCCGGCCACCGTGCAGCGGCAATGACCTGCTCGAGACGGTTTATGTGAATGCCAGGCGACCGGGAATGCTGGTATTGAGCGCTGACGAACCCGCATTGCTGCAGCCGTTGGACAGCCCGCTATTGCTGTTGGAGAGAGAACTGTTGCGCCAATATCCGCGCCAGCCGCAACCGACGTCTCAACCCTGTGGCGAACGGGAGCTGCGCGCAGCGCTGGCGGCGCGATATACCTCCTCTCCGACACGTTGCTGGCACGCCGACGATGTCTACATCGGTGCTGATCTGCGGGGTGTGCTGGAAATATTGATCGCGGTGCTTTGCCTCAAGGACGCCACGGTTGTGGTGGAGTCTCCGTGCGACTGGTCGATTTTGCGGTTGTTGCAGGACTTGGACGTCAAGGTCATTGAGGTGTCGTTACAAGCGGATGGCTGCCTGGACCTTGATCATCTGCAAACGCTGCTGGAGACCGAACCCGTTCGACTGATGATGTTGTCATCCGGCCTGAACATGCCGCGCGGCAGTGTGGTCGATGAAAGCAACAGGCTATCAACCGTGCAGTTGCTGGCGCGGCACGGCAGTTGGGTGCTTGAGAACGACTGTTACGGCGATCTTGAATTTGAACCCGCTGGCCCACGGTTCCGCGATTTGCTGGACCCGGACCGACTGATCGTGTTTTCCACATTCGAGAAGGTTATCGGGCCTGAAGCGCCTTACGGCTATGTGCTTTCGCGGCAACTGCGAGGTGAGCTGCAGCGACACTTCCTGCTGCGCTCGTTCCGGTTGTCGCCGATCCGTCAGAAAGCCATTGCGCGCCTGTACAACAATGGTCGCATCGATCAGCACTTGTTGGTGCTGCGCCGGCTCCTCAAGGAGCGCAAAGTACAGATGACCCAATTGCTGGAGGAACGACTGGCAGACGCGTTGCACTTCGTCGACCCCCAGGGCGGCGCGACGATCTGGGTGCGCTCGTTACGTCAGGTTGATGTGCGCGGCGTGTTCCACCGCCTGCTCAAACAGCAGGTAGTGGTGGCCCCCGGGGAATTATTCAGCTTGCGCGGGCTGCATGCGCAACATTTGCGGCTGAGCCATACCTTTGGTGGTGAGCATGACCTTGGCGTAGCGTTGGGTTTGCTGGGGGATGCCTTGCGTCTGGAAGCGATCGATTGAGCGACGCGGGATAACATCCGCGAGCCTCATGGATCTATAACATCGCGTTGCGGTCGAACTGCCAGTAAACTGCGATCCAATTCCTGAACCACTCAATTTCAGAGGTTTTGCATGACACTCAGTCCTTTTGCGGGCAAACCGGCACCGGCAGAATTGTTGGTCGATATCCCGCGACTGGTAACGGCCTATTACACTGGCCAGCCTGACGCCGCCATCTCAACCCAGCGTGTAGCCTTTGGCACTTCCGGGCATAGGGGCAGCTCGTTCGACTTGAGTTTCAACGAGTGGCACGTCTTGGCGATCAGCCAGGCGATCTGCCTGTACCGTGAAGCCCAGGGAATCACCGGTCCGTTGTTCGTCGGGATCGACACTCACGCACTGTCCACGCCAGCCGGTGCCAGCGCCCTGGAAGTGTTGGCCGCCAACGGCGTCACGGTGATGATTGCCGAAGGGGACGAATACACACCGACCCCGGCCATTTCCCACGCAATCCTTTGCTACAACCGTGGCCGTACTTCGGGTCTGGCGGACGGTGTCGTCATTACGCCGTCGCACAACCCGCCGCAAAGCGGTGGCTACAAATACAACCCTACCAACGGTGGTCCGGCCGATACCCACATCACCAAGTGGATCGAAGCCAAGGCCAACGAGCTGCTGGCGGCCAAACTCGCTGGCGTCAAACGCATCAGCTACGAGCAGGCGCTGAAAGCCAGCACAACCCATCGCCACGATTACCTCAACACTTACGTGGCTGATCTGATCAACGTGATCGACTTCGACGCCATCCGTGACGCCAAGCTGCGTCTGGGCGTTGATCCATTGGGCGGAGCAGGGGTGCGCTACTGGTCGGCGATTGCCGAGCATTACCGTCTGGACCTCGACGTGGTCAATACACAGGTCGATCCGACGTTCCGCTTCATGACCGTCGACTGGGATGGTCAGATCCGCATGGACCCATCGTCCACCCACGCGATGCAAGGCTTGATCGGTCTGAAAGATCGCTACGACGTCGCGTTTGGCTGCGACCCGGATCACGACCGTCACGGCATCGTTACGCCGTCCGGTGGTTTGTTGGCACCGAACAACTACCTCGCGGTATCGATTGACTACCTGTTCCAGAACCGTCCGCATTGGCGCGCCGACGCTGCCGTGGGCAAAACCGTGGTCAGCAGCGGCTTGATTGATCGCGTGGCCAAGCGTCTGGGCCGTCGTCTGTATGAAGTGCCGGTGGGCTTCAAATGGTTTGCCGACGGCTTGTTCGACGGTTCCCTGGGTTTTGGCGGAGAAGAAAGCGCTGGTGCCTCGTTCCTGCGCAAGGACGGCGGCGTCTGGAGTACCGACAAGGACGGCCTGATCCCGGCATTGCTGGCCGCAGAAATGACCGCTCGCACCGGTCGCGACCCAAGCCAGGCCTATCGCGCGTTGACCGATGAACTCGGCGAACCGTTCTCGGTGCGCGTGGATGCCAAGGCCAACCCTGAACAGAAAGCCTTGCTGAGCAAGCTGTCGCCAGACCAGGTCACCTCGACTCAACTGGCGGGCGAAGCGATCCAGAGCATCCTCAGCCACGCACCCGGCAATGACCAGGCGATTGGCGGCCTGAAGGTCATGACCGAAAATGGCTGGTTCGCGGCTCGTCCGTCGGGCACTGAAGACATCTACAAGATCTACGCTGAAAGCTTTGTGAGCGATGACCACCTCAAGCAGTTGGTGGCAGAGGCTCAAACGCTGGTGGATGGCGCCATCGCAGCCAAGTAATCCAGACAGTAAAAAGGGGCGACCATCACGGTCGCCCCTTTTTTGTGCCTGGCGTTTACTGAATCACGCGAGGTCTACCAGGACAATTTCGCTGTCCTCAATCGCCGTCACTCGCAACACCTGCTCATCGGCCACCGCAACCCCGTCTCGAGCTTGCGCACGTAAGCCATTGACTTCAATCACACCCGTGGCCGGAACCAGGTAGGCGCGACGCCCATTGTCCAGATGATACTCGGCAGATTCCCCAGCCTTCAGGTTCGCCGCTACCAGCCGCGCATCAGCACGGATGCGCAGGCTCTGATCATCGCCGGACTTGCCGCTGGCCAACGTGACGAAACCTTCACGATCACCTTTGGGGAATGGCTTGGCTCCCCAGGACGGCGCAAGCCCGGATTCGTTGGGGATGATCCAGATCTGGAAGATCTTGGTGGGTGTCGCTTCCAGGTTGTACTCGCTGTGGGCGATGCCGGTGCCGGCACTCATGACCTGAACGTCGCCGGCTTCGGTGCGGCCCTTATTGCCCAGGTTGTCTTCGTGAGTAATCGCACCTTCACGGACGTAGGTAATGATTTCCATGTCCCGGTGCGGGTGTTTTGGAAACCCGGTGCCGGAGGCAATCACGTCATCGTTCCAGACCCGCAAATTGCCCCAGTTCATGCGCTTGGGGTCATGGTACTCGGCGAACGAAAAGTGGTGATGAGCATCCAACCAGCCATGATGGGCACCGCCCAGGGAGTTGAAGGGTCTGAGTTCGAGCATGATCGTCTCCTGAAAGGGGGTTAATGGCGAGCATCATCTATCAGGCACTCATCGATAAAAAGCGTAAAAAATGCTGCATTACCATCGAATTGATTGATGTGAAATAACCTCGAAAGTTTCTCATCCAGCCTTCACTTCATCGCATAAGCCAATGACCTGTAAGCATTTCACTAGAACTCAAAGGCAAATGCAGACACCATAGCCCGCAACAGCCTCACACCCTGGAGTCAGCCCGCGTGCCGCAACACACCCCCGATCTTCCGCCCGAACTTCGTCCCTTGGCCGAGATGCCGTTGCTCAAGCGCCTGGCCGCCCGGTTCTTCGGTCATGGCTTGACCCGACTGCGTGCGCAGCACCGCGCTTCCTGGCTACACGGGCAAGCCGACGGTTTTCGCAGCGGTCACAGCGCGGGGTTTGATTACGGCTTCAAGGAAGGCAAGGACGAAGGGCTGGAGCAAGGCCGGCAAGTGCTGCTGATCCGCGATTCGCGCTCAACCGAACATCGGCCGCCCAATGTCGATGACAATCTGTTTGACGACTGGCGCCTGCCATTAAGTGCGGAGTTAAAGAAGCGCATGAAGGCCGATGTGGCCCGGCTGCTGCCACCCCATGCCCAGCCGAGCGTTGCGCAGTGGAAGATGATCTTCAGCGATACGCCGTCAACGTCGGTGATTGCCGGGGCAGGCGCCGGCAAGTCGACCACGCTGGTGCTGCGTATCCTGTTGCTGACCCACTATCTGGGCTTCGAACTGGATTCGATGACCGTCGTGACCTTTACCCGCGAATCGCGCAAAGACTTCATTAATAAGCTGATCGAACTGTTCGCGCTGTGGGGCCGGCCGCTGAGCCTCAAAGAGGCGCGTGATCTGGTGCGCACCTTCCATTCGCGCATTCTGCCGATGGTTCGCAGCCTGCCGGGGTTCGAGCGCCTGCAAGCCTTCGAAAACCTAAGCAACCGCACGCAAAACGCCGACGAAGACGTCGACAGCAATCCGTTCGACCTGCGAATCAATGACGCTCAGCGACAGCAGCTCAATGCCTGCTATCACCAGTTGCATACCCGCAATGAACGCTTTCGCGAGTTGATCAGGCCTTTGTCGCGCCATGCCTTGCAGCTCAAGGAGCTGGAACGCGACCATCCCGACGTGCAAAAACGCGTGGCCGTGACCGAACTGGCGGCCAGGCGCGATGAAGAACTGTGCGACGCCATTGAAGACCTGTGGTTTCGCGCGGGTGCCTGGCCGATCAAGGGTATCGAACCCAATCGGCAATCCTTCGATATCAACGGCGCGACGTTCCATTGTCACGGTTACATCCCAAGCCTCGATGCGTGGGTCGTGCTGGGGTTTGATCCGCGGGAAAACCCGCAGGTCTGCCGCCCGAATGCCAAGTTGACTGTCCGTGCAGAATGGGCAGTAAAGCGTACCCTGTTTCAAGCTTTCTGCCGTAAACCATTGATATGGCTGGATAGTTACGAGTCTTCAAAGCGTGTTTTGGCCTCGCTGGCAGGTGATGCCAGCGCCGGTCCGGGCTTTGATTACAAGGTCAAAGGTGAGCTGGCTTCGGCGCCGTTACTCGACTGTTTTGTCGCGGCTGCCGGTTTTATAGAAAACCTCGGCCTGGATGTTCCGAACGCTGTTGGCCAGATGAGTTTCGCCAAGGACGACCCTGACCGATTCTTCTTCGAGGCCTTGAGCTTGTTCTGGCGAGCGCTGGAAGATCATCTGCTCGATCAGAAACCACCGGTGATGACCTACAACCGGATGTTTGCCTTGTTCAGCGAGCACTCACCGGAAAACCTGAAGTTGTTGAGCGATGAACTGCTGCGGCCACTGTCACACCTGATGATCGACGAATTTCAGGACGTATCGCCACAAATCGTCTCCTGGATTCGCGCCAGCCTGACCGAGATCCGCAGTCGAGGCCCGGCAATGCACGTTGGGCGCGGTGCGCAACGCTCATCTCTGCTGTGTGTGGGGGATGACTGGCAGTCCATTTATGGCTGGCGCGGCAGTTCGCCGACGTACTTCATGGAGTTCAACAAAGAGTTCCGGTCGCCCAGCACCACCAAAGTCATGCTCAGCGACAACTATCGCAGCCATCAACACATCATCGACGCCGCCGAGCATATCGTTCGCGCGGCACCGGCCATCGCTGGCAAGAAAGCCAAAGCCAGCGGCGAGCCTAAAGCGCTATTGCCGGTAAACGTCCTGGACCGGGACGATCAAGGCATGGCCCAGCGCTTGATGGAGCATTACCGAAAGGGTGATTCAATCTTGATGCTTTATCGAAAAAGCAGCGATAAGTTATTGATTGAACAGCATATTCAGCCTGTAGTTAATGTGGATTCGAGCTTACCTTATGAGTCACGCCGACTAAAACAACTGACGTATCACAGTGCCAAAGGCTTGCAGGCCGACGCGGTGTTCTTGCTCGGCGATTGCCAGCATCTGACTAGCTCACCGTACAAGAATCAGGTGTACAGGATGGCGGGACTCGGCAAGTCCGGGGACAGCGAGCCCTATGACAGCGCGCAAAGGGACGAAATCCTGCGACTGGCTTACGTCGGCATCACCCGTGCCGTCAGTCATTGCTACTGGTATGTCGAGGGGCAGGACACGGCGGCGAATATGCCCAAGGCATCTGACCGGATCGGCAGCGGCAAAGCGTTTTTCGCCGATCATCGGGTCGGCCAGAAAGGGGCGTGATCCTGAGTCGTCCCCCACTAAAAAGCCCACATGATGTGGGCTTTTTGTTAAGTGTTCAGCCTTCAGGCATAGCTTCTGAGGGCCACAGGTGGAATGAATGCTTCAAGTTCATCCTCGACGGCTTCAATGATTCGCTCGACATCCGCTGCATTCATGACCGTTGCGCAAGGGATACCGGCAATGGCAATCATGGTCTCGCCACTGGCGCGATCAAACAGCCGGGCGATCATGCTGCCCGGTGCGTCCATGCTCGCCTCAAATCCCATGGGATGAAAATGCCAGCGCATCAGCTGGCAGGCGTTTGGAAACGTGACTTTGCTGAAAGATCCTTTATTCATATGTTGCCCGCCTTCTTCATCGAGCGCTTCCTTTAGCTCATGTTAGGAGGGAAGAGCCTTCAATGGCTCAACCGGTGACTGCCTTTAAAAGTAGCATCGGTATGTGAAAACCATGTGATTTTTTTCGGGCCGTTCGGCAGTTAATGGGATTTTCATGATCGAGGTCATGTCCCGGCACGCATTGGCTCGGCGACGGGTCTTGCCGGGTTGGTATTTCAGCAATTGAACCCGGTGGAGAACTTCGGCAAGCTCGGCGTTTTCCCGTCGAGACCTTTATGCACGCCGATGATGATGGGCCGCAACAAACCCGGGCCACGGGCGAGACGGTCATGCGCTACCACTTGTGCTGGAAGCACCGCGACCTGGACGGCGTCATGGCGCTTTATCACCCAGGCATCCAGTACCACGATTTTTTCCAGAACCGCGTGATGGGGCTCGACGAACTGCGCGAGTACGTGCGCGTCAGCATGCCGCGCAATCCGGGCGAAGCGCTGGAGCACTCGGACCGGATTCGCCTGGACGGTAATACCGCGTTTATCCAGTACCGAATGACGTTGCGTGGCGGTGAAGGGCTGGTGTCCTTCCACACCAGCGAAGCAATCACGGTCCGCGACGGGTTGATCTGGCGGGTCAACGAATACGCCACGCTGGTCCACGAGCAGCCGTCCAGCACGGCGACTAAAACTTTGCGCCCAGCGGTCAGTCGACTCGGGCTGTCCCCGCGCCAATTGAGTTTCATGGCCGACGACTTGCAGCAGTATTTCCAGCGCCAGCAGCCATATCTTGACCCCGAACTCGACCTGCAACGGGTGGCGAAGGAGTGCGGCTACAGTCGCAATCAGATTTCCTACCTGTTGAATCAAGTGTTGGGCCAGAGTTTCTATCGCTACGTGAACCAGGCGCGCCTGCAACATCTGCTCGACACGCTGGACACCGCGACGCCACCGCTGCGTATCGACGAACTGGCGTTTGCGGCGGGATTCAATTCGCTGTCGGCGTTTTACAAGTGTTTCCGCCAGCACACCGGCCTGTCGCCCAAGGCCTATGCCAAACAAATTTCCTTGCGTGCCCGCGCGCAAGACAGCCCCTGAGTTCACGCACTAGGATCGACGCCATCGAAGTTTGAGTGGCGGAATCCTGCATGTCAGCGTGGCGCACTATCAGTTTATGGATGGATCAACTCGACGAGCCGTTAGCGGCGCGTGCGGCGCTGGAACACGATCTGGATGTCGACGTGGCCATCATCGGCGCCGGTTACACCGGGCTCTGGACCGCGTATTACCTCAAGCGCCAGGCACCGGGCCTGAACATTGCCATTGTCGAAGCGCAAACCGCCGGTTTTGGTGCCTCGGGCCGTAACGGTGGCTGGTTGATGGGCAATATCCTCGGTGAAGACCGGCTGCTGGCCGGCCTGTCTCCCGACCATCGCCGCGCTTCATTTGACCTGCTGCACAGCATCCCTGATGAAGTAGAACTTGTCGTCGAACGTGAAGGTATCGCCTGCGATTATCGCAAAGGCGGGGTGCTTTACTGCGCCGCACGCTACCCCGAGCAAGAAACCAGCCTTCGGCGTTATCTGGACGATCTCTACCGCCAAGGCCTGACCGAAAGTGACTACCGCTGGCTCAGCCCCGAACAACTGGCGCAACAGATCAGAGTTGCGAAGCCTTATGGCGGTATCTATGCACCGCACGTCGCGACCATTCACCCGGCAAAGTTGGTGCGAGGTTTGGCACGCACGGTGGAGAACATGGGGGTCAAGATCTATGAAAACAGCCCGGTCACGCAGTGGCAGTCGGGGAGTCTGCGCACGGCCAAGGCCTCGGTTCGCAGTCGCTGGATCGTCCCGGCGGTAGAAGGCTATGCGACGACGTTACCGCCGCTGGGTCGCTATCAAATGCCGGTGCAAAGCCTGATCGTTGCCACCGAGCCTCTGTCCGCCGGGACTTGGGACGATATCGGCCTGGATCGCGGCCAGGCCTTCAGCGAAAGTAGCCGTCAGGTGACGTACGGCCAGCGCACCGCCGACAACCGTTTGGTATTCGGGGCACGGGGCGGCTACCAGTTTGCCGGCAAGCTGCGCCATGACTTCGACCTGACCACTCATGAAGTGGAGCTACGGCGCTATCTGTTCGGCGAGCTCTTCCCGCAACTCAAGAATGTACGGATTACCCACGCCTGGGGCGGCAACCTGGGCATGTCGCGGCGCTTCAAGCCGCACATGCTCTGTGATCACGCCAGCGGCATCGCCTTGTCCGGCGGTTATGGCGGGGAGGGTGTCGGGGCCAGCCACCTGGGTGGCAGAACCCTCGCCGATCTGATGCTTGAGCGCGATACCGAACTGGTCCGCCAGCCCTGGGTCATGCCCCAGGGCGGGCTCGACACGCTCAAGGCCTGGGAGCCGGAACCCTGCCGCTGGCTCGGTTACAACGCGATCATTCGCAGCTTCGTCCACGAAGACCAGACCCTGGCCAACCCGACCACCGCACCCTGGCGCCGAAAACTGGCCAGCGGGGTTGCGGGGTTCATGGAAGGCTTCATGCACTGAACAGCGCTTTATCCATCGACAGGTACGCCCATGAGCATCACGCAATTGAAGAATACCGCCACCCTGAAGCTCGAAGAGTCCAACCCGGTTGCCGTGCCACTGGGAACACCGGTGGCCGTGGCCTCGACCACCAGCGTCGAACGCGACGATGGTGTCGAAACGGGTGTCTGGGAATGCACGCCCGGACGCTGGCGTCGGCAGATCGTCGCCCAGGAATTCTGTCACTTCATCCAGGGGCGCTGCACCTTCACCCCGGACGATGGCGAAACCCTTTTCATAGAAGCCGGCGATGCACTGATGTTGCCGGCCAACAGTCTCGGCATCTGGGATATCCAGGAAACCGTGCGCAAGACCTACGTTTTGATTTTTTGATCTTCTGATTGCCTGCCAATAACAAAAGCCCCTACAGGAATCGACTCATGATCCGAAAGACACTGACACTGGCGCCCCTTGCACTCGTCGCGACCCTTGGCCACGCTGCTGAAACGGTCAAAATCTACAACTGGTCAGACTACATCGCCCCGGACACCACCAAGAACTTCCAGAAAGAAACCGGTATCGCCTTCACCTACGACGTCTACGACAGCAACGAAACCCTCGACGGCAAGTTGATGACCGGCAAATCGGGATACGACGTGGTGTTCCCGTCCAACCATTTCATGGCGCGACAGATTGAAGGGGGAGCGCTGAAGAAGCTCGACAAGGCTCAATTGCCGAACTGGAAGAACCTCAATCCGGTATTGCTCACAGCGTTGCAGACCAACGATCCGGGTAACGAACATGGCTTTCCGTACCTGTGGGGCAGCACTGGCATCGGCTACAACATCGCCAAGGTCAAGGCCGTACTGGGTGACAACGCGCCCGTGGATTCCTGGGACCTGATCTTCAAACCCGAAAACATGCAAAAGCTGCAGAAATGCGGCGTTGCCATCCTCGACAACGGCCCGGAACTGTTGCCCGCCGCCCTGAATTACCTGGGCCTGCCGCACCACAGCAAAAAACCGGAAGACTATAAAAAGGCCGAAGCGCTGCTGCTGAAAGTCCGGCCGTATGTCAGTTATTTCCATTCATCCAAGTACACCAGCGACCTTGCCAACGGCGACATCTGCGTGGCGGTCGGCTTCTCCGGTGACATCCTGCAAGCCGAAAACCGCGCCAAGGAAGCCCACAATGGTATCGACATCGGCTACTCGATTCCCAAGGAAGGCGCGGCCATCTGGTTCGATATGGTTGCCATGCCCGCCGACGCACCGGACGAGAAGGCCGGCTACGCCTTCATGAACTACCTGCTGCGCCCGGACGTCATGGCCGGTGTCAGCAACTACGTGCACTACGCCAACGGCAACCAACAGGCCGACAGCCTGATCGACCCGACGATCAAAAACGACACCAAGGTTTATCCGAGCCCAGAGATGATGGGCAAACTGTTCGCGCTCGAGGCGATGCCGCTGAACATTGACCGGGTGCGTACGCGGGTGTGGAACAAGATTCGGACGGGGAGTTGAGGGTTCATATTTTGTAGTGATTGGTGGCACACCGACTGCAGGCTGCGCCAGCTGCTACAAGGATCGCGGCGTACGAAAATCCTGTAGCAGCTGCCGAAGGCTGCGTTCGGCTGCGCAGCAGTCGTAAATAATCAAATTCAACACACATTTAACTGATATCAATCCGCTGGCACTCCTATTAATAAGTCCAACAAAAGTGAGACCTCTTAGACAAAAAACAAACTTACCCCTATTTAATATTTAAATATCAAATCGTCAGACAATTTGCGCAAACGCACATGCCTCCAAACAAACTTTCGACACCTCAGGCATTGTTTACGGGCACTTGCTGGAACAACACAATTTGACGTCAAAAAAAATGTAGACGTTTGATTTCGAATTGTGTCAGTTTTCTTTCGCCTGCATTGGGCGAGTGATAGGACGATCTCGCCAGAGATTGTCGCTATCTGAAAAAACTGTTCCATAGCCAAACAAGGAAGTGTGTTTATGTCGAAAGTAAAAAACAACGCTATTGATCTTGCTGAACTGGCCTTTGCCCCCTCGCATGCATTGGCAGCACCGAGTTCTGCTTTCAGCCAGATCGACAGCTTCAGCCATCAGTATGACCGCGGCGGCAATCTCACGGTCAATGGCAAACCCTCCTATTCCGTCGACCAGGCAGCGACCCAATTGCTGCGCGACGGTGCTGCCTACCAGGACAAGGATGGCAGCGGCAAAATCGAACTGACCTATACGTTCCTGACCTCGGCGTCGTCGAGCACCATGAACAAGCACGGGATTACCGGTTTCAGTCAGTTCAGTGCTCAGCAAAAAGCCCAGGCGGTGCTCGCCATGCAATCCTGGGCCGATGTCGCCAACGTCACCTTCGCCGAGAAGGCCACGGGCGGCGACGGGCACATGACCTTCGGCAACTACAGCGGTGGCCAGGACGGCGCTGCGGCATTTGCTTATCTGCCGGGCACGGGCGCGGGTTACGACGGGACCTCCTGGTACCTGACCAACAGCAGCTATACGCCGAACAAGACGCCGGACCTGAACAACTATGGTCGTCAAACCCTGACCCACGAAATCGGTCACACCCTGGGCCTGGCCCACCCTGGCGACTACAACGCCGGTGAAGGCGCGCCGACTTACAACGACGCCACCTACGGGCAAGACACCCGCGGTTACAGCGTCATGAGCTACTGGAGCGAAAGCAATACCAACCAGAACTTCAGCAAGGGCGGTGTCGAGGCGTATTCGTCCGGCCCGCTGATGGACGACATTGCTGCCATTCAGAAACTCTACGGGGCCAACACCACCACCCGTACTGGCGACACTACCTACGGCTTCAACTCCAACGCCGGTCGCGACTTCCTGAGCGCGTCTTCGTCGTCGGACAAGGTCGTGTTTTCGGTGTGGGACGCGGGCGGCAAGGACACTCTGGATTTCTCCGGCTTCACCCAAAACCAGAAAATCAACCTCAATGAGGCCTCGTTCTCCGACGTTGGCGGCCTGGTGGGCAACGTCTCCATTGCCAAGGGCGCGATCATCGAGAACGCAATCGGCGGTTCGGGCAACGACCTGTTGATCGGTAATGGCGTATCCAACGAGCTGAAGGGCGGTGCCGGCAACGACATCCTCTACGGTGCCGGCGGTGCGGACAAACTGTGGGGGGGTGCCGGTTCGGACACGTTTGTGTTCGCCGCCAGCAGTGACTCCAAGCCAGGTGTTGCCGATCAGATCCTCGACTTTGTCAGTGGCCTGGACAAGATCGACCTGACCGGTATTACCAAAGGCGCGGGCCTGCACTTCGTGAGTTCGTTCACGGGGGCGGTCGGTGATGCCGTGCTGACTAACTCGGGCGGGAACAGCCTGCTGTCGGTGGACTTCTCAGGGCATGGTGTGGCGGATTTCCTCGTCAGCACCGTAGGCCAGGCGGCGTTCTCGGACATCGTGGCCTGATTCAAGGCTGAAAAGGAGCGCGGTGCACGTTGCGCCGCGCTCTGTCCTTGCATCGATGCGCGCACTGCGTAAGGCTACGCGCCGGAGTGACAGATCCTATGGCCCCTGACGCCTTTACCTACAGAATGACCGCGTGGCTATTGGCGACGCTGATGATGTTTCTTGGAGATGTAGCCATGGCAAGCAGCCTGAAATTAGCGGACCCCTCTGAACTCGCCGGACATTGGCGAGCCACCTTGATGACCAAAGAGGATGCGTCCGAGCCCCGCACTGTGCAGGACAAACCGTCGAACGTTTGCCTGATTGACCTTCAACCCAACCAGACCCTGGCCGAGGGCGCCGAGTGCCTTGGGGCCTGGCTGCAAGTGTCGGCCATTGGCTGGTTCACAGAACCGGACGGGATTGCGATCACCGGCAAGGAAGGCTCAAGAATTTTCTTTTTCAGCCGACAGCATGATGGGCTTTATCAAGGCAATTTGAAGTCCGGTCTGATCATTACGCTTGAGCGCGCTGCGCGTAAGAGCAATTAGTGGGCGGACCGTGCAAATTTAAATAGAGAGCCCGCTGTTGTAGTTGTAAGTAGCAAAACAATACGCCAACTCTTTAGCGAGCATGGAGGTGGGTTGTTAATTTGTAAGCGATTACCGACAAAAAATGTCTCGAACCGCGCACACACAGTTAATTAAACCTCGTCAGATCAGGACGGGGAATTTCACCTCGGGAAAAATCAATGAAGATGGCTAAGGCCCCAGCCACCGCTCCGTTATTCAAGGCACTGGGCGACTATAAAAGCATCTTGATCAGCGTCGGTTGTTTTACCGCATTGATCAACGTACTGATGCTGGTCCCGTCGATTTATATGCTGCAAGTCTATGACCGTGTGTTGTCTTCGCAGAACGAAACGACCTTGGCCATGTTGTCGCTGATGGTGGTCGGCTTCTTTGCCTTCATCGGCCTGCTTGAGATCGTGCGCAGCTTCATCGTGATCCGCATCGGCAGCCAACTGGAACGACGCTTCAACCTGCGGGTGTATCAAGCCGCGTTCGAGCGCAACCTGTTCAAAGGCGAGGGCAATGCCGGGCAATCCTTGGGGGACCTGACGCACATCCGCCAATTCGTCACCGGACCCGCGCTGTTTGCCTTCTTCGACGCGCCGTGGTTTCCGGTCTATCTGTTCGTGATCTACCTGTTCAATGTCTGGCTGGGTGTCTTCGCGACGGTGGGGGCTGTGGTCCTGATCGGCCTCGCTTTCCTCAACGAAACGATGACCAAAAAGCCCTTGGGCGAAGCCGCCGGTTTTTCCCAGAAGTCCAGCCAGTTGGCCACCAGCCACTTGCACAATGCCGAGACCATCCAGGCGATGGGCATGCTCGGCGTGTTGCGCAAACGCTGGTTTCAAGTGCATTCGCGCTTTCTCAGTTTGCAGAATCAGGCCAGTGACACCGGCGCGGTTATCAGTTCCCTGAGCAAAACCTTGCGTCTGTGCTTGCAATCCCTGGTACTGGGGCTGGGTGCGTTGCTGGTGATCAAGGGCGAGATGACTGCCGGGATGATGATCGCCGGTTCGATCCTGATGGGCCGAGTCCTGAGTCCCATCGATCAGTTGATTGCGGTCTGGAAACAGTGGAGTGGCGCGAAGCTGGCCTACCGTCGCCTGGATGCGTTGCTGCAAGCCTTTCCACCGTCTGACGAAGCCATGGCGCTGCCGGCACCGAAAGGGCAGATCACTTTCGAACAGGTCAGCGCCGGCCCTCCGGGGCAACGTGCGGCGACGCTGCACATGGTCAACTTCAACCTCGGTGCCGGGGAGGTGATGGGCGTGCTCGGTGCCTCCGGCTCAGGCAAGTCGACACTGGCCCGGGTACTCGTCGGCGTCTGGCCAACCCTCGGCGGCACGGTTCGGCTCGACGGCGCGGACATTCATCGCTGGAACCGCGACGACCTCGGGCCCTACATCGGCTACTTGCCACAAGACATCGAATTGTTCAGCGGCAGCATTGCCGAAAACATCGCCCGGTTTCGCGAAACTGATCCGCAGAAAGTCGTCGAGGCTGCGCAACAGGCCGGCGTGCATGAATTGATCCTGCGCTTGCCGCAAGGCTACGACACGCTGCTCGGCGAAGACGGCAGCGGCTTGTCCGGTGGCCAGAAACAACGCGTGGCACTGGCCCGTGCGTTGTACGGCAACCCGAGCCTGGTGGTGCTGGACGAACCCAATTCCAACCTCGACACCGTGGGCGAAGCTGCGTTGGCCAGCGCCATCGCGCACCTGAAAGCCCAGGGCACCAGCGTGATTCTGGTGACCCATCGGTCCTCGGCCTTGGCCCAGGCCGACAAATTGCTGGTGCTCAACGAAGGACGCTTGCAGGCCTTCGGCCCGAGCCAGGACGTGCTCAAGGCACTGTCCGGCGCTCAGGAACAACACCGTGAAAAAGCCGCGCAGGCGCCGGGCGGGCTCAGCATGAGTCGACAGTATCAGCCCACGACAAGGAATTCGGGTGTATGAGCAGCGCACGCATGAACTCTGAAAGCGAAGCCCTGATGGAACACGATTACATCGCCGAACGGCCCGAGCGTGATGCGCGATTCTTCGCGCGCATGGGCTGGATACTGGCCATCGTCGGCGCTGGCAGCTTCTTCACCTGGGCCAGCCTCGCGCCGCTCGATCAAGGTATACCGGTGCAGGGCACGGTAGTGGTGTCGGGCAAACGCAAAGCCGTGCAATCGATGAGCCCCGGTGTGGTCAGCCGGATCCTGGTGCGCGAGGGTCAAGTGGTGACGTTGGGGCAGCCGCTGTTCCAGCTCGACCAGACCCAGGTCGCGGCCGACGTCGATTCGCTGCAGGCGCAGTACCGCATGGCCTGGGCCAGCGTTGCGCGCTGGGAAAGTGAACGGGATAACCTCAAGCAAGTGAATTTCCCGGCCGAGCTGAGCAAGGATGCCGACCCGCGACTGGCGCTGGTGCTCGAAGGCCAGCGGCAATTGTTCAGCAGCCGCCGCGAGGCGTTTTTCCGCGAGCAGGGTGCGTTGCGCGCCAACATGGAAGGCGCCAGCGCGCAATTGGCCGGCATGCGTCGTGCGCGCACCGACCTGACGGCCCAAGCCAACTCGCTGCAACAACAACTGAGTAACCTTCAGCCCTTGGCGGACAACGGCTACATTCCGCGCAACCGCTTGATGGAATACCAGCGTCAGCTGTCGCAAGTGCAGCAGCAACTGGCCGAGAACACCGGTGAAAGCGGTCGGGTGGAGCAGGGCATCCTCGAAGCGAAGCTCAAGCTGCAACAGCACATCGAGGAATATCAGAAAGAAGTCCGCACCCAACTGGCTGACGCGCAACTCAAGAGCGTGACCCTCAAAGAGCAACTGACCTCCGCCGGGTTCAACCTGCAACACAGCGAGATCGTCGCCACGGCTGATGGCATTGCGGTCAACCTCGGGGTGCACACCGAAGGCGCCGTGGTGCGTCAGGGCGATACCTTGCTGGAAATCGTTCCGCAGGGCACTCGGCTGGAAGTCGAAGGGCACCTGCCGATCAACCTGATCGACAAAGTCGGCACCCATTTGCCCGTGGATATCCTGTTCACCGCGTTCAATCAGAGCCGCACACCGCGAGTGCCCGGTGAAGTCAGCCTGATTTCCGCCGACCAGATGGTCGACGAAAAAACCGGCGCGCCTTACTACGTGCTGCGCAGCAGCGTCAGCGATCAGGCGATGGAAAAGCTCAATGGCCTGGTGATCAAGCCCGGCATGCCGGCGGAAATGTTCGTGCGCACCGGTGAACGTTCACTCCTCAACTATCTGTTCAAACCGCTGCTCGACCGGGCAGGCTCCGCGTTGACCGAGGAATAAGGATGTTCGGCTGTATGAATAAGCTTTCCCTGCTCGCAGCGACCCTGGCGTTGCTGACGTGCAACAGTGTGATGGCCATGGGGCCGTTCGACATTTACGAGCAAGCGTTGCGCAATGATCCGGTGTTCCTCGGCGCGCTCAAGGAACGCGATGCCGGCCTGGAAAACCGCCTCATTGGCCGTGCCGGCTTGCTGCCAAAGCTGGGATACAACTACAACAAGGGGCGCAACTCGTCCAAGGCCACCTACCTCAATGACCGCGGGCAAAACCAGACCGATGACCGCAACTACAGCAGTTACGGCTCGACCCTGACCCTGCAACAGCCTCTGATCGATTACGAAGCCTACGCGGCGTACCGCAAAGGCGTGGCGCAGTCGTTGTTTGCCGATGAAGCCTTTCGCGGCAAGAGCCAGGAGTTGTTGGTGCGGGTGCTGGAGAACTACACCAAGGCGCTGTTCGCTCAGGATCAGATCGACATTGCGCTGGCGAAGAAGAAAGCCTTCGAGCAGCAGTTCCAGCAGAACGAGCAGATGTTTCGCCAAGGCGAGGGCACGCGCACCGATACACTTGAGTCCGAGTCCCGTTACGAACTGGCGACCGCCGAGGAGATCGAGGCCCGCAACGAACAGGACGCGTCCTTGCGTGAACTGGGCGCGTTGATCGGCGTACCGACGATCGACATCGCCGACCTGGCGCCGCTGGACCAGAATTTCCAGACCTTCAGCCTGCAACCGGCCAATTACGACACCTGGCACGAAATGGCCGTGGCCAATAACCCGAACCTGGCCTCCCAGCGCCATGCGGTGGACGTCGCGCGTTACGAAGTTGAACGCAATCGCGCCGGGCATCTGCCGAAAGTCAGTGCCTACGCCTCGGTGCGCCAGAACGAATCGGAAAGCGGCAACACTTACAACCAACGTTACGACACCAACACCATCGGCATCGAAGTCAACGTGCCGCTGTATGCCGGTGGCGGGGTGTCGGCGTCCACCCGTCAGGCCAGCCGCACCATGGAACAGGCCGAGTACGAACTGGACGGCAAGACCCGCGAAACCATGATCGAGCTGCGCCGACAGTTCAGCGCCTGCCTGTCGGGCGTGAACAAATTGCGCGCCTATCAAAAGGCGTTGGTGTCTGCCGAAGCGCTGGTGGTCTCGACCAAGCAAAGCATTCTGGGCGGCGAACGCGTCAACCTGGATGCTTTGAATGCAGAACAACAACTATTTACCACCCGCCGCGATCTGGCGCAGGCACGCTATGACTACTTGATGGCCTGGACCAAATTGCACTACTACGCCGGAACCTTGAGCGAGCAGGACCTTGCCAAGGTAGACGAAGCGTTCGGCCAGGGCCCAAAGACTCAATGATGGATCTGTAGCAGCTGCCGAAGGCTGCGTTCGGCTGCGACACGGGACGTGTGAATTTGCAGGCGCCTTTCGAGGCAAAAAGGGATTTTGGCAACACAACTAAGGACGGTAGCTGGATGAATAACAAGCACAACACACTGGCCGTGCTCTGCGCACTGGCCGCACTCGGTCAGGCGCACGCCGCGCCTTACGTGGAAAGCGGACGCGCTGGCGACCCCAACAGCTGGCGCAGCGCCGAATTCAACGCCGATTGGGGCGTAGGCGCGATCAACGCACAGGATGCCTACGCTGCCGGTTACAGCGGCAAAGGCGTGAAACTGGGGATCTTCGACCAACCGGTCTACGCCCAGCACCCGGAGTTCTCCGGCGCCAATAAAGTCGTCACCCTGATCACCAGCGGCATCCGTGAATACACCGATCCGTACATCCCGGTCAAAGCCGGGGATGCGTTTCGCTATGACGGCGCCCCCACGGTGGGCTACGACGGCAAGCTCGGCTCCCACGGCACCCACGTCGGCGGGATCGCTGCCGGCAGCCGCGATGGCGGGCCGATGCACGGCGTGGCGTACAACGCGCAAATCATCAGCGCCGATAACGGCGACCCGGGCCCGGAGGACGGTATTATTCGTGGCAACGACGGTGCGGTGTACAAGGCAGGTTGGGATGCCCTGATCGCCAGCGGCGCGCGGATCATCAACAACAGCTGGGGCATCGGCATTACCGATCGCTTCGACCTCGGCGGACGCGATCCGGCGTACCCGCACTTCACCGTGCAGGATGCGCAGTTGCAGTTCAACGAGATCCAGCCACTGCTCGGAACCAAACCGGGCGGTGCCTACGACGGTGCGATCGCCGCCGCCCGCAGCGGCATCGTCACGATCTTCGCCGCCGGCAACGACTACAACCTGAATAACCCGGACGCCATCGCCGGCCTCGGCTATTTCATACCGCAGATCGCGCCGAACTGGGTGACCGTCGCGGCGTTGCAGAAGAACCCGGACCTCACCAGCCCGGACCTCTACAACATCAGTACGTTTTCGTCGCGCTGCGGCTACACCGCCAGTTTTTGCGTGTCGGCGCCCGGCAGCAAAATCTACAGCTCGATCATCGGCGGCACCAACGCAGATAACCTCACCACCGGTTACGCCAATTACAACGGCACCTCGATGGCCGCGCCGCATGTTGCAGGCTCCATGGCGGTGCTGATGGAACGCTTCCCGTACATGACCGGTGCGCAGGTCGCCAGTGTTCTGCGCACCACGGCCACTGACCTCGGGGCACCGGGTGTCGACGCGTTGTACGGTTGGGGCATGATCAATCTGCGCAAAGGCATTGATGGCCCGGGGATGTTTGTCACCGAGCAGGACATTCCCGAGGAATTTCGCATTCAGGGCGCCTACGGCTCCAGCCAGTTTGTGGCCGATTTGCCGGGCATCGGCGCGATCATCGACGCCGGCAAACCGACCGAACGTGTGTGCACGGACGTGCACTGCGGACTCGACGTCTGGCGTAACGACATTTCCGGCCATGGCGGCCTGACCAAGCAGGGCATCGGCACGCTGGTCCTGACCGGCGCCAATACCTACGCTGGCCCGACGCTGGTCAATCAGGGCCGGTTGGCCATCAACGGTTCGCTGGCTTCGACGGTCACCGTCAATGACAGCGGTATTCTCGGCGGTAACGGTCGCATCGGCGGGTTGATCGCCAGAAGCGGCGGCACTGTGGCGCCGGGCAACTCTATCGGGACCTTGCAAGTGGCGGGCGACGTGACCTTCGAGCGCGGCTCGACGTACGCCGTGGAGTTGTCGCCGACGAGCAGTGACGAGATCGTCGCCAGTGGCAAAGCCGTCATCGACAACGCCACAGTCAGCCTGTCCCTGGAAAACAGCCCGACATTATTGACTACCCGCGAAGTGAAATCCCTGCTCGGCCATCAATACACCATTCTGCAGGCGGCCGGCGGGATCGAAGGGCGTTTCGGCGCGGTGGTGCCGAACTACCTGTTCCTCGGGGGCACCCTTGATTACTCGGCCAATGGCATTCAACTGTCGGTAGTACGCAACGCCACTTCGTTCAGCAGCGCTGGCCAGACACCGAACCAACGCGCGGTCGCGGCGGCTGCCGAGCAACTTGGCGCCGGCAATGTGCTGTACGAAACCTTGCTGCTGTCACCCACCGCCGCCGTGGCCCAGCAGGCCTTCCAGCAATTGTCCGGCGAGATTCATCCGGCCATTGGCACGCTGCTGATCAACGACAGCCGTTACCTGCGCGATGCCGTCGGCGAACGCCTGCGTGAGCGGGACCTGTTCAACGCCGCCGCACCCACCGATGACCGCAGCAACGCCTGGCTCAAAGTCCTCGGCGCCTGGGGCAAGAGCGATGGCGGGCACGACAACGCCAGTTCCAACAGCTCCATCGGCGGTTTGCTGGCGGGGGTTGATGGTCTGATCGCTGACCACACGCGACTGGGTTTTGTCACCGGTTACAGCGACAGCTCGTTGAGCATGGGTGATGGCACGCATTCGTCGGCCTCGGTCGACAGCTATCACTTGGGCGCGTATCTGGGCCATGAAATCGACGCCCTGCGCTTGAGCGTTGGCGGTGCTTACAGCTGGCATCGCATCGACGTCAAACGTGACCTGCAATTCGGCGACGTCAGCGGCAAACAGAAATCCAAACGCGATGCGACCACGGCGCAATTGTTCACCGAAGCGGCCTATCGCCTCGACGTGCAACCGTTGGCGCTGGAGCCGTTCGCCAACCTGGCTTACGTGCACTTGAACAGCGACAGCTTCACCGAAAAAGGCGATGCCGCCGCCCTGAAGGGCGGTGAAGACAACCGTGATGCGGTGCTTTCAACCCTGGGCCTGCGGGCGAGCAAAGCGATTGCCCTGTCGGACAAACAACAGCTGGAACTGTCCGGCACCCTGGGCTGGCAGCACAACTTGAGCAGTACCCAGTCCGAAGATCACTTGGCGTTCGTCAATGGCAATACTGCGTTCAGCGTGCAAAGCGTGTCGCTGGACCGCAACGCCGCCGTGATCGGTGCCCGCGCCGGTTTGGCGGTGGCGCAGGATGTTCGCGTGAGCCTGGATTACAACGGTCTGATCGGTTCCAACGAGAAAGACCACGGTGTAGGCCTGACGCTGGACTGGCGGTTCTGATCATGCACTAAAGGCTCCGGGGCGCTTCGTGATCGAGGCGTCCTGGTTGTGAGCCATCTCTGACAATTCCAACAAAAGAGAGGCAATACCAATGGGTGTGTACGACTACAAAAACTTCAGTACTGCGGACTCCAAAGCGTTGTTTACTGACGCCATGGCAATCACGCTGTATTCCTATCACAACCTCGACAACGGCTTTGCCACCGGGTATCAGCACAACGGTTTTGGCCTGGGCTTGCCCGCGACATTGGTCACCGCGCTGCTCGGCGGCACCAATTCCCAGGGCGTCATTCCCGGCATCCCCTGGAACCCCGATTCGGAAAAAGCCGCACTGGATGCCGTGCAAAAAGCCGGCTGGACACCCATCACCGCCTCCCAACTGGGCTATGACGGCAAGGTCGATGCGCACGGAACCTTCTTCGGTGAAAAAGCCGGCTACAACACGGCGCAAGTCGAGATCCTCGGCAAGTACGATGCCCAGGGGCACCTGACCGAAATCGGCATCGCCTTTCGCGGCACCAGCGGCCCACGGGAAACCCTGATCGGCGATTCCATTGGCGACGTGATCAACGATCTGCTGGCAGCGTTGGGTCCCAAGGATTACGCGAAAAATTACGTCGGCGAAGCGTTCGGCAACCTGCTCGGCGACGTTGTGGCGTTTGCCCAGGCCAATGGCTTGTCGGGAAAAGACGTCCTGGTCAGCGGCCATAGCCTCGGCGGGTTGGCGGTCAACAGCCTGGCGGACTTGAGCACGGACACCTGGGGCGGGTTCTTCAAGGACTCCAACTACATCGCCTACGCATCACCCACCCAAAGCGCCACCGACAACGTGCTCAACGTCGGCTATGAAAACGATCCGGTGTTTCGTGCGCTCGATGGTTCATCGTTCAACCTGTCGTCGGTGGGGGTTCACGATGCGCCCAAAGAGTCGGCCACCGATAACATCGTCAGCTTCAACGATCACTACGCGTCGACGGCGTGGAATGTACTGCCGTATTCCATCCTCAACATTCCGACCTGGATCTCACATCTGCCCACCGCTTACGGCGACGGCATGAACCGGGTAATTGAATCGAAGTTCTACGACCTCACCAGCAAGGACTCGACGATCGTCGTGGCCAACCTGTCCGACCCGGCACGGGCCAACACTTGGGTGCAAGACCTCAATCGCAACGCTGAAACCCACAAGGGCAGCACGTTCATCATCGGCAGCGACGCCAACGACCTGATTCAGGGCGGCAACGGCAACGACTACCTGGAGGGGCGCGACGGTAACGACACGTTCCGTGATGGCGGCGGCTACAACATCCTGTTGGGTGGCAAGGGCAACAATGTCCTGGACTTGCAGCAGTCTGTGAAAGCCGTCGAATTTGCCCATGACGGCGCCGGCACGCTGTACCTTCGCGACGCCAATGGCGGCATCAGCATTACCCGTGACATTGGCAGCATTGTCAGCAAGGAACCGGGATTTCTCTGGGGGCTGTTCAAGGATGACGTGACGCACAGCGTGACGGCCAATGGCCTGGCGGTCGGTAACCATTTGACCGCGTACGCCTCATCGGTGAAGGGCGGTGGCGGGGCGGATACGCTCAAGGCGCAGGCGACGGGCGACTGGCTGTTTGGTCTGGACGGTAATGACCATTTGATCGGCGGCAAGGGCAACGATGTGTTTGTTGGCGGCGCAGGGAATGACGTGATGGAGTCGGGCGGCGGGGTCGATACGTTCCTGTTCAGTGGTTCGTTTGGCCAGGATCGGGTCGTGGGTTATCAGGCGAACGACAAACTGGTGTTTCTCGGCGTTCAGGGCGTGGTGGCCAATGATGACTTTAGGGCGCACGCCACGGCGGTGGGGCATGACACGGTGCTGACGTTTGGTGGAGATTCGGTGACGTTGGTGGGGGTTGGGCTGGACAGTCTGGCTGGTACAGGGATTGTGATTGCCTGATGCTTTTGGGGCGCCGGTAAGGGCCTCATCGCGAGCAGGCTCACTCCTGCAAGGGATTTGTGAACGGCACAAAACCCCTGTAGGAGTGAGCCTGCTCGCGAAGAACGATAACTGGGTCCTCAGTCTTCCTGGCGAACCGTCGCCACATCCTTGGCATTGACCTTGATTTTCGCCCCGGAAATATCCTCGAATTCGTAGAAGCCGTCCTTGGTCTTGGTTTTCGGCATGTCCTTGGTCAAATACTGGGTGCCGTTCTGCAGGGTTACCACCGTTGGCGTCGAGCAACCGGCCAGCACCAACAAGGCCGCTGCGGCCAGCGGAAAACCCAGGGCTTTGATGTTCATGTCCACCTCTCACAATGCTGAAAAAAACCTCTATGCCGGTTGGTGCCATCGATTGGCAGAAAGTTCGATGCCCGCCCGAAAATGACCGAATAACGCCGCCGCTTATCTTTTTCCGTTTGCACCACACGGTGGGTAGCTGTTATCTGTACGCATAACCAGTACTCGCTTGCCATGGCGCTTTTCCTTGTGACTGCAAATCCCCTCGATGACCCGTTCTATTACCTCAACAACTTCATGCAAGTGCTTGACTGGCTTGAACATCGTTATGCCGATGTATTAAGTGTAGAAGAGCAAGCGTTCATCGGTGATTTCACTCGGCTACCCAAGGCGTCGCGGGGGCTGCTGGTCAGGATGGTGATGCGTAAGGGTGTGCATTTCAGGGCCGGCAAACTGAGTTATGCCGAAATCGGTGACATCGTCAGCGCGGCCGAACCGTTGCTGGCGGCAGGCTGGATCTCTGATGAGTCGCCGTTGCACATCGGGGAGTTGTTCGACGTGCTGCTCAAGGCCGAGATTGTTCACTGCCTTGGCGCTGCGATTGATCAGCCCAAAGGCAAGAAAAGTGACTGGCTGCCGCTGTTAAGCGAGCAGTTTCCAGAACCAAAAAGCTTTGCCCAATGGTGCCCGGCACTGGATGACCGACTGTTCACCCTGACCATCAAGGACCTGTGTGACCGGCTCCGACTGATGTTTTTCGGCAACCTCTATCAGGACTGGTCCGAGTTCGTGCTGGCCGACCTTGGCATCTTTACCTACGAAAAAGTTGAATTCAGCGCCGAATCCCGGGGTTTGCGCAGCCGTGACGACGTGGACGCCTGTCTGTTCCTCCATCAGTGCCAACAGCATTTCGAAGCGGGTGAGCCGCTGGCAGCCATCGTCGAGCAGGTCAACGGGCTGATACTCGGCAACCCGTGGTTGCAGCGTCGACGTGGCAAGTTGCTGTTCCAGATCGGTCAGCACTGCGAGCGTATTGCCGATTTCTCCAGCGCGCTGACAATCTACCGCGATTGCGCCTACCCCGGCGCTCGGGTGCGGATGATTCGTGTGCTGGAGCGCTGCGGTGAGTACCAGCTCGCCCTGGACCTGGCGAACCACGCACAGCAGTTGCCGGAAAGTGCCACCGAGCATCAGCATTTACTGCGTGTACTGCCCAGACTGCGTCGCAAACTCGGCGGTCCGGCGCTCAAGCGAGCCGCCCCGCGGCCCATGCAACGGCTGGATCTGCAGTTGCCCAGAACCGATCTGGCGCTGTCGGTGGAATATTACGTACAGGCGCATCTGGAGGAAGAACAGGCACCGGTGCATTACGTCGAGAACAGCCTGATCAATTCGCTGTTTGGGTTGTTGTGCTGGCCGGCCATTTTCGCGCCGCTGCCGGGGGCGTTCTTTCATCCGTTCCAGCGTGGGCCGGTTGACCTGTTGAATGAAGACTTTTGCGCGCGCCGTGCCGAGCTGTTCGAGGCATGCCTGGCCGAACTCGATGACGCTCGTTACCGGCAGACGATTCGCGAACGTTATGCCGCCAAGTGGGGCGTGCAGTCACCGTTCGTGTTTTGGGGCATCCTGAACGAAACGTTGCTGGATCAGGCGCTCGATTGTCTGCCGGCAGAACATCTGAAGCACTGGTTCAACCGCCTGCTGCTGGACATCAAGGCCAACCGCGCCGGCATGCCCGACCTGATCCAGTTCTGGCCGCAGCAAAAAACCTACCGCATGATCGAAGTCAAAGGCCCGGGAGACCGCCTGCAAGACAACCAATTGCGCTGGCTGGAATTCTGTCATGAGCATCAGATGCCCATCGCGGTCTGCTACGTGCAATGGGCGGAGCAGAGCGCTTGAGCTATAGCATCGCGGTCCGGGCCCTGTGTGAATTCACCGCCAAGGTCGGCGACCTGGACTTGCGTTTCACCCCGTCACCGACGGCGCTGGAAGGCATCGTCGGGCACCGCACGGTCGCGTCCCGGCGCAGTGACGGATATCAAAGCGAAGTGGCCCTGGAAGGTACGTACAAAACCTTGAGCGTGAAGGGCAGGGCGGACGGTTATGATCCAGCTCAAAACTGCCTGGAAGAAGTCAAAACCTATCGTGGCGACCTGAGCAAACAACCGGCCAACCACCGACAGCTGCACTGGGCGCAGGCCAAGATCTATGGCTGGTTGATGTGTCGCAAGCTGGACCTGGCGCAGATCAACCTGGCGCTGGTGTATTTCGACATCGTCAGCGAAAAGGAAACCTGTCTGGTCGAGGCGTTCAGCGCGGCGCAACTGCAGCCGTTCTTCGAACAACATTGCGCGCTGTTTCTGCACTGGGCCGAGCAGGAAATGGCCCATCGCGATGTGCGCAATCAGGCCGCGCAACAATTGGCGTTTCCCCATGCGGGCTTTCGTCCGGGTCAGCGTCACCTGGCCGAATCCGTGTTCAAAGCCGTCAGTACCGGGCGCTGCCTGATGGCGCAGGCACCGACCGGCATTGGTAAAACCGTGGGCACGCTGTTCCCGATGCTCAAGGCTCTGGCGCCGCAAAAACTCGACAAGGTGTTCTTTCTCACCGCCAAGACGCCGGGACGCAAGCTCGCGCTGGATGCGGCGCAGGTGATCCTGCAAAGCACCGGTGCACCGCCGCTTCGAGTGTTGGAGATGATCGCCCGGGACAAAGCCTGCGAGCACCCGGACAAAGCCTGCCACGGCGAATCCTGCCCGTTGGCGCGAGGGTTCTATGATCGATTACCCGCCGCTCGCCAAGCTGCCAGCCAATTGAGCCTGTTGAATCAGGCGGCCTTGCGCGAGGTGGCGCTGGCCCATGAGATCTGCCCTTATTATCTGAGCCAGGAAATGGCCCGTTGGGCAGACGTGGTGGTCGCAGACTACAACTATTACTTCGATTTCAGTGCGTTGCTGTTCGGTCTCGCCCAAGCCAACAACTGGACGGTCGCGGTGCTGGTCGACGAGGCCCACAATCTGGTGGAGCGCGGCCGGCAGATGTACAGCGCCAGTCTCGACCAGTCGACCCTCAACGGCGTGCGCAAAACCGCGCCTGAAGTACTGAAAAAATCCTTGCAGCGGGTCAACCGGGAATGGAATGCCCTGCATAACCAGCAACCCGGTGCGTATCAGGCGTACGACAAGGCACCGGAAAAACTGCTCCAGGCTTTGTTTACATGCAACGCGAGCATTGGCGACTACCTCAACGATCACCCGCAGGGACTGGACAGCACGCTGCAAAGTTTCTACTTCGAGATGCTGCAGTTTTGTCGGGTCGCCGAACTTTTTGATGAACAATTCCTGTTCGACATCAGCAAACGCGACCTCGACCGCCAGCGTCCGTTGTCGCAACTGTGCCTGCGTAACGTCGTGCCGGCCGGTTTCATCCGTCCACGCCTGACCGCTGCGCGCAGCACAGTGCTGTTTTCGGCGACACTGAGCCCGCGACATTACTACAACGATTTGCTGGGCACCCCGGCGAACACGGTATGGATCGACGTGGAATCACCGTTCCATGCCGACCAGTTGCAGGTGCACATCGTCAGCCAGATCTCCACACGCTTCGTTCATCGGCAGGCGTCGCTTGAGCCGATTGTCGAACTCATCGCCCGACAGTTTGGCCAGCGCCCCGGCAACTACCTGGCGTTTTTCAGCAGCTTCGACTATTTGCAGCAAGTCTTGCAGTTACTGGCCGAGCGTCATCCGCATATCACGCTGTGGTCGCAATCCCGGGGAATGGGTGAAGCGCAGCGCCAGGACTTTCTCGACCAGTTCACCGCGCACAGTCAGGGTGTCGGCTTTGCGGTGTTGGGCGGTGCATTTGGTGAGGGTATCGATTTGCCGGGCGCACGGTTGATCGGCGCGTTCATCGCCACACTGGGCCTGGCGCAATTCAACCCGATCAACGAACAGATTAAACACCGCATGACCGCCATTTTTGGTGCCGGTTATGACTACACCTACCTGTTTCCAGGCGTACAAAAAGTGGTGCAGGCGGCAGGACGGGTGATCCGCACCCAGCAGGATCAGGGGGTGGTGATGCTTATTGATGACCGGTTTGGCGAGAGCAAGGTTAAACAGCTGTTCCCACGTTGGTGGTCGGTTGAACCGACGCATTTTCGCGCTATCGAGTAGGAACATTCCTTTTAAAAAACAGTGATATATCTTGAAAGACACACCGATTTGAACAAACGCCCAATCAGCGCTTTATTGAAAGGGCAGGTCATCACTTCCAAGCGATTCTTTGATAAGGAAATCAAGGTATGTCACTAACGCCGCAATACGTTTACACCCAGGAGCAGGTCACTGCCGCCTTCAATGAGATCAAAGCGACGTTGTTTCGCGGCATCACTGCCCAAGCGACGCCCAAAGTCCTGATCGTTGCCGGTTTGCAAGGCTCGGGCAAAACCTATCTACTGGAAAAAAACCTTCTGCCTTCAAAGCGCTATGAGCATTTTGTTCGCCTTTATTTGCCCGAGTATCGAGAAAAACACCCCCAATACGCCGAGATGATCAAGCGTGGCGTCCTGCATGCGTATAAGCATACGGAAGCTTTTGTCCGGGAGGTCAGCGGTAAGATTTTCACTGAAGCCTTCACCCTCAAATACAACATCATCATGGAATGCGCGTTCGACAGCCTCGACTTCGCCACTTTTCCTCCCTTGGCAACCGCCGCCGGCTATCAGTTCGAGACACATATCGTTGGATGCATTCAAGCGTTCGCTCACGTGTCGAGCATCAAAAGAGCCCTGAGCAGCCTGGAAAAAAAGGAACTGGAAAGGTTCGTCACGCTCGCCTCGCTCGACGCCAGCATGAGTAATGCACAGGCGATCATCCTGGCTTTTGAAACCGCTTCCAAAGCGGTGAGCGGCTCACAGATCACGGTGTATGAACGCGGCCTCGGCGGGTTGAAAGAGCGGGTGTCGCGCTTCCAGAAGACTTATACCAAAGACGCGACCGAGGTAACCCCTCCAACGGCTCCGACCGCGTACAGCACCTATGCCGACATCATCAATAACCACGTCTACACCAAGAGGGAGCGTGACGAGATGCTGAAGGAATGCCACCTGGCATTACTCAAAACCCAGGCACACGCCACACTGGTGCCTGACTTCGTTTACAACGACCTGTATGCCTACATCGTCAAATACGTGTACCGATAAGCCGTACCCATTCGGCGGCAAAGCGATGACAGTCTCCCGGCCAGCGAGCGGTCAATAACTGGCCATCGCTGACGACAAAACCTCGTCGTGGCTGGTCCGCCGAATCACGTACGGCGAGAAAGGGGCCCCGCAGGAAATCTGCGGGGCTGGAAAGGGCGGCAGTGACTTGCGCCTCGACCGTCTGCGGGTAAGTTCGGTAATAACGACCAAGCCAGGGCGCGGTCATTGCCCAGGCAGGCAGCTCCATGGTGTTGGCTAGCAACGCGGTAACCTTGCGCCCCCGAAGTACAGATAATCCAGTTTCGGGGTAGAGGGTGCGGGCCAGCAGCAGAACACCGTGACACACTGCGGCCACCGGTTTGTCTGCGTAAAAAAAGTGCAGGGCGATCCGCTGTGCCTGAGCAGATTCCAGCAAGCTGCGCATGCCCTTGGCATGGCCACCAGGAATCAACAACCCGTCGAACTTGCTCGGGTCCACAGCGTCATAGGACAGCGGTTTACGAAATGATGCGTCTTCGGTCATTTGCCTGTAGCTGGCAAGGTCGGGCTTGCGTGTCATCAGCAACGGGTTGAGCGGACCAAAGCCAATCTCCACCAGGCGCGAATCGGCGTAGGCAGGCAACCCCTGCGGTGTGGCAAAACGTACCTCGATCCCGGCGCTGCGCATCGCTTGCCAGGGCACGCTGCTCTCGGTCGGGTCGTAGTCGCAGGTCGGCAATAACATCAGGATCATGGAGGCGCCTTTTATCTGCCGGAAATGGCCGTTGGCGTCGAGCATAGGTGGTCTGCAGCCTGTACTCCACTGAACAAGCGAGTTGTGGCTTTCCAAACCCATGGTTTGCCGCATACTCCATAAAAACGATAGTCGCGAGTGTGATCGATGAGTGATGTGCCGTCCAAAACCAACTCCATCGAGGAGATGCGTTTTCGCCTGCTGATTGATGCTGTGGTGGACTACGCGATCTACATGATCGATCCCGATGGCATCATCACCAGCTGGAACTCCGGCGCCCGGCGTTTCAAAGGCTACGAGGAAGCGGAGATTCTCGGCCAGCACTTCTCGCGGTTCTATACCGAAGAAGATCGACGTGCCGGTTTGCCCCAGCGCGCACTGGACACGGCCATTGATGAAGGCCGTTTCGAAGGCGAGGGCTGGCGGGTGCGCAAGGACGGTACGCATTTCTGGTCGCACGTGGTGATCGACCCCATTCTCGACCCGACCGGCAAGTTGCTGGGGTTCGCCAAAATCACCCGGGATCTCACCGACCGTAAAATGGCCGAGGAAACCCTCAAGCAAAGCGAGCAACAGTTCCGGTTGCTGGTGCAAAGCGTCACTGATTACGCCATCTATATGCTCGCTCCGGATGGATGCCTGACCAACTGGAATCAGGGCGCCCAGCGCATCAAGGGCTACCGGCCCGAAGAGGTCATCGGTAAACACTTCTCGATGTTCTATACCCCTGAAGACCGAGAAGCCGGTGAACCGCAACGGGCATTGGAAACGGCCATACGAGAGGGACGATTCGAAAACAAGGCCTGGCGCGTGCGCAAGGACGGTACACGGTTTTACGCTCATGTCGTGGTGGACCCGATCTGGGGCGATACCGGCACGCTGCTGGGTTTTGCCAAGATTACCCGCGATATCACGGAGGCGACCCTGGCCCAGCAAGACCTTGAGCGAACCCGCGAGGCGTTGTTCCAGGCGCAAAAAATGCAGGCCATCGGCCAACTCAGCGGCGGGATTGCCCACGACTTCAACAACTTGTTGACGGTGATCCTTGGCAACCTTGAGATCGTGCGCAAACGCGTCGCTGATGATCCGAAGGTCATGCGGCTGATCGACAACGCCACCCAAGGCGCCTTGCGCGGTGTTTCCCTGACCCAGCGCATGCTGGCGTTCGCCAGACGTCAGGAACTCAAATCCGAATCACTTCAAATACCCGGATTGATCGAGGGAATCAGCGGTCTGTTGCGCAGCGCTCTCGGCCCGTCAGTGCAACTCGAGACCCGCTTTTCACCAGGATTGGTGCCGGTCATGGCGGACAATAATCAGCTCGAACTGGCGGTGCTCAACCTTGCCACCAATGCCCGCGATGCCATGCCCCATGGTGGCAAAATCGTCATCGGCGCCCAGACTGAAGAGGTTCACGAACATTGCGCGCTAGCCCTGGCGCCGGGCCAATATGTTTGCATGAGCATCACCGATACGGGCGATGGCATGGATGCCGTTACCCTGGCGTCGGCAATGGACCCTTTCTTCACCACCAAAGGCGTCGGCAAAGGCACCGGCCTCGGGTTGTCGATGGTTCATGGATTTCTCGAACAACTGGGCGGGCGATTTATCCTCAAGAGCCAGGTGGGCAGTGGCACTCGAGCCGAACTGTGGATACCTGCCGCCACGACGGCTTCGATCATTCCCGAGGTTGCCGATGACGAGGCAGTGTCCCCCGAGTACAGGCTGTGCGTCCTGGTCGTGGACGACGACAGCCTGGTGTTGACCAGCACCGGCCTGTTGCTCGAAGACCTCGGCCACCGGGTGATCAGTGCGACATCCGGCGCCCAAGCGTTGGAGCTGTTCGCGAGCACGCCGGGTATCGATCTGGTCATTACCGACATGGCCATGCCGCTGATGAATGGCGCACAACTGGCACACGCGATCCGGATCCTGCAGCCGGACCAGCCGATTGTCCTTGCCACGGGGTATGCCGAGCGGCTGGAAGGCTTTGCGGTCGAACTGCCGCGGTTGTCCAAGCCGTTTACTCAACTCAACCTTGTTGAAATCATTGCCCAGGCCATGAAGTGACAACGGGTAACTTGTGGCGAGGGAGCTTGCTCCCTCGCCACCGATACAGCGTCGAGTTTAAGTGAATGTTCAAGCGGCGAGATTACGGTCGCTCAGTTCTTTTTTGTACTGAACCTTCAGCGTTTCCATCTGCGCGCCCAGTTCGTCCAGCGTCGCTTTGCCCAGCAGTTTTTTCGCCTGCGGGAACATCTCGGTTTCTTCCTCTTCGATGTGGTGTTCCAGCAGTTCCTTGACCACTTTGACTCGACCGGCAAACTCCGGGGTGGAAGGGTCGGTGACTTTAAGGTCCGGTAGCACCAGCGAGTCCACGGTGCGGTGCTCTTCCTTGGCTTCGTAATACATCACGTCCTGCTCCTTGCCGCCGGCCTTTTTATAAGCCGGGTACAGGACTTCTTCCTCAAGTCGCGTATGAATGCTGATTTCCATCTCAAGCTTGGCCAGCAACTCCGTGCGTTTTTTAACGCCGCGTTCAGTGGATTCGCTCAGTTGGCTCAAGATGCCTTTTACACGTTCATGGTCAGCTTTCAACAGATCGATGGCGTTCATGGTCAAGTCTCTCAAGTCGTCACGGGGATGAGCGCACACGGTCTCAGTGGCCGATAGTCGCTTGAGGGAATAGAGCAGGAGTCGTGCCGATTTTTGGCTGGAATCAACCGTCTTTTAAATCAATTAGTTAAGCCGCCTAATGGGCAACTTCACCCGTGCAGGCTGCATGAGTCCGGCATTTGCCTCATGCAGTTCGCAGTGCCGCACGAGCAACCCGGGCAACGCGTCGTTTCGGAGGCAAAAAAAAACCCGGCAATCGCCGGGCTTCTTTTACGCTCAGGCTCGGTGTTCAAGTTGCTGGCGCAGAGGATGAGAATTGCTGACGGACAGCGGAATCGGCGGGAAGTCCTCGTTGAGCAGGCGCAAATGCTCAATCGCTTCCTGAAACTTCAAATCGGCTTTACGGCGTAATGCACGATAGCGATCAAACAGTTCCACATCCAGATCGCCGCCATCAAGCATCTCGAACGCACATCGGCTCAGGTCCTGGGCCTCTTCGAACATCTGACGGTTACGTTCCAGGGCGAATGCCCGGCAGGCTTTGATTTCATCGGGGGAGGAACATTCGATCATGACCGGCACCTTTTTCTTTTCCAGGGTTCCTTTGAATAGGCGTCGTTGCCACAGTGGAACCGAACCTGTCGGAGCCCGCGCGACACAAACACAGCGGGATTGAATATGTGACTGCCGGGAGAAAAAGGGATTTCAATTTTTTGCAGGCGAAAATTCGATAAATCCGCAGATGAAATGCAGAGAAAAAATCAAATAATCTGTTTTTTCAGGCGTTCGTAACGGGCGAGGGTCGGCTGGGTGGTGATGCCGTGAATCAGGATACTCAGCGCGACCACCGATAAGGTCAGATCAGTGCACAGCGACGCAACCGACTGCCCGAGCCCGTGGTTCAACGCATAAAACAGATAATAAAGACTGCCGATGCCGCGTATGCCGAACCAGCCGATCAAGGCTCGCTGACGCCAGTCAAGCAAGCGGCCCCAAGGCATGACGGCCACACTCAGCGGTCGGATCAGGCAAAACAGCACGCCACCGATGGGCAGGGCGCGCCAATCCCAGTGGGCAATCAGCACCACGCCCAGCAGCGTGACCAGAAACACCTCCATGGCCCGCTCCACGAGGCCGCCGAAGGCGAGCATGTCACTCATCATGATGCCCGCCGCCACCTGGCCGTCCTCCAGATGGTCGGTGTCGCCACGCATCGCATGTTGCGGTTCGACATTCTGATGACCCACCACGGGCTGGACCAGATGCTCGGCGGGCTCTTGCGATTCGCCCGTGGTACTGACTTCCGCCTGACGCAAGCCGAGGCCGGCGGCGAACACCGAGAGAAATCCATAGGCATGAATAGCTTCGGCCCCGACATAGGCCAGGGCAATCAATGCAAGGGCGAGGTAGTCATTCGGCGACAGCGTACTGTCATCATTCTGGATACGCAGCGTCAGCGTCACGCGCCCGATGCCGCGCCCCATCCAATAACCGGTGAGTAAACCGGCAGGGACGGCCCAGAGCAGACTGTTCAGCGCCCAGTGGCCCAGCCAGCCGGGATCGCCGTCGTGTTGCAACAACAGCAATCCTAGAATCACGAACGGAAACGCGATGCCATCGTTGAGTCCGGCCTCGCCCGACAGACCAAAGCGCACCCGGTCGTCATCCCGTGCATCGTTGACCTGTACGAGGGCAGCCAAAACCGGGTCGGTCGGCGCCAAAATCGAGCCGATCAGGACCGAGGCGCCCCACGATACGCCGAAGCCGTAGTGCAACAGCAGGCAGACGCCGCCAATGGTCAAGACCATGACCGGCCCGGCCAGCCCGACAGCGATTCGCCAGGTCTTGTCCTTGAGCGGCAGGCGCAATTTCAGCCCGCAGACGAACAACGAAAAGAGCACCGCGACTTCTGTCAGGTGCTCCATCCAGTCAGCGGCGTCATTGGTGTTGAGCTTCAGCAAACCAAGTGCACCCGGTCCGATGGCCACGCCCAGCACCAGGCACACTGCCGAGGTGGTCACCGGCATCCAGCGCAGGTACGACGACGTCAACGCCAGTGTCAACAGCACGGCACCCAGCACCGCCACCCATAGAATGAAGCTCATGTCTTAACTCGCCGGGCAGGAGGTGCGGTACAGGAATTGAGGCGATCACCCAACCGTTGCGCGCAGGTATTCAGGCGACAGCAGGTTGAACCACACCAGAATCATTTCCACCAGAATAGTCACTAAAACCAGCAAGCCCACGCCCCACACGCTGGCGGCGTACAGCAGGCCTTGTTCCTTGCGCTCGTGCATGAAGGTCGGCAAGCCGACAAACAGCAAGAACGTCGAGTAGATCGACGCGGCGCCTAGCACCAGAATCGCGAGCCAGCGACTCGGGTACAGCCCGGCGATGCCTGCCAGGAAGAACGGCGTCACGGTATACGCGGCAAACCCGATGCATTGATTGAGAGTAGGGCGCGCGTCAAACGTGCGCGACATCCAGCGGATGAAACCGCCCATCACCGCGACGCCGGCAACAATAGTCATGTACAGCAATACGCAGAGCTGCAGGGCGCTGGCACTGCTGAGCTTGACCGTTTCGTTCTCGGCCAGGCTCCAGCCGACATAGGTGGTCCCGATAAACAGGCACACGGCGGGGATCAAGGCGAGCAGCAGCAAATGAGCGAGATAGTGGCGCGGCTGCGCTTCTTCTTCGCGACGGATATCAGTCCACGCGAAGTTCGGTTGGGTGAAGAGTTTCACGATAGGTGCGGACATGACGACCTCCTCAGCGGCCCGTGATGGGGGCTTAACACTATTGAGGGGGGATATTCGCCGGGGGTTCATTTTTTCCGCTGAAACCCGCGCCCTGTAGCAGCCTTCGGCAACTGCTACAGGGGCCGGTTTCGGCAGCTGCTACAGGTCGGGTTCACAGGATCGGCTTGCCGCCCGTGATGCCGTAGCGTTGGCCGGTGATGTAACTGGCCTCATCCGATGCGAGCAACACATAAATCGGCGCCACTTCCACCGGTTGCCCTGGCCGCCCGAGCGGGGTCTCTGAACCAAAATGCTGCACTTCGTCATCGGGCATGGTCGAGACAATCAATGGCGTCCAGATCGGCCCCGGCGCCACGCTGTTCACCCGGATGTTTTTCGGCCCGAGCATCTGCGCCAATCCACCGGTGAAATTGGCAATCGCGCCCTTGGTGGTGGCGTAGGCGAGGAGTGTGGGTTTGGGCAGGTCCGAGTTCACCGAACTGGTGTTGATGATCGAACTGCCGGCCTTCATGTGTTTCAGTGCCGCCTTGCAGATCCTGAACATGGCGGTGATGTTCACGTCGAAGGTCATCACCCATTCTTCGTCCGTGATGTCCTCGATGCTGTCGTGGCTCATCTGGAACGCGGCGTTATTGACCAGAATATCGATGCGCCCGAACCGCTCGACCGTCTTGTCGACCAAGGCCTGGCACTGGGCTTTGTGCGCGATGTCGCCGGGCAGCAGCAGAGTTTGACGACCGGCCTGTTCGACCCAGTTCGCAGTTTCCTGCGCGTCTTCGTGTTCATTCAGGTAAGCAATGGCGACGTCTGCGCCTTCACGGGCGAAGGCAATGGCCACCGCACGGCCGATGCCGCTGTCGGCTCCCGTAATCAGGGCGATCTTGCCCTGCAACCGGCCCGAGCCTTTATAGGACTGCTCGCCACAGTCAGGCACCGGGTGCATGTTGCGCTGCGAACCGGGGACGGCTTGCGGTTGTTTGGGGAAGGGTGGTTTTGGATAGTCAGTCATCTTCAATCTCCGGATTCAAGGCAATCGGGTCAAAGGGTTGACCCTGGGGTTTTGTCTTGAGTTCGGTTGGATTTGAGGTGCCGACAATTCCAAATTCCCCACACATCCCCCTGTAGGAGTGAGCCTGCTCGCGATAGCGGTACACCCGTCAGCATTTATGTCGACTGACTCTCAGCTATCGCGAGCAGGCTCACTCTTACAAGGGAAATGTGGTGTGGGTCAGGTCCTGCGATTACGCAAGCTGCGCTCCATCCGCGCGATACCTTCTTCGAGCAACGCCCGTGGGCAACCGAAGTTCAGACGCACGAACTGCCCGGCGTCATCGCCGAAGTCCAGGCCCGGGCTCAAACCGACTTTGGCTTGCTCGAGGAAGAACTGCTGCGGGTTGTCCAGGCCCAGCGCCGAGCAATCGAGCCACGCCAGGTAGGTGCTTTGCGGCACGTTCATGGTGACGCCCGGCAGGCGGGTGCGAACGGCGTCGACCAGGTAATCGCGGTTGCTTTGCAGGTACGCGCTCAGTTCCGCCAGCCACGGCCCGGCTTCGCTGTAGGCGACGCGGGTGGCTTCCAGGCCCAGCGGGTTGACGCTGTCGACCATGCCGCAACGGGCGTGGTTGACCTTCTCGCGCAGGGCGCGGTCCTGAATGATCATGAACGAGGTTTTCAGGCCGGCGATGTTGTAGGCCTTGCTTGCTGACATCAGCGTGATCGTGCGCCGGGCAATGTCCGCGCTCAGGGTCGCCATCGGCACATGCTTGCGTCCGTCGAAACACAGCTCGGCGTGGATCTCGTCCGAGACGATCCAGGCACCCTGTTCCAGGCAGATGTCGGCAATCGCTTGCAGCTCTTCGCGCGGGAAGGCTTTGCCCAGCGGGTTGTGCGGGTTGCTCAGCAGCAAGGCGCCGCCACCTTGCAGCGATTGTTTGAGGGTGGAGAGCGGTGTGGTGTAGGTGCCGTCCGCCTGCGCATCGAAATTCAGCTCGACCTTGTTCAGGCCCCAATGCCCCGGCGCGTGACGCAGCGGCGGATAGTTAGGCACTTGCACCACAACGTTCTGGGGCGGCTGGACCAGCGCTTTCAGGGCCATGTTGAAACCCGACTCGACCCCCGGCAGGAAGATCAGCTCTTGCGGTTCGACGCGCCAGGCGTATTTGTTCCAGAGGTCGGCGACGATGGCGTCGCGCAGGTCATCCGGGGCCACGCTGTAGCCGACCATCGGGTGTTCCAGGCGTTTTTGCAGGGCCCGGATGATCATCGGCGGCGCGGCAAAATCCATGTCGGCCACCCACATCGGCAGCACGTCGGCCGGGTAGCGGCTCCATTTGGTGCTACCGGTGTTATGGCGGTCGAACACCTGATCAAAATCGAAAGTCATGCGCGGTCTCGTAACTACGGGCTGGTAATGGTCGCCATGATAATCGCCAATCCCTGTGGGAGCGAGCTTGCTCGCGATGAGGCCGCTACAGTCGGCATTGAGGGGGGCTGATACACCGCTATCGCGAGCAAGCTCGGCTCCTACAGGTTTTGTGGTTTGGCTGATGTCCCGGCGTGCCCGACGGTCGGTTTTCACACCGGGCGCGTCGGCGTTGTCTAGAGTTTCTAGTGTCGGCAGCCCGGCTGCCGTCACCGTGATTGATTGAAAAGTCCGGCAACGTCCCGGATTTCCACCTGATCAGGAGTGCACGATGGACCTCAGCCGTCGTCAGTTCTTCAAGGTCGCTGGTATCGGCCTTGCAGGCTCGAGCCTGGGCGCGTTGGGCATGGCCCCGACGCTGGCCTTTGCCGAGCAGGTGCGTCACTTCAAGCTTGCCGCCACCCATGAAACCCGCAACACCTGCCCGTATTGCTCGGTCGGTTGCGGCTTGATCATGTACAGCCAGGGCGATACGGCCAAGAATGTCGCGCAAAGCATCATCCACATCGAAGGTGACGCCGACCACCCGGTCAACCGCGGCACCCTGTGCCCCAAAGGCGCGGGCCTGCTGGATTTCATTCACAGCCCCGGTCGCCTGCAATACCCGCAGGTGCGCAAGCCCGGCAGCAGCGAGTGGACGCGCATCTCCTGGGATGAAGCGCTGGACCGCGTCGCCGACCTGATGAAGGCCGACCGCGACGCCAACTTCATCGAGAAGAATGCCCAAGGCCAAACGGTGAACCGCTGGCTGACCACCGGTTTCCTCGCCGCCTCAGCGGCATCGAACGAAGCGGGCTACCTCACCCACAAGGTCATTCGCAGTCTCGGCATGCTGGGGTTTGATAACCAGGCGCGTGTCTGACACGGCCCGACGGTGGCAAGTCTTGCCCCGACGTACGGCCGTGGTGCCATGACCAATACCTGGACCGATATCGCCAACGCGAATCTGGTTCTGGTGATGGGCGGCAACGCAGCAGAAGCGCACCCGTGCGGTTTCAAATGGGTGACGGAAGCCAAGGCGCACAACAAGGCGCGGCTGATCGTGGTCGACCCGCGATTCACCCGCACGGCCTCGGTGGCCGACTATTACGCGCCGATTCGCACCGGCACCGACATCGCCTTCATGGGCGGGCTGATCAATTACCTGCTGACCGAGGACAAGATCCAGCACGAATACGTGCGCAACTACACCGACGTGTCGTTCATCGTCAAAGCCGGTTATGGCTTCGAGGACGGGATCTTCAGCGGTTACGACGTGGCCAAGCGCAGCTACACCGATAAATCCGGCTGGGGCTATGAACTCGGTGAGGACGGCTTTGCCAGGATCGACCCGACCCTGCAAGACCCACGCTGCGTCTATCAACTGATGAAGCAGCATTACAGTCGCTACAACATCGACCTGGCGAGCCAGATTTGCGGGATGCCGGTCGATGCCATGCAAAAAATCTGGGATGAGATCGCCACGTGCTCGGTGCCGGGCAAGACCATGACCATCCTGTATGCATTGGGCTGGACCCAGCACTCGATCGGCTCGCAGATCATCCGCAGCGCGGCAATGGTGCAATTGCTGCTGGGCAATGTCGGCATGCCCGGCGGTGGCGTGAACGCCTTGCGCGGACACTCCAACATTCAGGGCCTGACTGACCTTGGCTTGCTGTCCAACTCGCTGCCGGGTTACCTCACCTTGCCGACCGACGCCGAGCAGGAATACGCCGCCTACATCACCAAACGCACGCAAAAACCGTTGCGTCCGGGGCAACTGTCCTACTGGCAGAACTACAGCAAGTTCCACGTCAGCCTGATGAAAGCCTGGTATGGCGGTAACGCCTCGGCCGAGAACAATTGGGCGTACGACTACCTGCCGAAACTGGACATTCCCAACTACGACATCCTCAAAGTGTTCGACTTGATGGGCCAGGGCAAGGTCAATGGCTACATGTGCCAGGGCTTCAACCCCATCGCGGCGTTGCCTGACAAAAACCGGGTGATGGCGGCGCTGGCCAAGTTGAAATGGCTGGTGGTGATGGACCCGCTGTCCACCGAAACCTCGGAGTTCTGGCGCAATGTCGGGCCGTACAACGATGTGAAGAGTGCCGACATCCAGACCGAAGTGATTCGCCTGCCCACCACCTGTTTTGCCGAGGAGGACGGCTCGCTGGTCAACAGCAGTCGTTGGCTGCAATGGCACTGGAAATGTGCCGACGGGCCGGGTGAAGCACAAACCGACATCCGGATCATGGCCGAACTGTTCCTGCGCCTGCGTCAGCGTTATGAATCGAAGGGCGGCGCCTATCCCGATCCGATCCTGAAACTGTCGTGGCAGTACAAGGTCCCCGACGAACCTTCACCGGAAGAACTGGCCAAGGAAATCAACGGCTACGCCACCACTGACTTCACCGATGCCACGGGCGCGGCGATCAAGGGCAATGCGCAACTGGCCGCGTTCAGCCAGCTCAAGGACGACGGCAGCACCGCGTCCGGTTGCTGGATTTTCTGTGGCAGCTGGACCGAAACCGGCAACCAGATGGCACGGCGCGACAACAGCGATCCGTATGGCATGCACCAGCACCAAGGCTGGGCGTGGGCCTGGCCAGCGAACCGGCGGATTCTCTACAACCGCGCCTCGGCCGATCCACAAGGCAAGCCCTGGGACCCGAAAAAACGCCTGGTGTGGTGGAACGGCAAGGTCTGGGGCGGCACCGACGTGCCCGACTACAAGGCCGACGTGCCACCGGAAGCGGGGATGAATCCGTTCATCATGAACCCCGAAGGCGTGGCGCGGTTCTTCGCCGTCGACAAGATGAACGAAGGCCCGTTCCCCGAACACTACGAGCCGTTCGAAACGCCGATCGGCATCAACCCGCTGCACCCGACCAACAAAAAAGCCACCAGCAACCCGGCGGCGCGGATCTTCGATTCGGTGTGGGATTCCCTCGGCGTGGCCAAGGATTACCCGTACGCGGCCACCAGTTACCGCTTGACCGAGCATTTCCACTTCTGGAGCAAGCACTGCAAGCTCAACGCGATTGCCCAACCGGAGCAGTTTGTCGAAATCGGCGAAGTGCTGGCCAAGGAAAAAGGCATCGTCGCCGGCGACCGTGTGCGGGTCAGCAGCAAGCGCGGGCACATCGAAGCGGTAGCGGTGGTGACCAAGCGGATTCGTCCGTTGCAGGTCAACGGCCAAGTGGTGCACCAGATCGGTATCCCGCTGCACTGGGGGTTTACCGGGCTCACGCGTCACGGTTACCTGACCAACACCCTGGTGCCGTTCCTCGGCGATGGCAACACACAGACCCCGGAATCCAAGTCATTCCTGGTCAACGTGGAGAAAGTCTAGATGGCCAGCCAAGACATCATTGCCCGTTCGGCCACCACGACTGTCCCGCCTTCGGTGCGCAATCAGGAGGAAGTGGCCAAGCTGATCGACACCACCAAGTGCATTGGCTGCAAGGCGTGTCAGGTGGCTTGTTCTGAATGGAACGAGCTGCGCGACGACGTCGGCCACAACCTCGGCACCTACGACAATCCGCAGGATTTGAGCGCAGAAACCTGGACCCTGATGCGCTTCACCGAGCATGAAACCGACGCCGGCAACCTTGAATGGCTGATCCGCAAGGACGGCTGCATGCATTGCGCCGAACCCGGTTGCCTGGCGGCGTGCCCCAGCCCCGGCGCGATCATCAAACACGCCAACGGCATAGTCGATTTCGACCAGGACCACTGCATCGGCTGCGGCTATTGCATCACCGGTTGCCCGTTCAACATTCCACGGATCTCGCAAAAGGATCACAAGGCGTACAAATGCACCTTGTGTTCGGACCGGGTTGAAGTCGGACTGGAACCGGCCTGCGTGAAAACCTGCCCGACCGGCGCCATCGTCTTCGGTACCAAGGAAGACATGAAGGAACATGCGGCCGAACGGATCGTTGATCTTAAAAGCCGTGGTTTTGAAAACGCAGGCCTCTACGACCCGGCCGGTGTCGGCGGTACTCACGTGATGTACGTGCTGCACCACGCCGACACGCCGCAACTGTACGCCGGGCTGGCGAAAGACCCGGCGATCAGTCCGTTGGTGGGGCTGTGGAAAGGCGTGAGCAAACCCTTGGGCTTGCTCGCGATGGGCCTGGCGGTGCTGGCCGGGTTCTTCCATTACGTGCGCACCGGGCCGCAGGTGGTGGAGGAGGATGAGTTGCCGCCGCTCAAGGACAATGCGGTGCACGAAGTCGATCCATCGGTGCATACCTTTGATCCGCGCGGGGAGGACAGACCATGATCCGCAAACAGATCCTGCGCTACACCGCTGGCCAGCGCACCAATCACTGGCTGGTGGCGATCCTGTTTTTCATGGCCGCACTGTCCGGGCTGGCGCTGTTTCATCCGGCGCTGTTCTGGCTCAGCAACCTGTTTGGTGGTGGCCCGTGGACGCGCATCCTGCATCCCTTCATGGGCGTGGTGATGTTCGTGCTGTTCCTCGGGTTGGTGTTTCGCTTCTGGCGGGCCAACTTCTTCATCCGCAATGACGGCTTGTGGCTCAAGCGGATCGACAGGGTGATTCAAAACGAGGAGGAGGGCGTGCCGCCCATTGGCAAGTACAACCCCGGACAGAAGCTGCTGTTCTGGACCTTGTTGGCCTGCATGCTTGCGCTGTTGTTGACCGGACTGGTCATCTGGCGCGCGTATTTCAGCGATTATTTCGGCATCACTGCGATTCGCTGGGCCATGCTGCTGCACGCGTTGGCGGGGTTTGTGCTGGTGTTGAGCATCATCATCCACATCTACGCCGGTATCTGGATCAAGGGCTCGGTCAGCGCCATGGTGCATGGCTGGGTCAGCCGCGCCTGGGCAAAAAAACACCATGAACTCTGGTACCGCGAAGTGACGCGCGACGAACACCCCGATCCGCCGATCAGCAAAAAAGGATAAGCCCTTGGCGACGATTCTTGAACCTGGAGAGATTGAAGCGGCGGCGAGTTCACCGCCGTTTCTGTACCTGCCGCCGCACAACCTGTTCACCTTGCGTGCCTTGAGGCTGGAACGATTGGCCGAAGGGCATCCGCTGGCCGATTACCTGCGTCTGGTGGCCGGTTTGTGTCATGTGCAGCAGCGCCTGATCGACGCTCCGCCGGTCACCACCTTGCCTGATCCTGAACGTATCAAGGTCTGCCAGGCGCACGGCCTGCCACCGTTGGCCGCCGACACATTGGTGCGCGAGGGCCATTGGTTGCCGTACCTTGACGCCTTGTTGCAGCACTGCCCGCCAGCGCCGCAACCGGCGGTAGCAAAAGCCCTGGCGACGTTGCGCAGTACCGACGCCGGGCAACGCAAGGCCTGGGCGGTGGCGTTGGTCAGCGGCCAGTTCACGCTGTTGCCCGCGGGGCTGGTGCCGTTTCTTGGCGCCGCGTTGCAAGCGGCCTGGAGTCATTGGCTGCTGAGCACGCCGGACCTCGCGCTGAAACCCGGCGACAGCCTCAATCAATGCCCGGCCTGCGGTTCACCGGCGATGGCCGGGGTGATTCGCCATCGCGGTAAACACAACGGTTTGCGTTATCTGGTGTGCTCCTTGTGCGCCTGCGAATGGCACGTGGTGCGGGTCAAGTGCGTGTATTGCGAGCAGAGCAAAGGCCTGGAATACGTCAGCCTCGATGACGACCGCCACGCTGCCAATCAAGCGCCATTGCGCGCCGAAACCTGCCCCGGCTGTCGCAGTTACCTGAAACAGCTCTACCTGGAAAACGACGCAGAAGCGGAAGCGCTGTCGGCAGACTTGAGCAGCCTGATGCTCGACATGCGCCTGGAACAGGAAGGCTACCTGCGTCCCGCGCCGAACCTGCTGCTGGCCCCCGGAGGCGACTGAACACTCAACGGCTACACTCAGGCGCGACGGTCAATCGTTTCCAGGAGCGCCTGATGCCTTCACCTTCCGCCAGCCAAACCTTGCGGCTGCCTTCCATCGACAGTCTGTTGCGCCATCCCGCCTGCCAACCCCTGGCCGAGCGTTATGGGCGTGACGCGCTGCTGGGAAGCCTGCGGCAATTGCTCGATGACTTGCGCGAACCGGTGCTGACCGGGCAACTCGATGCCGTGGAAATCAGCCCGCAGGTCTTGGCGGGGCGGGCCGGTGAGCGTCTGGCCCGGCATCACCAAAGCCATGTGCGCCGGGTGTTCAACCTGACCGGCACGGTGCTGCACACCAACCTCGGCCGGGCGTTGCTCCCGGATGTCGCCATCGAAGCCGTGCAAATGGCCGCACGTTATCCGCTCAATCTTGAATTTGATTTGAGCAGCGGCAAACGTGGCGACCGTGATGACCTGATCGAAGGCCTGATCCGCGAACTCACCGGCGCCGAAGCGGTGACCGTGGTCAACAACAACGCGGCAGCGGTGCTGCTGACGCTCAACAGTCTGGGTGCGCGCAAGGAAGGGATCATTTCCCGGGGCGAGCTGATTGAAATCGGCGGCGCGTTCCGCATTCCCGACATCATGGCGCGGGCCGGGGTTCGCCTGCATGAAGTCGGCACCACAAACCGCACCCATGCCCGTGATTACGAGGCGGCCATCGGCCCGCGCAGCGGTCTGGTGATGAGCGTGCACGCGAGCAACTACAGTATCGAAGGATTCACCGCACGGGTGCCGACCGCCGAACTTGCGCAGTTGGCACACCGTCATGGATTACCACTGCTGGAAGACCTCGGCAGCGGCAGCCTGCTGGACCTGACCCGCTGGGGCCTGCCCGCCGAACCGACGGTGCGCCAGGCGCTGCTCGATGGCGCGGACATCGTCACTTTCAGCGGCGACAAATTGTTGGGTGGCCCGCAGGCGGGGTTGATTGTCGGGCGCAAGGACCTGATTGCGAAGATCAAGAAGAACCCACTCAAGCGTGCGCTGCGGGTCGACAAACTGACCCTGGCCGCGCTCGAAGCGGTGCTGGGGTTGTACCGCGACCCGGATCGCCTGGCCGAACGCCTGCCGAGCCTGCGCCTGCTGACTCGCCCGCACGCCGACATCCTCGCGCAAGCCGAACGGCTGCAACCGTCGCTGGCCCACGTTTTGGGTGAAGGCTGGAGCGTCAGTGCGCTGCCGGCGCTGGGCATGATCGGCAGCGGCAGCCAACCGGTGGCGCGCTTGCCGAGTGCCGCGTTATGCCTGCGGCCTAACGTGTCCAAACGTCTGCGCGGCCGGCAGTTGCTGGGGCTGGAAGCCGCGTTCCGTCAGTTGGCCATTCCGGTACTGGGCCGCATCGACGACGACGCGCTGTGGCTGGATCTGCGCCAACTGGACGATGAAGTTGCATGGCTGGAGCAACTCGATCAGTTAGCCGTCGAGGGGCGGGCAGGGTGATCGTCGGCACCGCAGGGCACATCGATCACGGTAAGACTGCGCTGTTGCAGGCGTTGACCGGGCAGGCCGGTGACCGGCGCCGGGAAGAACGTGAACGCGGCATGACGATTGATCTTGGCTACCTGTATGCCGCGCTGGAACCGGGCGCGGAATTGACCGGGTTCATCGACGTGCCCGGTCACGAACGTTTCACCCACAATATGCTGGCCGGGGCGCAGGGCATTGATCTGGTGGTGCTGGTGGTCGCGGCGGATGACGGCGTCATGCCGCAGACCCGCGAACACCTGGCGATTGTTGAACTGCTGGGCATTCCCCGGGCGCTGGTGGCGATCACCAAGTGCGACCGGGTCGAGCCAGCCAGGGTGCAAGTCGTCCATGAACAGATGACCACGCTATTGGCGCCCGGCCCCTATGCCGATGCGCCGCAAATCGCGCTGTCGAGTGTGAGCGGGGAAGGTGTCGAGACGCTGCGTCAGGCATTACTCGACGCACAGCGTGACGTGCATCAACGCAGTACCGACGGCGGTTTTCGTCTGGCGATTGATCGCGCCTTCAGCGTCGCCGGCGCCGGCATTGTGGTGACGGGTACGGCGTTGTCGGGGCAAGTGACGGTGGGCGACACACTGGTGTTGAGTCCATTGGGCAAACCTGTTCGAGTGCGCGGTTTGCATGCGCAGAATCAGGCGGCGAACACCGCGGTTGCCGGCCAACGCGTGGCATTGAACCTGAGTGCAGAGCGCCTGGCGCTGGAGCACATCCACCGTGGTCAATGGTTGCTGGCGGAGTGGCTATCTGCGCCGACTCAACGACTGGACATCGAGCTGCGTTTGTTGGCCAGCGAAGCCAAAGCCTTCGAACATTTTCAACCGGTGCATGTTCACCTTGGCACTCAAGACGTGACGGGGCGGGTGGCGTTGCTGGAAGGTGCGAACCTGGCACCGGGCGGGCGGATGTTTGCGCAAATCCTGCTGAATGCCCCGGTGCACGCGGTGACAGGCGATCCGTTGATCCTGCGGGATCAGAGCGCCCAGCGTACCCTCGGCGGTGGTCGGGTGCTTGATCCGTTTGCCCCGACCCGACACCGTCGCAGCCCCGAACGACTGGCGCAACTTCAGGCGCTCGCCACCCGCCATTCACTGGAAGAACTCCTGCCGGCCTTGTTGGCCAACAGCGAGAGCGGCCTTGATCCACGGCAACTGGAGCGCCAGTTCAACCGTCCGCGCGGGACTTGGGTGTTACCCGATGACGTGCGCTTGATCGAGACCCGCCAAGGTCCGCTGCTGTTCAGTTCGGCCCGCTGGGAAGCCCTGAAGGCCCCTTTGCTGGAACACCTCGCACGCTTTCATGAACTTGAGCCGGATCAAATGGGCCCGGACCGTGATCGCTTGCGTCGCTTCACCGCCACCACGCTGGAACGCCCGACCTTCCTCCGTCTGCTCGACGATTTACTCGCCAGCGGCGCTATCGCCACCAGCGGACCCTGGCTGCATTTACCCGGTCATCAAGTGCGCCTGAGTGAAGAAGACGAGGCCCTGTGGCAGCGCTTGCAACCGTTGTTTGAACAGGCCGCTTTCGATCCGCCATGGGTGCGTCAACTGGGGCATGACGAGGCGAGCGTGCGCCTGCTGTTGCGCAAAATGGCGCGGCTGGGGTTGCTGCATCAAGTGGTGCGGGACCTGTTCTACACCGACGCGATGATCCGTCGATTGGCGGCTATGCTGTTGCAACTGGCCGAGCACGACCCGGTGATTCAGGTCGCGGCGTTTCGCGATGTGGTCGGCCTGGGCCGCAAGCGCAGCATTCAGATTCTGGAGTACTTTGACCGCATCGGCCTGACTCGACGCCTGGGCGACAAACGCCAGATCCGTCTCGACAGTGCCTTGGCGCAAAAAGACCACCACTGAGTTCAAGGAAGGCAATCGCGCCCGGTGGCGCGGCCGGGCTTCAAACCCGGTTGGGGACGGCATCCGTTCCCGGGCAGGTTCGACTCCGGCTGCCTTCCGCCATTTTTTGCTGAGCGGGCTTGCGAGGCGCCGAACAGGCTCGTGGCTTATTGCATCACATATCGCCCGGGTGCCGACTCCAGCGCCGGGTATTGCGCATTCCCGGTGTGCAGCACCGACGGCTGGCGCTCACCGGCATGTTCGTCGAGCCAGGCGAACCAGTCATTCCACCAGCTGCCGGAATGCTGCTGCGCGTTCATGAACCAGGTTTCGGGGTTTTTGGAGAGTCGGTTATTGGTCCAGTAGTGACGTTTTTCCTTCGCCGGTGGATTGATCACCCCGGCGATATGCCCCGAGGCGCCGAGCACAAAGCGCTTGGTCCCGCAGAGCAGCTCGGTGCTGGCATAGGCACTTCTCCACGGCACGATGTGATCGTCATGGGTGGCGAGGATATAGGCGGGCGCATCAATGGCGCGCAGGTCCAGCTTGACCCCGCAACAGTCCAGCTCGCCTGACTTCAAGTCGTTCTGCAAATAGGTGTGGCGCAGGTACCAGCAATACATCGGCCCAGGCAGGTTGGTGCTGTCGTTGTTCCAGAACAGCAGGTCCAGAGCCATCGGCTTCTGGCCCTTGAGGTATTTGTCGACGTTGTAGTTCCACCACAAATCGTTGGGACGCAATAGCGAGAAGGTATTGCCCATGTCCTCGCCCTTGAACAGGCCGAGGGGGCCATTCACGCCGCCGATGGTGCGCTCGCGGTAGTCCACCAGTTGTTCGTCGACGAAGATGTCGATGGGGCCGGTGTCGAGGTAATCGAGGAATGTGGTCAACAGGCTTATGCTGCCGACCTCTTTGTCCCCGCGCGCCGCCAGTACCGCCAGCGCCGTACTCAACAGTGTGCCGCCGATGCAGAAACCCACGCAGTTGGGACGTTGCTCGCCGCTGATTTCGCGGGTGACCTGCAAGCCTTTGATGATGCCGGTTTCGATCAGATCATCCCAGGTGGTGCCTGCGTGTTCCTGGTCGAAGTTGCGCCACGACATCAGAAACACCGGATGCCCTTGTTTCAACAGATGGGCAACCATCGAGTTGTCCGGTCGCAGGTCGAGTATGTAGAACTTGTTGATGGCGGGCGGTACGACAAAAACCGGGCGCCGGTACTGGGTTTCGCTTTGCGGGTAGTACTGAATCAGCTGGAACAGTGCGTTCTCGAACACTACGTCGCCGGGGGTATTGGCCACATCGACGCCTACCTTGAACGCGCCGCTGTCGCAGTGGCGCATCTTGCCTTCTTGCAAGTCGCTGGCCAGGTGCAGCATGCCGGTGAGGAGGCTGCTGCCTTGGGTGTCGACGACCCGTTGCAGCGCATCGGGATTACTCGCCAGAAAGTTGCTGGGGGCGCCGGCAGCGATGGCTTGTTCCACCAGGTAGAGCAAGCGCTGGCGCGGCTTCTTGTCCTTGATCGGCTTCTTGTCCTTGATCGGCAGCTTGTCGAGCAGTTTCAGCAAAAAACCGGCGTTGAGCAGGTAAAACGCGGCGAGTGAGCCGAACAGGGGATCACTCCAGTTTCCGCTGGCGAAACGGCGGTCTTCAAAGGCGAAGGGCTGACCGATCAACATACGGTGGCCGAGGTCGCTCCATTGCAGCTGATAGTCCGACTGAAGGCTGTCCAGGACATCGCCCGGCAGCTCGAACCACTCGTTGTACTCCTGGCCGTCAAACCACGGATTAGTGCTGACCCACACACGTAATTGTTGCACTGCAAAGGATGCAATGAACGGAACCTGGCCTGACCAGTAGGTGTTGAAGGTGTGTGCGTTGTTGTCCATGGAACTCCTTGCCCATATACGTAAAACGGGCAGAAAAAAAGCAGCGGCGCCGGACTTCGGCACCGCCGTCAGCAAGCACGCAGGCAGTTTTGAGTCTTTAGCATCGAGCGAGAGCTGGGGGCCATGCCCACAGGTCTACTGCATGTTCATGCCGCCGTTGACCGAGAAGTCGGCACCCGTGCTGTAACCCGACTCGCCGGACGCCAGCCAGGCCACGATCGAGGCGATTTCTTCGGGTTGACCGAGGCGCCCGACCGGTGTGGACGCAATCATGGTGTCGAGAATGTCCGGGCGGATGGCCGCGGTCATGCTGGTCTGGATGTAGCCTGGCGAAACGGTGTTGACGGTCACGCCCTTGCCGGACACTTCCCGGGCCAGTGCCATGGTGAAACCATGGATGCCGGCTTTGGCCGCGCTGTAATTGGTCTGGCCGAACTGGCCACGCTGACCGTTGATCGAGGAGATGTTGATGACCCGTCCCCATCCCTTGGCCAACATCCCTTCGATCACCTGCTTGGTGGTGTTGAACAAGCCGCTGAGATTAGTGCCGATCACGGCGTTCCAGTCTTCGGGGGTGAGTTTGCGAAAGGAGGCATCGCGAGTGATTCCGGCGTTGTTGACCAGCACATCGACCGGTCCGAATTGCTCCCGCGCGCCCTCAAAGGCCTTTCGCGTTGATTCCCAATCGGTGATGTCGCCATAGATGCATTCGAACTGATAACCCGCTACCAACTGAGCGGCGATCCAATCGTTCTTGCGGGCTGAATCAGCGCTGCAACCCACAATGACCTTGAATCCCTCGGTGTACAGGCGTCGGCTGATTGCCGTACCAATCCCACCCATACCACCGGTGACCAACGCAATACGACCAAGCGACTTCATAGATTGCTTCCCTTTTATTTTTTGCGCTGCAAGATGGGAAGATTGTTCGGTATTGGCGGGGTGTGCGGAAGTGTTGGGAGGTGACTGTCTGGTGTCCATAGGTGCCATGCAGGTGTTTTCGGATCACTGGCAGTCAATGACCTTTACCGGTACCGGGATCAATTCTTGGCATTGAACGGTCGGTTACTCTTTGATTCAACGTAGATCAGTCATGGCTCCGGACAGGATGTCCGGTTCCACAGGTCAGTGAGGACCCCATGTACAGAATGAGTTCAGGCTATGCCAACGTGTTGGTCAATACGCTTTCGGCCGAAGGACTGGATGTTGCCAGCCTGTGTCGGGAAGCCGGACTGGACATGCAGATCGCGAACACACCCGGGGCGCTTTGTGAGCGAAGGGTGATCTATCGGTTGTGGCAACTGGCCGCCCAGGCCAGCGGTGATCCGGACATCGGCTTGAAGGCCTACGGGCACTTTCATCCGGGCAGTTTTCAAATCGTCGGTTACACCATGATGTCGAGCCTCAACCTCAAACGGGCGCTGGAGCGCCTGGTGCGCTTCAGCCCATTGATCGGTAACGGGTTCAGTCTGTTTTTTGTTCCGGAGCAGCAGCATTACCGGCTCGCCTCGCTCGATCATCAACAGTCCGGTTCCATCAAGCCCCGTCAGTATGCCGATGCCGGGTTGGCTTCTTTGCTCGGCTTCTGCCGTTGGCTGGGCGGTGGCAAGTTACCGCAACCCTTGAGCGTCGAGTTCAGTTACCCCGAACCGAAAGACATTTCCGCGCATCAACGGCTTTTTGATTGCGACCTGACTTTTGGTTCGGCCTACGACAGCATTCTGTTTGACGGGCAGGAGCTGCTGCGACCGTTGAGTATGGCCAATGAGGCCTTAGCGGTATTGCATGACAGTTTTGCCGAGACGCAATTGGATCTGCTGTTCGGCTTGTCCATTACCGGCAGGATTCGGGCGCTGATTACCGAGCGATTGAGCCATGGACAGGGGCAATGCGACATGGAATCGATCGCTGCCGCCTTGAACATCAGTAAGCGCACGCTGCAACGGGCCCTGGAAAAAGACGGGACGCAATTCAAGGACGTGCAGAACGCTGTGCGCCGGCAATTGGCCGATTTCTACCTGCGCCATTCTCACTTCAACATGAAGCATGTCGCGTACCTCCTTGGTTTTCATGACCACAGCAGCTTCAACAAAGCGTGCAGCCGATGGTTTGGCATGACCCCGGGCCAGTATCGGGCTGACGAGTCGTTCGAGATGGAAGAAGCCGCGCCCGTCTGACGCGCTTCTCGCCAACCACTCAGCGTTATGTCACCGGCGGTTTCTTCGCGCCTTTTTTGCCCTTGGCAGGGGGGCGTACCGGATTCTTGACCTTGGCGACGGGCGTCGGTTGTGGGGGCTCCGCGGCGAGTATCTGCACGATCGGCTCAGGCGTCATGACCGGGACCGGTGCTGCGATGACATCGGCTTCAGCGGCTGGCTGGGTCAGGATGAAACCAGGCAGCGGGACGTCGAGCAGTGCGTGCAGTTCACACCATAACGCGTTATGGGTGCCGCTGATCAACAGTTCCGGCAACAAATTGGCGACGGCCGCCAGCACTTGTTGGCGTTCCTCAACCTCGACAAGCATCAAGGACAGGCTGTTAAGGCTTTCTTGCGGGTGAGTGGCGACCAGCAGTTTTTGCAGGCGCAACGTTTCGCGCAGGTCCAACGGCTGGGCACTGTAGTCCTGGAGCAGTACCTGCAATTGCTGGATCAACCGTTCGACGATTTCCTTGCCAGGCTCGTCGCTGTCGCGGTCCAGCAGAAACAGGATCCGTACCAAGGCTTCCATCAGACCGCCCAGGGGCAGGGCGTCCTGAAGACGATCGATCAAGACCTTGTCGTGCTGCTCGGCGTGCGCCTGCAGATCTCGCCCAGGCGCAGTGCCGGCGAGGCTATTGAGTACGCCATATACGCCGTAGAAACACATTTCCTGTGCTGCATCACGCAGGTCTCGATAGCCGTTCAAGGCGTCCTGCACCTGGTTGGAAAACAGTTCCTGCCAGACCAGCAACGGGTTGTTCTGGCTGGCGGGGTGACGATCCTTGTTCACCTGAGCGGCACTGCCTGCCAGCCACCACAGCGCCGGGTTCAAACTGCTCCAGGCCACTTGCTGCTGATGGAAAGGGTGGGTGCGGCGCAGCATTTCGGCGCTCGGTTCGTTGATCAGCTGGCGCAACCACGGGCGTATGAATTCGTCGTACACGCCATTGTTGATTGTGGACGCGCGCTGGACCAGCGCAAATTCCCGATCGTCATCACGGGGCGGCTGCACCTGGCCATGGATGTCGGCGATCCGCCGGCGTTCGAAACGCACGGCATACGGCGTCGGCGAATTCTCCGGCAGGTCTTCGATCAGCATCTCATACAGCCCGGCCGACAGCGCATTGATCGCATCGACCGCACCGAGCAATTCACGGTGTTCACGCCGCGCCACTTCACCGGACACGAAGATGCCCAGGTGACCGATGCTCGCGTGTCGCAGGTACACGATGGTGCGCCCGGCATTTTGCAACGCGAGATCGCTGGGATAGACGTCGGTGATCCAGTCCAGTGCCTGCTGCGGGGAGGTGATGTTGTCGCCATACGAACAGAACACCACCACCGGCGCTTCGATCAGCTTGAGGTCAAGCCCGGTGCTCTTGCGACCGAGGCCACCAGACAGCCGATTGCCGATGAACAGGTCGTCGACAATCATCTCGATCTCTTCGCCATTGAGCAGGGTCGGGCTGCCCCACCAGCGTTCGAAATCCAGAAAGCGTGCGGCCTCGCTGTCGACTTCACTGAACAGGTGGTAGTACTTGCCCCAATACGTATTGGCCGGGTCCAGGCTTTCGAAGTTGCTGACCAGCCAGGTACCGTCGAAACGGCCATTACCGAGGTCGCTACCGAGGCGTGCCATCCAGCCACCGCCTAGCAAACCACCGGTGTAGCGCATCGGATTGCGGCCATTGACACCGGCCCAATACGATAACGGCGCACCATTGACGATGATCAACCCCGGCAGCTCCGGTCGGGTAGCCGCCAGCCCCATCAATGCCCAACCGGCCTGGCAATTGCCAATCAGCACGGGGTTGGCGCTGTCCGGATGGCGGGCGCTGACGACCTCGATGAACTTCGCTTGGGCGTCTGTGATATCGGCAAGGGTTTGCCCTGGGCGAGGCGAGTGACTGAAGGAGATGAAGTAGGTGGGGTGGCCGGCTCTCAGGCTCTCGCCGATGACCGAATCCTGTTTGAAACCGCCGATGCCCGAGCCGTGACCGCCGCGAGGGTCAATGATGATCACGGGCTGTTTCTTACTGTCGATCGGTTGCCCCGGGCCGCCGAGGATTTGCAACAACGAATAGTTGACCGGGCGGGGCAGGGCTTCCCCGGCGACCAGCGTTTCATGATTGAACTTGAGCAGCAGCGGATACCCGGCGCGTTCGTGGGCCAGGGTGTTGTCGCCGCGCTGACGCAAGGTATCCCAGAACAACACGCTGCGTTGGCCAAGGTCCGTGAAGTATTCCTGCCAGTCAGCAGGCGTTGGCTGCCGGAGTTGCCCAAGGCTTAAAGGCGCGAAGGTTTTTGCCTGGCGCTTCTGTACGGCGTCGAGGACGTTGCGGGTATTAAGGCGTTGCAGATGATTGAGGTGTTCAAACAAGCCAGCGGGTTCGGAGAATTTTTCATCTTGCAGCGCAATATTTAATTCCTGACCCATCGTAATCTCCTGACGCGGTGCATGGGGACCGGCCCGTCTGAACCCTTTGGTTAAAGAGCGCTAGCCTGGCCGTTCGATGAGCAGGAGTCTACAGCGTATAAGGAGGGCTTTAGCAAAGTATATTTTGCACTGCACAAAAATAGGCGTTGCCAAATGGTTTTGTGCACTGCAATATCAAGGCTAACGCGATGACTGGCCGGATCGCTATCGCGTCCTCAGGCCCATCAGGGCCTTCCAGTACCAGGAGATTCAAGCATGTCTTTTTTCAATACGGAAAAACTGCAAACCGCTCAGAAAGCCAACCTCGATCTTTTGCAGCAAATCAGCGGCAAAGTCTTCGCCAGCGTTGAACAGCTCAGCCAGTTGCAGTTCAAGGCACTGCGCGACTCCACCGAAGAGCACTTCGAAGGCGTTCGCAAGCTGCTGGCCGTCCGTGATCCACAAGGTTTCGCCGATCTGCAGGCTTCTTTCACCCAGCCGAGCGCGCAGGCCGAACGTCTGGCCGAGTTCAATCGTCAGGTTCAAGCACTGATCGTCGGTACTCAGTCGGACATCGCCAAATTGACTTCGAGTCAGGTCGAAGCGGGCACCCAACAGGTGCAAGAGTTCGTTGAAACCATCGGCAAGAATGCACCGGCCGGCTCCGAACCCGTTGTGGCAGCGTTCAAGTCGAGCCTAGCGAATGCCGGTACCGTGTTCGAAAGCGCACAGAAAGCCGTAAAACAGGCTGCCGATGTGGCTCAGAGCAATTTCGACGCAGCGACTGCCGCGGCCACCAAAGCGGCCCCGGAAGCAAGCGCCAAGGCTACCAGCGGCAACAAGTAAGTCACGTCAAGCAAGCGGCACCAATGGCGATGGGTTTATTCCCCATCGCCATTTTTTTTCGGCCCGTTATCGGTGCCGGGTTTACCGCCGAACATGCCAAACAGGTTCTGGGTATTGAGGTACAACGCTTTGGACTGGTCGACATACTGGCGCATCAGGTCCTGCATCACTGGGGCCTGTTGATGCATGAAGTCGCTCCAGGCTTCGGACGACTGCGCGCCGGTCTGGGACTGAACGTCGATTACGGTCTGAATGCTCTTGTCCAGGTAACTGCCGAGTACACCCTGGTAAGGGCCGTAGAACTGGATAATCCCCATCAGCATTTCGGTAGTGAAGATCGGCTCACCGCCACTTTCAGCTTCCAGAATCACTTGCAGCAGGATGCTGCGCGTCAAGTCCTCGCCGCTCTTGGCATCGACCACCTGAAAGGCAATTTTGTCGACCACCAATTGCCGTATGTCCGCCAGTGTCAAATGACTGCTGGTGTGGGTGTCATACAGTCGGCGATTGGGGTACTTCTTGATCAGGCGGGGGGAGGTATCAGTCATGCGGGGCGTCTCGCGGCGGGCCTGGTTTGTAGGCATCTTAACCTACATTGGTGGTCTTCAGGCCGCCATCGCGGGCAAGCCCGCTCCCACAGTATTCTCTGTTGTTCACAAATTCTGCATTCAAAGAAGAACCCTGTGGGAGCGGGCTTGCCCGCGATGAGGCCCTCCAGCACATCGAAATTCCCAAGTCGTAAAAAGGGGAGCCCGCCGGTAGCGCGCCCCCCCTCAGAGAAATTGAATCGGCTTACCAGATCGGCAAGGTGTAGCTGACGATCAGGCGGTTTTCATCCAGATCGTTGCCAAAGTTGGTCGAGCGAACCGTCGCATTACGCCATTTCACGCCGACATTCTTCAGCGGCCCGCCCTGCACGACATAACCGATGTCGGTATCACGTTCCCATTCCTTGCCTTCCGGGCGGTTGCCACCCAGATCGATATTATCGCCGGTGAGGTAGCGGGTCATGAAGGTCAGGCCCGGAACGCCGAAGGCTGCAAAGTTGTAGTCGTAGCGCGCCTGCCAGGACTTTTCGTCCTTGCTGGCGAAGTCGCCGATTTGCACGAAGTTCACCAGGAAGGCGTCGGTGCCGTTGATGTAGGCGTAGCCGGTATCGCCGCTCATGCCTTGATAGCCCAGGCCCAACGCATGCCCGCCAAGGTTGTAGGTGAACATCGCGCCAATGGCATTGTTATCGACATTACTGCCACCATCGTCCGTGGAGCGGGCGAAGCGCAGATCCGTCTTCAGCGACTGGCCGGTTGTGACCGGCAACACGTAGGTCAGGTTGACCAGGTGCTGGCTGTAGAAGTTGTCGAGGTGACCGTAGCTGTAGCCGGTGGCGAGGTTGCTGGTCCATTTGTAGTTCAGGCTGGCGAAATCGAAGCTGTCGCTATCGACATGACGTGTGGTGATGCCCTTGGCGCCAGTGCGGGTGATGCCCATGTCCTCGTAGTTCGAGGAGTCGCGCTGATTGACCTGCGTCAGTCGCCCGGCATCCACGGTCAAGCCTTCGAGTTCCAGCGAGGTCAACTGACCGCCCTTGAAGGTTTGTGGCAACAGCCGTGAATCGTTGGCCAGTACCGTCGGCAGTTTCGGCAGCAACGTACCGAGTTTCAGCGTACTTTTTGAGGCGCGCACTTTGGCGGTCAGCCCCAGTTCGCCATACTCGTCCTGCGCACCTTGGCTCGTGTCGCGGTGGCGTTTTAGCAGGCCGGAGCCTGCCCGATCAGGGCTGGAATCGAGCTTGACGCCGACCAGTCCGATCGCATCGAATCCCACGCCAATCAACCCTTCGGTGAATCCCGATTCATAGCGCAGCAGGAAACCCTGTGCCCATTCCTCTTGTTTGGATTGCGCAGCGTTGTCCTGGCGATAGTCACGGTTGAAATAGAAGTTGCGCAGCTCAAGGCTGGCCTTGCTGTCTTTGACAAAGTCAGCAGCGGCGGGGGCCGAGAGGCTGATGACGCCGCCGGATAGCAACAGTCGGGTAGCGAGGATGCGGGTGTTGCGGTCCATGGTGAAGCCCCTTTATTTTTATTATGGAAAGACAGGTCCCGCGGCCCTCGCCAGGTGGGCGAGGGCTTATCAATAAAAAACGCGAACGCCAAAAGAGAGGAGCGTGGCGCCGCGTGCGGTTCAATCGTTAGAACTGTTCGGCGCAAAGGCCAAACAAGGAGGCACTGCCCGCGCGAATGGATTGCTCCAGACTCAAAATGCGTGGCAGCAGGCGATGGATATAGAAGTCGGCGGTGGCGATTTTCGCGCCATAAAACCCTTCGTCTTCGGGCAGCTTTTGCTTGGCAACCTGTGCCATGCGCGCCCAAAGCCAGGCGTAGGCGACGTAACCGAACAGGTGCAAATACTCCACCGAAGCGGCGCCGACTTCGTTGCGGTTGGTCGCGGCCTGATCCTGTAGCCAGTCGCTCAGGTCTTCCAGACGCTGCACGGCATCGAGCAGTTGAGCGCAGTAGGGCGCATCAGGCTGATCGGCGAAATGACGAATCTCACTGGTGAACTGGCGCAGCGCGAAGCCTTTGTCGGCGAGCACTTTGCGTCCGAGCAGGTCCAGGGCCTGAATGCCGTTGGTGCCTTCGTAGATCTGCGCGATGCGCACGTCACGGACCAATTGTTCCTGGCCCCATTCGCGGATGTAGCCATGGCCGCCGAACACTTGCTGGCCGTTAATGCAGCTTTCGAGGCCGGTGTCGGTGAAGAACGCCTTGGCCACCGGAGTGAGCAGCGCAACCAGGGTTTGCGCGCTGTCGCGTTCCTTGGCGTCATCGGAAAACTTCGCCAGGTCCAGTTGCTGCCCGACATAGCTGGCAAACGCACGGCCACCTTCAGTCATGGCTTTCATGCTCAGCAGCATGCGGCGCACGTCGGGGTGAACGATGATCGGGTCGGCCACTTTGTCTGCAGCAATGGCACCCGTCGGCGCGCGGCTCTGCACACGTTCGCGTGCATAGGTGACAGCGCTCTGATAGGACGCTTCGGCGCAGCCAATGCCTTGAATGCCGATGGACAAGCGCTCGTAGTTCATCATGGTGAACATCGCCGCCAGGCCTTTGTTGGCTTCACCGACCAGCCAACCGCTGGCGCCGTCGAAGTTCATCACGCAGGTGGCCGAAGCCTTGATACCCATCTTGTGTTCGATCGAACCGCAACTTACGGCGTTGGCATCGCCGAGGGAACCGTCGGCATTGACCAGCACTTTGGGCACGACGAACAGCGAGATGCCTTTCGGCCCCGCCGGTGCGTCCGGCAATTTGGCCAGCACCAGATGGACAATGTTTTCGGTCAGGTCCTGATCGCCACCGGTGATAAAGATCTTGCTGCCGGTGATGCTGAAGCTGCCGTCGGCCTGAGGTTCGGCGCGGGTGCGGATGATCCCCAGATCGGTGCCGGCGTGGGCTTCGGTCAGGCACATGGAACCGGCCCAGCGGCCTTCGTACATCGGCGGCAGGTAGAGCTTTTTCAAGGTGTCGCTGGCGTGGGCATCCAGCGCCAGGCAGGCACCGGAACTCAACGCTGAATAGAGTGCAAAGCTTGAGTTGGCGCCATAGAGCATTTCTTCGAACTGCACGGCGAGCATCTTCGGCATGCCCATGCCGCCGAAATCGGCGCTACCGGAAAGACCCACCCAGCCGCCTTCGATGTAGGTGGCATAAGCCTGTTTGAAACCGATTGGCGTGCTGACCTGGCCATCGACCCACTGGGCGCCTTCCTCGTCGCCGCTGCGATTCAATGGCGCAATCAGGTGCGAGGTGACTTTGGCCGCCTCCTCAAGAATCGCGTCAGCGGTGGCGGCGTCGACACTGTCAGCCAGGGCTGGCAGGCGTGCCCACAGGGCCGGGGCGTCGAATACTTCATGCAAGACAAAGCGCATGTCGCGCAGCGGGGCGTTGAATTCGGGCATAGCGTGAACCTCAAAAGGTTGTGCGATGGGCACGGCGCCGCTAGAGCAGGCCGTGCCCTTTCTATCAATGAGCGGAAGCGCTGGCGGCACCGAGGCCGGTCTGGGCGCGAACGAATTGGTCGGCGTAAGCGTCGCGTTCCTTGTCGGCGCGCACGCTGCGGTCGAGTTTCGACACCACGACGATCACGAAGAACGCCAGCGGCATGGAGAACAGCGCCGGGTGGTCGTACGGGAAGATCGCGTGAGCATGGCCGAGCACGGTGACCCAGACGGCTGGCGACAGGATCACCAACACCAGCGCACAGATCAGGCCGGCGAAACCGCCGGTGATTGCGCCTTTGGTGGTCAGGCCTTTCCAGTACATGGCCATGATCAGCACCGGGAAGTTGGTCGACGCAGCGATGCCGAAGGTCAGGCCCACCAGGAACGCGACGTTCATCTTCTCGAACAGAATGCCCAGCAGAATTGCGATGATGCCCAGGCCGACAGTGGCCATGCGGGTCACGCGCATTTCCTGTTTCTGGCTGGCTTTGCCTTTCTTGAACACCGTGGCATAGAGATCGTGAGATATCGCCGAAGCACCGGCCAGGGCCAGACCTGAGACCACCGCCAGAATAGTGGCGAAGGCCACGGCCGAGAGGAAACCGAAGAACAGGTTGCCGCCCACGGCTTTGGCCAGGTGCATGGCGACCATGTTGCCGCCGCCAATCAAGGCGCCGCCGACTTCACCATTGACGTAGTACTGCGGGTCAGTGCCGATGATGACCATCGCGGCAAAACCCAGGGTGCAGACAACAAGGAAGAAGAAGCCGATGAAACCGGTGGCGTAGAACACCGACTTACGCGCTTCCTTGGCGTTAGGCACGGTGAAGAAACGCATCAGGATGTGCGGCAGACCGGCAATCCCGAACACCAGGCCCAGCGACATCGAAGCCGTGTTGATCGGGTCGGCGAGCATTGAGCCAGGGCCCATGATGTTCCAGCCGCTGGCGTGGGCTTCGACGGCTTTGGTGGCCAGGGTTTCGTAGCTGAAGCCGAATTGCGACATGGCCATGAACGCCAGGGTCGTGCCGCCGGCAAGCAGCAACACTGCCTTGATGATCTGCACCCAGGTGGTGGCGATCATGCCGCCGAAAATCACGTACACCAGCATCAACGCGCCGACGATCACCACGGCAACCGGGTAGTCGAGGCCGAACAGCAATTTGATCAACTGACCGGCACCGACCATCTGCACAATCAGGTAGCAGCACACCACCGTCAACGAACCAAACGCGGCGAAGATCCGCACTTTGTTCTGGTCCAGTCGATAGGACACGATGTCGGCAAAGGTGTAGCGCCCCAGATTGCGCAAGCGCTCGGCCATCAGGAAGGTGATGATCGGCCAGCCGACGAAGAAACCGATGGTATAGATGAAGCCGTCGTAGCCCTTGGCGAACACCAGGCTGGACAGCCCCAGCAGCGTGGCGGCGGACATGTAGTCGCCGGCAATCGCCAGACCGTTCTGGAACCCGGTAATGCCACCGCCTGCGGTGTAGAAGTCAGAGGTGGATTTGGTTTGTCGCGCGGCCCACCAGGTGATGGCCAGCGTGCCCAGCACGAAGACGAAGAACATGCCGATCGCATGCAGGTTGAGGGGTTGTTTTTCCACCGCACCCAGCGCGGGTGCAGCCAGCACGACGGAGGCCGGCAATAGCCCGGCAGCGGCAAGGAGAAGTTTACGCAGAAGAGTCATTACTTGCTCTCCTCGAGAATGGCGGCACCCAGTGCATCGAAACGCGTGTTGGCGCTGTAGACGTACCAACCGGTCAGTAGCCAGGAAAAAATGATGATCGCCGCGCCAACCGGCATGCCCAGGGTCAACATCCGATGCTCGGCGAGCGGCGCATGCAGCCACTGCGGGGCAAACGCCACCACCAGCATGAACGCGTAGTAAGTGCCCAGCACCGCAGCACTCAGCGACCAGGCCAGGCGCGAACGGCTGCTCACCAATTGAAGGAATTTCGGATTGGACCGAATGCGTTCGCAGCGTTGGGTATCGGTTGAATGGATGTCGATCATGGGTGGCTCCACCTTGTTATTGTTATCGATGCTTTTGGCATTTAAGGGCAGGGCAGCGCCGAATCCGGCCCGCACGAGCCCGAAGCGGCCGGTAAATACACCGGCCGCTTGACGGGTACAACGTCGATTCGGTTAGAGCGCCTTGGCCCTGTCGCGCAGCACGTACTTCTGGATCTTGCCGGTTGAAGTCTTCGGCAGCAGGGTGAAAACCACCGTGCGCGGCACTTTGAAACCGGCCAGATGCTCGCGGCAGAAACTGATGATGTCGGCCTCGCGAACGTCCTGGTGATCAGCCTTCAACGTGATAAAGGCGCAGGGCGTTTCGCCCCACTTCTCATCGGGACGGGCGACAACGGCCGCTTCCATGACGGCTGGATGGCGATAGAGCACACCTTCCAGTTCGATGGTGGAAATGTTCTCGCCGCCGGAAATGATGATGTCCTTGAGTCGGTCCTTGATCTCGACATACCCGTTCGGATGACACACCGCCAGGTCGCCGGTGTGGAACCAGCCGCCTTCGAACGCTTCGGCCGTGGCGGTCGGGTTCTTCAGGTAACCCTTCATCACGGTGTTGCCGCGCATGAAGATCTCACCGATGGTCTGACCATCTCGCGGGGTCGGCTCCAGCGTCTTCGAGTCGCCGACCATCACGCCTTCGAGCGTCGGATAACGCACGCCCTGACGGGATTTGATTTGCGCCCGTTCGTCCAGCGGCAACTCATCCCATTCGGCATGCCAGGCGCAGAGCGTCACCGGACCATAGGTTTCGGTCAGGCCATACACGTGGGTGACCTTGATGCCCATTTCTTCCACGGCACCGATTACTTTGGCCGGTGGCGCGGCACCGGCGACCATCGCGTTGACCGGGTGATCAATCGCGGCTTTAGCCGACTCCGGCATGTTGACCAAGGCGTTGAGCACGATCGGCGCAGCGCACAGATGGGTGACTTGATGCTCGCGGATCAGCGTGAGGATTTTCTGTGGATCAACACGGCGCAGGAACACATGCACACCGGCCATGGCGGTAATAATCCATGGGTAGCACCAACCGTTGCAATGGAACATCGGCAGGGTCCAGAGGTACACAGGATGATTGCCCATGGCCCAGGTCATCTGGTTGCCCAACGAGTTCAGATAAGCACCGCGATGGTGGTAAACCACGCCTTTGGGGTTACCGGTGGTGCCTGAGGTGTAGTTCAGCGAGATGGCTTGCCATTCGTTCGCCGGCCACTGCCAGGCAAAGGCTGGATCGCCTTCGGCCAACAGCGCTTCATAATCCAGATCGCTGACCGCCTTGCCTTCGCCGTATTCCGGATCATTGACGTCGATGACCAGCGGCGGGTGATCCAGCATCCCAATCGCCGCGTGAATCACATCATGGAACTCGCGGTCGGTAATCAGCACCTTGGCTTCGCCATGCTGCAGCATGAAGGCGATGGCTTCGGCATCCAGACGCACGTTGAGCGGGTTGAGCACCGCGCCAATCATCGGCACGCCGAAGTGCACTTCAAGCATCTCGGGAATGTTGGGCAGCATCACCGCCACCGTGTCGTTCTTGCCGATGCCGCGACCGGCCAATGCCGAGGCCAGGCGGCGGCAGCGGGTGTAGGTCTGCGCCCAGGTGCGGCGGATAGAGCCATGGATGACGGCGGGGTAGTCCGGATAAACGCTGGCGGTGCGCTCGATGAAGCTGAGCGGAGACAAGGCAATATGGTTGACAGCCGCAGGGCCTAGCCCTTGTTCATAGATCGACATGTGCGGGTACTCGGTGGCTGATTGTTAGCTCTATAGATGTCCTTGCAGCGTCGCCGCTGAGGGCATCTTTTATGTCCGATCTGCTTTATATAACATTCAGCTACAGATATGGAAGTACAACCTACGTCATATAGGATATGTACTATATTTGATTCCAGCCGTTCTAAATCAATACAGTCTTACCGCCAAGGCCGGTATATCCTTGGCTTCCCCAACGAAGCGGACCTGTGATGACCCTGACTCCCGTTCGATTGCACAGCTGGTTGCGCCTGCAGCGCGAGGGTGTGTCTCTGGCCGCCCGGGCTGATGCGTTGTGCCGTGCCTTGCAGGAATGTCCCGAGGTGCGCCGCGCGGTTTATTTGAGTTGGCAACCCAATGCCCGGATTTACAGCCATGAGGGTGCTGCCCAGCACTTTCCACCGGGGCTGGGCGACCCTTCGCTGGCCAGCGATCAGTTGTTGTTTGATCGGCTGGTCGAAGCGGGGCGACTCGATCTGGCGCAAGTGCGGCAACTCGATTGCTGGTTGTCCGGTCGATTGCGTCGGGCCGCAATCAGCCATGGCCAGGTGTTTGATCTGGCCTTGCAATCGGGACTGCCGGGGTTGTTGCTGGTGGAGGTGTGCGACGGCGTGAGCCTTGGTTGGCTGGGTTGGGTCCAGGATTTGCTGACGACCTTGCTGAGTAGCGTCAACGGTATGCTGCGCGGCTCGCCGCTGTTGGGTCACGATCCGCAACCGAGTCTGTTGCTCGACGCGCAGGGCCGGCCGCTGGAGTTCAACGGAGCGCTGCTGGCACTGCTCGCCGAAAAACCGCTGACTGATGTGCTGGGCTTTTTGCCGGTCAATCACCGCGTGCTGGTGCGCGCCTGCCTGGACCAGAAGCGTGCCATCGAAGGGGTTGAGGCGCAGTTCGAAACACAGATTCTGATCTGGACGTTTATCCCCGATCCTCAGGACAACCGCGTGCTCGCCCGTTGCCGCGACGCCACCCTCCAGGTGTTGGCCGAACGTGAAGCGGCCACGGCACGCCGGCTGTACCGGTTGATCATCGAAAACACCACTGACCTGATTTCCCGGCACACTCCAGACGGGCGCTTTCTGGATGCTTCGCCCGCGTCCTGGACCTTGCTCGGCTACTGGCCGGAAGAGTTGCGCGGGCAAATGGCCCAAGGCCTGTTCCATGGTCAGGACCTGGCCAGCCTGGTGCAGCGCGCACGGGATGCCCTGGAGCAGGACGGTTATCACACGATGACCTATCGCATTCGCCATCGAGACGGGCATTACCTGTGGTTCGAAACCGCGAGCCGGGCGATTCGTGAAACCTACACCGGTGCGGTGGTCGAAGTGGTCAGCGTGTCTCGGGACATTACGGCGCGGGTGCAGGCGGAAGAGAACAAGCGACGCCTGGCCGAAGTCGTCGAGGCCAACATCGACCCGGTGTTGTTCATCGCCCCTGAAGGGCAAGTGACCTACCTTAACCCGGCGGCGCGCCGCATCCTCGGAATCGAGGAGCAACAGGCGATGCCAGCGCTTGCCGAACTGTTCGCGAGCGCGGACCTGATACGTCTGCAGCGTGATGGCTGGAGCAGCGCCGAACGTGATGGAGTCTGGAGCACCGATGCACGCTTGCAACCCCTCGGTGGCGGCATGTCAGTGCCAGTGTCGCTGGTGCTGTTGGCGCACCGATCTGCAGGCGGTGAGCGCTACTACTCGTTGGTGGCGCGGGACATGACCGAACGCGAATTGCGTGAGGTGCAACAGCGTCGTCATCAAGACGAACTGGCGCACACCGCGCGTTTGGTAACACTGGGTGAACTGGCCTCGGGCATTGCCCACGAAATCAACCAGCCATTGGCCGCGGTGGTCAATTATGCGAATGCCAGCCAGCGCTATTTACAGACTCTGGATTCCAATCCTCAGGCCGCCGAACGAGTGGCACAGGGGCTGCAGCGCATAACCCAGCATGCCACCCATGCCTCGCAAGTGATCAGCCGTCTACGGGCGTTTCTGCGCAAGGGCCAACGCCGCATGCAAGCCCTGAATTTCACCGACGTCGCCCGCGAGGCCGTGCGTTTGTGTGCTTGGGAGGCGAGCAATTGCCAAGTGACAATCGAGGATTGTCTGCCGGATAATCTGCCGCCCGTTTATGCCGACCGGGTGTTGCTGGAGCAGGTGCTGCTCAATCTGTTGCGCAATGCCATTGACGCCAACCGCGAACAACATCCGGGGCAACCGTCACTGATTGTGATGGCCGCGGGGCAGGGTGCTAGTGCAACCGTGGAAATCAGTGTGCAAGACCAGGGACCGGGTGTCAGCGAGCCGGAGCTGGAGCAGATATTTACCCCGTTCTATACCAGCAAGGCTGATGGCCTGGGGCTTGGTTTGTCCATGAGCCGCAGCATCATCGAAGGTTTCGGTGGCGAATTACAGGCCCTGCGCCAACCGGTCGGGCTGCTGATGTGCTGCCGTCTGCCGCTGGCCGGCCCAACAAAACAACAACAGGAATAACGTAATGGCAGGTGTGACGGAGCACGTGGTGTATGTGGTCGACGATGACCAGGGCATGCTTGATTCAACCGTCTGGTTGTTGGAATCGGTCGGGCTCAAGGCCTTGCCGTTTACCAGTGGTGTGGCGTTTCTCAATGCTTGTGATGCCACGCTCGATGCCTGCGTGCTGCTCGATGTTCGCATGCCCGGCATGGGCGGGCTGAACGTGCAGGAGGAAATGCGCGCGCGTGAACTGAATCTGCCGATCATCTTTGTCAGCGGGCACGCCGATGTGCCGATCGTGGTTCGCGCTTTCAAGGCCGGCGCCCATGACTTCATCGAGAAACCCTACAACGAGCAGTTGCTGCTGGACAGCGTCCAACAGGCGCTCAGCAACTGCGCGGCCAACCGCTCCGGCAGCCAGGGGCACGATGCGTTGCAGGCGCGGTTGCTGACGCTGACCCCACGTGAGCGCGATGTCTTGCTGCCGCTGGTACAGGGTTACACCACCCGGGAAATAGCGGAGCAACTGGGCGTCAGCGCAAAAACCGTCGACCTGTACCGCTCGCGTGTGATGAAACGCATGCAAGCCACTACCTTGCCGGACCTGGTGGGCATGGCGATCGCGGCCGAGATGGTCGACCCACTGAAACTGCGTTGAAGTTTCGCGTTTCGTACTTCCGCCAACTTCCCGATCAAAAAGGCCCGAAGTTCAACGGGTACTGGATCACCACATACACCCGGTCGATGTCATCGCCTGCCTGCGCCGCGTTGGCGCGGTGCGACACATGGGACAGTTGCAGCGACAAATCCTTGGCCGCTCCTGATTGCACGATGTAACGCAAATCGATGTCGCGCTCCCAATGCCGTCCGCCGTCGCCTTGTTGCGGTACGAAGGTGCCGGTCGCCTCATCGAAGGGGTTGTAGGCGCCACCCTGGGGCGCATGGGTTCCGTCGATCTGCGTGCCTTTGACGTAACGCGTCATGAAGGCCAGGCCGGGGACGCCGAAGGTGCTCAGGTCGAGGTCGTAGCGCACTTGCCAGGATTGTTCGTGGGCGCCGTTGAAGTCCGCGTACTTGATCGAGTTGGCCAGGTAGATGGAGTCGCCACCGACGAAATCGAAGGGGGTGTCACCGTTGACTTTCTGATAGGCCAGGGTGAAGCCGTGGGCATTGACCGTGTATTTGCCGGACAGGCTGAACGCAGTGTTGTCGATGGCGCCGGCCAATGCCTCACCCGTGTCCCGCGTATGGTAGAGATTGGCGTCGACGAAGACACCGGGCTGCTTGAGGTGAAGATTGCCGTAGTACTGGTGCCAGGTGTCGGTCAGCGTTGACGCATAGAGCGCGCCGCCGACTGGGCTTTGGGTGAACAGGTCGGCGCCGACAAACGAAATGCCGCCAGCATCGGTGTTGGCCCCGTAACCGGAAAAATTGCCCTTGCTCGATGAACTGTCCTGATTCTTGAACGCCGTGAAGTGACCGGCCTGCACATTGATGCCATCGATTTCGCGGCTGTTGAGCAGGAAACCGGTGGCGTATTCCGGTTGCAGGCGTTTGTCGGCAGTATCGAACACCGGCGTTTCAACCATCATTTCGCCGTACGCCACGGTGGTTTTAGACGCCTTGATTTTCAGCGCGCCGCCAGCGCTGGAATAGTTGTTCTCACTGCGGCCGTCACTGTCCACCGGCAGCAATCCGGTGCCGGAACGACCCTTGCCACTGTCAAGCTTAACGCCCAAAAAGGCGTGGCTATCGAGGCCAAATCCGAGGAGGCCGGGGGTGAATCCAGACTCGAAAGCGCCAATGAAGCCTTGCGCCCATTCCGCCTTGTAGCTTTTGCCGGAAGCTGAAGGGGACCGGTAATCACTGTTGAGGTAGAAGTTGCGGCTGAGCACATTCAGCGTCGCACCGTCGAGGAACCCTTGCCCGGTTTGCATCGCTTCATCCGCGTGCGCCGTTGCGGTCGTGCTGGCGACTATCACCGATAACCAGAAAGGCAGACCGGATTTGCGCTTGGAAAACGTCATCGATCAATCACCACCGGGCAGCGACTCCGCGATTACGGAGTCGCTGGTTGTTGCTTAATGGGCTTCCGAGGCACCGAACATGCTCTTGGCATAGATCAGGCCCAGACCGTAGGCACCGCCGTTGGCGATCGAGGTTTTGACGGTTTCGTCATAGGTTTCGCTGCGCGCCCAGTCACGCTGCAGTTCCAGCAGGTATTGCAGGGACGTCATCGGGCGAGCGCCGATCTGGATCATGCGCTGCATAGCCATTTCGTGGGCTTCGGTGGTGACGTCGCCACAGGCGTCGGCGATTACGTACACCTCGAAACCCTGGTCGATGGCCGACAGCGCCGGGCCGACAATACACACCGAGGTCCAGAGACCGGCCAAGACGATTTTCTGCTTGCCGAACTTGTTGACTTCAACGGCGATGCGCTCGTCTTCCCAGGTGTTCATGCTGGTGCGGTCGATCACGTTGTGATCCGGGAACACCGATTTGATTTCATCAAAAATCGGCCCGGAAAAGCTCTTCTCGGCCACAGTGGTAAGGAGGGTCGAGACCTTGAACCCACGAGCCGCCTTGGCCACGAGCGCGGCGTTGTTGCGCAAGGTCACGGCGTCGATTGACTTGGTCGCAAAGGACATCTGCGATTGGTGGTCAATCATGATCAGGGTGTGGTCGGAGGGGGTCAGCAGGGTTTTGCCGGGAACTGCTTTCGCAATGGCCATGATGAGGTCCTTACGGGGTGAGTGAGGGGGCCATGGTTGCGTGGTTTGAGCAGCGGATATTGAGTCCATGTGCTGTTTTTGCGGTTTTTTTCGCAGCGCAGCGATACAGAGCACATTGTGGATGTCGCACGGTGAAATCAGCGTCTATGCTGCCCTAACCGTTCCCCAACTGTTCTTTGCAGCTATCAGCAAGGAGGCATCCATGGTGCCCTTACCACTGTCCGAGAAATCGCTGACCCGCAGCATGCTCGATGTCCTGATTCGTGCCGGGTTGATTGTCGTTTTGGTACTGTTCTGCTTCGAGATTTTCCGTCCGTTTCGCGACCTGATGCTGTGGTCGGTCATCCTCGCAATCACCCTCTATCCGTTGCAACTGCGACTCATGGGCTCGATGGGGCGTAGCGAGGGGCGTGCTGCAACCGTAATTGTGGTGATTTCCATCGCGATTCTGGTGGTGCCGGTCTATCTGTTGGGGACCTCGATTGCGGAGTCGGTGGCCAAGGTCGTCGACCTGGTGAAGGAGGGCAGTTTCCATATCCCGCCGCCACCGGATACGATCGCAACCTGGCCGCTGGTGGGTAAATCGATCTCGGCGATATGGCTGCAGGCCTCAACCGATCTTCCCGACCTGATGGTGAAATACCTGCCGCAAATAAAAGGCGTCACGCTGGGCGTGTTGGCCAAAATCGCGGGCGTCGGGGCAGGTTTGCTGATGTTCATTGTTGCCTTGATCATCGCCGGTATTTTCATGGCCCATGGCGAAGCCGGCGGCCGTTGTGCGGTGGATATCGCGTCACGCATCAGCGGTCCGGACAAGGGGGCGCAGATCGCCGAGCTCTGCACGGCGACCATCCGTGCCGTTGCACTCGGTGTGGTCGGTATCGCGTTTATCCAGATGATGCTGGTGGGGATCGGCTTTGTGCTCAAAGGCATCCCCGGTGCCGGTCTGCTGGCCATCGGCGTATTGCTGCTGGGCATCATGCAGTTGCCGGCCACGCTCATTACGCTGCCAGTGATCGCCTATGTCATGGCCACCGAAGGGCCCAACACGAGGACCATTATCTTCTCGGTCTTTGTGTTCGTTGCGGGCCTGGTGGACAACGTCCTCAAACCACTGTTGCTGGGGCGCGGTGTGGATGTGCCGATGCCGGTCGTGTTGATTGGCGCGTTGGGCGGCATGGTCACCAGCGGCATCCTCGGGCTGTTCATCGGGCCGGTGGTGCTGGCGGTGGGTTACCAATTATTCTGGCAGTGGGTTAAGGATCGACCGGAGGGTGTCTGACGTCCTCAGGTCATGAGGAGGTGTGTTGAAACCATTCCAGCCCGGACCCGGTGCGTCAACGTGGAACATGTTGCGCCAGGCGTGCCTGCAACGCCGGGATGCCGTGCCGCCGACCTTGACGGAACTGGCGGTCGTCCCCGGCATTCCCGAGGCGCGTTACTGGCTGGACCGGGACCTCGCGCCGCTGATTCGGGATGTGCACCAGTCCAACCTGCGTGAGGCCGAAGCGCTGGCCAGGGCAGGGGAGCCGAATGACACCTTGCCACTGGCCAACATGCTGGCGATTTCCGGCGGTGGTGATGCCGGCACCTTTGCGGCGGGGATTATCGCGGGATGGACGTTGCATGGTTCGCGTCCACCTTTCAAAGTCGTCACGGGCATCAGCGCCGGGGCCCTGGTGGCCCCGTTCGCGTACCTGGGGCCTCAGTACGACGACATCATCCTGCGCATTTGCAGTGCCATCGGCCCCAAAGACGTCTTCCATTCACGCAGTGTGCTGACCCGGCTTGCCAGCGACGGCATTGCGGACAGCAAGCCATTGGCGCGGCTCGTCGCGCAGTGCATTTCTGCGGACATACTGGCGGCGATTGCCGCGCAATACGCCAACGGACGCTTGCTGATGATCGGCACCACCGACCTCGATGCGGGGCGGCCCGTGACCTGGAACATGGGCGCCATTGCTGCCAGCGGCGCACCAGGAGCGCTCGACTTGTTCCGGCGGATCCTGATCGCGTCGATGAGTATTCCCGGCGCCGTTTCTCCAGTCATGATCGACGTGGAAGTGAACGGCCAACCGTTTCAGGAGATGCACGTCGACGGCGGTGTCATTACACAGGTCTTCCTTTATCCGCCAGGCACCGTCATGGCACTGAACAGCGTGACCGGCGCGCGTTTGCGCCGTGATCGGCATTTTTATGTGATTCGTAACGGCAAGATGGAACCGCAGTGGTCGGGGACCAAACGCCGCACGTTGAGCATTGGTGGTCGCGCCATCAGCGCATTGATTCAGATGCAAGGTATCAGCGACCTGGAGCGGATCTACCGAATCGCACAGCAGGACGGGGCGGATTTCAATCTGGCGTACATCGGGGCGGATTTTCTTCACCTGCGCAATCGCCAGTTCGATGGGGAGTACATGAAGCGGTTGTTTGATTACGCCTTTGAGCAGAGTGCGAAGGGGTATCCGTGGCATAAGTCGCCCAATGCCTGAGACACGTCGGGATTTTGGGTGGTCTGGGCTGGCCTCATCGCGAGCAAGCTCGCTCCCACAGGTGATCTTGGTCGCGCACAAAATCTGCGTCTGATGGAGATCTACTGTGGGAGCGAGCTTGCTCGCGATGGCGTCAGCCCAGGCATAGAAAAATTACGCTGGTTGCCCATATGAAATTAATCCTGTAGTTTTTCATGAAATTATAAAAACATAATTTCATGAGGCTTGTATGTTCCAGCAGTCCACGCAGCATGTCGCCAGCTACTACGCCCACAGCTGCGCGGATCGCCTGACCACTCGGCCCGCACTCGCCGGTGAACACGACACCGACATCCTGATCATCGGCGCCGGTTTCAGTGGCCTGCACACCGCGTTGCGCCTGGCGCTGGCCGGCAAACGCGTGACACTGCTGGAAGCCAGTCGCGTGGCGTGGGCCGCCTCGGGTCGAAACGGTGGACAGGCCATCCTCGGCTGGTCGTGTGACATGCCACCGCTGGAAGCCGCGCTGGGTTATGAGCGTGCACGGCGGTTGTGGGACGGCATGCGCTGGGCGGCGCAGGAACTGCGTGAATTGCCAGCTCGCCACGGCTTCGATTGTGATTATCGCGCCGGCCATGTGTGGACCTCCGTGTTGCCACGACGTATCGGCCTGCTGACCGAGTGGCAGCGCGAGGCCAGTCACAAGTGGGGGCACCACGGTTTGCAGCTCATCAGCCGTGAACAGTTGCCGGAATGGATCGCCAGCGAGCGCTATCAGGCAGGGTTGTACGACCCAGAGGGCGCTCATTTGAACCCTCTGAAACTGGCCATCGGCCTGGCCGCCGCCATCGAACGCGCGGGTGGCCGTATCCATGAGCAAAGCAAAGCGTTGAGTTATCGCGAGGAGGGTGGCCGCTTCGTGGTGAACACTGAGCGCGGGGCGATTCGCGCCGACGTTCTGGTGCTGGCCTGCAACGCCTATCTCGATCGGCTCGACCCACAACTGGCCAGTTGCGTATTGCCTGTCGGGACGTATCAAGTGGCGACCGCGCCCCTGACGCCGGAGCAAGCCACTGCGCTGCTGCCGAGTAATGTCTGCGTCACCGACAACCAGTTTGTCCTCGACTATTTCCGTCGCACACCCGACAACCGCCTGCTGTTCGGCGGCGGCTGCACCTATCTGGGCGGCATGCCCAAGGACATCGCCGGTGCCACACGACCGTTCCTGGAACGGGTGTTCCCGCAGCTCAAAGGTGTGGAACTGGAGTTCGCCTGGGGCGGGCACATCGACCTGACGCTTAAACGAACGCCCGACGTTGGCCGCTCCGGTGATCGCTATTGGATGCAAGGTTATTCCGGGCATGGCGTGCTGCCGACACTGGCCGCGGCCCGTGCGGTGTCCGACGCCATTCTGGGCCAGGACGATGAATTGTCCTTGTATCAGGGCCTGGACAACGGCAGCTTTCCCGGCGGCAAATACCTCGCCGCGCCACTGGAAGCCATCGGCAAAGCCTGGTATCGACTGCGCGACAGTATCTGATGAGTCATCTAACGGAATTCCAGGCATGAACAAGCAAGAAGAAATCGCTGCGCTGGCGATCCTGATTCACGATTTGCGCAAGCACAAGAAATACACCTTGAAGGAACTGGCCGACAAAATCGGCCGCTCCGTCGGCTTTCTTTCGCAGGTCGAACGCGGCCTGTCACGGCCCACCGTGGCCGACTTGACGGCGATCAGCGAAACCCTGGGCGTACCGACCACGTACTTCTACAGCCTGCCAAAACCCAAGGAGTTGCCATGGGTCACACGGCCCGATGAACGCCGCACGCTGTACTACGCCAACGGCATTACCGACATTCTGGTTTCGCCAAAAATGCGCGCGTCATTTTCCATGCTCGAAAGTCATCTGGAAGCGGGTGCCAGCAGCGGCGACCGGCACATGAGTGACAGCTCGGAGCAGGGCGGCTATGTGCTCGAAGGCGAGTTGACGCTGTGGCTGGGCGACGACGAAGAACCTGTGACTTTGGTGGCTGGCGACAGTTTCCAGTTCGACAGCCATACCCGTTGCCGCTACGGCAACCTCACCGGACAACTCACGCGAGTGCTCTGGGTTTACACCTGATAACAAGACAAGGACCCACAATGATGGATGCTACCTGCTCTGACCTGCTGGCCGAGGTGCGTGCTTTTCGCCAACGCTACCCTGACGTGCGTTATGTCGACCTGATTTCCCTCGATATCCCCGGGCATTTCTACGGCAAGCGCTACCCGGTGGACATGCTGGAAAAGGTCGCGGCCGGCAGTGCGCTGAAACTGCCGCAGAACTGCGTGCTGCTGGGCGTGCAAGGCGGGTTGTTCAAGATTGGCGACTACTGCTTCAACGATGGCGACCCGGACGCCGTGCGTCGGCTGGTACCGGGTACGCTCAAGCCAGTGACCTGGGAAGCGCAACCGCTGGGGCAAATGCTGATCACCTCGGACGGCACCGCAAAACCCATCGTGTTCGAACCGCGCCAAGTGCTGGCGCAGGTCCTGGACAGGCTTGCCGGCAAAGGCATTCATCCGGTGGTGGCGTTCGAGCTGGAGTTCTACCTGTTCGATAAAAAGCTGCGCGACGGGCTGCCGCAATTTCCCCGCGATGACCTGACGGACGATGCCGACGATCAACCCAACATGCACATCGAACGACTGTCGCGCTTTGCGCCGGTACTTGATGACATGGTCGAAGCCTCGCGGGCCCAGGGCATCGACAGCACGGTGATCACGGCTGAACTCGGACCGGGTCAGTTCGAAATCAATTTCGGCCACCTGGACGATGGCTTGCGTGCCGCCGACTGGGCAGCGCTGTTCTGTCGCAGCAGCCGTGGCGTGGCGCTCAAGCACGGTTACCGTGCGAGTTTCATGGCCAAGCCTTACTTGCAGCATCCGGGCAGCGGCATGCATGTGCATGTCAGCCTTTACGATACGGCCGGGAATAACATTCTGGCGGCCAACCAGCAGCAATCGTTACGTCACGCAGTGGCGGGTTGCCTCCAATTGCTGCCGCATTGCATGCCGGTTTTCGCCCCGAACCAGAACGCTTATCGACGCCTGGGCGGCACGACCAACATCGCCACCCAAGCGAGCTGGGGGTTTGAAGACCGCGATGCGTGCCTGCGCATTCCGGAATCGGACTCGAAGAACTTGCGCATCGAACATCGCCTGGCCGGTGCCGATGCCAACCCCTATTTGGTATTGGCGGCGATTCTGGTCGGATTGGAACATGGGCTGGAGTCCGGCAAGGAACCGATTCTGCCGCTGAACGAAGACCGCAACAGTGGCGTCGACTTTCCTAAGGAAATGCTCGAAGCCGTGCGCGCAATGCAGCATCAGCCGCAATTGCGTGAAGGGCTGGGAGCGGAGTTTGTGGACGTTTATTGCGAGAACAAACGTCAGGATCACCTGGCGTTCATGCAGGAAATCAGTGCCCGGGAATATCGCTGGTATCTATAAAGCGAGGTCGCGGGCAATCGCCATGATTGCCCGCGAACCTAGCGCACGGGCCGGCGATGGCCCAGACGATTAATCGCGAGCAGGCAACCGCCAATCAACAGTGCGGCGCCGATGACCAGCAGCGGCGAAGGTCGGATGGGCCTGATGGGCGCCAACGGGGACGTGTTTAGAATGTCATCAGTCATTTCGGTGGGCAGGTATCTGGGGGCGTCGTATGCCATCTCGTTCAGTTTCAGGCGCGCGCCATCGGCGAGGACCAATGTCAGGTTTTCAATAGTGCCGGCGACACGCCCGGGATACACCGGTTCGCCCGTCGGATCGAGTTGGTCATACAGAAACTGCTGCCCTTCAACCCAGCCGACCGCCGTCTGCAACTCGGGTCCGAGGTAATACTTTCCATCGAGGAAGAAGCCGGGAAAATGCGGCGTGCGTTCGAGGCACTCGACGTTATAGCGCTCGCCCGCCCTCATGCCGGTTGCTGGGTCGATCATGGTGAATTCCTCCGTCTGCTGGTCCTGCAATAGAGAGCGAGCTGAATCTTTAGGTTCCGTTGGGCTGATCGAGTTTATCTCGCAGTGTTCAGGGTTAAATGATCGATTGGACTGCCTGCTCGTGCAGTTGCCGCCCTCATTGGCATTTGATCATTCAGTAGCTGACAGCTTTTTCATTGAACGCAGACAGCAGTATGCCGGCCACGTAGTGCCCGAACCCCGGCACGAATCCTGGCTCGATGCCGAGCGGCTGTTGATCCATCACCGTATTACCCGGGCCACGGTTGATCCATCACGCATCAGCCATGACGCGCTGCCGGGGGGCTGGCCGGGATTGAAGTATTGGCGACTGCACGGATCGCCCCGAACTTACTTCAGCCCCTACGAACTGCTCACGCTGCAAAGCCTGGCAATCACTCTTCAAACAGCCACCACCGACAGCGAAGCGACGTGGTGCATGTTCGACAACACTGCCAGTGGTGCTGCATTGGGCAGCGCGCTAACGCTCTCGGCATTGCTCCGCTGAGGGGGGCAGGGCCGTTCGTCGGCCGCGATGAACACCTTTGAGCGCTCGCGGCTCTCTACTTTTTATTGGGTGGAGACCGACTATGTCTTGTTTGATCTGTGAAAATCCTTTTGCACGAACACTCTGCGCAGGCGTTGGGCAGGAATTTCATTGCCCTGAATGCGGCCAGGGACGTATTTCCCAAGAACTGCTAAGCCTGATGATGTTGTTGAATCTGCAACTGGATATTGGACGCAGCCGCCAATGGCTTAAAGAACGTCGCCAGACCGACCCGCTGCCGATCATGCGCGTGTCCGACATCTTGCTGTGCTGCGCCGCCAAGGACGCAACCGGTCCGGCCACCGGCGCCGAGGGCTAGCCACTCGTCTGTTCGAACGCACGCTGCAACTCGGTCCACTTCCAATTTGTACGGCCCGGAGAATCCGGACCCTTGAGCGGTGAGGTGGGTATGTCCGACGATTCGACTTTCCAGCAACAACACCAGTACCCGGTGCAAGACGCGGTTCCATCCAGACCGGAGCCAGGCACTGATGACCCGATGGCCAATCCTGACGATCCCGGTCGATATGATCCGCTGACACGGCCAGACGACCAGCGACCTGACGACTGGGAAGATCCGGACAGGGACATGCCGGAGGCGGATGAGCCAACTCCGCTATCGGATGACAGACGCTGAACAACGACAGGGGGGGATGGGAGGTCGGCCATCGACCTCCCGTTTCCCCAGGTCGCTAATTACCATCCGCCACCTTGCGTTCTATTTCCGCGATTTTATCGCTGAGCTTTTCAGCGTCCTGCTCCTTGGCGCGGGTGGAAGAGGGCGTGATGGCTTCATCGACGCCCTCGGTTTCTCTTGATGTGTCGTGCAGGTCCCTTTCGACCACGTTGACCGGTTTGCCCGACACATCAGTGGAAGGGGCGTTGGATGCTTCATTCACATCGTCATCGTTGTGCATGTCGTGTACCTCCGTTGACTGCGTTTACTCGGTTTTTTCTTCGCCCTTCGAACCGCTCGACGTAGCGGCGTCTTTTTCCGTGGCCTGCGAATCGGCGCCGGAGTTTGAGCCCGAGGCTTCCTCACCCTTTTTGTCGGCCTTCTGCTCATTGGATTCGGCGCCCTGGGCCTGGTTGACGCCGGGAACGGCGGTTGGCGGAACGTCTGCCTTCTCGGCGGCCATGGCGAAAAACGAGCCCGTCGACAACAGGCTCGCGACGGCGAGGGCGGTGATTGTTCTGTTCATCATCCGGATCTTCCTGCGAGGGGTATAAAACGTTGGAAGAGCCGGGCGGGGGAAGGTGCTGAGGCGCTGACGAGTGGCATGGCAAGCACACCACAAATCCCCTTAGGAGTGAGCCTGCTCGCGATAGCGGTGTGTCAGTCGATATTGATATTGATATTGAATGTGAGACCGCTATCGTGAGCAGGCTCACTCCTACAGGGGGATTTGTGTACATAGCCATCTTGCAGGCATAAAAAACGCCGCACATCTCACGATGGGCGGCGTTTTCCATTGCGTTGCAGCGTTAGGCTTGAACCACCGGAATGTTCGCATTCGCAGCGACTTCACGGAACTCGGCGATCTGGTCGAAGGACAGGTAGCGGTAGACATCGGCCGCCATGCTGTCGATCTTGCCAGCGTATTCCATGTACTCCTCGACGGTCGGCAGGCGACCCAGAATGGACGCCACGGCCGCCAGCTCGGCCGAAGCCAGGTAGACGTTCGCGCCATCACCCAGACGGTTCGGGAAGTTACGGGTCGACGTCGACACCACAGTCGAATTCGGCTCTACACGTGCCTGGTTACCCATGCACAGCGAGCAGCCCGGCATCTCCATGCGCGCGCCGGCCTTGTTATAGATGCCGTAGTAACCTTCTTCGGTCAGCTGGTGTGCGTCCATCTTGGTCGGCGGCGACAGCCACAGACGGGTTGGCAACTGACCGTCGACCTGCTCCAGCAGCTTACCGGCTGCGCGGAAGTGACCGATGTTGGTCATGCACGAACCGATGAACACTTCGTCGATCTTCTGACCTTCAGCGGTCGACAACAGACGGGCGTCGTCCGGGTCGTTCGGTGCGCACAGAATCGGTTGAGTGATCTCAGCCAGATCGATCTCGATGATTTCGGCGTACTCGGCGTCTTTGTCCGCCACCAGCAGCTCAGGGTTGGCCAGCCAGGCTTCCATCGCTTGAGCACGGCGTTCCAGGGTGCGTGCATCGCCGTAGCCTTCGCCGATCATCCAGCGCAGCAGGGTGATGTTCGAGGTCAGGTACTCGGCAATGGCCTTTTCCGGGAGCTTGATGGTGCAGCCGGCAGCCGAACGCTCAGCGGAAGCGTCAGACAGCTCGAACGCTTGCTCGACGGTCAGGTTGTCCAGGCCTTCGATTTCCAGGATGCGGCCGGAGAAAGCGTTGACCTTGCCTTTCTTTTCCACGGTCAGCAGACCGGCCTTGATGGCGTAGTAAGGGATCGAATGGACCAGGTCTCGCAGGGTGATGCCCGGTTGCATCTTGCCTTTGAAACGCACCAGAACCGATTCCGGCATGTCCAGCGGCATAACGCCGGTGGCCGCGGCGAACGCGATCAGACCGGAGCCGGCCGGGAATGAAATACCGATCGGGAAACGGGTGTGCGAGTCACCACCGGTGCCGACGGTGTCTGGCAGCAGCATGCGGTTCAACCAGCTGTGGATGATGCCGTCGCCTGGCTTGAGCGATACGCCACCGCGATTGCGCATGAAGTCCGGTAGGGTGTGGTGAGTCGTGACATCGACAGGCTTGGGGTAAGCCGCGGTGTGGCAGAAGGACTGCATCACCAGATCGGTCGAGAAGCCCAAACACGCCAGGTCTTTCAGTTCGTCACGGGTCATAGGACCGGTGGTGTCCTGAGAACCCACGGTGGTCATCTTCGGTTCGCAGTAGGTGCCAGGACGCACACCGGCTACGCCGCACGCCTTGCCGACCATTTTCTGCGCCAGGGTATAACCCTTGGTGCTTTCTGCCGGCGCCTCAGGCTTCTTGAACAGATCCGAAGGCGGCAGGCCCAGCTCGGCACGCGCCTTTTCGGTCAGGCCACGGCCGATGATCAGCGGGATTCGACCGCCGGCACGGACTTCGTCCAACAGCACCGGGGTCTTCATTTCGAAGGTGGTGATGACGTCGTCAGTGCCGTGCTTGCAGACTTTGCCTGCGTGCGGGTACAGGTCGATCACATCGCCCATGTGCATGTTGGACACATCAAATTCGATCGGCAGGGCGCCGGCGTCTTCCATGGTGTTGTAGAAGATCGGGGCGATCTTGTTGCCGAAGCAGAAACCGCCGGCACGCTTGTTCGGCACGAACGGAACGTCGTCGCCGAAGAACCACAGCACCGAGTTGGTCGCGGATTTACGCGACGAACCGGTACCCACCACGTCACCGACGTAAGCGATCGGGAAGCCTTGACCGCGCATTTCCTCGATCTGCTTCATCGGACCGGTGACGCCTTGCTCGTCCGGTACGATGCCGTCGCGGGCCATTTTCAGCATGGCCAGGGCGTGCAACGGGATGTCCGGGCGGGACCAGGCGTCCGGGGCAGGGGACAGGTCGTCGGTGTTGGTTTCGCCGGTGACCTTGAACACGCGCAGGCTGATCTTGTCGGCCAGTACCGGGCGGTTTTTGAACCACTCGCCGTCAGCCCAGGATTGCAGCACGCCTTGTGCGTGAACGTTACCGTTCTTGGCGCGTTCAGCGACGTCGTGGAAGGCGTCGAACATCAACAGGGTGTGCTTGAGTTCTTTGGCAGCCACTGGCGCCAGTTCGGCGTCGTCCAGCAGGTTGACCAGGGTCACGATGTTGTAGCCACCCTGCATGGTGCCGAGCAGTTCTACAGCGCGCTTCTTGTCGATCAGGGGGGACTTGCCTTCGCCTTTGGCGAGGGCAGACAGGAAGCCGGCCTTGACATAGGCCGCTTCGTCCACGCCAGGTGGAACGCGATGGGTGATCAGGTCAACGAGGAAAGCTTCTTCGCCAGCCGGAGGATTCTTCAGCAGCTCAACCAGGCCTGCCGTTTGTTCGGCATTCAGCGCCAAGGGTGGAAGCCCTTGCTCGGCACGTGCTTGTAATTGTTGTACGTAGGTCTCAAGCACTGGGTTTCTCCTGTCATACCGCGTGTTGGGCGAAAAGCCGCCCGGGTTGTGTCCGAAAAAATAAAAGTAGGAGCCGTTGCTCAGCGATCGAGGGTGACCACCGTAACCACTGGAGCAACGGCTCCTACAAAAGCTGTTCTGAGCTAGCTGCGATGCAGATTGTCGACACTATCTCGTTATCGAGGCGGAATATAATGATTTATGCGGGGCGCATCAACAGAATTGTCGACACATTTGAGGCGTCACTTAAATGCATGCGATGTGCGGTCGCCTGCTCAAGCGAGCAAGATCATGGTCCCAGAGCGGTTGGAGCGACAGATGCAGACCGGATATCGCCAGAGCCTTCAGCTGACCGGCTCGGCCGTACAGTTCATTTCTCCAGAGCCCGGTTTCTGGAAAAACACCCCGTTTTCGTTTTGCCGAAAGCTGTAGTTCCCCAAGACATCCTTGCCGGTGTATTGAGTTCCTGAATAGCTTTGCACCTGGATGAGGGTGACCGAGGTGTTCGCCCATTTCAGGTACACGACACCCGGCTGCGTATTAAAGAAAGTCGCGGCAACCGGCACGTTAAACCCGGCGCAACGAAACACCTGAGGGCCTTCGGTCAGCCGGTCTGGATCCTTGGTTCGCACAATGGCCGAGCCTTGACGCAGCTGGTAGGCACGCTGGGCATAACTGCGGATCGTGCATGCCTTGCCCTCGGACCCGGCGCCACACTGGTTGCGGGCGTCGATCCAGAACTGCTGGTCGATGATGACTTTGTCGGGAGGCGGTACGGAGTGTTCATCCGTAAGCGCCAGGCGATAGAGACGCGTCAGTTCAACGTCCATCTGTGCCAGTTGTGGATCGCGGCAAATGAGTTTTTCTACGGGGGCTCTGGCGCTGGCACAGTCGAAGCTGGTCTTGTAGGTTCGCGAAGGTGATGCGGCATTGGCGCAAGAGAATGTCGCCGCGCTGATGCTGGCGAGCAGGCAGGTGAAAAGGGCCGTGAGCGTTTTCATGTTGACGTCACTCAGATCATTTTCCGTAGGGGACTATAACCCCAAGCGAAGGAAGTTCCACCTGGGCGCGGGAATTACACCTCGGACCATGAGCCATCACTCTGTCCAGTTAGTAGCGTTGAATAGCATTCGTCACCTACTACAGCTGTAGCAGGTACGTAGACAGAGGTATCGGCAATACTCTGTAAAAGGTCGCCGCTCTGGAGAACGAAATGCATATTTTGCTGATTGATGACCATGGGATTCTCAGGGCAGGGGTGCGTAGCCTCATCCAACAGGTTCACCAGGATGCTCAAGTCTTTGATGCTGCGTGCAAGGATGAAGCGCTTGCGGCCGTCCGGGCTAATATTTTCGATGTGATATTTTTGGATCTGTGCATTCCGAGCACCAACGACAGTCTCGATTTGAGCGCCGAAAACGGATTGGAATTGCTTACTCTTTTTAAAGGTTTTCGGGAGGATCCGCGGGACAAAGACTTGGCAAAACAAATTGCCGCTCCGGTAATCGTAATGTCTGGCGAGTCACAAAGGCAGTTTGTGGATGAGGTGATGCGACGCGGTGCATCCTCCTTTGTTCCCAAAAGCGCGTCCCACGAAGTCATGCTGGAAGCCATTCATCGGGCATTGCATGGTGGGGTTTATCTTCCAAGTTCTGCCATCGGGAAAGGCGGTATCGAGCCCGAACCCAGTGGCAACCACCTTCAGCAAGAAAAGGTGATTCCCATCACCAACAAGGACTTGGGCATCACTCCTCGAGAGTTCGATATTTTGAGGTTGGCCCTGCAAGGAAATGCGCCTTGGAAAATAGCGGTGATCCTTGAAATCAATCCAGTCAACGTCAGGCAATACCTGAGCAAGCTATACGGGAAATTCGGCGTTATCGATCTCTATGGGCTGCAAGGGCTTTTTGCCAAGACGGGTCAGGTGCTGGGTGTACTGTCCTCATCGGAAGGCAGCGCATTGGCTGCGCGCCCGGTTGCGACCAGCTCATGAACACAATGGAGCAAGGTGGTGGCTTCAGAGCCTTTGCTGATTAGAACCAGCATCTTCTCTTTGTTAGTCAGGTCGGGCAAAGATTCGGCGGAAAATATTATGACGGGGACCGTTGCCCAGTCGTAATAGCTTCTAACCATCTCGATGACGTCCAGGCCAGTCGTTTCTTCACCCAGGTTGTAATCAGTAACGAGTATGTCGGGCTGCCGGTCCGGAGCGCTGCTCAACAATTTTTTCACGGAAAGCAAGTCCGGTGCCGTTACAACAATCGCTCCAAACAACTCAAACGTCTTGGCGAGGGAATTGAGTATCCGGCTGTCGTCATCCACCAGCATGATGTAAGCCCCTTGCAGGTTGACGTCATTTGCGTCACTCGGGCGTACTAACGCGTCCGAAAGGATTACGCTTTCGGTGTGCAACGGGCAATCAATAGAGAAACGGGAGCCGCGTTTTTCCAGCGAGGAGAAGCTAATACGGTGCCCGGGTAAATTGCTTATGAAATTTCGTACGATGTACAGCCCTAGTCCCAGCCCCATTTCAGCGTTCCGGCTTTGATTACCTACTTGGAAGAACTCCTCGAAAATCCTTTGCTTATATTTGTCGGGCACGCCAATGCCGGTGTCGATGATATCGATCCGAATGGTGGCTTTTCCGGCGACACTTCCAACTAAAACGCCCCCCTTGTGGGTGTATTTGATCGCGTTTGAAGTCAAGTTCCCCACGATTCTTTTTATCAGCTGCGCATCACTGTTTATGAAAACATCCAGTTTTCTCTTGACGACTCTCAGGTCTAGTCCTTTCTCAATCGCCCTTGAACGATAAACCTGTTCTATTTCTTCAAGTAGATTGTTGATAGAAACAGGCTCGATAACCGGCAGTGTTTCACCAATCATGAAGACGTCACGCAAACCTCTGAAAAGCATGTCTATTTCTCTGCCGGACGTCGATATTTCCTTGAATATCCTCGCCAGTTCTTCAGGAGAACTTTGCTCCACAGCCTTGCCACCGGCTACCGCCAAGTTAGCGATTGAGGCCAAGGGTTGCATGGTGTCGTGATAGGCTGCGCGTACGAAGCGAGCGGTGGCTTCTGTTCGATCCCTTGCGGTGTGGGCTTTCTGGATTTCCTTGTCAAACAGTTCCTGAAGCGCCTTGTCTGCTTTGCGCCTCTCTCTCAGCATGCCTGCGTTGGACTTTTCGAGAGATCTATTTTTAACTTTCAACTCTTGGGAGGCTAAAAATCCTTCTCTCGCTGCTCGCTCAAATCTGACACTCACCGCCCACCCAAGAGTAGCGAAAGACAACAAGTAAAATATCGCGGGGAAGAAGTAGATCCCCAGTGGCGAATGAATGACGTCCTGAATGATCAGGAGAAAGATAGAGAGTGCTGTCGTAAACAATGAGTATTTAGCTAGGAGCGCCATGGTTCCGTACTGAAAAAACAGTACAAGAACCACCCCGACAAAATAATACTGATAATTCAAAGGTGCCGGCACCAGGCTCATCATCAACGTCAGACATATGATCGATACAGACACCGTTACAACGATGAGTATTGCGGCTTTCTTTTCATTGAGAAAATAGTCGCCAAATCCTTTTGCGCAAGCGTACACAATAAAAATTGCACCTGAGGACCTCAGTGCAATGACATAAACAAAAATGTTCCATGTGAAGGTTTCCTGATGATGAACTTTGTGGTGGTAGTCCCAATATGAAAAAACGCACCACAGTGTTATTGCCATCAGCAAGAACAAACGCCGTTGCAGTAAGTGCTTTTTTGAGTGTGTGGTAAGAAATGTAGCTTCGACTTTCTTTTCCGGGAAGGCAGGAGGAGGGACAAAAAGCTCAAAAATCCCGTCGGATATTTTCTTCATGGTCTCGAATGTCATTTTCGGCCTCCTACTACGGCTGTAGCACTACGCCTGTTGTATTTTATTTAAATCCGGTTGATGAGAATCTAACTCCGTCGAAGCAAAACAACCTGATGAACCGGAGAACGAAAATGAACATCAAAAATACTATTAAAGCAGTGATCGGCTCGGTTGTCGTTGTATCCGCCCTCGGCGCAGGCAACGCAGCCTTTGCCGGCCCGTACTGCATGACTCCTTTCGGTACATATTACATCGGTATCATGATGCCAAGTGGTGCCCCTTGCTGGGTGGGCCACCCCATCTACGGCCCTGTATCCGGTAACGCAAATTAAGTTTGTAGATTTTAAATTTAGTATAACAAAAAGCTCGCCTCGTCGCGGGCTTTTTTGCTGTTGCTCCACACAAACAATAATTACTTAATTGTGAACACTGCTTTTATTATTGATCCACTACAGCTGTAGCACTACGACTGTTGTATTTTCTTTAAATCTGGTTGTGAGAATCTAACCCCGTAGAAACAAAACAACCTGATCAGCCGGAGAACGAAAAATGAACATCAAAAGCACGATTAAAACAGTTATTGGTTGCGTTGTCGTTGTTGCCGCTCTCGGTGTAGGCAATGCAGCCTTTGCGGGGCCTTACTGCATCACTGAATACGGTGCCTACTATCTGGGCCTTCGTATGCCAAGCGGTATTTCCTGCTACGTGGATACTTACTGGGGCAGGGTATGGGGGTTTGCCAACTAAGCATTATTAAATGCAGGCCGAGCATAATAAAAAGCCCACTTTCATGTGGGCTTTTATTGTTTGCGTCATTCTAGACAAAACATGGGAATCACTTTGAATGTTTACAATCCCCATGTCACCTCAAACCAACAACCGCAGCGCTTCAAACAGCTGCCGATCTTCTGTCCGGCGGCCAGCAGCAAGACGTGGCCATCGCTAGCGCGCTGGCCATGGAGCCTCAGGTGATGCTGTTCGACGAGCCGACCTCCGCCCTGGATCCCGAACTGGTGGGTGAGGTACTCAAAGTCATGCAGCAACTGGCCGAAGAGGGGCGGACAATGGTGGTGGTCACCCCCAGACAAGTGTCGAACCACCTCATGCTTCTGCATAAGGGCCGGATGGAGGAGGGCGCGCCAGGCACCGTGCTCGAACAGCCGCGTAGCGAGCGGTTGAATCAGTTTTTGTCGGGCAGCCAGACGTAGCCTTTTCTTGCGCTCTCAATCAGGGAGCAGACCTTTCTGTCTCGCGACATGAGTCGCCATGGCGTCCATCAAGTCCGGCGACAGGCAGTCATAGGGCTCCAGGCCGATCGAACGCAGGCGCTCACGGATTGCCTTCATTTGCCCTGGCGGTGTGCCGGTTTCGATGATGGAGGACACGAACGCGGCGAACCCCGGTGCAGCCCATCCGCTTTGTGGCGAGAGCTCGGTGTGGACGAAGTCCAGGCCATAAAACGCATGGTCCTTGTTCTCAATGCGCCCAAAGAGATGGGCATGACACTGCTTGCAGGCGTGGCGCTGAATGGTCGCGGCGGCGTCGACAATTGCCAGTTTTTCGCCGTGAGCCGTGACGCTGACCTTGTCCCGAGGTACCACGGCGATGACGGCGAATGTCGCACCTTGCGGTTTCCAGCATTTGCTGCAGCCGCACGCGTGGTTATGCTGCGTTTGTGCGTCAATTCTGACCTCGACCTTGTCGGTCGCACACAGGCATTGCATCGTGCCACCTGTGAAATTCGCGGCGGCGGGTTGGATACCATTGTCCAGTGCAGGGTGAAGTTTCAAAGTGGTCATGCTGGCGGCTCCTTTTCAGGGTATCCCCGGATAAAGAATAGCTCGCTCGTGCGCTTGGATCATTTCAACTCGATACGTTTGTCTGCGGAGACTCAAAACTCAGTTAGAGTGTTCATCACTGTCTGTTCATAAGGGCCCTCCAATCGATTCGCGTAGTCGCGGCAAGCGGTTTTAGCGCACGATCCGGGCAAAAACAACCGTACATCAATCGATATTTGAAGAATGAATCGTCCGCTGTTTGTTTCTCTAGATGGGCCCAAGGGAACTGGCAAAACCACACTGTTGGAAGCCGTTACGAAAGCACTGAGGGCTGACAACAAAAAGGTGATCCGACTTTCCGAGCAAAAAAGCGATCCCTATCGGGGTGAAACAATGGCCCTGGTAAACAAGCTCGTCAGAAATCCCACCCGCGATTTGGAATTGGAGGTTTGTGAGCGCCTTGCTGATAGCCGTATCTGGATTTCGCAGCACGTTCTGGCCAAACAGCCAACGGACAGCATCATCTTGATCGATCGCTGGTACCCATCTGATGCTGCGTTTCGCCGGACAATCCCGTTTGCAGAGATTCTGCAGTTGAACATTGATCGAAACGTGCAAGTGCCAGACCTGCATGTCGGGGTTGTCACCAACCCTGAAATTTCGTGGGCAAGGGCAGCAGCACGACGGCGTGGGCTGAGCAGTACGGTGATCCATAAGCTGGAAGAACATGTCGCGTGTACTGAGGCGTTCGAGCAAGCGATTACAGATCACGGCTGGGTTTTATGCCGTAATGAAGGAACGATCGAAGAGGCAACGATGCAGGTGGTTTCTGAGATCTATAAAGTACTTCGGTGTCACGTAGGCGAAGTTCGTTGCCAGGGTTTGTGTTCATGAGCTTGGTTTTCATGAATACAAGAGAAGACCTCGGTAGAGGTTCCACTCAGACACATCATTTAACTTGTGGGCGATGTCAGGTGTTCACCGATAACTTAACTCCTTAAAAAGCAATAACTTTAACTGAAAAAAGTGAACCGCATGTTCACCGGAATACGTTCATGGCCGACCTTTCATTCGACTCTGAAGCAACAAAGGCTGCCTAGCAGTCAGCCACTCTTTCGATCGTCGCACGACCGCTGGGCAACAGATTGCGCAGCAATTGGCTTCATCCGAACAATCCGGCGATGTTTTGAAACGCTCGGATTCCAGGCGCTTTAGCCAAACGCAAAAGCCGTTGCGCTCCCGATACAAAATCTTCACTCGGTTTCGAGGCTTGTTGAGGAACACGAAAAGCACCGGGTCAAACACCACGACGTTGATGTCCAGTTCGACAAGAGCAGCTAGGCCGTCGATGGATTTTCGGAAGTCGACGGGCTTGGGGTAGAGATAGACTTTTTCTACTTTTGCGTCGGGACGCAGCATGAGGTGCTGGCTTCAGAAAGGAATCGGGAGCACAGCATCGAGGATCAGGTGGTGACTTTGAATGTGGGGTTTATGGAGCGCTTACCCTCGAGTTTCTCATCTTTGCTCATTGCTGCAGCTTCGCCAGTCGTACCGCAGACGACTAGACCTCTCACGCCCTCAGCCAGGAGCGTTGTCACCACGGGTTGTAGGGCAACAAAATCGACGTGTTCCGCCCCGCTGCAGCTATTAGATGTCTAGCGAATGTCCATCTTCGTCGGATCCATATTCGGTAGAGTAACTGAAGCGCGATTGCCACTCTGTTCTTGACCATTTGGAGTTGTACTTGCTACTCACATTGAAAAGCAACCGTACTGAAGTATTTTCCCCATAATGTAGGATAGACGCTATCCCCTCGTCGTCGGGATGTTTATGTCGACTACCATCTGTGGATATCAGCCAGTTTGGGCAATTAATGGTTGCAATCAACCGTTCGGAAATATTTCCACGGCTACAGTGGTGGGGCACCTTGAATGCTGCGAGCTGTAGAGGGCGTTCAGGCGATAATTGTGTCACTGCTTCAACTAAATCCTCCGCGAAGGAATCGCCGGCAAGAAGAATTTTTTTATCTTCGTATTCGAGCAGCAATACTATGCTGCTTCCGTTTGCAGCTTTAGTGTCGCGCAACGGTTTTTGCTTGGCTAGGTTTTTTAGGGACTGAGCGCTCGGAAGCTCCAAAGATAAGCTCGCCCCCATGGGTTCTAAAACGGAAACTGAACGCGCCTGCTCTTTCTTCTGCGTAGCGATTTTTATTTCTTTTTCCCATTCAGGCTTGAGCTCTTTAAGTCGCTGCACAGTGGGCCCTAAGACAGTTACCTTCATCCCACCTGCGAGTTCAATAACTTCAAGCGGCTCTCCCTCGCGGCGACAGATTGCCCCACCGTTAAATAAAGTGTTCCATGGCTGAGTGATCAGCCAGTTGGTGAGCCTTTCGGCTTGAACAGCGCCTAATGCTTCTAATGTAGAACTGCTTCTGCGTCCATCGAGGTGCATGTAACCGTTGAACCAAAAATCCTTAACGGAGACACCTGAGGGCTTATCGGAGTCAACGAAACAACTCAAAAATCCCCCGATATGGTCTGCGTCTATATGTGTCACTACAATCGCTTCGAAAGTTCGCTGCGCTTGGGGCAATGCACTAATTTTCTGGCTGAGCGTCTTCCCAATTTCCTCAGTACCCATATCAATAAGCATTTGATAGGGAGTGTGCTCCTCTCCCCAGCGTATCCAGATCGCATCTCCTTCGCGTGCGGGCAGCATTTGAATCGAGAACAACTTAGCCTCCAGGTGCTGTGGTAGTAAGATACATCGAATTCCAACTGACGGACGGTGCGATTTTCGCTAAACGTTTGAGGGCTTCATTTCTTTGTTCATTGTGAGTAGCGTCCGGCCAGTAGCGGAGCAGGTCTAACAGTAACGAGAAATTCTCAGTCAAAAGTATGCGCTGTTTGCTAGCTTCACAAGCCAGGTTCAATGCATCTTCTGAGTGTTTAGTGCTGGCAAGGTATAGTGCCAATATTATTTTGCAGTCTGGCAGCCAGCCATGGTGCTTTGTCAAGTTAATTAAATACCTCTTGTTCCATTCATCAAGCTGACCTGTTTTGTAAAGAATCAGTGCTGCGAGTAAGGCGCCCGTAGGGTCCGTGTATTTCTCGATCAAAGCTTGAAGCGCATTACTGGCTACCTCGCCAGCTTTCATAATTTGCCCACTTCTGAGCATGCTTTCTAACCCGAAAGCTATGGATCTAGACTGTGAGATGTTTATCTGTACAGGGGCGTGTTGCGAATCGATACTTAGTTTCACGTGACAAGTAACGGAGTAGTGGTGGCCTTCGCTAATAGGGAGGCTCGCTTGAATACGTGACCCATTTTTTTCGAATGTTATAACCGATACTTTACGCATTGCATCTCGGTGTTGCACTATCCAATAGTTTTCGGCCGGATACACGGTAAAGTCGGCCTCAGTGTCAAGCAGTCTTGCCCCAGATATATCAATTTGCTCTAGGTTGTCAATTGTTTTGAATTGACTGTCTTCTTCTGGGGGGGCGGGCTGATAATCGAGGTCTGGCTCAAATTTCAGCTCGGTTTCATTTGATGAGAGTACTTCAACAATCTGCGATGCTCTCTTTCCATCTCCAAGAAATGCGCTAACTTCATAAAGTCCCGGCGGTAGATGGAACTCTCTCTCTGTAGTGCCTTTTTCAACAAGTATCAGCTCGCTATCTCGGATATCGATCGCAGTTCCACGCCCGCCGTAGTTAAACTTAGACTTCACTTTAATCTTGAGATTTACTTTTTCGGGGATGGTCTCGTTCATAGTGGAAGCTCCTTCAGCCGGCTTGGTGGTGCAAGCTTGAGATTATCTGAATCTTTCTCTTTAGTCGTAAGGGTTATAACCTCAATCTTGTAGAGGCCGGCTGGTATTCTTGCGCAGAGCGGCCAAGTTGTATGATCGTCATACAAAACTCTGTCTAGATGAGACAGCTTTGCGCTGTAGTGCCCCCCAATCATGCCATCTTTTATTTGAATGGTTAGATCAACTTTCGGGGTATTTTCGCACTCATGAAAAACCTCATCATTAAAAATTCCGGTGCATTCGATTAATTGTTTTTCATCCCCATTGTCAGCCAGCAAGTCGACAGTTTTCCGGAGATACATCTGTAATCCGCTAGTAGACACCAGCCAAGGCGAACTGCGCTCCCCGTCAGAGGAAGCAGCATGACCTTCAACAAGAGCCAACATCAATGCCTCGCAGAAAAGTGTCAGCTCTCCAGGTTTTGCAAATGCTTGCTCTCCAGTTGATGCCGATAAAAATAGAGGAGAACAGGCGGCCGCACCATAAATATCTTTGTTGAATTTTAATACGCCAGCTAACTCTTCGAAATCTTGGGCGTCTGGAGCTCGTTGTCGGCATATGTCCACAAACCAAAACTGACTCCGCGCACCGTTTGTATAAGTCATGCTTTCATGCATAGCTCTCATATCTACCGCCCCCCTGTATCTCTCTTCCTCATGATCTGGGTGGGCGAAATCGCTCAATAGCAGTACAGCTCCTGTGTTGGTGAATTGAACACCATGACCCGCTACATAAACAATCGCGATATTGTTAGGGTTTCTTGCCGCAGCCTTTTTGAATTCTCTGAAAGCGGTTGCGACATTATCTCTTGTTGGGATTGAATCCTTTTCAAGCATATCCTTCAGGTTTTCACTTACTTCGTCTTCGGTCGCTGGCGATAAAAGTACCCGCAAGCTCCGGAGGGGAAATCCCTTGCGCCGATAATCATTCATCAACCAGGTCGCAAATCGCGCAGCAGATCTTGCGGCCGCAGTTAGCTGTCCGAAGCCAGAAGCTGAGCCTTGCTTACTGAATCTGCCTTTACTGTTACCTAAAAGATAGTCATACGCGCTTACACCGATGATCAGTGCATGGGTTCCGGGGGAGCCCGAGCTATCATCTATAACTGCTGTCATGCGGTAACCCACTCCTTGATTGGGGCCCGGGTATCAACCCTAAACGCTCTGTATGCCTTGAACCATGGAATTTTACTGCATCATGGTTCCCTGTAGCTAATAGGTTGTTAAATTTTTCTTTGAGAGGTCTAATTCTCAGCTACTCTATCTATCTTACGCTATTCAGCATCAGGTTTGATAGCCAAATAATAAATGCTAATAGGGCTTTACTTCTTTCTGCCTGATCCGAGCTGTGTGCTACGTCATTCCGTAACTTACTGGAATCAAGCATGGCTTCCATGATTTTGCTTTTGTTTTCTTCCGGTATTACCTGACTTGTTTTTATTAGCGCCTGATAGATAAATAGCATCATCATCCTCTGGTTAGAGCTGTTTAGCGTCTCTCTTAGCTTTTTGCTGTCGGACCCAAACAATACAGTCGTCACCTTGTCAAGAAATTTAGTTGTTTTGAATGCAGTTTCGATCAACTTGTAGTAACAAAGAAAGCTCTCATCATAAAATCCAAGAAACTGATAATGCACACCTTTTTGGTAATGTTTTCTGATATTTTGGGGGACTGCCGAAAACCATTCATGGTGCTCTATTACATTCTTTTTTTTGATTAGGTAGGGGTGGAAGGGATGATGACCAGCAGAGTCGTGTCCGCCGCCTTGCTGAAGAATTCGGAAATCCCCCTCGTCAGCTGTAAGGTATAGATTAAGTGAGGCTGGTGTGTGCTTTGCAAAAAATCCTGAAAGTTCGATGTGGGCAATAATCTTATCTTTCAGGGATGTTGCTATTCCTCCAAAAAAACTTGAGAAATACACGCTCAAGTGCGTCTGTCGCGGTATACTTGGATTACTATCTAATGCGCTGGCTATATATTTCTCAATCTCCCCGTAGTCTATTTTTTTCAGGGAGAACAGTGCTGAGATTTCGTATTTATCTGTAATTTCATAGGTGGGGCTGAGTAGACTTATAATGCTTACTGTCTTTAAGTGCACACCTTCATCTTTCAAATAATAGTCGACATCAAGTACCACCTCAGGAACTTCGAGGGTGTGATCAAGGGTTACTGAGCCAGCACCTTTTTTCATTTTTCTTTGGGCAACTGCAGCGGCGAAGCTGAAGCCGGCGTCAATTTCAAAATCAAGTATAAACTTCGCACCAGCATTTCGGCGAGCAATGAATTGCTCCCAGTTGACAGGATCAATGGTTCTTATATATGTCATCATTTGCTCCTTAGTAGAGTGTTTTTTAGGATATTTAAGATAGATGAAGGTCGATTGACGCTTACTGCATTACCACCGCCTACCCTCTGGCCCAATACATCCAAAATTCTTGATCAGTAGTTTTGTTATTTTTGGAATTGACATATCCCTACATCTCTCATACTCGTATTTGTAGTGTTAGGCCGACTGCATGACTGGCTAGGTGAGGGTACTCGTTCGTCCAATGATGGCATAACGCCCTCGCTCAGATCAGGGCCCATGCTTTAGTGGTTGGAGATGCCTGGCCTGCCACTCTGGCTACTGATTAGCGAAATCCTTAGCTCTCGCCTTTTCGAACCACTCAGGCACTGTATCCACTTGGCTGAAACACACTTCAAGCGGCATACGTTTCCAGAATTCGGTGATGGCCAGCGAGAGCTCATCAAGTTGCGCTTCGCTGATGGTCAAGGATGTGAAGTCTACCCAAAGCAGCTCGGACGGAATCTCATCGCTTAGAGATGTGCGCAGAAATTCTGGGTGTTTGGCCTTGAGCTTTTCAAAGGCTGGGCCGTCGCCATGCTTGTAAACATTCACAACGTAGCGGTAGGCGCTAAGCCGCTCCATATAAGCGGTATCTTTGCTGGCAAGACCTGTCGCATCGAGGAGGCCTGCAATCTCATCAAAATTCGCGGACCAGACTTTCTTCAAAGTTACATCACCATCATGCCAATGGTGGATCTCCTTGACGAGCCAGCTACGCAGTTGCTTGTCCCACACATGGAACATGCCCGCTACGAGGCTGAGACGGGTCTGGTCCCGCATCTCGCTCAACAGGCGATAGTATTCGATGCCTTCGTGATAGGCATTTTCGAAGTCGGCCGCCGGGTCGTCCCGATCGGGATTGAAATACAGCCCCCGGCTTTCCAGCCATCGCTCTGCAGCTTCATCAGCCTCCTTATCCATTTCGTTGAACTGCGAGAGCAGTTTTTTCTTTCCTTGGTCGAGATAGAACCGGTGCTCTTCGATCAAGCTTTCCCGAAAAGGCTCCCACATTTGGAAAAGCACGATGCCGTTTTGCTTCGGTTCGACGTTATCGCGTTGTGCCATGCTTGAGCTCCCCTTTGACTAGGTTGGTAAGTGGCCATAGAAAGGCCGTGATCAACTGTAGCTGCAGGACGTCAGACCGGCAGGAAAGCGAGCCGATTCGCAGTTAACTTGAAGAAGCGGGGTAGCCACAAAATGCTAGTTTGGTTTGGGACGGTGCGCTTTCCGGGCGCCTCTATCTCAAGGATCTCTTCGCCGCTATTCACTCACCAGCCAATAAGCCTTGGCCGCACCTTGGCGTGCGTAACCGATGCAGAAGGCCATCAAGTCACTGAGGCGCTCGTCCACCATGGTGCGACGTATTCCGGGCTGGACGCCGACAACTGTAAAAGTGAGCTTCGTTGCAGGTGTCGACTCTAAAAGCTGGAAGGTTTCCTCCTTATCTCCTCTGACAAAATAAGAGGGCGATGTGTGTCGCCGGTGCATGCGATCTTCCATGTGATGCACCAATGTCGAGACCTCGCAGTAATAAGCGGACTTCACCAGTTGTCCGGCGACCTCATACACATCACCGACACGCCCGCCATTGGCCGGCCCTCCTGCACCTTTGCAGTGGTAAAGGGTTACATTTACGTCCTGGGCCTCATCGGCCGTGACACAGATGTAATCGGCAGCTTCACCTGATCGATGGTCGTAGTACAGGCACTGCAGATCAGGCAGCGTCAGGAGGTATTGCTCCAGATGCTCCTGTACCGTTGCATTGCCTTCCAGCTGCGCGCGGCGCTCCAGGGTTCGAGGTTCCTGATTGTTGGGCAGGAATTCGACCTCAATCGCGCATCCTGTCCAATCGATCGACTCGGCATCTCCCGGGGCGAGGGCAAGTGTTCGAAGCAGAGGGGCGGCGATCTTGTTCATCCCCTCAAAGGAAGACTTGTCGGAGGCATAAAAGATGGGAGGGTGCTCGCTTAGCCATTCGGCCAACGGCATCCATGCGTCATAACTGGACTCAACCAAGATTGATGCTTCAGGATCCAGGCAATTGATGAGTTGGCCACCTTCGAGGCTGAACCGCATCCGGATCTGTCCCTCGGTGTGCACGATGGAGAAATCCAGCTGCCCAGCCTGAGGATTGCAGTCAAAATCTTGGATATCCCATTCCACGAGCCTGGAGAGTAGGGGGCGTTGCTCCGGTGAAGGTCGGAACTGGATTCGTGGATTGCCCTTGAGGCCTTGCCGTGGCCAGTTTGCGGCAATCAGCGCGTCCGGCAACTCTCGAAGGGTTGTAGTGGTGCGAACTAAGTCCAGGTGAGAAGCGCTAAATTGAGCATCGCCCGCGATGCGCCCGTTTAGCGTCTGAACCCAAGCGACGAAGTCGGGGACTGAAAGACGCTGGTTGCTCCAGATTCTTGAACTGCTGCTTGCACCGATGGTTTCGCGAATCAGCCCGTTCATGCCGCTCCCGAAGTAGTGACCTTGGGCGTAAGCACGGCTATCACCTGCTGTCACGGCGCGCTCTGCTTGCGGGCCGGTCAGGGTTCTGTAGGTTTCGACCTGTGAATTGAACGTGGTGTTCTGCAGGCCAACAGCAAAGAACTTCATGCCTTCCAGTCCCGCTCGCGCACGACTGGTCTCCTCGTAGCTCAGTCCGCGGCTAGCTGCTCGGCAAACAATCTCCATGATCGTCAGGTACAGCTTTTCTGTTCTGAGCGTTGATCCGATATAACAGTAGTTTGACTCAGGGAAATACATGAGTAGGAAGGCTTCGTGCCTCACGTCAGTCAGCGTATTCGAAGTGGCCCAATTCGGAGGCGCTTCATCCGCCGTCAGTACGAGGGAGATCGTGCCGTCTGGCGTTCCCCACTGTTTAACGATTCGAAGAAGCCAACCCACCCTCTCGCCAAGAAGCCCGAAGTCCGGTTGGCGGCTGCAGTGGAAGACGCGGACGTGCGCATAGAGGTTGAAGGAAAGAGCGGACACTGACTCGTAATCTGATTCGGTGATCCGGCGTACCGGTAAGCTCTCGATGAATTCTTGAGCCTCGACCGCCCCCTGGATCTGAGCGAGAGCAGCCTCATCAATCATTTGAGCTAGGTCGACACCTTCTTTGAGCAGAGTCGCCGTCGCTTCGCGAACCCGGAACGCCGGCGCTATCAATGTAGGGCGTCCGGTCGTGTAATCAATCCTTGCAAACCTGCCGATAAACTGGATGGTGGGCACCAAGGACTTGTGAGGCGCGTGCAGCGCAGCGACCTTGAGCTTTGGGAAGTCGTAACCTTCGCCGAACATGTCGACGCAAATGATTGCCTTGAGCTCGCCCGAGACAAGCTTCTCTTCGATCGCATCCTGCTGACGCTTGGTTAGTCTGCTGCTAATGGCGGCCACGGGTACACCCAACTGCTCATAGACTGGCACGAGCGCTTGCGCCGATGAAATTGTCGCGGCTCGAACAAAGAGCCGGTGGTCGAAGCCGTTGGCTAGATCTTCTTCCAACTGTGCAACGGCAGTCTGCGCAATCACGCGATCGACGTGGTCGTCATCAAGTTCGTTTTCAATCACAGCCTGCCGAAAAGTGATCGGGTCAAACGCGCCTTCAGAGACAGCTCTCATCACGGGGTATCGGTACACCAATTTTCCTGGAATTACGCGATTATCGCGCCTGAACGGTGTAGCCGTAAGGAAGATGAATTGAGCATTGGCGTAGTGCTCCAAATAGGCCGCCCAGGAATCTGCGGGGGCGTGATGTGCCTCATCGAAGATCACCAAGTCAAACAGGTCAGATGCTGCTCCTGGGGCAACCATTGGGGACGAGCTGCCTGGGGTCGACACCACCACGTCGTAGTCCCGCAGCAGCTCCCAGTTCTCCGGCGTCAAGGGGCGACCCGAATGAAGATGAACTGAGGGGAGGGGCCCATCTTCAGGTAGTGCACCGATGCGCCGGAGTGTCGAAAGGGCGGAAAAATGCGAATGCACCTGTTTGCGCAGCGCACTTGATGGCTCGACTATCAGAACGCGGCCTGTTCCGAGCAGAAGTGGTAGCGACATCATGAGCGATGTCTTTCCATAACCGGTAGGCAAACAGATGATTGCTGGATCATCTTGAACCGAGAAGTGAGCCAGGGTCGCATGCATTGCGCCTAGCTGACCTGGTCTGAAGCCGCTGTTTGGGCTGTCCGATTGCTGAAAAAGTTTAAGGGTTCCAGCCTGTTCAACAAAAAATCCAGCCATGCTGTCCTTCCTTGGAAATTTAGCGCTAATCGTAATCTGCGGTGCACTTTAAACAAGAGTCGAAAGAGCAACGCGCCATTAGATGCCGTATGCATTCCCCAAATCAACCTCCTCAGTGCCGCTAGTTTTCGTCGATACTGAGCCACGAGATGCGCAAGAAAAGAGGGGCGACCAGTGCTCGTTTTGGCTGCCGCTGAGGTTTGATGTGATGCCCGACATTTGACCAATCCGTCCGCGCATAGGGATTCCATTCGAGAATTGCGCGCATGCCACAGGTAGGACATGCGCATCAGTCAGCAGCGATTATCCTTTTACAGGCCACTCCTCTGGCACCAGCGCTGGAGGTTTAGACCATGGATCCTCTACCAGTGCATCCTGAAACCATTGGTCTCGGAGGTTGGCGTGCTCAGTGACGATAATCTGAAAGCCAGGAACCTCATCCTGGGTGAATTTCAGAAGCAGCTCGAACAGTTTCCGTACCGCCACCATGTCAGCGTCTGCCTCAGTTTTTTGCACCGAGCCATCGGCCTCCTGATAAACCTTTTCGGAAGGGAAATAGACCTGCGTTGGCTGGTCGATCATCAGGAAACGAGGAAGAGGACGATTGCTCTTGGCCGCGAACCAGTGAAGCGCAAGTAGCGCACTGAGATGGTAGGCAAGATGGTTTTCCCCGCCGCCAGTTCTGGCCATTGGTACCGGGCGTTCGGTTTTGTCGAACACCACTGTCAGTTGCTTCAGATCGAGCCGCGCAGGGTAATCACTGAACTCTGCCCCAAAGCGTGTGATGTATCGCGACATTTGCGCAGAAATGTTGTTCAGGATCGATATCAGACGATCATCGCTGTCATCCAAGCCAATCGCATTCTCCAGATCCTTGACCCGCAGCTCCCGACGTTGATACTCGGCTCGAAGGTTGCTCAGGTCAGCATCGGGGATTAGTTGCTCCAGAAACCAGCTGATTCTGCCGACAACAACGGAGGCAGCGGTGGTGCGAGCTTCTGCTGAGGCGAGCGCTGTACTTGCGGCGATTGCAGCACTCAATTCGGCATCTTTCTCGGAGATCTGATCGGAGATTTTTTGATGGTTTTCTTCCTCCGTAGTCAAGTAGGCCTGCAACTTCGGCCTCTGCCCGACTACTACCGTCATTTCCTCCTCTAGCGTGGCTAGTTCCTGCAGGAGCGATGCGGCAATGGGAGTATCCATGGCCAGGTTGCTTTCACAGAACGGCCACTGCCATTCGCCTGTAGCGACGTTCTTGGGAAGGGATTTGATCGAGCCCAAGCGATCAATATGTTGGCTAGCCTCATTCGAAAAGCCGCTGGCTCGCCTCTCAAACTGCTTACCGGCATCGATCCGGCCCTTGATCTCTCGCCGCGTCTTACGCAGATTAGCTAGCTCAGCTTCTAATTTTGTGACCCTGTCCCCGTCGTCAACTACACGTTTTTGGGGTACCCATTGAACCGCCTCGCGCAGCGCCATAATCAATCCATTCTCGCCGCTAGGCGTAGCGTTGGAGCTGATGATGCCAACAGCCTTGGCCTCTGAGTACAGCGAGATGGCTTTGAGTTGAAAGGTGTCGAGCGTCTGCTGTGCTTCCGAGAGCACTTTTGCCTGAAGCCTCAAGTCTCGCTTCGCAATTCGTAGCTTTGCTTCGTGCTCAAACCGTTCATTTGTCGACACGCCCAGCAGGATTGGAAGCGTATCTCGAATGGCCTGTGGCTGAAATTGCTCGTTCTGTCGGTAAAACAGCTGGTCTTTGTTTGCGACCAAACCCTGCTTCTGGAACATGTAGTAGTACGTGTGCTTGATGTTCGCATCAAAGCTCACACGGCTATGCTCAGCGTCAACGTCAGTACGGTTTTCCGGAATCCCGATCAAGCGTGAGAGCAGGGACGTGACGGTATCGTCATCCGCATTAACCGCTAGCTCGCCGAAGGGCAGTGCAACCACCTGGTCACCATATCTCACCATCGCGGTGCTACAGCTCACACCCCCCGTCGGCGGCGTGGGCTTCGCAATCATCACCTGGACGCCAGGTAGCTGGTAGATAACTGCAAACCAAGACACCTTGTCACGGATGATCCCTTCCGGGACGTTGAACGTGGATCGCCCCATGCAGTATTCGATGATGTCCGAAAGCGCGGATTTACCGGTTGAGGATCTACCCGTAATTACGTTCAGTCCGTCGACCTTGAATTTGAGATCTCGACGCTGACCGTCGTGGCTATACACATGGATGGAGCTGATCTTCATGGTCTGATTCCGAATGCTGTATATATCGTTACTCTGTCGCCAATGCGCGCAAATTCGCGGCCCAGAAGGCGGGCCGCTCGCTGGCAACTGATCGACTCCTCAGTTCCTGTAATCGCTTTCTTGGTCGTCTTGGGCGTACCGATTAGTCGACCTTCTGGCGTGACCTGAAAGCAGCCCATTTGCATGGCCAGCCCGAACGCTTCAAATGTATACGGGATCATCTCGGTTACCCGCTCCGCAAACGCAATGAGAAGCTGGGGATTATCCTCGATGGTCTTGAGTAGGTAGCTTCGACTGCTAGGGGCGAGGACGTCCCGGCTACCCTTGTGAAGTGATAACGGTAGTATCAATAGGGATAACGAGAAGGGAATGCCCCTTGCGTCTTCGAGCTCAAACGCCTCAAGCGAGCGCATCAGCAGCAGAGCGCAAAAAGCAGGATTGAAGAGATTTTTGGTTTCAAATGGCCTCAAGTCCCAGCGCTTCATGGGTTAACTCCCACGATTCGCTGAACCCCGGCGAGGAAAGACGGATGCCAATAGACCCTAGGGGTAGGGCGATGGTTGGCCAGGATATGAAAACCTCCGCGCAGAACATATGGCTCGGTAACGCGAGCTCGGATCTGCAACGAGGCCATGTTGCCGCTTCCCAGTTCAGCCCATTTGTACAGGGTCTTACCGGCATCAGTCAGAATTGACTCAGCGCTGTGCTCGTTCAAGTCCTCGAAAACTACCTCGCGGTACCGCTCCCATTCGTCAACTAGGCGATCCTCGTAAAGTTCGATTTCCTGGGATACGAGAAGATTCTCACGGGCCCATGCGGATCGCTGTTCGAACGCGCGATAGTAGTCCAAGATCGCATTACGGATGCGGGTAGAACTGATGCCAAGCGCTCGTAGCTGCTGAACGAACACTCTGGAATCAGACTCCACATCGATCTCTTCAGCGGGGGATACATTTCTGAACGTGATCGGCAGGTTGTCCGAGGCGTACTCTTCGCAAAACGAAGAAAGCTTGTCGGAGATCTCGTGGTTGTAGATTGGAGCATCCTGCTGGCCCGATAGCAGCCGCACGATCAAATCGTTCCACCACCCCTCAAGTCGCTCGTAAACAGCGTCCCTTATCTCGCGGCGGACGGTTCTCATTTTACCTTTGATAATCGCAGGGATATCGACGATACGAGGGCTTTCATCAAAGATGGTAATCCTCGCAAAGAAGTCCTCTTTCTCTAGGTCGGAGAAAGTGCGCAAGGCTGCCTGGATAGGGAGCAGAAGCTTGGAATTACTGGTTTCCAGCGTATCGACCGCCGTGACCCAAAGCTTGGGCCCTAGCTCAGCGCGCGAGGCGTCCGGCAAGAAGTGGCGTAAAAATGAGTCGGATGCGACCGTGGCCGTGCTAAATAGAAAGAACCTCAGATCAGACTGGCTCCTATCCTGGGCATCGTACCTATGGATCCAGATGTTCACCGACTTCCAGAAGTCGACCGAAAGGTTGGTGATTCGATCCCCTACGGCCTTGTGTTTCAACGACGCGAGAGTCTTAACACCGCTTGCGTCAATGAAGTCCAAATCATCTTCTTTTTCGATCAGCACGGATGTGCTTTCGGGCATTTCCAGCATTTTCAACAGGGCAAATCTAGGCTGGTAAATATAGCCAAGTCCCTGCTCGCTCGCGGAAAAGCGATCCATTGCATACCTCCGATGTACACGCTAGCTTGGTTTTTTTGCGCAACGCCCGCACGAATTGCAGCACGATACGGTGTTTGGAGGCCCTCTTGGATGAGTGCAGAGGCAGGGCGCAAGAAACGGTATCAAGATGATATCATCGGCATTGGGATGGGCACGAGCGCCTAAATATTTCCAGGGCGTTTTTTCAGCACCTATACCTCTCAGCGTCGGCGCCGTACCTTGAGCAGGATCACTGATCTTAAGCACCCACTTTTGGCAAAAGCTGCTCGTAAGCCGCAGCTAGGTGTCTGCAATTTTCAAGACGCTGCAATGGCAATCCGGCTCCTGCACGTTCGACGGGAGCCGAAGCTTTGTCCCAATAATGAGTGTTGAGCAGCAGGCAAACGTTCGACGAGTCGTAAGCGTCTGCCAAACTTGTGTTGACCACTACAGTCGGATGATGGCTCCGAAGATCAGTTCCCAAGTTAAGATCTCTTCAGGGCTGGCGTTTTAGCAACCGCCGCCCGGACTACCTAATGGGCATGTGAATGGATCAAGCGTTAAACCAACGGCTTTTGGTGCCGGACGACAAGATTGTGGTCGTTCTGGACACCGCGCCTGCTCGAGAACTAGCCTATGTTGATGAGATACCAGCATGGGTAAACATTTTCGCTGAGATGTCCCAGCACGGGTATAGCTTTTCACTGGCCGACGGGACGTTTGCAGAGTTGCTCAACCAGCGTGGGAAAGACGCGATTTCGGGTGATCAGCTACTCAAGATCATTCAGCGTCTGGCACTCTTTCTAGCTCCAAACCTACCGGTGCTGCTAGGGAAGCGTGATCTGCGAGGAATGTTGCAGCTTGAACGTCTGGACTTGGATGAGAGTGAATGCCAAGCCCTTTCCCAGGCAGCGTGGGGGGAGCTCAGGCGTCGAGTGGACGCCGTGGATGCCCAAGGCTCACCTGAAGCGATTCTCCAGAAAGAGCGTGATGATTGGATTGACAACTTCATCCGTTGGCGGACGCAAATTGCAGGCATGATCGCCCGGGAGACTGCTCTATCGACGACAGCAGAAGCAGTCGAGCCAGAGCCATTTGACTTGAACTCAAAAACTCAAATAGTGCTTCAAGCGATGGAGAGGGTGCAGGTATCTCAGGACTTGATTACACCACCGATGTCCGTACGGAATCATCTTCAGAATCGCTATCTCTGGAGGCAGATCGTGCGCTCCCTGAAGCCGGAGTGCCCTTACGATCCACTGGCGCGAAAAAAACGGAACGACGGAATCGACGCAGATCTTTATCGCTTCCTGATACTCCCCGCGTTGGTGGTGACAAGGGACAAGGCTTTCTTGGGCGGGCTCGCTGATATCGACAGTTTTCAGACTGGCTGGTTTTTCAGCCCCGAGGATCTTGCTGGCGAATGGCTCGGCGGTACCAAGCCTGCACCGACCTGGCCGGGATGCCTATAGGGTAAGCTCGCTCGGTATGGAAGGCTACAAGGGCACGTTAGTAGGCATTAAGAACGATGGTGTCTGCGTTTTTTTACGCGGTCGCGATCACCCTTATCGCCAGGATTTCCTTTCGCCAACGAAGCTTTCACCCCAATCCGTTCAAACCTAGCTCGTCCAAGAATACCTACAACCCGGGGCCACCGCTTCCCGCGTTCAATATGGGTCTGGGGCTCCTAGAAGCCACAGTTCCAAGTCCGAGCATCAGCGAACCGGTCGTTGAAGCCCAGACAGGTAGCTAGCCGCACACACGTAAATGTTACAAGTGAGCCAAAGAGAATAAATTCAGGCGCTTAGCGAGATTACGATTCTGCTGATGCTACCTTGCTCGACCTCCAGTCCAGGGTCACATGAGCTGGTGTAAACCGCTCCCTCTTCGACCTTGTAACGGTAGTGACGGGCCGTGCTCTTTGACTTCGGAACGTATGCTATCTCCATGAGCGGCTCCATTAGCCATCTTTCTTTGCCGTTCATGGCAGGAGGCGTGGCTAGGAGAATTGACTCAATTACCACGCTCGATGACCCGACCAAGCTCAGCTCCTCCAACGTCAGGACGTCAGAAATCATGAGCATGTGTCGCGACGAGGAATCTCCACCGGATTTGAGGACTGTGAGATAAAACCATGGCAGGGGGATAATCTGCTCCACGCACGACCACAACTGGAGATCCGGTTCCAACTGTGACGACAGGATCATTGCGTCTCGCCGATAGGTTCTGAACATAAAAAAACCCTAATGAACACTATAGATTGTAGCCCTATAGTGTGCGAAAAGGCTTCATCTTTCCATTTGCGAGTGAAGCAAATGGAGTTAAAACAAGCCTTCGGGTTAGCGCTTCGCGCCTTGCGTACCAGCAGAGGCTTAACCCAGGAGGATTTTGCTTTAGTCAGCAGCCGCACGTTCATGAGCTCGCTGGAGAGAGGTATCAAAGGCGCGACCCTAGAAAAGATCGACGAGCTAGCAGGTACAATTGGAGTGCATCCGGTATCCGTCATCGTCGCTTGTTACCTTGAGAAAGACCCAGCCGTTAAGCTGGAGGATCTGCTTGAGCAGATACGCAGCGATCTCAAGTAGTTTGCGCCTCTCGCGCGGGATTTTGGACTTACACCAGACCGGACTACCATACTATGGGCTTCGACGTGAGTGAGCCGCAGGTGAGTGATGATCCGCTCACTGCTTTCGCAACGGCTCCAGTACGCCTTCTACGTCCACCCCTTTCAATAGGCAGTTATGCGCAATTACGGACAGCGCTTCATACAGCCTATCGCGCTGTGTAATCAGGGCGGCATTTTCCGCCTGTAGATTAGCAATACGCTCTTCAAGGCTTCTTCGCCGGCGGGCACCGTCTGGATCTCTTCCGCTTTCCTTCAGTTGTGCGATACGGGCGGACTCGATCCGCCGACCACGATCTCCCACTAAGGTCGCGCGGCTCGTCAGGCCCAATCTACGCTGCACTTCGGGGCGTGAAATAGGCGCGAGCTCCAATCCCAAGCTAACCATTTGGGCGAGGAGGGCGTCGATCGCCTCGTCCAACGTGCCGCCCCTCAAGATCTGTCGTTGCGCCATGGTCGCCTCTAATCGTCTGAAACCGAACTGTGTCGTTTGGCCGTGTCCGCAACCGTCATTGGATGCCCATTTGGAAACACGCGTTGCACACCTGCATTGGTGTCGCGTGCGAGGACGGATTTTAAATTGTTGAGTTTGTCCTCCTGGTCCGCCAGCCATAGATCGCTGCCTGCCTCTCCGGCACCGGCATCTCGCATGATAGTAATTGCGATCGTAAGATTCTCGGCTTGTTTCTCAAGGTTGGTCCGTTCCGATGGCGTGCCCATCAGATGGAGATGCGAGCAGCCATTCCAGCACTGAAGATGCTTAGGGCAGGGCGCTTGGGAGAAATCGTGAATGCAACCTCCAAAGGGGGTCACATGCAGCGCCGTGGCGTGTACGGTAAGGAATGCTTCTGCTGTGGTCGTGCCTTTATCTGACAGCAAGGCATGGTAACTGTCGGTCAAGGCGCCCTGAATGCGCTTATCTCTTATACCACTATGTAGAAAGTCGATACGCTCGTGATGACTATTGAACGCCAAGAACTCCTGATGGTCAGCAGTGTTTTCTTCAATACTTGTGTGCTGGTAATAGACATTCTGGTCGAGGCGCTTTCGCCCCAGGGCCAACGCTTGCTGAACGTCACTCATGCCGGTCAGATGGTAAATCGTGTTCCGCCAGTGTCGAGGTTGGTGGCTTGTTAGCCGAATCGGAGCTCCATCAGACTCGGTCAATGACCGACGCGAAAAAATTGACGGATACTTTTCATCATTACCCAACGCGCGATTGATATCCACGAGGGTTACCCGACGCGGGATTGCCCGAAACACATTTGCTTCCCGCCCACCGAGGCGGAATTGACCATCAAACGCGATGGCTAATGTTTCGCTGGTTTTTAGGACAACACAGAGCTTACCTCCAACATTTTCAGTAAGCGCTGCATGACCGCGAAGTTTGGGAACGAGAAAACGCTCAATATCACCGGCCAAGTATCTGCGCTTGATCGCCTTCGCTCCATCCTTGGTCTGGTTGCAGGGATGAATTTTATTTCGTAAAAAGTACACATACAGATTCCTAGCGGTGTCTCGGTTCTGGCTAAACCCGAGCCAACGCAGAACTTCAACCTCTGACATTGCCGTCTGCGGAGAGTAATCCCAGAGACGGCCTGGATGGGCCTCTTGCCACCTAGCGATTTCTCGCTGCTCTTGCGTCAGCACCTTCAATCGTTCGACTGCGCGCCTGGCTAAAGGAACGTCGCTTTCTGCTAACCAATGAACACGGGATTGAAATTGCTTTTCCGCAAAGTACCTGATCCCGCATTCGACCAGAGGCCTGCCATTGGCATCTACAACCACCTCACCTATCACCCCTTTGATCGGTCTCTCGACCCAGCAATCATAGGGAATTACTGCTACCTCATTGCCCCTTTGCCCAGTCGCGATCAGTAAATCAATCACGCGCAGTAAGATTTCTTCGCCCTCATTAAGCGGGTTGTTCGAACATAAGGCGTAGGCCTCCATCGCCTCGCGAGAAGGTAACCGGTCATCAGATTTACGTTGTTTTACCGCACGATCAGGATCGTGCAATGAAATATAATCGTGACGACGCTTTTCTGGCTTTGCATCATGCTCAAAGTGGATGGCGGTCTCGGTTAATTGCAGATTATCAATCGTATCCGCAACTACTTGAAGATGAGAGATCGCGTCGTAGAGATTCTTGTAGCCACTGTCGCGGAGAAATCCTACGACGCGGTCGAAATCGACTCGCGTCAACAGTGTGGGGTCGGATACGCCGCGTTCAAACAAGGGATTGTAAAGCCGGCGGACGGCAATATTGTATGCAGCCGCCATCGAAAACTTCAGGTTTCGGGTGCGTTGCAGATACACAATCAAGGCCTTGCTAAAATCTTGGAAAGTGACGGGGAGTGGCCCCTTAGGCGGGGCGGGATAGCCTGTCTTCTCGAGGGCTTGCCGATGCGTTTCGAAGGTAAGAGCATGTTGGTTATCCCGTTGTGGTAACCAACTTCCGACGTCCCACACCGATGACGCCCACGATGTTGAAATTGGCAACGACTGAAAAATCGCTTGCTCCTGTGTAATAAAGCCCTCGAGGCTCTGCCTTGCCCTAGACAGCGTCATCTGCGGCATCCTCCGTGTACTGCCGGCAGCGCTCGATGGTAGCGCTTACCGCCAGGATGGTTGTCTGATGCTGCGCGAGGGGCCGGTTGTGAATGAGGTCACCGGCTTGTTCTGCCATATCAATGAACCGTTGGGCTTCTAGTTGCAACGCTTCTTTCACCTGCTCATGGCGGCCGTCAGCAAAGGGATGAAACTTCTTGCAGGTGTAGCAGGCATACACGGGATTGTAGGGGCAGTGCGTATGAACTGGCAGGGCACAGGCACCGATGTCCCCGATGTACTGCGTATCGATGACGCCGCGGATGGCTCTTTCTGCGACTGTATTTCGACGCTGAACGATTTCCCCGGTTAATAAACTGCGCATGATGCGCTGATAGGAGGGGCTCTTACCGAGTGCTTTCTCTTTAATCCGGGCAATGTTGGGGGTTGCCGTAACATAAGCACGCGCCGCAACCGTGCTGTTGTGGCCGAGCAGTTCGGCAATCATGGTTGCCGGAGTTCCCTGATCCGCCAAACCTTGCCCGAGGTGATGACGCAGCAACATAGTTACCTGGTTCGGCTTGTCTATTCCTGCTTCACGCAGCTCCTGTTTAAGGCCCATACCTATTTCGGTTACCGATAGGCGCCTTCCGTTAGGATTTACAAATAAGGGGCCGCAGTCGCTGCCAAATTGGCGTTGAATTTCCGAGATATGGCGTGAGATTTTTTCACCCAGTCGGGAGGTAACTTTGCGGGGCCGTCGCTCAGGTCTGCGTTGTCCGACCTTTTTGGCCATGGGTAGCCACAGTGTGTAATACCTCTCATGATCAGCGCTTTCAATGAACTCAAAATCCGCGATATCAAGCGAGTGGAATTGAATCGAGCGTGGTGCGAGTTCGAACCCTAAGTGAAGCACTATATTAAACTGGGCTTCCTCCCAAGAGTTAGATGAAACCTCTCGTTCAATGCGTTTGAGCAATCGAACTTCCTCATCAAGGTCTAAACCAGACTGCGAGAGAAAAATTCGCGCATACGGGTCAACCCGATCTGATTTCACATCCTTGATTTTTAAGTAGGTGATTGGATCGAAGCCATTGATTCCTCTATCCATTGCCCAACGGTAAAGCCTTCGAAATCCTATAAGTACTGTCCTCGTTTTTTTGATTTCTTCGAGAGCAGTGACCAGTTGATGGGTGTCCCAAGGAAGTCCGGTCGCGAGATTTGTACTAGATAAAAAGCGTAGGGTATCTGCGAACATTACCGCGGTTCGAGGCGCATATTTCTCAAGTGCATAGGCCATAAAGCCTTTGCCTATTTCGATTAGCTCCGAATTCAATTGGAGTGCAGCCCAATCGATTTTCATTGCGAGTCCACCGTCGTACCACGTCCACACCTTTAGCCGGGTATCGACGTATCGTGGCTGATCATTGGTACGTGTTCGAATAGCAACCTGAGCCGGCCCTTGGAACAAATAACCCGCAAAAGAGGAGGAGGGTGAAGCATGATCTTGGCCAACTGATTTAGTCACAGCGAACCTCCTTAACTGTCAAATCGGCTCCAGGCTGCCGAGGCACGCTGGGCATTGTGGAGGTTGGCCGACTCGGCTAGATAACGACTTGCATAACGGCGTGGCATCGTTGAGGTCTCAGACCAACCGCAGACTCGTCGGAGTTCGTCCGTGGCCCGCTCCAGGTCATGCCCACGCTTCTCGACCAGGTAAGCCAAAAAGCGGTCGGCAAAGGTGTGGCGAAAGTCATGCGCGGAAAGTGTAGGCAACAACCCCGGATGAGCCAGTTCAATGGTCGAAAACAGCCGATCAAGGACGTTAGACAACGCGCGAATCGACAGCGGGCGACCTCTGTCAGATATGAACAGATAGCGGTACAGCAATTTCATCGGTTTTCCGTCACGCAGTGGGCGCCGTTCGCTCTGGATATAGCGCTCATAGACCTCATACAACTGTGCGGAGATACCTACGGTCCGTCCGTGCGTTTTCAGCGCAGGCTCTTCAGCGCGCGGGTCACCTGGGTCATGTTCTCGATCATTGACGCTGACATAGGCATGCTGTGAACCCTGATTGATATCCGTGGTGTAGAGCTTCAGAAGCTCACCGCGACGGATACCGGTCTCCAACAGCAATTCAATCATTAGCCAATTGCGCAACTGCAATCGTTCTGGAAACGGATTCTCCGTAGTACCCGGGCGAATCAGCGTGCGAATGATCTGGAGTTGAGTATCTGTCAGGCTTCGATAACGAGTGCGGTCCGGCTGAGCATTGATGATATGGCTCTCAAAGCGCCGTTCAATGACGTCGGCAACATCTGCAAATGCAACCTCGATGTTTGCTAGGGAGGTTGAGTTTTGACGAGCACGCGGGATGTAACGTGTGACACACCAGGACAAGTATTGCTTCAGCAATCGTAGGTACTGGTCACGAGTACGCGGATCGATATGCGGAACAGGTGCCATCGCAGCTGTGCCGATTCGGGCGATCAGATTATCGGCGTGACGGCCGCTTTGGAGCCAGATGGCGTAACCATCCAGCAAAGCCAAAATCGCATCAAAGTGGCAGGCCAAGATGGCCTCATCGATATCCAGATCTCGTGTTTTGGCATAGGTATAGAAAGCCTGGATCGCGCGCAGATGTGCCGCAGCAGTGTTGTAAGCGCGGTACCTTAACTTGAGTTGAACGTAGATGAACGGGGCAAGCATGGGCAATGGCGCCGCATCTCCGGTCTGCACGAGCAGCGGTACACGCTGACCAGAAGAGTAACGGCACTGAATCAGCTTCATCGGCAGCCACCTCATTCAAGGACTCGCCATGAACAAGAAGTACATGGCCCGTTGAGAGCGTGGACGCCAGATGCAGGTTTGTCGAATCAGTGGCTTAGGCAGCTCATGAACATTTATGACATGACCTGTCGTTTAACATAATATACATTACACGTAACAACGTATTTCAGGATCAGCCCGGTTGCACGCAGATTTCGCAGCCCTCAATTCACAGTCCGCGGAAGCCATTCCGACCCTAATTTCGGAAGTAAACTCACCTAAGCGGCATTTAGCACCTATTACGATCCATTTTATTGGTCGAATTGCACTTCCGTCCTGTAGACCCGTTTCGCGATTCTGTCCACTGATGCCATTGGTACGAAATTGCTTCCTGGTGCGGTTTGCCTGAAACTCGGCATCTGTTCAAGCGCCCTCAGATTGCGATGACGGTATCAAGCGGTCTAGATAGAGCCTTAAGAGCGCAGCGAACCGTGAGTCATAGGCAACGAATATCCCCGTTCGCTTCTTGATTAAGACACGATCTGCAGTTAGCGCTCGGATTTCTGACGAAGGGTCTCAATCGTCTAATTGGAAGAAATACCCACCTCATTGCATTTGGAAGCAATTTAGGGCCGATGGCATCACTTTTATCCCACGAACCGACGCTCCCATCAGGCACGAATTTGATCAAGCGCACAGTGACAGCTGCTTCATAAAGGATAGCCATGAAGCCTTAAACCATAACCTATGTTTGATCTCCGGCTTACCGGCCAGCCTGGCGAAGCGCAAATCTGTCACCTCAACCTGCCAGATATCCGAAAATCCTGATACTTTACCGATCTGATCATGTTCCAGCCAAGTTGCGAACCCGGTCTAACTCGATCCTGCTCGGTTTGGTAACCGAGAATCGCCGACTTCGAAATCCAGGGCAACCGACCTTTGCGCGTTGCACTTCAATGCAACAAATACAAAACTACCCTTCTTTCTGATGTAACTCCGACCCTAACTCAACTAAATGAATATTTAGTTCAGTTAATTCTGAGTGATTTCGGAAAGTGACCGCCTCCTCCTATACAGAGTTGCCCTTTCGTTGAAAATACTCAGGATCTAGTAACACTATGATTTCCCTCGGCGAGGCACCATGCTGCTTCGCCAAGCTGTCCAGATCAGCCAAGAAACGCACCATACTTGCAACCCTGGGTTCTGCCAGTTCTGCACACGCGTCTGCGTATTCTTTACCAATTACATTATTGATATCGAACAAGCGCGCCACGCTTTCAACATCAAAAAAGCCCTCTTTCACAAGCCCATGCAGGGCTTTGTTGCGCTTACTCGACATTGACATTCACCCAGCCTCTCACCCGAAAAGGCTTTTCCGAGCTGTGGGAAGCCTCCACATCGTTGAGACCTAGGATGTAACGAAGCTTCAACACGGTCTCAAGGCTCAAGGCTCGTTGATCCAGATCCCCTCTGACCAGCAGGAGAGCAATGACCTCCTCCGAACTGAGCTTGTATTTCTTCATCAGCTTGGAGAGCTTTTCCGAGAAATCAAAGTCAGGCGTGGTGCTCTCACCTTTCTGAAGGACGCTTATTTCCTGCTCCAGCTCACTTATACGCTGCTGAGCGAGGCGGATCGCTTCAAAGCGGTTCGGGGCATTCATGAACTGGCCTCCACCTGCCGGTCTGTTGCATTTTAGCTGACTAAGTTTGACCGTTTGTCTGATCAAAAAACCGATATTTACCGATCGTGTAAAGGTTCAAGTGCCCCCCTGATGCTTCGTGGCGGTACTATGCCTAATACGCATAGGCGTGGCCGATAGCCGGCAGGATGGCAACTAAGGCACTGCTAGGCCTCTCTACAATATTTAGCATAAATTGACATAGAGCGCCGCTTTGCGCAGCCTAGGTACTGAACAGATCCGGCAATTTATGTGATAAATGTGCCAACCACTTTGGGTCGGCTGTCGTAAGCTTAGCCATCGGCTAGCACCGCCGTCTCTACCCGGTGGGCTTCGATCCTCTCGCCTGCGCGCTCCTTTTGCCTGATCATGCCCCGTTGGTGGTAGTCAGAGGAAGGAGTCAGGGTGACGCCGGTCTGGTACATCATCGCCCTGCCCCAGTTTCTAATCCTCTACAATCCTCGACTGAATCCCTGCTACCTGTGCTGACCTTGGACGGTGACCGGCCAAGAGCTGCGTAGTTCGAATCTCCGCGCCGCGCAAACTCTGGCTAAATCAAGGCTACGCATAGCGTTGAATGATCGATAAGATGGGCGGTATCTCAGTTGTGCGAGCCAGGTATGGCAAGGCCTTCAAAGGCAAGGGGAGAAAAAGCTCCCAACCCGAAACCCCAGCAGAAAAAGGTCGCGAGCCCTATTTCAACGGGCGGGCGTGGCGGCGCATTTGAGCAACGCGTACAGGCGGTGCGACTACTCGCTATGTGCCTAGGCATCCCATGTGCTGGGCTGCGCGAAGGATTTGTCATCGTAAGGTTGCTGTTCCAAGGTCGAGGATTTGACCACAACACTGACGACTTGGTTGTCCATGCTGCATCGCTGAGCACCGGGCAGAAAGCAACCATCAGAATGCAGATGAAGCGATCGCTCAAGGCGACTGCAAACGATGTTTTTACTGAAGCAGTGGGCCTTGCGTGGCTAGACTTCAGTAAGCCGACCTTCCAGCGTGGGCTGGATGACAATCTCATCGTTTATCACGTGTCCAGCTCGTCATACATGGAAGGTGCCGTGGAGGTAGTCAGGCTGGCCTTGGCATCTCTATCGCATGAAAACTGGTATACCCGAGTGCATTCAGAGGGTCTGAGTAACGCTCGGAACCGGACGGCTTACGCGGCCATCAAGGCTGCAGCTGAGCAATACAATGAGGCCACGGTTAACGACGAAGACCTGCGCCAGTTCGCGCTCCACCTGAAGTTCGTCCCGCACGACCTGGACTCGGATCGCACTCAGGAAGTCGGATACCAAAAGCAATTTATCGCCCAGGCATTACCTAGCCGGGACAGCGGCGCAGTGTGGTCGCAGTTGTTATCGGTGTGTGCTGAGCTCAATGGCACGGCCGGAGAAATCGATCTCTCTTCCGCTTTAGCCCATCTGGGTGAGCTTGCCAAGGAATTTCATACGGCCAAGCTGATACGCGAGAGCGTGCGGGCCTACCAAATGGGTACGATGCCTGTCAGTCATGAGCGCGCGTCAGAGCTTACCCCGCTGGCGGAATATCTCGCTCCCCTCCTCTCCGTTGGCCGCGCTTCCGGCAGCACACTGCTGACTGATGACCTCCCCATCGCAATCCAAGGGTCGGAAACTACATTTGCTACGCGCCAGCTCGACCGCATCAGCACGCTGCACAACGATCGCCGATACAAGGATGCCTTGACTCAGCTGGAACTCCTCGAGGACGAGCTGGGCACGTTTGATATTCACCAGAAGGCCCGTTGGTATTTCCTTCGTGGGATGTGCTTCTGGCATCTTGGGGACGATGAGATCGCCTCGACAGATCTTGAGGCAGCCGCAAACCTCTATACCCATGATGATCGTATCGCTGCGGGTCATGTCCGGGCTCACATGCTCAAAAATGATGTGCAGGCTGCTCTCCAGGTTGGCCAGGCGGCACAGGCTCGCTTTCCGGAGTCGTATTCGGTCTGGATCGCTTACACCAACGCAAGAGTTCTCAATAGAGAAGAGCTAACTGAAGACGAGATCCCCGAAGCCTTTCGCGATAAATCCGGTGCCTGGCAGATGGTGGCCAGTTCCAGGGCTGGCGCCGGGGACGATCTTGGTGCCGTCAACGCTATCAAGACAGCGTTGGAGCAGCCTGACAGCTCCATTTTCATCGTTGAAAACTATCTGCGCTTTGCCCTGCGACTCGCCACAGATAACCCGTTCCACGTGAATACGCGATCCCAGCCTCAGGATCGACGCGAGCTCATCATGGATGCCATGTCCAAGTTTGAGGATCGTGAGGCTATGCTATGGGCCGAGCAAAGTCCCAGGACGAAGACTGACGTCGTGTTTCACCTCGCCTATGCGTATCTGCTATTGGGGCAGCCGGGTCAGGCGCTGGACATGATCGAGCAGGGAAGACAGCGCGGCGTCCCAGAGCATGAGACATCTGCCCGAGTGGAGCTTGAGGCCCTTTGTGATTTGAATCGTGAAGGTGAAGCGGTTGATCGCTTCTCCGATCGCCTTGACCAGCTTCCTGATGACGCACTGGTGATCTTCGGCCAAGCATGCTTGGTTGCGGGTAGAGAGCCAATGCTCGAGTCTGCCTACGGTGTACAGGTGCAGCGGCCTGTCACGGAGGAGTCGGCGAAAGTGCTGCGGATACTCCGCCACATGCACTGGGAATTATTGCTGCGTCAGCAACGCAATGATGCAGTTCAGCAAGAGCTTTCGCTGCTAGGTGTCACTCCCCAGAACAGCAATATTACCGATGGGGTTTTCGCTGCTCGGGCCTATATCGAAAACGAAGCAGTGCGCCAGGCGTTCGAGAATCGTGTGGCTGAACTGGCGCCGCAAAGCAGCGATTTGCTGGAGCTATCCATGGCATCGCAGTGGATGCTCCATGCACGGCGTCACGATGATGCTATCGCGATGCTCGAACGCGTGCTTCCTCGCGACTCGTTCACTCCATTGCACGTTGATCTTCTTCACGCCTACGCCCTAACTGATCAGCGCGCGAAGGTTCGAGATCTGCTGGAGTCGCTTCCTGGGGAATGGCGCCAGTCCGCGGATGTCCGAAACGTGGCTTTGAACGTTTATGGTAACGCCGGTGATTGGCCCAGGATGCGTGAAATCGCAGAGATGATCGTTTCTGAGAGTCCTCTTGATGCCAGTGCATGGTTGTTGCTGATCCAGGTTCTAGCCAACATAAACCCTGAGCAGATGGACGCGTGCATAGCCACGCTTCCTGTCTTTCTCGAAGGCTCCGCTCAGGATCAATTGAAACTTGCTAACGCAGAGATCAGTCGGGGGATGCATGATCGAGGCATCGCCCGCATTTACCGCACCATGCGAGTGAACTCGGGCAATCTTGAGGCCGCGGCCGGTCACATTTCACTCATGGTCATGGCATCCGGCACGGTGGACTCTTTCCTCACCAACCCAGTTGAGGGCGCTTGTGGTACGTCAGTCGAACTCGAAGACAGCAACGGCGGCAGCGGTTACGTTTCAATAGATTTTGACATTGACCCACCTCTCTCGCCGACCGCGGAGTTTATCGCTGCGGATTCCGCGCAGGCTGTCGCGCTTATTGGTCTCAAAGTTGGCGAAACCACATCTATCCGTAGTTTGATCGGAGAGCAGACGCTCAAGGTTAAGCAGATAGTGACCATTCACCGGCGTCTGCTCGACCTCTCATATGGGCAGGTCTCAAGCGCAGTCGTTCCGAGCAAAAGCTTAGTCGCCATGACCATCCCCACACGTGAGGATGGCGAGCTGGATATCTCCTTCTTCATCGAGCAAGTTGAACGAAGAAAAGCGCAGGGTCTGAACACAATTGGACTCTACGGCCAGCACATGGCCACGCTTGAACTGATCGCGCGGATGCTCGGTGTGGATGTGATCGACCTCGTGAGGGGCTGGCCCGATGAGGGGCCACTGTTGGAGGTCTCGATGGGCGTGGGCCATACCCACGATGCATTCCCCGTCGACGCTGCCCGCGATCTCCCGTGGGTTGTCGATCTCTCAATGTTGGTTGAGCTTGCGACGTTGGGAATGCTCGATGCATTGGAGCACATCCCAAGGCTGTATGTAGCTACTGCCACCAAGCAGGCGATCGAAACGAAGATCGAGTCGTCATCGCGATTTCGCAAGGGAGGGACACTCTTCTCGCACGATGGGCAACTCGGTATACAGGAGCAGACTGAGGATAATTGGCATCGGGAACGTGCTTTTCTAGTCTCAATCTGCGCGGCTATCGATGAATATTGTGGGGTGGTACCGGCGTACGGCCCATTCTTACTACCGGCACAGATGCATACGTTCAAAGACATCCTGGGTGACGGAGATTACGCAGCCCTACTTGTTTGCCTGGAATACGGCGGTGGCCTACTGTCGTTAGACGCCCGCCTCCGAGCTATAGCAGGGTGCCTGGAGATCAAAGGAGCATCTCCTCAAATGCTACTGACGAATGAGCTGATCTTAGGGCGTTTGGTGCGTGCCGAGTACTCCCGGGCAATTGTTCAAATGGTGATGACCAGGCGCAGCTTCGTCTCGATCCAAGCTGCAGACCTTATAGCCATGATGGATCAGGGTGAGACGTTTGCAAACATAGGGATCAACCGGTTGCGAAGTTACTTGGCCGAGCCGAACCTAACATTTGATACTGCTGTGCCCGTCATAGCCGATTTTGTCTGTCTGATGTTCCTGCAAGTGCGCTGTAATCTAGGTGTGATGCTGCAGCTGATCGAGTATTGCTTTGAACCGATGTTCCGCCACCCAAGCTGCCCTGACGATTTTCATCGGTTGGCGTACACACGGCTCCTGCTCACGTTAGCTGGTGTGGAAATCAATTCCGTGGCCCGGAAAGCCATACGGCAGAGACTACATGTTGCGATGCAGCGCGCAGAGCGACCTAACAAGCCGGTGACACTGGAAGCGAAGGTTTCCTTCGCTTATGCAGTCCCTTTCTGGGCGGTCGCGGTGCCCTCACCACTGGCTTCTATTCGGCTAGAGGCCCAAAATCCTGCACCAGCATCGTTTGAGAGCGGTCATACCGAGGAAAGCAGGAAAGTGGATTAGCATTCGTATAGGCGAGCATGTACAAGCCAGGCATTGGATGCACTAGACCAGCATTAGCCACGGAACCCAGTTCACAATTTCCGTCTATGCAAGACTCACCAATCATCTGGTGCTTCAGGATCTACAGCTAGATTTCCTTTACCGGCTCCTGCCGCGCCCTGCTCCTCGTCTTCCTCATCAGTATCCGTTACAGCCGAATCGAAGTATTCCTCATCCATACTGTCAAACTCGAAATCACTGTCGATCTCGTCATCCGAGTCGAAATCAATAGCCTCCGCTACTTCGATCTTGACTTGGAATATAGCCGGCAGCCTGGCTTCCTGGTCATAAAAGCTAACGTCAGCATTTAGCAGTGCTGCGAAGCAGGGGTCGGCTTCTATGAAAGCGATATCTGGATTTCCGAGCCACAGCCGGCGACCTCCTTCGTAAGCCAGTAACCAGTTGTTCCCTTTGAGTGCCTGATCTGTGAGCGGTAGACCCGCTAAAGCCGCAAGATCTACCTCACCGTCGACTAAATCTGAATGAATGAGATCCAGAGCGATGAGCGAACATACGGAGCTCTCCATCTGAAGCACCTGAAGGATCAAAGGGGCGTCAAGATGGATGCTGAGCTCCTTGCACAGCCAAAGGAGCCAGGCAGTCTCACTGTGGTGATTCGCGGCGGCAGCCGACTCCAACAGATTTCGGCTGAAAGCGCCCAGCGCGTTCATATTCAATGGATAACCATAGCGATGGTAGGTCGCGAGGATTTGGGTAATTACCTGCAACGTGTTGGGAAATCCATACCCACATTTGAGAAAGTACGCTTCGGCGATCGCCCAGTTGGACTTTTTAACGATGGATGAGGACAGCTGCTTCAGACCATATTTGACTAGGCTCTCGTCCTTGAACCTTGATTCAAGTGAGAACAGCATTTCGAAATAGTGGTGAATATCGTCTTTCTGCTGACGCTTTTTCGCTGAGACGGTCAGTTTTTTAAGGCTGTATTTCCAGGATTCCTGGACGAGCTCTCGCACTTCGACGATCTTCGTCTTGGAGGCGTTGATCTGGAGCTCGTAAGCACTGACGCATTTGATGATGATTGCCAGCGCCCTCTCAGCTTCCTCACGTTTGTTGAAGAAGAAAGTGAAGTCGTCGACGTAGCGAAACCCCTTCGGCCACCCACCCAATTCTGCGCAGATGGCCTCATCAATCGACACCCCGATGATTTCCGCGATGATGTGGGAGGTGTCGGGGCCAATAGGCAAGCCAATGGTTTGGCCATCCTGTGTCCCCATGCAACGGCCATCTAGGATATTGCCAAAAAATTCAGGAGTTTTTCTGGTCTTGTTCGCCTTGGCAACCGGCTTGGTGTGCAGTGCCCACGGGATGGTGTGCGTGTACACAGTGGGGAAATAGCTCGATATGTCGGTAATCAGCGCGTAACGGGCCCCTGCAGATTGGCATACGCGCTCCTCATACAAGTCGCTGAACTTCGTCAGCTCGATCGCTCTGAGACTACCGTCGGTGCCGGGTATGCTGCGAGAGATTTCGCTTTTATCGTAATGCGCCTGGATCTGAGGCCAGTACTCACAGATCTCCTTAGCCAATGCATAGAAACTGACAGGATTAGGGATCGAGGTTGTGCGCCTGCTGTAGGAGGATCTCGCGACCGAGAATTTCTCTGACTGAGAAGCGCCGGCCTGTTTACCCGGCGCTCCGTCCCATACAGCCTTGATCTGCTCAATGCTGTCGGCGAGTCGCTTCGTGCCGAATCCCACCGGTAGCTGAATTGGGAAATATCCTTTAGCAAGCAGATCCTGCAGCTGCATAACGCTAATTCGCTCTGTATTTGAGGCTGATGATTTGTTCTTGGCGTACGCAGCACACTGCCACCGCAGTACCGTGCCGCCAAAGCCGGATTAAGCGTATTGAGGTCTGACGAGATGTGAAGGTGTTGCGGTCAGAACAATGGACAAGCAGTACGTGGCTGTCCTGAGATTTTCAACTTGATCATTGAGTGTGTCGAGCGACTTGAGCCCATGGAAGAGGTTGTTTCGCAGCCTGTAGATAATGATGAGCGTTGCCAGTAGCACATCATGCGGTTCATCGTTCTGCCCCAATAGAACACTTTCTACCAACACCCTGCGATCTCTAGCGCGAAACTCCAATCTGTCGAATCTGGGCAGTATGCCCTCTTCATCCGTATAGCGAGACCGCCAGAAGGCCACGCAACCACAAACCCCCTGATGCTGCTCAGCGCTCGGTCGATACAGATCTGCAACGCGTTCGAAGGCAGCGATATTACCCTCATTGCGGCACAGATTACCCTCGAAGAAATTCCACATGGTGGTGAAGTCAGCGATGGAATGCTGAGTCTCAGGGGTAAGTCGCGAGCCGCCCGCGGTGTTATCGGAGAACCACTGTGCGGCGTTAAACTCGGCGGGAACAGCCATAAATAAATTCCTTTTAGAATCGAACGTGAAATTCGAGTGGCCTCGTAAATCCATCACATGAGGAGCTATCGTACGCGCCCAATGGCCTGTCGATTTGAGCCACGATGCGGCAAGCTACTCGATGCGATGCTGCCTGACTACCTCTCCTGCCCAATACTGATACGCATCATTGCCGTCTCCCCCGCTCCGCTCGGCAAGCCTCTTCAGGAACCGCCACACCCGATCGCTGTGGCCTGAGGCCCTCGACCGATCAAGAAACTCTTGTGGATCGGCTACAGGGTTGGTGCCCTTTTCGGTTCTAAATCGTGCCAGGGGCTCTGCGCCGCTTTGTGCCCAAAGGAGATTCGCCGCCTGGCCCGCAGCTTTCCGGTCTGTCCCGGTGGATAGAGGATCACCATGCCGACGAGCAGGAATACCCATCAAGCCGTCGTATAGCGCTTGGAATGAGTGGGATGCCATCGTCATCACATCGGGCTCGAACGAGCACTCCAAGCGCTGGGCAAACAGTTGCAGTTCATGTAACCGATACTTTGTCGCAGCCCCCGATTCGTCGCTTAGCTTGAGGTCTGCCAATAGGCTCGACCTGCGGTACGGGCTGTCTGAGAGCGCTTCTTTGCCCAGCGGGCTGAGGGCCTCTCGCTTACCTCATGGTCATTGACATCAAGGTAGGAAAAACGACCATCATACTTACGACCTGACAGGCAGCATGTCCGGTGATAATACGTTTCTCGAGCATCATCTATTCACGCACGACTGACATTCTGACCCGATACCAAGGAGTCCGCCCTACATATGGAAATTGAAGCGCTCAGCACCTACGCCAAGGGCGACCGATTCGAGGAGCAGGTCTTTGAGTTCCTCTCTCGTGAGATCAATGATGGTCGCTTCTATGCGTTCCGACCTGAGTGCTGCAAAATTTTCAGGAAGAAGGGTTACTACTCGCGTGACCGAGAAGACTTCATCATTTTTGACATTTCTGTCGAAGTGTTCCTGCCTGGTTTCGAAACCCCATCGTTGCTTGTGCTCATCGAATGTAAGAACTACAGCGGCAAAGTGCCCGTGGGGGACATCGAAGAATTTGGTTCAAAGATAAGCCAAGTGGCCGGCTTCAATGCCAAGGGTGTTTTTGCGTCCGCCAGTGCGTTTCAGTCCGGCACGTTCAACATTGCTCGGAACCGAGGCTTCGGTGTCTTGCGTTACTTCGATCAATCTGAGTTTCGATGGGAGCTTCCTCGCGCCCTATTAACCGGGGCGCGTAGCGCTAAGGCCCGTAAACGCGCAGAGATCGAATACGCCCTAACCCAAACGGATTTTCGGCCTACCGTTTATAGCGCCTATGCCGTAACTCCTGCCGGTTTTACGGATGGTTGGGAAGGCATCTGGAAAGGCCTCGACCTTGAGAGTGCTTTTGAAGAGAACGATCTGAGTCTGATTCGTCAACCCACGCTTATCGAAACACCCAGGGTCGCGTTCCTTTCGCGGGACAGAATAGATCGCTTGGCGCAGCAGGCTTTGAAATCCATTTCATACATCCGGGGGGAGGTCGATCTTACTAAGTTAGTGTCCAGGGAAGCTGATGTCAGTGGACTGTCTGTGAGCTTCATTGAGGACTCGGGCTCAGCCCTTGGCAGTATCACGTTCAACCCGCTTGAGATCAAAATCTTCGGGGCAGATAGCCAATCCCACTTGGCCCGATTCACACTCGCCCATGAGTTGGGGCATCACTTTCTAGGTCATAAACGCTACATGACACGAGAAGCCATCCGAGCGCAGGACATTGACCAGAGCCAGCTCATCACCATCCCTAAAGGGGAAGTCGAGCGGTTGGAGTGGCAAGCAAATACGTTTGCTTCATGTCTCTTGATGCCTAAAGAGGACTTTCAGGCTGCGTTTGGGTTGTTACTACAGCATCTTGGCATCCGAAATCGCGGTCACGGGCATCTGTACTTAGACAGTCAGAGGGACAACGTCATCCAGTTTCATGCTGTGTGCAATTCTCTGAGCGAATATTTTAACGTTTCGAAGACAGCGATCCGATTGCGCATGAGGGCTTTGGAACTGCTGGTCGAGGTTGGTCGGCAAGATTGATCTGCATCTCACGGGGAGTTTATGACGCATGGTCGGGCGGTTCCTGAGCGTACAGTTCTTTATCGCCCCGCCACTCTTTTTGCACTCCGATCGATACCTAGCGCCTACTTCAGGCCCCAAGCTACGGCCAGCGTACTAAACCAAGCTCCTTGAGTCGTAACGCCATTGCCGAATCGGATACTCCAAACTGCGTAGCAAGCGATACGACGTTGAGGTTATTGAAGCGTTGGCACCGCGCCAGTGCCAGCTCTCGTTCCAAGGAGTCTGACGAGGCATACAACAAACCTTCGATGTTATGCGCATCTAGGTGATATGCGACGGTATCGTTAAAGTGAAGCTGGTCTCCACATAGGAATAGACGCCTGAAACGGTCAGCGACCAGCTTCGCAGGCATCAAAAAACAAGCCGCAAAGAAATCAGCCTCCCTTTCTTCAGGGTTTCGAAGCCCGCCGACTGGACGGCCATCTAACGCCCGATCCCTATGCATAACCTCACCTTTATGTAGGGCGAGGTGGCCGATCTCATGAGCACCCGTGAACAGTTTTACCGTGGAAGAGAATTCTTGGGAGATGGCAATGCGGTTCGCTTGGCGATCAATCAGGCCCGCAATCTTGGGGCCGGAGCCGCCTCGGATGAATTTGGGATCACCTAGATTCGGAAGTTCCCGATATTCAAAGCCGTAAGCTAGCGCCGCCTTCCTCGGATCACGCGCCTGAAGCGGGGTGATATCTTGATCGCCCCACAGGTGATATCGGTCGCGCCAGAGCATGCGCAGCAGCTCGGATGCTTCTTGTTCGATACTTGGCATGTCCATGCAAATCACCGCATGTAGTGGTCATGGCTTGATAATAACCCAATATGTAGGGTTTTCAAGTCCGTCGAACATGCGCTGGTGGTGCTCGGCACACTGCTGCTAGTTTGCTTTACTCGAGTCAGCCGCTTCGATACTTGACTTAGCTCGGGTTTCCAATCGAGTGCGGGTATCGAGCTGTATGAAAGCTGGCGGTAATGTGCTGTTCGCCAGCATCAAAGTGAGTCGCTGATGAGCCCACTGAAGCGCGGAGCATTCTTCATTAGGGCCTATCGGTTTGAGCGTGGCTTTGCTCATGGTCACTTCCTTGACGATTTTGTGGGTGCTGTCTTTGGCTTCTCGGATGCAGGCGCAAATGTGGTGTTCGAATCGCTTCCATCTGTCTCAGCCTCGGTAGCCTGCAGTCGCCGGAGTTGCTCATTCTCCGATTGGGCAGCGACAAGCAGCAGTCTTGCCTCCAGCTCGCGCTCGCCGCTCTTGGCTGCTGCTTCATTCAGTGCCGTGGCGTCCTGTCGAAGCGTGGTGATCTGTTCCTGGAGCTGCTCAGCAACTCCGGCGGATTTCGCCTCAGCCAGTTTCAGACCTTGGATCTCGCCAGTCAGTGTCCGTATGTGCGCCTCATGGCCGTGTAGCAGTTTCACCTGCTGCCTGGACTCTCCAAGCAACCGCTCGTTGTCACGATTTAAACGAGTTAGGTCATCCTGTTTCAGCACCAAGGTTTCCTGCAGCTTGCGCTTCTCCACTTGAGCCTCGTGGAGTTGGGATTCATGCCGTCGTTGATCTTGATCACGCTGCTCTTTGACAGACTGCCGATAGTGCTCCAATGCCCCGCGCGCATGAACATGCTTTTCCTCTAGGGAGTGGATCTGTTTATCCCGGTCACTGACCAAGGCTTCTAGGTCAGTACAGCGTTGATTAAGTCCGGCATTGCGTGTCAGCTCTGCCTGGAGCGAGGACTGCGTGGTTTTTAGGTCAGCAGTTTGAGCCTCAATGGCTGCTTGCTGAGTGTCGAGCTGCCTACGCGCTGCGATCAGTTCGGTTTGCAGGCTGGCGATCTGCGCCTGGAGCTCTAAACGCTCCAAATCAAAGGCTGATCGGGACTGTTCAATCGACTCGTTGCCCTCCTCCATGAGTCGATCCACAAGGCTTTCAACCATTGCCGAAAGCTCTTCACCCATGCGTTCGCGGGACGATAGTGGGCGTGGATCGTAGGATTCGATCTCCTTCAAGTACCGGGCAATGGTTGTCTTCGACCCGGTATTCCCCAGTTCTACACGCACGGCATCGATGCTTGGGTACGCGCCTCTTGCGAGCAGAGACTGCCTCGCTTTTTGCACCACCGCCTTGTTTATGCCGCCACGAGCCATGTGAACTCCTACGATTTCGTGCTGTGTTACGTGTCATGTAATTACGTGACACGCTACCACCTATTTTGTGAATGTAAAATCCAATAATTAAAAAGCTATAATAGTGCTTTATGGCTTCTTGATTCATTATGGCGCCCGGAAATCCTCCTAGATGCGTATGCAGACGCAAACGTTCCGATTTTGAAGGCAAAGTACGATGGAAAAGGCAGATCGGTACCTTAGTGCCGGCACCCGAGAGAACACCCGAAAAAGCTACCGGGCGGCGATCGAGCACTTCGAGGTGACTTGGGGCGGGTATCTGCCCACGACCGGTGTCGGCATCGTTCGCTACTTGGCGGAGTACGCCGGCAAGCTCTCCATCAACACTCTGAAGCAGCGTCTGGCAGCTCTTGCGCAATGGCACATAACTCAGGGTTTTCCTGACCCAACCAAGACGCCTGACGTTCGCCAGATGATCAAAGGCATCAGGGTCGTTCACCCTGCAAAGGTTAAACAGGCCGCCCCGCTACTGCTGAAGCACCTGGAGCAAGCGGTCACATGGCTTGAAAGGGAAGCTGCAGTCGCCCTTGAATGCGGAGATTACAAATCGCTGGTACGTCACCGTCGCTCGGTGGCGATCATTTTGATCGGGTTCTGGCGTGGCTTTCGGGGCGACGAGTTAGCCAGGCTAACGGTGGAGGACACCCAAGCCACAAGTGGTGAAGGCATTACCTTCTTCCTGCCCTACACCAAGGGTGACCGTCAGCATGAAGGTACAACGTTCCAAACGCCGGCACTCGCCATGCTCTGCCCCGTGGAGGCCTACATCAACTGGATAACAGTTGCCGGGATCGCGAAAGGCCCGGTGTTCCAGCGGATTGATCGCTGGGGCAATCTGTCAGGCAAAGCCATGCAGCCGCATAGCCTGATCCCGGTGCTGCGCCGCATTTTCAAAGAGGCAGGATTGCCAGCGGAGCTGTATAGCAGCCACTCAATGCGGCGTGGCTTTGCAACCTGGGCCTCTGCGAACGGTTGGGACATCAAGGGCTTGATGGGTTATGTAGGCTGGAAGGACATGAAATCCGCATTGCGCTATGTGGATGCTAGCGTGTCGTTCGGGGGAATTGCTCTGCGGGCGGCCCAGCAAGCGCCCTACATTGAGAGTAAAAGGATTTCTGGTGATCAATCACGCACTAATGACGCCTAACCGCCAGTGCTCCCCTACTCTCCCAGTGCTCCCCTACTCTCTATGTCGTTGCTGGGGGGCGTTTGCAGGGCTGACGGTTTGAGCCCCAATGGCGCAAATCGATGCGCCCCAAGCTACACAACGTGAAGGCAAGTTAGAGAGGAAGGAGTAACGCCATGGCATGGTTTACTGATGATCGTTCGGAGCGGGAGAAAAACAGAGAAAAAGCCTTCATCAAAGCTGTGAACAACCTCAAGACCCTCGCCGTCACTGCGGATGGAGGCATGTCCATTGACCCAATTGAGATCCAGGACAAAGTCATAGCGGCGCGCTTATGGCTTCGGCATTTCGTCACACTGAAAAGGGACAAATAATTTCTGTGCAAGGTGAAGTACGCTGTTGTGTTTGAGATCCGCAGGCCGAGAGAGGCGCCATGTCAGATAAAAAAATGCTCACCGCTCGGGAGATCTACGTAGTGCTGCGCGATGCCCCCACGATTTCACGCTCAATACGCAGAATTACAAACGCCACTTGGGATGAGATCTATTGCGGGCTGATGACCGTTAACGTCGACGACTGGGTGATAACGCTCTACAACGACTGCGGAGAGTTAGACTACTGCGATAGCTGTTACAGCCCCGAAGGCCGAAGGTACGAATTCAGCTCAAGAGATGCATCCGATCCTATCGACCTTCTGACTCCTGCCGAGCATCGCCAGCTCGAGGAACTCCTCCGCCGTATCTGATTTCACCTCAACGTATCACTCGACACTACACGTAGCGAAAACGCTCGGCGGAAAACAGGACTTCACAAAAAGCCCAGCTGATTGCAAAGAGTTGAGTATGGCTAAGCTCGGATTTCAGCTGGATGGATGCCTGCCATAGGCTGTCTCCAGGGTATCCAGTTGATCGCGCCCCATGGCCTCCATCAAAGCATTAGCAAGCCAGACGGCGTCAAGCATGCCGAATGAAAAGCCCATGAGGTCGAACACAAGTTCTACTCCTCCTTCGTCAATCGTGTAGATGGCCACCGCTTCAGTCTGTTCGTGCTCGCCTGCCCAGGGCTCAACGACATAGACATCATCTTCTGCTTCGTGACAGTTGAATCTTCCATCCGCGCTGTAGCTCCATTCGCCCGACACCCTTTTTCGAAATGTCCTCTCCAGCTTGCTATCGCGTACGGTAGGCGTTGGTACAAATCCTGCCAAATTCCCAACGGTAACGAGCACGGCATCGTAGAGACAGCGCGCGATATCTTCAGCTATGGCGTCGGAGAACCTGATGGGCATGATGTCTAAATTCAGACCGACATAGTGATCCCCCTGCCTGGATACCTTGCACGAATACAGCTCGTCATATTCCCGCCCACGCCAGCAAACAAATTCGCGCTCCGCAAAAAACGTTGCTGGTCGTACTTCATTTTCGCCCACAAATTTCACCAATACGTTGTTCATAAAAATAACAACGGACGCTGCGCAGGAAAACTTTAGCGACAGGGTGAAATATTTTTGGACGCTAGAATTCTAGGCCTCTGAACCAAGCGGCCAAAAGTGGCTATGGCTCGTGCAGGCTGGAACGGCGTATCGCGAACTCGCTTCGATACGCTAGCCGAAAGCGCCAGCCGGTTTTGTCGCTCACTGGCACTGACTTGGTTCGTGCAGCCAGCTTCGGTGACGACACACACCTCCCGCTGTTGAAATAATCCTCGATCGACCTCAAGTTTTTTTATAACGATCCGTTTTTCATCCGTATGCCCTCAGCGAGAACGCAATTTTGAACCGATCGACAACTGACTTTGCCCGGGGCCTGCAGGGCGCAATTTCGTTTTCCAAGACGACCCGAGGCAATCGCCAGCGGAGAGCGTGGCAGCAACTCATCAATTACATCGGATCGTCAGACTCCCTTCCGGAGTTTGACAAAGCATCGGCCCGGGCGGAGGGATATGCCCAGGCCCTGGTAGACAGCGAACAGATCTACACCAAATCCACTGAGCGCGACCTACTGATAATTGCGACCGTTGATGCATGGCGCCGGCACCACATCCACTCAAATACCCCGACCAGCGTGTAGCATCACCCTCCCCTAAGGAAATCGATGTCCACTACATTTACGCGTTACGCCGATGACGAAATTTCAGATTCCACGATCCAAATGCCTCAGCGAATATTGGCCACCTCGACTCATCAGTACCCGATTGATGTGCTCGCCGGCCGGTTTGAGAAGTACCAGGCAGATCCTTCGTATGCCCATGATCATTATCCCTGGGCCGCACGGTTTGTGATGGGCATTCCCGTAGCATCCTGGGCGCGTCCCCTGGTATGGAATGTCGGGCAGAAGTCTCGCTTTATTGCTGCTGAGTGGACGGGCTCCGATTTGGGGAGCTATCTAACTAACGAATGCTTCAGTTCTGCAGGTGTGGGCAGGACTCTAGCGGAGAACAGTGAGATCCTGATCGATGGCCAGCAGCGCCTGCATAGCTTAGAAGAGTATTTTTTGGATCGTCTTGCTGTCACAGATCTTCAAGGTCAGCCGAAGGTTTGGTCTGAGATTGGTAACGGCGAGCGCAGGCGGTTTTTATCTACGATCTTTGCCCAATCCTACGTGTCTTCTGGCGATGAGGAAGCGTTACGGAAAACGTATAATCTTTGTGCAATGGGCGTAATGTCTCGCACGCACGATCAGCGTGCGGCTCGATAAGCTTCGCTGTTCGATTGTTGGGGCATGCCCCGTTGGGGATGGCTGTCGTAAACCACGCCCCATCTTCGATAGGTCATGGCCCTGCGGGCTTCCATCCTCATGCTATGCGCGCTCCGCTTGCCATCGCTGGCACCATTTCCCATCGGCGGCATGAATCAAGCGGCCTTCTACTCGACAAATCTTTCGTGTTGCGGAGGGTACCTGATCAAGCCTGAGTGGTAATATCCAGTTCGCAGGGATCTACCCTCCTCTTGCGTCAAGCATTACAAAGAATCTGTAGATCACAGTCGATCGTTTCCTTCAGATAAATCATGGCAGCGGCGATGACCATGTCCTGATCTTCGCTTCGGCTTGCTGCTGAAATACCAGGTTGGGCGATCAGCACTTCTGCCTCGATAGGTTTGAATCGACTCTGCCTAAGGAGCTCGTTGAGCCTGGGCGCATTGCCCTTGAAAAAGCGCGTTGGCCTGGCCATGGTTTTCAACCGCTCCTCACGCCCCAGGAGATGGCGACAGAGATCATTGAACTTCCATTTCCATTTGGCTGAACGTACCGCTTGAGAGCAGACCTCGACGGCATCCTTGATACGTTCGCCCGCTGAGGCAGCACCAGAGAATTTGCAGTGAATCAGCGTGAGTCGGATGACGTTTTCCTCTTCCTTGAGACAAACCAGATCGGCAGCCTCGCCGGCGGAATCATCATCAAAGACGACATCAAACCCGCCCTCCATGTAGACCTGGGCGACCTTCCATTGTATTGAGTCTCTGCGACCCGCCCCTTCTTTCCAAAAGCTTTCTTTCGTCAGGTCGACGCCAGTCCAATCCCAAGGTTCAAACTGGCTAGGGTTAAGTACTAGCTCCCGAGGGTTCCTGGGCTGGATCAGCAAATTGCCGTCCAGCTCACTCAGGTCTACAAAGCGGGCCAGTGGTGGGTAGTCGCAGAAGAATTCGTCGAGCCGGCGCGTGCGCCTGCCCAATGTGATCATCAGAGGATCGCCACCAACTTGCTCAGCTTTGAAACCCAATTGGGGGTCGAGACGAAGGGCGAACTGAACAACGCCGGCTTCATCCTCCGTCACCAGCGAAAAACGCAGCGAATTAGGATCGAGCGATACAAAAGTGAGTTCAAACATATAGAGGGGTTGCGGGCTATCGACGGAAGCAGGGCTCAGTACAATTCTCTCCTCCGACATGCCTAGGAGTTCCGCAGGCCACTCAAGAGTGAGCACGACCCTATCCGTCGGGAACTCGTCGATCTCAGCCGGAACCAGGACGTTAGCGATTATGTCTTCGATGTTTATCGTGTCATCAAGTAGCTTTGTCCCCACCCTCCTACACCAAGACAAGAGCGCTGGAATCGATCCCTGATCTCGCGACCACACTCGGCCTTTAACAGAGCATCCCACCGTCGCCCGTGCTCCCAGTTCCCACCCTGCTCCGCTCACATTGTTTTTGACCGAATTCTGACGTTCTGTGAGCCCTAGGGCCTCGTCTACGTTTCCACCGGTATACATCGCGAAACTAAGATTTCGCCGCCCGTGCTTTTTAACCCCTAAATTCTGGAATACCAGCCGGTTGATATAGCCGAGACTTCGAAACATCACCTGACCTTTGATCAGCACAGCCTCACCGGCGACAGCTGAGGCGAGTTCGGGAAACAAAGAATCATGATTGGTAGAGGACAGATACAGCAGTCCACGCTCGGTGTCGTGATGCAGAACGAAAAGAGCCCACTCGCTATCCCGGACGCCTTTTGTATTCGTCCATTGAACACGTGACTCGCTGCGTGTGACGAAATATAAGGTAGGACTGTCGGTGTTTTTCCAAACAGCTAGAGGAATGAGATGGCCTGGTAGGCCGGCGTGAAAGCGATCTGGTAAGAACTCCGTGGCTCGGTAAACTGCGGTGCTGAATTTAGGCTTTAACAGGTGGGGTGAAAGGACGATTGCATCTGATGGATCATGCTCGTCCACGCGGCGGGAGGCATGCAGGAATGCTACCAGCTCTGCGTGATCCTGCGCCGCAGCCGAGCTCATTTCTGACAGGATCAGATTCCAGTCCGCATCCTCACTGTACAGACGCTCAAGTGCGTCCGAGACGTTTTTATCTCCGATGTTGGCTACGACCGTCGCATCCCCGATGTTGTCACCGGCAACTCGCGTGAACCGCCCAACAAACTGCAACAGGATTGCCAGGCTTCGGTGCATGTCGTGCACGGCTGCAACCTTGAGTTGAGGCAGATCGAATCCCTCGCCGAGCATGCCTACACAAATAACAATTTTCGCCTCACCCTCTTTTAACGCGGTGAGCCGTACTTGGGCCTGATCAGAGTCCGAGTGAATCAGAACCGGATTCAGGTCTGCGGCAATGGCACGGTATATCCTCTCAACCAATGTCGCCCGTGCGATGGAAGAGCATCGCGCCATCAGCCGGTGGTCTTTGTTATGGTTTAGGTCATGCCGGAGCTGCGTTACCGCTGCCTCGGCAATAGCTTGATCTGCATGGTGCGGATTGACCTGCACTGGCTCGAATCGGATGTTTTTGAAATAACCATCCCGTTGCGCGGCGGCCAGCGGGTAATTGAAGATGACCTTGCCATCGACAAGCTGTGAATCGCGTCGAAACGGTGTCGCCGTGAACTGAAGTGTTGGAACGCCCTGAAGAGCGTTTTTGAGGTGTGTCCATGTCGTGGCAGGTACGTGATGCGCTTCGTCAAGAACGAGCGCGCAGCAGCGACTGGCGATCTCCTGAAGCAACGCGCTGGGAAGACTCGTGCCGATCGCGCCGATGGTACAAACCACAACGTTGCAATGCGAAAACATCAACAGATCAGCAACTGTCCTGGGTCTTTTCGTCATGATCCCAACAATTGGGTTTGGCACATCCTGCGGCAAGACACCTAAAGTCTTGAGCAACCCAAAGGTTACAAATTTATGTGCGGTTTGAGCTCGCAATGCGTCCCAAGGCACTACTACTAGAAAAGGCTCTCGACCGTATGCCGCCAGCGCTGCGAGCATTGTCTCCGTCTTGCCAGTACCGGTAGGCATAACAATCGTGGCCGGGGACTGCTCCAGGCTCCAGTGCGCGCCGATAGCGTGAAGTGCTCCTAGTTGTGGCGGACGTAAACCACTTTCAGATTCCCCACCATTCGTTCCACGTCGCTCGGCCCTAAAGCTAAAAACGCCTCGCCAGGTTGTCGCTATCTCTCGTGCATGGGATGAGGGCCCAACCTGCGCGCGATGGTTTTTGAACTCTTCAATTAATCGATGCCTCGCCCAAACAAATTTTCTATCAGCTTCGAAAAGCACTCCGTCAACACCATCCGGAAGTTGTACATCTCGGCGTGAGGTGAGGATGACTCGCTCCTCGTTATCGAAGCGCTTCAAGGGCTGCTTGATTCGAGCAGAGATATTAATCGAGGTTTCAGTAACAAGCGTCACTTGCTGCGCTGGGCGAATGAGATGCTGGACAACACCGATCGAGTGGCGCTCCTCAAAGATAATGGCAGGCAGCGTAAACATCTTCAGTCGTCCATGGCTAATGATTGATTGTCGTGCTGAGCGCCAATGAGGAACTCAGAGAAAGTTTCCATCGATGCAGTCAAAATGATACTACAAGGTATCGTGTGCTTATCTCAATCCTCGTGAGGCGGGGACACAGCAGGCCAAACCGATCATCGTGCTCTGCCTTCCTCATGCCTTCCAGCTTAGGCGCGAACGAGCATTGGTGTCAGATTAAGCAAGGCGTGAAGTCGCCAGACTTCGCAAGCGGCGGAAGAGCTGATTCGTGCGCTGGATCGTATCAATGTGAAGTTCGGTAAGAATGCCCTGCACTCTGGGCGAATGCCGATCGACGCGACGTGAGCCATGAACCCCGAGGTGATAAGCAAGCGACACAACAAGCGTCGCGCAGCTCATGCGCTTCATTCCAACTTAGCCTTTCCTGATGTCGTTGCTATGAGGGTATTTTGGGGGAGATGACAGCCTATTGCCTCGCCTGCCTGGTCACATAACGGGAATGCCAAACCTGCTAAAGTCACGGAGCAGTGCCCGTCACCCACTCATCTTGCTTAGAATGTCACTCGACGTTCCGCCGGAGTGCCTATGCAAAAATCCATTGAGGCTGTTTTCTACCAGTGCGAACACACGGGTGCTTTTCAAAGGGGACACGAGGCTGTTCTGGGTATTTTGAAATCACATTACGGCGAGGACTGCGGAGCCGCCCCTTATACACTTAGCCATTTCAGTTCAATCGTGGGCTATAGGTTCATACGAGAGGGAGTCTCGTGTTTCATACCACAGACCAAGATGCCTCCCACATCTAGTGGCCCGTTTCCGTTTGCGCCCCTTTTGGCAAGTAAAGATCTGATTGTTCCTCCGCTGCTGATGCCTCGGCATATGACACTGATATGCGATGCGATCAGAGCAAACGAAACCCGCCCCGACGGCTTAACCGTCGACTTCTGTTTGGCCAGCATTTATACCCCCGGCGATATGGGGCGGTACTTCGAGTCCCTCTTCAATCAGATCGACTCATTCAAACCCTACATGCAGCACATTGACGAATGCATCCGAGCGTATCTGTTCGGCTACGTTTCCATTGCGGTGTCCGGGCTTATCTTGGCTTCCGAAGGGATACTGCGAGAGATCGGAGCGAAGATAGACAGCAAATTTGAAGGGATCACCAGTAAGGATCAGTTCATAAATGTGTTGTCAAAAATCGAAGATTTGCTCGTTGCCAAGGCCTATCACGGTATAGAGGTTCCAGGCTTCATGCGACTCAAGGAGTACATGCTGGGCTTTGACGAACAGCTTTGCTTGGTTGATAACTTCAAAAATTACTTCACTACCCGGCTCTACGAGAAGACCTCCGAGGTCAAGGGCACCATCGACATGAATCGGCATAGCGTTCTGCACGGTTTATCCATGGACTTCAACAAGTCGATCAATTTCTACCGGCTGTTCATCATGCTGGTATTCCTCGCCTTCGTAAGCGTGCTCCTGGGGCACAACCGGGCGTCGGCATTCGTCTCGGAAACCGAGCGCTCGAAACTCAAAAGCGATTGCTACGACAAGCTCGCGGGGTTCGGCGCATCAATGAAGGCACATTTTCCTCTCTGATCTTTCTGCCGGGTGCTGCGTGCCAGGCAGAAACCGTCCCCGATGCGAATCATAGGCCCGTTAAGCATGTTGGAATTTGCTCTTCGCCAGCATCAAGGTGAGTCGCTGATGAACCCACTGCCGGTAGTGCTCCAGAGCCCGCGCGTACGGCCGTCGGCCTGCGCGCTGCGCTCGCTTTCTGAGGAGCCCTGTAACGTAACTTTTTGGCTGTAACATAAGCAGTGTTACAAAGCACAAAACTGCGTTACAGACTAATTTAAGGGAGTTCAGCACCCGAATTTACTGTCTTCCCACGACCTTTTTCTTCAGCGCATCCAGCCTTCGCTTTACACCTATTTTTGGGATCAAAACGTTGGCCGCTCATAAATCTGGATCGCTTCACGGCACTCCCCCAACGCCTCATGCGCGGGCCCTTGCACCTTCAACGCGTTCGGCCTCCATGCTGGGGCTGGCATCAGCAATGAGTGATCTCGAACTAGAAAGCAATGGCCCCTGTACGGTCTATAGTGCTCTAGCCAAACTCGAGGCAAAACGCCATGATTGAGCATTACCTATATTCAGCGAAACCACAGAATGTTGCATGCCTTTTGCCACAAAAAAAGCGGTCTTTACAAACGCTATCTCGGGCACCGGGAACAAGGTGAAAAAAGGGTATGCGAAGAAGATGAGATCACTGCGCTGATCATGGGGCCGCTGGATTACCTTTCCGCAGAGGCCAATGGAATATTCTGGAGGGCCATGGTTGAAAACGGTGCTCTGGATGCACCAGCGCTTTTCCCTTCGGGGCCTGTAAGTCGTGCTCAAATGTATTTCTGGCCACATCGACGCATCGAACCAGATCTCCTTGTCGAGTTACATTGGCCTACGGGGGAACGGCGTCTTTTGCTTGTGGAGTTCAAATGGAATGCCCCGCTAAGTGGCATTGATCAGTTGCACCGGCAATGGCGCGAATTCTTGACTCCCGATGAGCGTAAAAAGGCCTACCACCTTTTTATCGCCCCAGAGATAAGTGCCGGCTTGAATGCCATGGGCGAAGATGACATATGGGATGGCAGGCTAATTTTGCGATCTTGGATCACCATTCTCGACATTTTGCGGCACCTAGATGGATCTAACATCAACGGGCTGAACAAATGGAAATCCCAGGTGATTTATTTCCTCCAACAACTTGGAATCAAACGATTCCAAGGTTTCAAAAATCTTCCAGCCACTTCACTTTCTCTCGATTCTCCGGTGTTCTGGAGTCCCCTGAATGGTTTCTCCGAATTAGCACCGCCTACTTTCCTACCACTTAAATTTCAAAAAATATTTTTCATCTGGAGTCAGAACAATGAATAATCCGTATGACATTGGAAAGGCGATTACGGAGAATATTCGCTTCGTTTCCAAGCTCGGTGAGGAATGCATTCATCTGACCAAATTGATTAAAGAAGAATTGAGCCGCCTCCTTCTTGATTCAGAAGTCTCCAGGCGCTATCGAGCCGCTGGCGAATGGGCTGATACTTACGCAAATGATGAACAAAACTGGGTGAACACTGAGCTTGGCTCCTCTCTCCCGGTGACTATCAAACCCAAACGATCCATCGGCGGTTTCCTGATCGTTCAAATCAGCCTTACTGGTTCCGGAGTCGATGCAAAGGACAACCTCGAGCCATTGCTTCATATTGGGTGGTGGGGTAATCCGATTGACTTCGACGATATCCAAATGGGTTTTCCTATAGCCCTCGATAATGGATATGACCTCAATCTTGAAGATGACCGGCTTTTTCGCTGGTCACATTCGCAATTTGAAAACGAGTGGTGCTACAGCCTGCGCCTGACCGACCTTAATAACCCAAGGGATGTTCATGCCTACATCGTGAAACCTACGAAGGCATTACTGCTGGGAAATAATGCTTCGCAGGCACTGTCGGGAACCGCAGCAGTAAGGTACAAAAAGGTGGATGAAGAGCCCGGACAATATCGAATCCTCCCTCGTTGATATATGAAATCAATCAGATGCTCGCCAACCGACTGCGGTAATTTAGCGAACAGCATAACGCTGGCGAGGGCAAATGAAACCCCTCGCAGGTGGCTCCCTAACCTCAACACGCGGCTATTTTGCAACATTCTACATTCCTATTTTCAGCAGTATTTATAACCGCGCCGCTGTTCGAGCACCTAAGTATCACTTTTGCTCGCATCAGTACAACCAAGCCAGCGAAGCCCGCGTGCTTGGTCATTGTGAATAAACACTTTGAATGCAAGGAAGCCCATCATGATTTTTTTCGATCCAACCAATGCTCAAAAAAACATTCGTGTCTCTAGATTGGGCGAATGGCTCGACTGGGCTGCTGGCAATAGACCTGATGAGTGGCAAGTCTCCCTGCCTATGATTCAGCGCGGATTTGTTTGGAAGCCTTCGCAGATCATCCAACTTTGGGACACCCTTTTCCAGGGCTTACCCTTCGGCGCCCTACTGGTCAGCGAACTTCCAGAAGACGCCCAGAGCATCGACTTGGTAAGCCACAAACAGACAGCAACCAATCAAGTGTACGGGCGCCTTGGTTTAGTGGATGGACAGCAACGTACACTTGCCATGCTGGCCGGGTGGCCTCTGCCCAGCCATACGCCGATCTCGCATCGCATTTGGGTCGACTTTGCGGACGCTCCACGCAAGGGTGAACTACTGACCCTGCGGATTACGACACGCAATCAACCATTTGGGTATTCCCGCGATAAGCCGAATGTAAAGCTCCCCTTGTCCGACCGTAGAAAGGCCCTGACCGCTTGGGAGAATCAAGTCAGCCTTGCTGGCATTGAGAAAACTCAGCACCCAGACTTCCTGCAAACGCGCCCTTGGAGCAACAGAAAGTCCTTACCTTTAGATTTGCGTGAGCTTATCCAGTGGTGGCAGGCCTGTGACGGTCAATCTTCAGTTTGGCAGCAAAAGGTATTGTCTAACTTGCAATCACCTTCTCCGTTGCAGACGGCTGCTACACAGGTCACTTCTGCGTGGGAGTCTCTCGAGCCAGAGCATCAACAGCTTATTATCGAGCGTATTGGGATTCTGGCCACAGGCCTAGAGCGCATCGATGAAGCGCAGATCCCCTTGCTGCGCGTCGACGAGCGCCTTTTCGACACCAGTGCTTCCGACAGCACCGAGCCTCCACTGGCGCTGCTGTTCAACCGTATTGGCTCTAACTCCACCAAGCTGTCAGATAACGACTATGTCTACGCCATTCTCAAGCATTTGCGTCCAGAAGTGCACCAGATGGTCACTGCGTTGCATAATCATGATTCCGGTGACGGCCATGGCAGCGTGGCCAGTTTAATGTCCCCCACCGACTTGGCCCTGACGGCTCTACGGTTGGCTTGCGCAACTGATCTCGAAATAAAGACAGATCCGGAAAACCCAGATAAGGAAGAGTTTCACAAGCTGATCAAAGTGGATCGGTTCCTTGATCGATCCTTTCTTCCCGTGCTCAGTCACAATGTCGTGCGCCAGTACTTCGACCAGGTTCTTGGGCTCCTGGATTACCGTGGCGGAATTGATCCAGGATTGCCAAGGCATGCCTTACCCCACCTTTCTAGATCGCTCGTGCAAGTCTTACTGCGGCTCTCGCAAGTTGGATATCTGACCGGCCCAGACTCCGTTCAAAAAGAATCCAGGCGTTGCGATGCGCTTCGATTCGTCCTCCAATGGTGGCTTTGCATCAAAGACAACCGCAGGGCAAGCAAGAAAGCCTATTTAGTGGTGGCCGAAGCAAGCCTGAACGACTTGGGCGAAACCGTTGGGTATCGCATGATGGACGCCATTCTGAGAGACGGCCTCGCACTGGCTATGCCATCCCCTTCCCTTCTTAAAGCCCGACCAGGATTGACGGATTCGCGAGTGAGCCATGCGAGTGAAATCATCGGGGCGAATCGGTTTAATCCACTACCAGAAGATGAGGCGGACAAGCAGCTCTGCGACTTCTGGCAGCACTGGTGTACTCCATCGAGCCATCGTTATCCCTTATTACTATGGCTTCAACGCAGCTATGTAGCCAATATGGATGGAGATCCCGTAGCCGGGCGTGACGAAGACACCCCTTACGACTACGACCATATCGTCCCTCATCTGCATTGGGGCGATTGGACAGGTTATGCCAAGGGCACACGAATTCTCGAGTTCATGAAAAAGCCCTATGTGATCGGCAACTGCATAGGGAATATTCGTGCCTGGGGTAGCAGCGACAACCGGAGTGATGGTGCACTGGCGCCGGCCAAAAAACTTCATTTGGTGCCAGAAATTGACTCTGAAAACTTGCTGGCGAGGGAAGCCCGAGAGCTCAAATCGTTCGGTTTGTTGGAGTCCAGTGCAATAGAGTTTGATCAAGCTCAGCTATGGAAAAATTGCCTACCAGCTAAAGGGTCTGGCGATCGCTGCTGGAGCTTCGAACGCACCAAGAGCTTTGAAATTGCCGTCGAGCAACGAGCATTTTCTCTATACACGCGCTTTTATAAGGAGCCTGATTTCCAGTCTTGGGCATTACAAGCCGAGAGCTTTGATGTCTCAACGAAGCGAGAATCGATCCAGTAGCCGACACATTGGAGGCAGAGGAACCCGGGCATTGCACTAAAGTCAGTCGATCACCGACGCTGCAGCAGTCGGCTGGCTGCGCACTGATTCGCAAAGTGTCTGCTCAGTATGGGCTCATCACGGATCGACACCGACAACCAGAACGCTTCGATTGTCGCCGTGAAGAGATTAGTCATCTTAGCTTTCAAGCTATGTGGCTTATGATTTTGAAACTGATGTTTGAGGCACGAGCCATGTCAGGGTAGAGCCGAACGTCCGAGAATGCCTCTGTAAATAGATGCTGGAGATTTTTAGGAGGGACTATCAACCAAGTGCAAGCGACGGTGGTGAACGCCTCGATGGCATCAATCGGCGCGTAAAAATCTATGCCTGGTCGGGCGACGTTTAGCACACCATTAATTGGGCCCAAGTCATCGAAGCTTATGTCTGCTCCTAGGTTGTGACCCACCCGGTTGCGGAGTGAGTTGAGCTTCAAAATTCCTGGCTTAACGAATGCTGCACTGGAGGCCTGGGCAGGTAGTAACGCTACTTTGTTGAAAAAACCAAGCTTCGCACTTTGAACATCTTCTATGCCGTAATGCTCGGACAGGAAGCGTTCGAGGTAGTGCTCTACGACAAGATGACATTTGAGGAGGCGACCAATAATGTCATGTGGCCTATTCATGAGGTTTATGTATTTTTCATTTTCTGCGTGGAAACGCTCTTCAATCTCTGCCATATGCGGCTGAAGGTGCGCTACCACTTTTTCAATTCCCTCAATGTCTCTCATGATATTTTCCTAAGCCTTTCTTCATCAAAACCTACAGCATAGCCATTCCAAATACTCGTTAGCGGCCATGAAGGTACGGATCGTCTTCGACACTGTAATTTGCGAGTGTTAGCAACTCGAACTGAATGCCATCCGCCTTCAGGGCAGTCTCAGCCGTTCGCATTTCCTCATCGAGGCGACTGCCTTTTTCCATGACGGCCAAAATAGCCCGATCCGGCCTAAGGCGCTTCGCAAGGTGGACAAAGTCCTCTATGTGAGCGGCCCGCAGACTGCGCCAGGCCGACTTCACCTCGCAGAGGATGGATTCACCATCAACGACAACAAGTAGATCCGCTTCCACATCTGGATTTCTGGAGTCGGGCAAATAGCCAAAGCAAGTCGGCCCAAGGTACATGAACGACGAACCCGCTCGATCACAAAGGGCTGACAAGAGCCAGACGAGTGACAAAACACTACGAGAGCGAAGGCTTTCAATGAGGAATTCGTTCGGTCGAAAATGCCAAGGTATACCGACGGGCAGCTCCTTTTCAGTTCGACAAACATCGCACACAAGAGCAGGCGACAACGCCTGATAGTCAGTCCAATTTCGATGCTGGCAGGTGTCGCAGCTCCAAGGGTATCCTTGAAAGAGCATCCGACGCGTCCTCATTTCAGCGAGCCGATCATCAATTGCCTGCTGTTCCATACCATCCCAATCTACATCGTTCTGTTCGACGTCCAATTTAGGTAATGGGTGCTCCGCCCAATACCGCTCTCTGTGCACTTTCCAACACTTTTGTAAATAGTCGAGTGAGAGGTGCATTCGAGGGGCTTTGATTGACTGCGCGGCTTTCACGATCAGTGCGGCGAGGGTTTCACGTTCACTTTCCTGCTGAAGATCGAAAACCGGTCGTCCTTTCGCACGCTTTGCGAGCGCGTTCGCGGTGGCCTTAACGTCTGCATCCGCGAGGTTGGGGGCTCCACCTAAACTAGCAAGAACATCCTGCAAGAACGGATGCAAGAGCAAGCTCTTAGCGCCTGCCAGACCTCCTGTCATTCCAAGAATGCCCGTTAGATGGGGACTCTCGTTTGAGGGTTTCATCCATGCTGTTTTCTTTAGCGGCCAAGGTGGATCGTCAGGGCCGATACGCCTTGTCGCGGAATCGTGGCACATCGCGCTTCTGAAGGCCTGATCAATATTAGGAACGGTTATCGACTCGAGTTCCCGGTTAAAGCCAGCAAATACGGTCAAGTTGCCGTGCCTACTCGTGCGATGCATCGGCGAAGGATTGTTCTGTGCGAATCCCTTGGTTACAAACTTAGCGCTAAAGGCGTCCGCCATACGCCACCTCTTCGGCAGTATCCATACGTTGTCCTGGGCGAGTCTTGGTTTATCTCGCTCATACTCGAAACTTAAATCGAGCGCCCAGAGGCCAAGCGTGAACACCTGACCCGGTGGCGCATCCCTTAGGTGCTCCGGCTCCTTTGTCGGCGGGCGAGCAACCGGTGGCTTCCACCGAAACCCATGCCACTCCCCAAATCTAAATCCGTCTGAGTACTGGGCCTGTTCACGAGCTTGTTTTAGCGAATCATCGCTCGGAATGACATGTCCACCTGAAATGACCTCAGCTGGCCCATGAGCGCTCCATGCTTTTGCTGCTCGGAGCAATTCAAGTACCTTGTTAAGCTCATCAATAGTGTGTGACGCAGAGCGTACCCGAAGCTGCGATTGCCCACCTCCGACGCCATGCACGTGATTGCGCGTGTTAAGCAGCTGAACGAGCTGGTTAAGCATGTCATCATTTTTCAGCTGATCAAGCGTCATACGGAAACAGCATAAGTCGTTATCGAGCCAAGAAGGAATTAGCAGCCTCGCATTCCAGAACATAAGCCTGTCCTCGAATGAGTCACCGATCACTAAGTTGAATGCATCACTCCATTGATAGTCGTGAATCTCAAGGCGTGTTGCATACAACGACGACAACATACTTATGCTTGTGACGCGCCTACCCACAAAATCAACAAAGGCCATTTCTTCGGAAGCGACGCGGTCAAGGTCACGTGGTACGCCGAATTCACGCTTTTCATAATGATCGTCCGAGACGATTGTCAGCAGACCAGCTGTTGACCTAGCGTCGTTTGGATATACGCCCGTAGCCGCACTCGTGTAGTAGGTACCAAAGTTGTCAGTCAAAAATCGACTCGGCCTTTCCGAATTCCAACTGTCGATGATCTTGATTTTTGGCCCTGCTGCCAATGGACGGTGCCGAGCAAGTCGAAACACAGTGGAGAGTGAGGAGAGAGCGGCTGGATACTGCGGTCGAAATCCAGACAGATCTAGCCTCGGTTCGCCGCCCAAGCGGTGAGGGACGTAGTAACCTGGGACTAAGCGCTCATGAATTTCAAGAACTGCTTCTGCAGCCAAATCGACATAGGAGTAAACAATGTCTGGATCAAAAGCCTCTAACCATTGCCAGTAGCCCGCGACAATTTGACCATCCGCACACGTCACGATGAGACTGAATCGTCCACCCCATCGCGAATAGCAGTCAGCAAATATCCCATCCATCATGAGGTCTGCATGCTCGCTCGACTCGACGAGAAAGGCTATTCGTAGAGGTCGGGATCTCACTCGTCCCGCTAGTTCTGCGCCAAGCTCATTCGACATACACACCTCCTACGATGCACCACACAGTGGCCCACAGCGTAGTTCCACACCTCAGTCCCCGCGAATCACTCGAGGCCTAGCTTCCGCCAAATTTAATGCTTCCACGAACGGCGAGTTCCGAAGTCGGCTCTGAATGTGGCCCACTGAAAGGTTAAGCCATCCGCCTACAGCTATGACCCGATAAACCACGCTGTCGGAGCCAGTCACGGCAGCCTTCCGTGAAGTTATATGTTGAATACCTACGTGGTTGCCGAGTAGAAAAAAACAAAGCCCCGGAGGTTCGCGGCTCCGGGGCTTCTATTTTCGTCTCCATCCCTTAATGGTTTGACGAACGTGGCTAGGACATTACCAGCGCCTTTTAGATATTTCACTACGACTTTGGATAACATGCTCGATGAGCGAGGCGCCTTGCACGGCCGAGGATTGACCAGTCACCTAAGGTACGATAGTGAACGAATTGGTGACGGCCATCACTTCAAGTGCAGCCCACCTCAAAACTTGCGGTTCAGGAATGCACTCCGCTTAGATTGGGAAGACGTATTTGGTCTAGGTTTGAATTTGCATCGTGGAAAATTTGAACAAGACTTGAAGTCCCCATATTTTCCGGTGCGCTCCACGATGACTCCGACCTTACACACCGGGCATCGATCCTCCTGGACAGCCTCGCCCTTGATGCTGGTGATTGTCACTGCGCCATCCTTCACCAATTCGTCCAGGAATGGCGAGCACCGTCCGGATACGGTGAACATAGCGACTGATCGACGAGCCCGAGTCAGTGCCACATAAAACAGACGGCGCTCCTCGCCGTGCTTAAAGGTGTCCCCTTCGGGCATCACCAGTCCAAACACCGGATCGTCACCTTTGAGGTTAGGGAAACCCTTAGCCACCATTCCCGGAAGGATCACGAAGTCCGCTTGATCACCTTTCGATGTATGGATCGATTTGAACCGCACCTCCAACTGATCGCCGTACCGATGCCCCCATCCTTCAGGGACGTATTGCCTGTCGTTCTTGTAGCGACCAAGAACAAAAACAGTGATCTTTCCGTTACGATTTTGCGGCACAGAGCCATCGACGAGGCATGCATATAACGTCTCAAGGTATTGACCAATTGCGTCACGTATCTCGCCCTGGCTTGTCACCTGGTACGCCTGGAGAGCCGGGCCGATTGCGGGTGTCACTGAAACAACATTCTTCCTCAGTTGTGCAGGATTTTTGGACACAAAACGACTGGAGGCGTCGCAAAGCGCCTGCGGACAACGAAACGTCGTTTCCAAATGCAGAACCTGCCCATGACCATACCAATCACGAAAACCTGTCATGACAGAGACGTCAGCGCCGGCGAAGCGATTGATTGACTGCCAGTCGTCCCCTACCGCGAAAAGGAATCGATGCGGAGCGGCCACCAATGCTCGGCACAGACGAGCGCGGGCGCGCGAGGCATCTTGGTATTCATCGGCCATGACAAGCTGATAAGGAGATTTGTGCCCACGCTCGAGGTGTTCCGCAGCCAGGTTGATCATGTCTTCAAAATCGATGCCCCGCTCCACCTGCAATGCCCTATCCCAGGCCCTGATGACTGGAATCGCGAGTTCTAAAAACATCTGGTAGCGGTACTTGAAGGTATTCACCGGGAGGGCATCGAGGCGCTCATACAACGTTTTCTCGTTGAGGCTGTTGCTCTTGAAGTGAGTGATGAACGATCGGAGTACTTTTATGAGCTCCAAGTGCTCCATCGGTGCCAACCCTGATACCGGTAAGGGTCGATCAGGGTTGGGGTCTAGGGTAATCCCACGGGAAGTCAGCTCGAACTTGAGATGATTGAATATTTGGCCTGAGTTCAGCTGGTGAGACGTGGTCTCCATCAGCTGGGTGCCTTTAGATTTGTGAAGCGCCCGCTTCCAGTTGGCGTCTTCTAGGTAGCCTTGAAAATGTGCCGGTGCCTGGCCGTTGGCATCGAAGGCAAAGTGCTCGTGGTAAAGATTGATCTTCGGATAGTAAAAGTCAGGGAAATATTGCCTGCGCTCTGCAGTAGCGGTGTCGTGCTCGTAAGGCCTCTCATAGGCATACTCCACACCGTTGTAGAACAGCCAGTTGGCGATCAGGCGTTCTTCTTGGCTGGCCACACGATCGCCATTCAGGCTGACGAGGCGCGCATTCCCTTCGCTATCAAAGGCCTCAAACAAATCTTCAATCGACATTGAAGAATAATCGCGGCCGAAGACAAGGCGGAAGAGATCCCAATTGGTACGGAAGGCATCTGATCCATCCTTTAGTGCATCTATTAATTCCGCCAGCTTTTCGAGCCCCAGGAGCGTTTCGCAAGCCCAGTCCGGAACGTGTGGCTTCTTCCCGGTTGCGTCTCCAATAATTGTCAGGCCCAGAGAGTGGAAGGTCATCGCGTTGATTGTGATGTTTTCCTTTCCTAAGCGAACAAGCGACTCAGCAGCGCGCGCTTTCAGTTCAGTGGCTGCGTCCTTGTTAAACGCCAACATGATGATAGCGGCAGGAGCGACCAACTCCCGGTGAACCGCGTAGATGGCTTTGGCCACCATGGTTGACGTCTTACCGGATCCGGCCGAAGCGATAACCTGAGTTCGATTGTCGAAACAGAGAACTGCACGGGATTGCTCATCGGTGAGCGGTCTGCTCTCAACCCTCTGCAGCAAGGTCTTACAGGCTTCGAGTTCACGCACCAGATATTGCTCGTTGCGGACATCCCACCGCTCAGGCCACTCGGATGCCCAGTCGTCCAGCTGAGACTTCACGAGCGAGACCTTATCCCCCAGCATTGACTGAACCTCTGGCAGCGTAAACAGCGCCCTCAGGCTAGAGTCATTTACGCCCAGTGCAGGCTTTGCTTCTAAGAGATCCCGCTGCATGTCGTGGGTGAACCATCGTTGCTTGGCATCTACGGTTTCTATCGCACAAGCGACTTCCGCAAGCCACTGGGTTACTTTTGCGTAGTACCCTTCGAATTGTCGTTGATGCTTGAGTTGTTCCAGGAGGATAAACGCCTGGTTCAAGGTTGGCTGATCAGAGTTTGGTAAGCCATCTAGCCGGAGCTTATGCCCGACGAACACCGTCACACTCGTCCAGACCAGGCCACGTTTAATTCCGCCTCTGGCGAAATTTTCAGCCGTGAGAGGATAAACCCGCTCGCCGATACGAAGTATTAACCGGTCGCCCTCCAGGGTCAGCTGCCACGGCTTCGAGCGTGTGAGGAGTCGTCCTAACCAAGATGGCTTCCATTGCATTGTCATGCTGGTGATCACGGCCTAAAAGAAGCCAGCTTACCAGAGCCCAAATCCTCGCAATGACCAGCTATCAATTCGCCTTTTGGCTCAAGCAATAAAAGCTCCGGTTAAGAGGCCTTGATCTCCGCATAGGGTCGATGACAGTTTCGGTCTGGCCACTGAAGATTTAACACCTCTGCGACATGGTTGAGATGCTCCAACTCCCGCGTGGGATTGCCGCATGCCGGTTTTCAGCTGCGCCAGAAAACAAAGTTTTAGCCGGGCCGCGTTGGCCCGAAGGAGCGAACACAGAAATCCTGCGAGACCGATCACGCGAGCTTTATGGCACCACCTTGGATATCGTCCCGCGCCATTCGTAAGTCACTGGCGTCTTGGTTGAGCCGATGAATCAAGTTGAGCAATCGTTGGCGCAACACCTCATCTTGGAGCTGCTCAGCAGCACGCATCACATCAAGCGCCGCTGCCTCATTGTTGGTGGCAACGGCGTCGAGCAGTTTGCGCATGCTTCTTGATGGTCGATTCATCTCCAACTCCCTGGATTTCAGTGACGCGAATCATATGGCCGGAATGTTTCGTCAGTGTTTCAGTTGCATGAACTGGTTTTGAATCACCAGCTCGGGCTGATTTGACGCTAGCTGGAGGGGGGGGCCACGAGGTGTCAATTACGCTTGTCGCACCATTCCGTGATGTAGCTAAATCGCTACCATTAAGCCGGGCCTTGCCCGAATGAGCGATTACAACAATCAACATCAGGTGCTACCTTTGACTGATGTCATTCTGCATTCAACCGGGTCGTGAAATACCGTGGTGGCGCAGTTTGCGATAGAGCGTATTGCGGCTAATACCTAATCGGGCGGCAACATGGGCGATATGCCAGTGCTCCGCCTCAATCAATGTCAGCAGCGTCTGCCGTTCGGATACTCCAAGCGGATTTTCTGCCAGCGCAATTGTCGCTGGCACTACCGGCAGCAACTCCTCCAAATCATCCAGGGTCACACGCCCTTCCAACGCCAACGCTACCAGTGTGCGCAGGCACGTACGCAGCTGCCGGACGTTGCCGGGCCAAGGCTGCGTCAGCAGGCGCTCTCTGACGCCCGGCTCTAGCCGAATTCTGCCCCCAGCCCCTTCATCGCGCAGCAATAGGTCGAGCAAAAGCCCCTTGTCTGATCGTTCGCGCAGTGGTGGAAGGTGCACGGCGAACCCCGCAATGCGGTAGAACAGATCCTCGCGCAAGCGCCCTTCGGCCACGCAGGCGTGCAGATCCTGATGGCTGGCACTGATGAGGCGGACATCCAGCGGACGTGCCGTCGCGCCGCCTAAGGGCACCACCTGACGCTCCTCCAACACGCGTAACAAGCGAGTTTGTAAAGCCAGTGGCATATCGGCGATCTCATCAAGAAACAGTATGCCGCCATGGGCCTGTTCCAGCTTACCGATCATCCCGTCTTTACGGGCACCAGTGAAGCTGCCGCCGCGATAGCCGAACAGCTCGCTTTCGATCAGCGCTTCTGGGATGGCTGCGCAATTGATCGCCACAAACGGCTGGTTCGCTCGCGAGCTGGCACGGTGCAGCGCCGCAGCAAAAGCTTCTTTGCCGGTGCCGGTTTCGCCCTGTAAAAATACCGGAACATCACGCTCTAAAACACGTAATGCGCGAGCAAAGCCACGTTGCAGGCGCGGGTCTTCCAGACACACATGCACGTCGTTAATTTTGGGGATTGCAGGAGAGACTAAAGGCACCTTGCGTAAGGGTTCTCGCAACTGTCCGTAGAGCAGGCGTCCGTCTACTAGCCGCATTGGCCAACAGACACTCGGCTGAGAGCTGGCCTGACTCATCAACTGATCCATAGGTGTTGCGAGCAGCTTCGTCAGAGATTCCCCAACCACCTGGTTACGACTGAGGCCCAGCAGATCCAGCGCAGCATGATTGACTGAACAGATACAGGCACTCTCGTCGAAACTGAGCAGACCTTCACCCAATAGCCCAACGAAGCCTGACTCCGGGTGGAAGCGCAGCAAGTATCGCTGCGGATCATGCCCTAAGAAATAACAGCTCTCGATCAAATTGGCTGTCAGATTGGTCAACGCCATGGCTTTGAAGTGCTGCTGGAGACTTTCTTCCTCTCGCACAGAAGAGAGATTAAGAACGGCGAGCAATTCTCCGCTCGCATCAAATATTGGGCTGGCCGAACAGGTTAAGCCGGCATGCTTGCCACGGAAATGTTGATCACGACGGATGGTGACATGCTGTCGCTCGACCAGGCAGGTGCCGACACCGTTGGTACCCTCACAATCCTCGCTCCATACCGAACCGAGCCACAGTCCCGAACGCTGGAACTCGACTCGTTCGGATTCGTTGAACACACTATCGATCGCCACACCGCGAGCATCAGTGAGTAGCACCACGTGGCCATCACATCCGAGCTGTTGGTGCAAGTTGCTCATCTGCCAGTGCGCCACAGCGATGATGTGTTCCAGTGGCGCGCGGTGATCCTGTAAGCGTGGATGCTCAACCACGTTAGGTGCGCGGCGACTGGCAGGATCGAGCTGATACTGATCCAGGCACCGGCGCCAGGATCGTGTGATGGCACGGTCAGTAATAGGGCCGTGATTGGCGTGAGTGCCCTGCACGGCTTGCAGCACTTGTTGTGCATGGGCGTTGATCAAGGCCGGCTTCATTATTCTTGCTCTCCGTTACGGTTAGGACACGGGTCTGTTCGCAGCTTATATGAAAAGATCGCAACCAGCGCTTTTTGCACCGAGTGACACTCTGTCATCCACCATTTCCAGAATCGTGACAGATCTCCGAATCAAAGCCTGAGCAACACCGCAGCAGCCGCTCTGCAATTGGGCTTTCGTGAAGGTGGCCCGAGCCTTGCTCAGGGGCAAGTTGTACAAAAACAACAAGATCGGAGAAGCCCCATGAACATCGCTGTTGAAACACCTCTGCACACGCCAACTGCTCAACTCGCGGCTTGGGTCGAAAACCTCGGCGAGCGTCTCGCCCAACGTGATGTGGACGGCGTACTGGAACTGTTTGCCGAAGAGTGTCACTGGCGTGACTTACTACTTTTCAGCTGGAACTTAGTGACCTTGGAAGGCAAGCCTGCAATCCGAGACATGCTCGAAACACGCCTCGACCAGACTCATCCTGAGCGATGGAAACTGGAAGGTGAGGCGACGCTGAATGACGGTGTGCTCGAAGGTTGGATCAGCCTGGAAACCGAAGCGGCGCGAGGTAAAGGCTACGTACGGCTAAAGGACGGTGTGTGCTGGACGCTGTTGACAACCATGCGCGAGCTCAAAGGCTTTGAAGAACCCAGTGGCCGCCGTCGTCCAATGGGTGCAAGTCATGGTCACACCCACGCCGACAAACGCAACTGGCTAGAGCGTCGTCGAGATGAAGAAGCTTCGCTAGGCATCACCACCCAACCTTACTGCCTGATCGTGGGCGGCGGCCAGGGTGGGCTGGGGCTCGCTGCGCGGCTCAAGCGAATGGGCGTGCCAACTCTGATCGTCGACAAAGCCGAGCGTCCTGGAGATCAGTGGCGCGGTCGCTACAAGTCGCTGTGCCTACACGACCCTGTCTGGTACGACCATATGCCTTACCTGCCCTTCCCCGATCACTGGCCAGTCTTCACCCCAAAAGACCAGATTGGAGACTGGCTGGAAATGTACACCAAAGTCATGGAGCTCAATTATTGGCCGCGTACCGAATGCGTGAGTGCCAACTTTGACGAGCAAAGTGGTACCTGGAAGGTTGAAGTGCAGCGCGATGGCGAACGTGTGACTTTACAGCCTACCCAGTTGATCCTCGCCACCGGCATGTCTGGAGTACCCAATGTTCCCAGTTATCCGGGTGCCGAGGTTTTCAATGGCCAGCAGCATCATTCCAGCCGCCATCCCGGCGGAGACGCCTGGAGCGGCAAGCGCGCGGTGGTCATCGGTGCGAACAATTCGGCTCACGATATCTGCGCCGACTTGGTGGAGAACGGTGCTGAGGTGACCATGGTGCAACGCTCCAGCACCCACATCGTACGTTCCGACAGTTTAATGGATCTCGTCTTCGGCGGGCTCTACTCTGAAGACGCCCTGGAGACGGGTTTGACCACCGACAAGGCCGACATGCTGTTCGCCTCGATCCCCTACAAGGTAATGCCAAGCTTTCATCAACCGATCTTTGAAGCGATCAAGGAGCGTGACAAGGACTTTTACGAGCGCTTGGCCAAGGCCGGGTTCATGCTCGATTTCGGTGACGACGAGTCTGGCCTTTTCATGAAGTACGTACGCCGTGGTTCTGGTTACTACATCGACGTCGGCGCCTCCGAACTGATCGCCAACGGCACGATCAAGCTCAAGAGTGCCCCTGGCCTGGGTGTCGAACGCATCGAAGCAGATGCCGTCGTGCTCAACGATGGCAGCCGGCTAGCAGCAGATCTGATTGTCTACGCCACAGGCTATGGTTCAATGAACGGTTGGGCGGCGAAGCTGATTTCCCAGGAAGTCGCTGACAAGGTCGGCCGCTGCTGGGGTTTGGGTTCTGGAACAACGAATGACCCTGGCCCATACGAGGGCGAACTGCGGAACATGTGGAAGCCAACACAGCAAGAAAACCTCTGGTTCCACGGTGGCAACCTGCATCAGTCACGGCATTATTCGCTGTATCTGGCGCTGCAGTTAAAGGCGCGCTTCCAAGGCATCGACACGTCCGTCTACGGCCTTGCCGAGAGTCACCACACTGGCTGAGTCAAATGGCGCCCAGCCGTGGTTGGGCGCCTCTCCACAATACCCCGGACGCATTCGGGACGAAGCGCTGCAGGAGCTCGAGCTGGATGTCGGCGATGCTGTGTACCTGATAGAAGAATTTGTTGGCAACACGCGCTGCCTTGTTCTATCAAAAACACCTCAGATTGCGGATCGAATAGACGAGCTCACTGAAGCCTGGGACGGCGGACGGCTTGGTGACGCCCCGGCAAAATGAGGCAGCTGCAACGCGCTTCTCGAATCAATCGTGGCAGGCCAACTGCGGAGTGACTCGCTCAGGGCATATGAAGACTTTGGGTCGAGCCGGGCTTAAGCCCGAATGAGCGATAGCCGATGCAGCTATAGCTCCGCAGCCCAGCAAATCGCCAATTGAATCAGAGATCAGATACTTGCGGGCCAAGAATTATGTAAAGGCCTGGCTAAGCGGTAGCGGTATCCAAGGCGAGCATTTATTGTCCATAAAGCGCTCAAATCACGTAAGGCTCGAACAGCCTCCGGACATTCACCCGCGCCTTCAGCTTCGCGGCCAACAGGTACAAACCTGCCACCTTGCGATGCAGAAACAGTACATCCACAGGTGGCGTGTGCCAGAAGTCGCGGTCGGCACCTTGTTCCCAACCGGTATCACGTAGGCGTACGGCCAGGTCAGACGTCGCAAAGTCATAGGCACCTTGATGCCTCAGCGGCTCGCAGGCCTGTGTAATGAGATCAGTGAGCACCGCTCGGTGTTTGGGCAGCGTTTCAGGCTGAAAGTAGCCGACGTCCAGCGCGGCATTAGTGATGGCGGCACGGTCTTCATGCAGGCCTGCAATCAACAAGCGGCGATAAGCCTCGGTAGTGTTGCGGTCATAAAGTCGCGTGGCGCCGAAGTCCAACAATACCATCCGGCCGGAGTCTTGCTGATAACGGTAGTTGGCAAAGTTAGGGTCGGTCTGCACGCACTGGAACTCGAACACCTCGCGCAGAAACAGGCCGAACAGCAACATCATGATCCGGTCGCGCTCTGCCTGGGGCGCGTGCTCTAGTGACTCCACCGCTACCCCGTCAACGAAGGACATCACCAAAATATTCGGCGTGCTGAACTGGGCATACGCACGAGGAACCAGAAAGTCAGGACTGTCCGCCAACAGTTGATCAAAGCGCTGTAAGTGCTCGGTTTCTTTCATGTAGTCCGCTTCATCCTGTAGCTCACGCTTGGCCTCTTGAAGCAATGGGCTGACGTCCATGCCCTTAGGCAGCATCCCGGACATGCGCAGCAAGGTAGCAACGTTATCCACATCGCTGGAAATACTCTCGCGCACGCCAGGGTATTGCACCTTGATCGCCAGGCGTTGGCCGTCCTTATCTTTCGCAGCATGAACCTGGCCGATGGACGCTGCCGCCAATGGCGTGAAGGAAAACCGTTCGAAGCGCCCCTCCCAGCCCTTGCCCCAGCTTTCGTTGAGGACTGCCACCAACTGGCTCATGGGCATAGAATGAGCGTCGCAACGCAGACGAGAAAGGATTTCGCTGAACTCGCGCGGCAACAAATCACCTGCATCCATCGATAACAACTGCCCAACCTTCATGGCGGCGCCACGCAATTGCGACAGTTGCTCGACCACCCGATGCACATTACCCGAGGTCAACAGCAGTTCGCTGAGCGCGGGACGTTTGCCCTGAACCCACTGCCGAGCGCCTTCGGCTAGCATGCCGCCCGCGACGCCCGATGCCAAACTGCCAAAACGCATCAACCGCGATAAGCGGCTGCCGGGCACGGGCAACGAGCCGGGCACACGAGGCTTCATGAATGAAGCGCCTCAACGATCGCGGCAAGCAGCAAGCAGACGCTCGCCACGAGGGTAAGCCGTAATCGCATCGGCAGGTACCAGGCGGGCAAGCTCGTAACCCGCAACAGCCGCCTGTCCTGCCGGAGGTGGACAACTAAGCCGATGACCAACAATAAGCAACCCAATGGCATTGGCAGTAACGTGGCAATCCAAGCAATAAGCGCAGGAATGACACTCCAGATGAACCGGTCGCGGCCCTGCTCGGCGCTCATGTCTTGCACGGTCATGGCGAAGCCCCAGTGTAAGGCGCCGACGAAGCTCAGGATGACTGCGCCATAGTTAACAAGGGCAATCGCAAACAACGGCCGATAGTCGAGAGAGAACGGGATCAGCAGCGCCAAAAAAATAAACGGCAACAGACCGCCATAACCCAGCAGGCTGACGAGCTTTGGCAGAGAGGTTGAAGGCAGCGCGTTCATTTGTATTCCTTGCAGCGAGCATACGCAAAATCGAGGCTGTTTTTGATCACACGATCCCAACTTGCCTCCCAATCGAAATGACCGGACACCACGCTTTCAGCTGAATCGACGACCCAGTCAAGCGTCGGTAGAGCCGGCCGTTCTGGCGTCAGTAGGTCACCCAAAAAATGCCAAATCCAGCCATAGCGCTCCAATGTCGGACGCGCGTCGATCCGAGCCTTCGCCGGAATGCGTAGGTGCGTCCGTGCCGGAATGTGAGTGCAGATGCCATCCGCTCCAAAAAGCCAACGCTGATAGGGGCAATTCACGGTAAAGGAATGACCATGATTGTCAGGTCGTTTTTTTGGGCCTATCTTATACAAAACCTATACAAGACGACAATCAATGTACAATAAAGAGCATTGGCCACTGACGTTGTACTTTGACGGCAACTGTCCCTTGTGTGCCCGTGAAATCACGATCCTGCGCCGCCACGCCGCAGAGAGCCGACTGCTGTTTGTTGACATAGACAGTCCTGAGTTCGACGCCAAAGCACTTGGTTTCACGTTCGAGCAAATGCAGGCGACTCTTCATGCCTGTTTCGCCGATGGCCGCTGGGTTAACGGCTTGGACGCTACCCTATGTAGCTGGCGTGCCGCCGGCCTGGGATTTTGGGCCACGCCGCTGACTTGGCGTGTAATCAGACCGCTGCTTGCGCTCGGTTATCGCCTGTTTTGCCGTCTCCGTCCCCATTTGGCGTGGTTACCTCACCCGGATGGCCGCCGTCGATGTGTCGATAACCGTTGCTCGATGCCGGAAGCAAAACCCACACGCGACGAGCTGCTCACCGTCAAAACAAAGCAGCCCTAGAACGCTACGCGTTGGTATCGGGCTGACGAAGAACTTGATCCTCAGTTGATCTCGCGATGCTGGTGTTATCTGCGTCAGATCGTGCGCAGCAGAAACGCCCCTACAGCCAAGGATTGCCGTCACATGAAGCGCAGCATGGCTGCAAGGAATCTAAATGAACCCATCAATAGCCGAGCATTACCGTGAAATTCTCGTCGCCGTAGGCGAGAACCCTGAGCGTGAAGGACTGCTGGACACGCCCAAGCGCGCAGCCAAAGCGATGCAGTATCTGTGCAACGGCTACACGATGAATCTGGAGGAAGTCATCAACGGCGCACTGTTCGAATCGCTAAACGACGAAATGGTCATCGTGCGAGACATCGAACTGTATTCATTGTGCGAGCACCACATGCTGCCCTTCATCGGCAAAGCTCATGTCGCGTATATCCCCACAGGAAGGGTATTGGGCCTGTCCAAGGTCGCACGAGTGGTCGATATGTTTGCCCGCCGCTTACAGATTCAGGAAAACCTCACAAAACAAATTGCTGATGCCATCCATCACATCACCGATGCGGCCGGCGTGGCCGTGGTCATTGAGGCAAAGCACATGTGCATGATGATGCGGGGCGTGGAAAAGCAAAACTCGGTGATGACGACCTCAGTGATGCTGGGGGCCTTTCGCGAGTCATCTGCTACGCGTCTCGAGTTCCTGCAACTGATAGGGCGACTCGCTTAGCGTCAATAGATCACGTCTGTCTGCGGAGAGGCTAAATGAACAGTTCCTTTGAGATGAACTCCCTTGGCGAGGGCTACCGGGCCTTGGTCATAGGCGCCAGTGGAGCGCTCGGCGCGGCGTTTTGTGAGTTGCTCAACGAAGATCCAAGATGCTCGGTTGTTCGTGAACTGGGGCGCAATAGTGCTCCAGGATTGGATCTGGAAAAGCCCGACAGTATCGCCAGCGCAGCCGCTGAATTAGCCGAAGAAGCCCCATATCAGTTGATTTTGCATGCTGCCGGTCTGCTCCATCGCGACGATATTAAGCCTGAAAAAAGTTACTCCGCTATTGAAGCGGATGCGCTTCAGGCGATATTCCAAGTCAACACATTCGGCCCTGCACTGGTTTTGCGTCACTTCCTGCCCTTGCTTGACCCTCGTGGTGCGATGGCAGTGCTCTCCGCCAAGGTGGGCAGCATCGGTGATAACCGTTTGGGCGGCTGGTATACCTATCGCGCCTCCAAGGCAGCGTTGAACATGTTGATTAAAACGGCTGGGATCGAACTGGCACGAACCCGCCCTCAGACCCGCTTGCTGACTCTTCATCCAGGTACGGTCATCTCGGGCCTGTCCCAGCCCTTTAAAGGCGCTTCTGCCGCCAGGCCTGCAAGCCTCGCTGCCCGCGAATTGTTATCACTGATTGACCGCTTGGCGCCTGCCGACAGCGGCAATTTTTTTGCTTATAACGGAGAACGCCTACCGTGGTAGGCCGGGAGTGCACCTTGAATCTGCAAGCGTTGACCGAACGGGCCGCGAATGGAGAAGTACGAGAGCTGGAGCTGCTGTCTCTGGAAGGTGGTTTTTATCTGGCGCGAGTCGGGCTGGATCAAGGCCAGTTCACACTGCTGGACGACGAAGCAAAGCCTATGCACCTTCGCTCCATCAATCACCTGCGTGAGTTGTTGCAGTTTGTCCCGCCATTTCCCTGCGTGCTTGTGCAGCAGTGCGTCCATGACGAGATGTGCGGTTCACGTGAAGAGCCCATTGGGTCGTTACGCATTCCTTTCTCGCTGACTGCGCCTTGGTGAGTCATCTTCCGTTGGACTCTGTCAAATGAACAAGACTCACCGACTATGCCTGGTCTTGGGCGACCAGTTGTCTTTTGACCTGGCCTCATTGAAGGGGCTGGACAGCGAGCGCGATACGGTTTTTGCTTGTCGAAGTGATGGAGGAAGCCAGCCATGTGCCCCATCACCCGCAAAAAATCGCACTGATCTTCAGTGCGATGCGCCATTTTGCTGAGGCGTTGCAGCAGCGTGGCATCCGCGTGCAATACGTCACGCTCGATGATCCGCAAAATAGCGGATCGGTACCGGAAGAGTTTCGGCGCTGGCATTCACTGCTGCAACCGGATGAGCTGCACCTGACAGAATGCGGTGACTGGCGCCTGGAGCAGTCGCTGAAAGACTGTGGCTTGGCGATCCAGTGGCATACCGATACCCGTTTTCTCTGCACCCGACTCGAGTTTGCGTCCTGGGCCGAAGGCAAAAAGCAGCTGCGCATGGAGTTTTTCTACCGTGAGATGCGACGCAAGAGTGGCCTGTTGCTCAACGGCGACGGCAGCCCGGTCGGCGGCGCCTGGAACTTTGATGCCGAAAACCGTAAGGCGCTTCCCAAAGGCTTAAGAGCCCCCTCGCCCATGCACTTTTCGGCAGATGCAATAACCCAGGACGTGCTGTCGCTGGTCGCAAAAAACTTCTCCAGCCACTACGGCGCACTCGACACTTTTGATTACCCGGTAACCCATGCCGATGCCCAAGCGTTGTGGGATTACTTCCTCGACTGGGGTCTGGCAGCCTTCGGCGACTACCAGGATGCGATGGCCAGTGATGAACCTTTCCTGTTCCATGCGCGGATCAGCGCCGCGCTGAATATTGGCCTGCTGGATCTGCGTCAATTGTGCAGCGACGTCGAGGCTGCGTATTGGTCGGACAACATTCCATTAAACGCCGCCGAAGGCTTTATCCGTCAACTCATTGGCTGGCGTGAATATGTAAGGGGCGTCTACTGGCTGAAAATGCCCGACTACGCCGGAGGCAATCTGTTTGGCAACAGCAGACCGCTTCCAGAGTTCTATTGGACGGGCGACACCAAGATGAATTGCATGGGCCAAGCGATCGGCCAAAGTTTGAAATATGCTTATGCACACCACATCCAGCGGCTGATGGTGACCGGCAACTTTGCACTGCTGGCCGGCATCGCGCCGCCCCAGATTTGCGACTGGTACCTTGCGATCTACATGGACGCATTCGACTGGGTCGAGCTACCCAATACATTGGGCATGGTCATGCACGCCGATGATGGTTACCTGGGCTCCAAGCCTTACTGCGCCAGTGGTCAATATATAAAGCGCATGTCTGACTACTGCCGTAATTGTGCGTACAAAGTCAGTGAAAATACGACCGACGACGCCTGCCCTTTCAATTCGCTTTACTGGCATTTTCTAATACGTCATGGCGACCTTCTGCGTAGCAATCAGCGTATGGGCATGGCCTATAAAAACCTCGATCGTATGACTGAATCCAAGCAGCAAGCACTCTGGGATCGTGGCCAGAAACTGCTCGCCAAACTGGATGTCGGGGAGTCGTTTTGAAGAGGAGTGAACTACCGATCAAAACCTGTGCGGTCTGCGGATTACCTTTCGCATGGCGCAAGAAATGGGCGCGCTGCTGGGCTGAGGTGCGCTACTGCTCGGAGCGTTGCCAACGGCGCAGAAGCAGTGGATGCCATGTCATCCCCTCCCCAAATGCCAGACGTACTCTAAACCCTTCACGAAAACCAGCTCGCGCTTGCCGGCGCTATTTAGTCGATAGCAATGTGGATTGATCAGAGGGGATCCACTGGCGTTTCCAGTACTGCCCTTGGCGCTATAGCCACGCTCGACTTGAATGCCGAGTCCGTCACTGTCCCCATTTCTCAAAGTCGCCAATTTTCTAGGAGGCAGCCAACTGGCGGCCGCCACCTTTTCTGATTTACTCCTGCGAGCCAGCAGAGGCTTGGTCGCGGGTTTTCCACAGCGACAGCAGCACACCGCCCAGCAGCAGACCCAAGGTCACGATCAGTGAAATGGCCGCCGGAATCTTGCCGATGATGCCGACCAGGAAGATCTTGCCCCCGATAAACACCAGTACCAGCGCCAGCGCGTACTTGAGGTAGGCGAAGCGGTGAATCATCGCCGCCAGGGCGAAATACAACGCACGCAGTCCAAGGATGGCGAAGATGTTCGAGGTGTAGACGATGAAGGGGTCTTGGGTGATGGCGAAGATCGCCGGCACGCTGTCCACGGCGAACACCAGGTCGGCACACTCGATCAGCACCAAGGCTAAGAACAACGGCGTTGCCCAGACCACGGACTTGCCGCTGGCGTCTGCCTGACGGACAAAGAAGTGCCCTTCATGCAGTCGCTCGGTCACCCGCACGTGTTTGCGCAGGAACTTCACCAGCAGGTTTTCGCTAAGGTTTGGATGGGCATCAACCTTGCTGAACAGCATCTTCACTCCGGTTAACAGCAGGAAGATGCCGAACACATACAGAATCCAGCTGAACTCGGCGATCAGCGCCGCCCCCAGGCCAATCATTATCGCGCGCAGCACGATTACACCGAGAATGCCCCAGAACAGCACCTCGTGCTGATACCTACGCGGGATAGAGAGGAAGCTGAAGATCATCGCCATCAGGAACACGTTGTCCATCGACAACGATTTCTCGATTAGAAAACCGGTGTAGAAATCCATCCCGGCGTCACCGCCCTTGACCTGCCAGACCCAGAGGCCGAACAGCAAACCAGCAGTGATATAGCCAGCAGACAGCAGTAGACTTTCACTAACGCCGATCTCTCGATGCTCACGGTGTAGCACCCCGAGGTCGAAGGCCAACAGGCCCATCACGATGCTTATAAAGACTAGCCACAACCAAGTGGCGGTGCCGAGAAGCTCGGCCAAGAAGAATGGTTCTAGGGCAATCATGAGCCCCTCCTCTCAGTGTCGAAGTTATAAAAACTGCAACTCCGACATGGCAGCGATTAGCTGTCAGAGGGGCCCGGCATTGCGAAATTAAATCTAGAGAGACGCGTGGGATTTCTCAATCACGCAAGGTTTGCAAGGTATTTCAAGCTGGTAGGCCGCATCGAAAGTCGGAATACCGATATGCAGAAATGATATCTGCATCCAGAGAATCTTTAACAGAACCTGGGCTGGCTCCCTGGGTTTTTGTTGCCGAACTTAGCGATTAAATTAGCCTGAACGTCCTAAACGTAAGACCGGTACCGAAGAAAGACCGCGAAAGGCAAAGCTCCTCTAAGTTAATAACGCAATAGCGCAAAAAAACGGACGCCTTGTCGGACGCCCGTTTAGTTTAGGGGGGGCGTGCTGCGAGTTTAGATATGACGAAGGCTATCGCCGCATTGAGGCCAACGGCGCCCTCAGGGATATTCGCTGATTGGCCAAATCCTACGATTTACTGCCGCGTCGGCATGGTGCCGCCTGTGTCGTAGCTGCCATGATTCAGGTCGTATTTGGATGCACCCCAATCTTACCGGTCAGTATATTCAGCTCCGTCCCTCTGCCGGAGTGCCTTAAATGGACAATACCCGTGAGCGCTTGATTGACTCAGCGCTGAAGCTGTTTCTGTCACAAGGTATCAACATTACTGGTGTGATGGCCATCGCCGCGATGGCGGGTGTTACCAAGATGACGCTCTACAGCCATTTCCCCTCCAAGGATGCGCTGATAGTTGCTTGCCTTGAGGAGCGTGACCGACGCTGGCGTGAAGAGGTAGCGCGCACCTTGGCTATGCATCCTGACCCGGTCAGCGGCATGCTAGCGTTCTTTGATTTGTATCAACGCTTTCTTTTGAAAGATAGCGGACGCGGGTGCCTGTTCGTCAACAGTGCGGCTGAATTCCCCCAGTTTAGCCACCCTGTGCATTTGGCTGTGAGCAGGCATAAGCAAGGGATACGCGAAAATCTTACTGCATTGGCCATGAGCGCCGGTATAAGCGACCCGGACGTAGTTGCGGAGGGGCTGTTTATCTTGCTGGAGGGCAGTTTTGTCAGCGGCGCCATGGGCCAGGACGTGCGGGTGTTCGACACTGCCCGACACGTAGCTCATTGCTGGATCCGGAAGCAGGGCCAGCAGGAGCAGAGCGTATGACCCTAGGTTTGATAGCGGCCATTGCCGCCACTTTTTCATGGTCGCTGCTCTACATCTTTCCGGGGCTGGTCGGCGATTACAGCCTTTTTGATCTGGCTGTGGTGAGCTATGCCTTTGCCGGCTTAGGTAGCCTGCTCGTGCTGTTTGTTTACCGTAGCGAAGTGCGGCAATTGCGACTGAGCGACTGGGCCTGCGCCGCACTGCTGGGCTTCTTAGGATACATCGGCTACTTCTTCCTGATCACCACTGCGGTCTTGGCAGCTGGGCCGGTGATCCCTCCGGTGATGATGGGGTCAGTACCGATTGTGCTCGCGATTGCCGGCAACTTGCGAAGCTCCAGCGTGCCCTGGCGCGCTATTGCCGGGCCACTGCTGGTGGCGGCATTGGGCATAAGTTTGGTCAACATGAGCATGTTTGATTTTAGCAGCGCAACGGTGGTGCTCCCGACCAATTCGATACTGCTTGGGCTGCTCGCATCGTTAATGGCAATTGGATTTTGGACTGGTTTTGGATTGTTAAATGAAAGTGCTTTGGCTCAACGCCCAAGCATAACTCCCATGTTGTGGTCAGCCATGCTGATCTTCATGTGCAGCCTCGAAATGCTGGCCTTCATCCCAGTTGGGCTGTACTTAAAACTGTCCCACTTCGCTAGCCAGCCGAGCGGGTTAGCAGGTACTCAGGCGCTAATAGTTTGTGGGTTAATTCAGGGGTTAGGGGCCACCCTTGCAGGTGCCTGGGCATGGTCAATCGCAACTCGGCGCCTACCTCTGGCGCTCAGCGGGCAATTGATCGCCAGCGAAACCCTTTACGCGACTGCGATGGGCCTGGCCATCAACCAGCGCTGGCCCTCTCCTATGGAAGCTCTTGGGACAGGGTTGCTATTCGTAGGCGTGGTGTGGGCTATACGCGCCTTTTATCGCAGGCAAATACGTATCGAGAGCATGGCGGGATAACTGGTCTTCGCCAAAATTGCCGGCATGGGCATTTCAGGTGTCCACTTTGGATTGATCGACCTGTTAAGTACCTCGGAGCGTGCACAACTCGAGCGTTGCTCTCTGCGCTGTGAGTCTTTACGCAAAAGCACGGCACCATCGCCCACTCAGAATCATTGGAGCCCGCACGTGAGAAAGCCACCTATGAAAATCATGATCGAAGAATGGGATGGTGACGGTGCAATCCGGATTCCTGATGAGGCTCTGCAGGAACTGGAATTGGACGTCGGTGACGCCATGTATCTGATTGAAGAATTTGTCGGTAACACGCGATGCCTTGTCCTATCAAAAAAGCCTCAGATCGCGGATCGAATAGACGAACTCACTGAAGCCTGGGACAACGGACAGCTTGGCCATGCCAAGGGCACATGAGAAGTCGAGCATACCTGCCTGCCGACAAGGTGGTGTTTCCGTCCGAGCTGGCGCTGCTGATAATCAGAAAGGCCAGCCCATGGTGGCAGCCTTTGAAGAGCAGGCGCTTGACCAGCTCACCAAAGACGCCAGGCGAGCGCTTGCCCAAGGCGTTGAACCTCCGAGAGGAATCAGGGTACTGCGGCTGTAGGCGACGGCGCATGAGGTACATTGAAGTTTGATCATCTAACCAAAACAACATCAGCCAGGGTGACACCGTGAACACCAATCAGAAGCTGCGAACCTTTGACCTGATCCGCGAAGCAGTGGTGCCGGAGTTCCGAGATCGAGTGGCCGAGTACCTGTGTCTCTACGAAGAAGCTCTACATGATGACAATGCTCGCTCTGACGACCTGCGCACATCGGCAAATCAGCTCAGGGGCTACCTGCGCGGTCTCAATACCACCAGGGTGCTTGGCATGGCTGATTGGGAAGAGCTAGACCGCCGTATTGCGGAATCATGGTTATGAACGACGGAGCACCTCACGGTAAGCCCCCTCAGCAAAATTCAGAGAGCTGGGGTTGAGTCCGTCCCGATAAGCGGTGGCTTTCTCCCTATTGAGTTGTTGTTTGGCTGGCTATGCTCAGAACCAATCACCAGTAGTCTTTTTGTGGGGATGCGCTATGGGCTTTACGATCTGCTACGCCTTCCAGGGTCAACGTAGGGTGTTTGAGCTTCCTGCCAACCATCTCACTTCGCACGATGCCGTGTGTTACGCGCTGTTTGATTCGCCCGCTGATATACAAGAAAGACCATCGAGCTGGGAGGGTAGCTACTCAGCCATCGTTGAGTTTGCAGAGCGATTTGGCGTCACAAACGTAAGATGGCATCAGTCAATCACCCATCCTCATATCCAGGAGGTCACCGAAGCGCGCCACTGCGCAATAATGGAATGACGCAGCTGCGAAAACCAACCCCATGAATGAGCCGAGTCAGTAGCCAATCCCCCTGGAACAGAGTGACGGGAATGCCATAGTATGGCGCTGATAACGATGCCTCACATTTGCATAGTCAGTCAGTTGGCAGCTTTGATGGGTTGCCCATCGAAGAGAGCGGCAGCTACATTGAAGATATGGTTGTCAGTCAGCGAGGCAACCTCGCTATGTGCCAGCTATCCAACTGAACGGTGGTGACAAAATGAACACACGCCAACGCCGCCAACGAATCATATTTTGGCGGGGCTCGTTCCCCGTGATACTTGGCTTTATCGTTCTGGTCATGGCTTTAGTGCTCGCTGACCGAATAGCCCCTAGCCCCCAAGAGATTGACGACGTAAATTTGAGCCCGCAGGTGGAGCACTCACCAAAATTGAGAAGTCAGGAAGTCGCGCCAATTGCGATACCCTCTCAACGGCTCGAATAGTCCACAGGCGTCTCCCAGCGCGATATCCCTCATTCTAGATAAGATTAAGTATCCAAAAGCCCGTCGGCTGCGCCGATGCTTGTTGATGTCGATGCCGAATTGACCCAAGTGCTGACGAAAGACTGCCCTACCTCCAAATCGAAACAAATTCAGCAAAGGAAATGGTTCGCGAGGAACAGACTGGGTCAGTGACATCTTGGTAACTTGGTCAATTTGGCATCGGCGCCCGCAAGCAAGGCCCTACCTGAGGATGCGACAGCCGGGCCCTGCTGGCCCGAAGCAACGACTATAGGAAAAAATGGCTCAACACGGCACCTACTGCCGAACTGTGCTTCATGCGAGAAGAGGCATGGTGCACCGTTATAAATTGTCTCAGGTTAAGCCCGTCCCGTTCTTGAAATCGCCTCCTTTTACCGGTACTTGTAGGGCACCAATCTCATGTACGGAAAGCAACCATGCACCCAAGATTCAGAGTGATCGAGACCACCACACTAGGCGATGGCAGCAAGTGATACAGGGTGGTTGATCTTGTAGAGGGCGGCTCAGCCAGTAAGCATGGCGTCTTCAAGGTCAGGAAAGAGGTAGAGGCTGTCTGCTCGCTCCTGAATGCTGAGCATCCACATCAAAATGGGGTAGGTCGTACGTCCCTGAGCTTCTGATCCACTTGCCTCGAAACGTCAAACACTTGATACCTTCTTGAGGATGAAAATGCCCTATCGCGCAGTCATGGGCTCTCGATCTGTGAGTACGTTTTGAAGGCGCTCCAGGTTCAGTCGCTGGCACTCAGTCTCGGCTTCTTCTCGGGCCTGGTAGGTAGTCGCCAAGCGTAGCTTCTCTTCGTTGTCATAGATGTTGAAACCTATGGGTGCAGTCTCGCAATAGAAGCGCACTCCATTACGCATTGATCCCGTTTCTGTTGGTATTGCAGGGACAACAACAAATCTCGAAATCATCTTCACGCCCTCTCCAAGCTCCTCTCCACTATTAGCGGCTATGAGCCACCACAGCAAGTCTTCGCCATCAGTTTCCGATGACAAGCACAAGCGAACTTGGAATGGTTCTCGATAAGATCTAGAACGGGGAATTGGCACGCGAGGGTGAAAGTACATTCCATCTCTAATCCTTGGTCTCAGCAGGTACTTGAATGGTGTTTAATTTGCCGAGATACGACGAGCAGTTGCTCAAAATGTTGGGACGGTTTGATCGATGACAGCACCACACTAGCGTCGCTACTCAGTGCCTTCGAAGTCATTCAACTGACTCAGCCGGGCTGCAGGCCCGAAGCAGCGACTACAGGAAAAATGCATCCTCACGCCGCCTACTGCTCAGCCGGCCCTCCCCATAAAGGTGAATCGGGGATTGCGTTACCAGCTGGGACGTCTGCATAGCCCATATTCGTATCTCCGAAGGTCTAGGATGGGGCCGGGCTAGTTGGCCTTTTTGCCAACGGTGCCCATCTCGATTGGGGTCTTTACGTAAAATACAGAGATTTCCTCAACCTCCAATCGCCTGAATAACCTTTCGGATTCATCCTCGGTAATAGCCATTCGAATTTCCGTCGGTTGATCCGCCAGCTCAAAAAAGTGCGATGAGTGCAATTTCCCTGTGTGCCCAAATCCTTCGATTCCTGTGCAGAGGGTCGCGCCGCGCAACCCCATCTCTTTAGCCACGTCGACGATCCATTCGCCCAACATCTTTCCCTGATAACGACGGTTCTGCTGGGTAAAGAAAATCACTAGATAACCTTTCATGTTCATCTCCTCAGCGTGTGCCAATTATTTGATAGGACAGAAGCCCGGCAGCCGTCATCGCCAACGAGCCTACGACATGCAATGAAACCGAGCCGAGCGCCCACAGCAGTCTGCCTTCCTGAATCAGGGCAACTGTTTCGGCGGAAAATGTGGAAAAGGTGGTAAGGCCCCCACAGAAACCCGTGATGACCAGCAGACGCCACTCTGGACTCAGGGAGGGGGATGCGGCCAAGAACGCGATGGCTAGGCCAATGATGTAACCCCCGACCATATTGGCGACCACAGTGCCTGGGGGAATTGTCGGGAAAAGCGCGTTGAGCTTCATACCCAGAAGCCAGCGCAACCAGGCGCCAAGCGATGCGCCGATGGCGATAACTAATAGTGATTTCAGCATGGTTGCAGGCCTCCTTTGGGCCGATAAAGCCGAGGAGGTGCTGATAACCGCAAGCGGAAATAGGGAGCTGATAAGGGAATGAAAGTCACGATCCTGTCCTAAATTGGAAGACAGGGAGACAGACCTACGCACCCTGTCCAGGGTTCACGTAGGCATCATCAGCACAAAGGCGGTTAAAGGAGGAATCCCATCTCCTAATTTAATCCTATAGCACCGACGGACAGACATTCAAGCCGCTACGAGGTCGGGAATCTGATAAGCAGTCTTTCGAAGCATTCAATCTATGTCGATCAGCATCCTCAACATATGAGCTAGATCAGTTGGATTCAAACGTGGGTCGCTATACTGGCTACCGCCCAGCATCGACTTAAGGTTTCCACCATGACTCATTCGGCCAGTGACCAACTAGATTTAGTCATTATCGGTGGGGGTCAGTCAGCCTTGGCGGTAGCGTATTTCCTACGCCGAACTCAACTTTCGTTCGTCATCCTCGACGCAGAGGAAGAGCCCGGAGGGGCGTGGCGGCATGGCTGGAACTCGCTGCGTTTATTCTCCCCATCCACCTGGAGTTCGATCCCAGGCTGGATGATGCCTCCTGCGCAGGAGGGATATCCAACACGAAATCATGTGGTCGACTACCTCAACCAATATGAGCAGCGCTACCAGTTTCCTGTTGAGCGTCCAGTTCGCGTCGTTTCTGTGGAACGCTTAGAGTCTGGCTTACGAGTACGTTCTGACGACAGGTATTGGGATGCCAAGGTTGTAATCAGCGCTACCGGCACCTGGAGCAATCCGTATATCCCTCACTACCCTAATGCCGAGTTATTCGCCGGTCGGCAATTGCACTCCGCGAACTATGTCGAAGCACAAGCGTTTGCTGGCAAGAAGGTTTTGGTGGTGGGTGGCGGTAATTCAGGGGCGCAGATTTTGGCAGAAGTCTCCAAGGTCGCTGAGACCACTTGGGTGACTCCTACTGAGCCGGTGTTTTTGCCTGATGAAGTGGATGGGCGGGTGCTATTCGAACGTGCCACTCAGCGCTTGAAAGCTCAGCAGGAGGGGCGTGTCATTGATCAGCCCGTCGGCGGGTTGGGAGACATTGTCATGGTGCCGTCAGTTCTGGAAGCCCGTGAGCGTGAACTCCTCAAATCTGTGCGCCCCTTTGAACGCTTCACTCGCGACGGTGTAATGTGGGCCGATGGATCTGAATCTGCAGTGGATGTGGTGATCTGGTGTACCGGATTCAGGCCCGCACTTCAGCATCTGAATACGCTGGGGGTGATCGACACTGAAGGTCGTGTTGAGGTCGAAGGCACTCACTCGATCCAGGAACCAAGACTATGGCTGGTGGGCTATGGCGAGTGGACAGGTTCGGCTTCCGCCACACTGATCGGTGTAACACGCACAGCACGCAGCACAGTCAATGAGATTGCGACCTATCTTGGCGATCCGTCCGCGGCCTAGTGCGCCTACACCATAGGAGTAGAGGACATGAATGAATTGATCGTGCGCTGGCCTGAACGCAATCCCCGCCTGTTTTTAGCGGTAGCAGCGCTTGCCTGGTTCGGATTGTATGAAGCCCTGATACCTGTTTCAGAGGCTTTGGTCGCAGCGCTTCCTGTTGATCGTAATAGCCACCTGGGAGGCGCCTTACAGTTTTTTTCTACGACACGCCTAAAGTGCTGATGCTGTTGACCGGCATCGTGTTCTTGATGGGCATGATCAACTCCCACTTCACACCTGAACGTAACCATCTCAAGCTTCTGGGGACTCAGTCATCGCAATTCCTTTTCGCCCCAGTTGTTTAACGCCGTACATTGCCTGATCAGCCGCTTTCAGCAACGAACCCAGACTTTGGCCATGATTGGGGCACAGAGAGACTCCGATACTGCACGACAGTGATAGCTCTCCTGCGCTTGTCGCCACTGTTTGCGTAATGGCTCCCAGTACCCTCTCAGCGTACTGCTCAGCACTCTCTGGGTTGATAAGATCCGTGATCAGAATCACGAATTCATCTCCGCCGTAGCGTGCGACGGTGTCACAAGAACGAGTGACCTGAAGCATGCGATTCGCGGCAGCTATGAGAACCTGATCACCGACCTCATGGCCATGCTTATCGTTAATGTCCTTGAAATGATCCAGATCGATCAACAGTACGGCAAACGCAGTCCCGCTCGATGTCCAGTTTGAGAGGGCCTGATCAAAACGCTCGACGAAGAGGTAGCGATTCGGCAGTTGGGTTAGAACATCATGGGTGGCGAGATAAGCCGAGCGCTCATGTTCAACCTCGGCTCTTTCAATCGCTTTGAAATGCCGAATCAGCACCACAGGCATCAATACGAATGCCCCCGCGAGAACCGCAAGAATTATCAATGTTTCCGCAGTGAGAATATCCCCAAATCGTAACTGACGCTCAAACAACAAAATCATCGGTTGTGAAGCACTTGTGATCTCTACACGGTCAGCCAGAGCCGGCAAGAAGAGGCGATCAAGGATACCGGCTTGCTCCGTCTCCGTTGAAAAGACATTGCTTTCAAATCCTGCAGCGGATTTCAGGAGAGCACTGACGTGAACCAACGGATCTACGTTCGCATAAATAACAGCATCCTGTAGTGACCCCGTCTTGATCAAAAGCAAAGACACCATCGTGCTGCCAAAGAAGTTGGGACGGGTGTTCTCTCGCGCCTGTTCAGGCCGGCTGACTGACTGCATCAGAATGTAAGCGCTACCGCCCTCGTACATTGAGAAAACCGGTGATACGACAGGTTTCTGGCTACTGTGGGTTCGAGCCAGCGCATAGGAAAGATAGGCGACGGTTTCCAGCCTGACGCCATAGATCGAGCTGGATTCAGGGAGTAACGGGTACATGAACAATACAGGCCAAGTCTCGTTTAGATAAACCTGAGGTTGTGCCGGTTGATGAGTGAGGCTCGGAAAGTCCTTGAGTTCAAAGTCTGGCCGCCAGGTACGACGCAATAGATCTTCGAACGCAGCCTGTTCGCCGATGGGCACCGCCCTCGCCGCCTCAAGCATGTAAATATGAGGGTAAGCGGATAAAACGGCCGCTGCGTAACGGGCCGCTGCATCCGTATCGCTCTGATCCACAGCCTGAAGAAATGCAGAGAAACCGGCCAAGACAGCCTCATTGGTATCAAGGTGATTGCGCACGACGCCGGAAATGTTTTGCACGTATTCGGAGAAACGCTTTTCTGTACGTTGAGTCTCGGACTTCAGCAGTAGCAGGGCCGAAAAGCCAACCAGTCCGACAGCGAGGATAATGAACCCTGCCAAGGAGCTGCGCCGTTTAGTAAACATCACTTTAACGTTTCCAAGGCACAGAGGGAGAACCGTGCCTTGGCAAGCAATGTTGAAGCCAAGCGAGATAGGGGCTGAGCGACCGATAAGATGCCGATTTGAAGGTCGTAGAGTATTGAAAACAATTTCCAAGGGATCAGATCTGATGCGCATATTTGCGATTCAAAAATGATGCTGGGCACGGTTACATCTCCCTAAAAATGGCGTAGCAGGCTTTCGGATTCATGCTCAGCACTGCCTCTATCCCTTTCGCATGTGCCCGAAAAAAACTTTTCGGGCACCATTTGGATGCTTGCTACGTGGTCACCACTGCAACGAAATTCATTCTAGGGCAATTTGCCATCATGCGCTGTGTCAGGTGCAATTCTTTTTGGTTCGAGTTCAGGCGTTTTTAAGAGGGAATTCCAAGTGAAAGCTCGTACCTGCTTCAGTGCTGTCAACGGAAACGTGACCGCCATGCAGTTGCATGATTGAGCGAACAATGGCCAATCCCAACCCCCCGGAATCGTCGGGTTGATTGCGTGATGGGTCACACCGGTAAAAGCGCTCAAACAAGCGCGGTAGATGTTCTGCAGCAATCCGCTCGCCGTGGTTGTGCACCGTGATTTGGAACCTGTCACCTGAAATCTCGCTGCTGACGGTCACTGCAGACGCGGGAGTCGAGTAGCGCAGCGCGTTGGCCAGCAAGTTAGCCAATGCGCGACGGATTAAGCCTGGATCCCCCAGCAACTGACCCTGAGTCTGGTTTATCAGTTGCACATCTCGCTCCTGTGCCACTCCGTCGAAATACTCACAGAGTTGCTCAGTCAGATCGTGCAGGTTGATTTGCTCGACTGTTACGCAAGCGTTTGGCTGCTCGGTGCGAGCAAGAAACAGCATGCTGTCGATCATTCGGGCCAGCCTTTCATACTCTTCCTGATTGGAAACCAGCAGGTTCTGATAGTCCTCGATCGACCGACTGCGCCTCAGGGCTTGCTGGGTATGACCCATCAGGTTACCGAGCGGGGTTCGCATCTCATGGGCGAGGTCTTCCGAGAAGCGTGAAAGCTGGTCGAATCCGTCCTCAAGGCGTGCAAGCATCTGGTTGAGGGCATTACAGAGCGGTTTGAGCTCATTCAGCTCACTGAACTCATCCAGCCGCAGATGCAGATGCTGCACATCGATTGCGGCAGCGCGCTTGGCGAGCAGGCGCACAGGGTGCAGGCCTCGTTGACTAACCCACCAACCGAATGCAAAAGCCAATAGCGCTCCGACTGTCATGGCCAGCCAAAGCCTGAGTCGGTAAACCCCTAGCATCTGCTCGCGCTCACCCAACAACTTGCCAGCGATCAGGGTCAAGCCGCGATCACCCTGTATGACATCCTGCCAGGCAAGCCGCACAGGCTCGGAAGAGTGATCCTCAACAAGGCGCGCCTGGTGGGCAGCCGGCAACTTTGGAAAAGTCATACCCACCGGGTTGATTTCGATCAACACCTTGCCGGTGTCATCGACAATCCATAGCAGACTGTCGCGATTGCCCAACATGTTTTCGTAGAGCTTGGGCCGACCTCGCAGTTGCTCGATGCTGTCGCTATCGCTGATCAATGCTTGCATTCGCTCAAGGCGCCCCAGTAAGGCCTGATCATCGCGCCAGGCAATCTCTCGCTGTAACGATTGATAAAGATAAAAACCAATGGAGCCCAGTAACAGTGCGCTGACCAACGCGAACATGATCGCCAGGCGCAGACTCAGGGTGCGCGGAAAAAATTTCAGGATTGCACCTCGAGCATGTAACCGATACCACGCACTGTGTGTATCAACTTAAGTGAGTATGGATCGTCAACCTTGGCCCGCAGGCGACGAATAGCGACATCCACCACATTGGTGTCACTGTCAAAGTTCATTTGCCAGATCTGTGAGGCAATCAACGAACGCGATAGCACCTCCCCTTCACGACTGAGCAGCAGATGCAGTAGGGCGAATTCCTTGTTGGTCAGGGTGAGGCGCTCTCCGTTGCGCGTTACCTTGCGTCGCAACAAGTCCAGACTAAGGTCGCCAGCCACAAAATACTCCACCTCGCGAGGCGGGCCACGGCGCAGCAAAGTGCGTACCCGTGCCAACAACTCGGCATAGGAAAAGGGTTTCACCAGATAATCATCAGCTCCCAACTCAAGCCCTTTGACCCGATCATCAACCGAATCACGTGCAGTGAGAAACAGTACCGGGGTCTGCCACTTACGCCGGATGATCTGCAGCAATTGCCAGCCGTCCAACCCCGGCAGCATGACATCCAAAATGATCAGATCGAACTCACTCTCCTGCGCCAAATGCTGGCCGTCCAGCCCGTCAAGGGCGATCTCTACCGCATAGCCCGATTCAGTCAGGGCTTTACGCAGGTAATCCGCCATTTTCGTTTCATCTTCAACCACCAGGATACGCATTTTTTCCTCCAGGACTGGCGCACAGGCTAGCCCGCTTCGCTGATTTCTCACATTACATATTGGTAATCGGGAGGTAATCATTCTGACGGAGCGGGCTGGTCATGATGTCTGGCAATGGCTCAGTCAGACTCAACCAAGGAAACAACATGCGTACAAGTTTATCGACTTCATTGCTGATCACACTCGCAATGAGCTCTGCATTCGCCGTTGCAGCCCCTGATCAAGTTGCGCAGCGCAAGGACGTGTCACTTGCAATGGCCAACGATTTGCTAACTGCCGCGCTGACAGCCTGTCACGCCGATGGCCGCACAGCCGTTGCCGCAGTTGTCGACCGTGGCGGCAATCTGGTTGCCGTGCAACGCGATGACAATGTCGGCCCGCATAACACGTTAGCCGCGCAACGCAAAGCCTATACCGCCCTGTCGACCAAGACTTCGACGCGGTTGTTAGCTGAGCGCGCTCGCGCTAATCCAGATGCTGAAAACCTCAACACCCTCGATGAGTTGTTACTGCTCGGTGGAGGCGTGCCATTGAAATTCGATGGTCAGGTCATCGGCGCCATCGGGGTGGCTGGTGCGGGGGGCGCAATACACGATGAAGGTTGCGCAGAGGTCGCTATCAACAAAGTTTTACCTGCCGTTAAAAACTAAGGACATCACCATGACTGTATTGAAAAGTTTCTTCGCTGGCGCTTTATTGAGTGCCCTTTCAGCCGTTGCATCAGCGGCAACAAATCCATTGAGCGTGCATGTACTTAACTTGCAGGATGGCTTGCCCTCCCCTGGAGTCAATGTCACGTTGGAAAAACAGGATGGGAAAGACTGGGACATGCTCAACAGCGCGGCAACCAACGAGCAGGGTCGTATCACCGGGCTGTATCCGGAAGGTCGGGGTCTGGAGAAAGGTACCTACCGTGTCACCTTCAAGACTGGTGAGTGGTTCAAGTCGCATAAAACGTCCAGCTTCTTTCCGGAGGTACCCGTCATTTTTGAGGTGGACGGTACCGTTCCTCACTATCACATCCCTTTGCTTCTGAGCCCTTACGGCTTTTCCACATACCGAGGAAATTGATCGTTAAGCGATACCAAAGGATCCCGCTCGAAGGTGAAGACAGCCGCCCCTACTCATAAGGGCGGTACTGTCGATTAATTTTTCGGCATAGAACCTTAAGCAATGACCACGCTCACTCCTTAGGCTTGGTTCACGTTTCAGGGGGGGGGATGCCAGTGACAGCACCCTTCTGATCCTCGACCATGAACTGCAGGCCACTGATCGCCCCACCCGATTGATCATGCCTAGACAAGGCATGCGGTGGATTTGAAGGCACAAAGAATAGCGTCCATCCTCAGTGTGTTCCTGTGCAGACTTGATAAAAACCTATACAAGACCATGAAATTCGCACAAGACTGATCAGCAGGCGGTGACGCCTTACTTTATAGATGAATGCCCGTTCTGGGCGCTATACATCAATGACCTGCGCAGAGGCGGCAATGAGTCACAACCGCTATTTATTGGTATCCGTTGTGATCGGATTGAACCCGCGCCTTGACGCTCTCGCGGCGCAAACGTTAGGCATTTAGGCGACTAAAATCACTTGAGGTGCAATCCGCGCGCCCCTTTCAGTCGGATATCGAGTGCTCTGCCGAGAGTGCAAAAGCTACGTAAACCGATAGTCTATTGCCGGTGCGCAATCCCTTAGCCGATCAGCGCATTGCTCGCGATCAACGTGCATCCCTCGTGTTCAATTTGGAATTATCTTGTACAATCGACATGTCGCTGTATAGGTTTTTCGTTGGATTGATGAAAGTGCCAAGCAGTCCATAGCCACTGAGGTTCGTATGTTCAACTCGCAAATCAAAAAAGAACTGACCATCAGCAAGCAGCGTTTGGCTGACTGCGAAGCCACCCTCGCAGCATTAGGTGGCTCCATGGCTCTGATTGAGTTCCAACCTGATGGCACGATCCTCGGCGCCAATCACAATTTCCTGAGCGTAATGGGCTATCGCCTTGAGGAAATTCACTCCCACCATCACCGCTTATTCTGTACACCGACCTACGCCAACAGCGTCGCTTATCAAGGTTTTTGGTCACGCCTGAGTAATGGTGAGTCCATAAACGACCGCTTCCTGCGCTTGGACAAACAGGGGCGTGAGATCTGGCTGGAGGCTAGCTATAACCCTGTTCGCGACGCCTCTGGACGGGTGATTAAGGTCGTCAAGATTGCTACTGATGTCACTGCCCGGGTGCAGAAGGAACAAGAGCAGGAAAGTCAAATCAACGCGATTAACCGTTCCATGGCAACCATTGAGTTCAACCGGCAGGGAGAAGTCATCAGCGCCAACGAGAACTTCCTTGCAGTGATGGGTTACCGCCTCGATGAGATTGTTGGCAAGCACCATCGTTTGTTCTGTGAGCGTAGCGAAAGTGAATCCAACGAGTATCGCCAGTTCTGGGAGCGCCTGAATCACGGTGAGTTTTTCTCCGGTAACTTCAAGCGCCTCAACAACCAGAGACAAACCGTCTGGTTACGTGCGACTTATAATCCGGTGTTCGACGCCTACGGCAGCCTTTACAAAGTAGTTAAGTTTGCAAGCGATATTACTGCTCAGGTTCTCCAGCAGGAAACTGAGTCACGAGCAGCACGCATGGCCTATGATACTTCACTGAAAACCGACAATACAGCGCAGGAAGGCGCCCGAGTGGTGCAGGAGACCGTGGATGTCATGCAAAGCCTGGCTGGCGAATTGAATCACGCATCCGAAGGTATCAATGATGTCAGTCAGCAGTCGGAAGTAATCAGCAGCATCGTGCAGACCATCCGTGGCATCGCCGAACAAACGAATCTTCTTGCGCTAAACGCCGCCATCGAAGCGGCTCGTGCCGGAGAGCAGGGTCGAGGTTTTGCGGTGGTGGCTGACGAAGTGCGCAATCTGGCTTCGCGCACAAGCCAAGCCACCATCAAGATTGTCGAGGTGGTGCAGCACAATCGTGAATTGGCCCAGGGCGCAGTGGCCAGGATGGAGGCGAGTAAAGGCAAGGCAGAACAAGGAGTCAAATTAGCCGGTGAGGCTGGTCAAGTGATCCTGGATATTCAGGATAGTGCTCGCCAAGTCGTAAAGGCGATCAGCAATTTCTCGTCGACATTAGCTAGATGATTCAGCCTTGCGGCATGTGCAAAATCTTGGTTTGATCGACACATGAATAGTGATTGAAAAGCGGGGTTTGAATGAACGAAAAATCGCGACCAGTATCTCCTTGTAGCGCCTGCAGGGAGGGCAATGAATTGGATTTTGAGTTCAGTATGGCGTTCCAGCCAATCGTAGATCTGCGCGACAACAGTATTTTTGCCTACGAGGCTTTGGTACGTGGTTGCGATGGCAGCGGTGCCGCTGCCATTCTTGGAAAGGTGAACGAACAGAACCGTTATGCCTTTGACCAAGCATGTCGAGTCAAGGCTGTTGAGCTTGCTTCGCGCTTACAAATACCCTGCTTTGTCAGCATCAACTTCTTACCCAATGCGGTATATCAAGCAGCCACGTGCATTCGTGCGACGCTTGAAGCCGCACGCAGATTTGGATTTCCTACCGAAAGGCTGATTTTCGAGATCACCGAAAACGAAGAACTGGTGGACAAGGAACATCTAAAAAGCATCATTCGAGAATATCGCCTTAAAGGCTTCAAGACAGCGATAGATGATTTCGGTGCTGGGTACTCGGGGCTCAATTTGCTGGCAGAGTTTCAACCCGACATCATAAAACTGGACATGACCTTGGTACGTAGCATAGGCACTGACCCGGTGCGACAGGCAATCGTCCAAGGTATATTAGGTGTATGCAAAGCTCTCAAAATTGAAGTGATTGCAGAGGGCGTAGAGACCAATGCTGAATTACAGCAGTTACTAGCCCTCGGCATTTACTTCTATCAAGGCTATCTGTTCGCAAGGCCCGAATATGAAACACTGCCTAAAGTGAACTGGCCGATACCGAACATTGGCTAAGTATAAGGTTTACTCATTCTGGATCTATTACCTGAATAAATTGCGTGGGAAGACCAATTAACCAATAGGAATGGCTCTTTATCTATTCGGATCGGCTGACCGATAGCGATGCGAACACCATGCTGACATAGGCCTACCAAATTGCGGCAGGTCACTAGGGCAGACAAATCACGCTCCCCGACACATAGGATCGATGAACTAACTCTCGGTGAAACCACACTTGGGCGACTGATCATCGTAACAGCTGTTGGTGCGGTTTTATAACTGAACAAATACTGGGCTCAAGCGCCCAAAAGCCGTTTAGTCGTGGCCATCGACGTGCGCAAGGATTGACCAGTACGTTGTAACTTATTGAGCAAACTTGCACCCAACCAAAGTTGGTATAGCGTCTCAGCCAAGTAACGTGCGTCGTCGTTAGGTAGGCATTTTTCAACTTGCCCCTGCTCGATGCAGGTGGTGATTCTCGAAACAATTTTTTCTGCCCCATCACGCAAAGTGAGACGCATAGACTCGGAAAGATCAGCCACTTCGGCGCTCAACTTTACGACGAGGCACTCGTCGCCATGTCCGGTCAAAGTGCAGCGGTCTTGCCACCCTTGCCAGTAGTCCATCAGACACTCATAAGCTGTCAGCCCTGGCTGCGCCAGGCGCCGATCCATATCCGCCAGATAACCGACGAAATAGTCTTCGAGCAAGGCCTGACCATACTGTTCTTTGGACTTGAAGTAGTGATAGAACGAGCCTTTGGGCACGCCAGCCGTTTGCAGGATTTCATTGAGGCCGACACTGGTGAAGCCCTTCTCAGCCATCATGCGGTGGCCGGTGTCGAGCAAGTGTTGGCGTGTGTCGTCGTAGGTTGGTTTCATGAGCGCAAAATACCAGACAATAGACCAGTCGTATATTTTTCAAGTCGCGATTTTTCCATGGGAGTAGCGCGGGAAACATCCGTAAAAAAATTACTAGACGACTGGTCTAATTGAAACATATGCTTAGCGCCACCAAATCACATAAGGCTGATGATGATCGAAGAAGATCCGCTTCATTAGCGTCAGACCTCAATCCAAAAAGTGCCCTATGAAAATTCTGATGGTTTTGACCTCACACAACCTACTAGGTGACACCGGCAAAAAAACCGGTTTCTGGCTCGAAGAATTTGTTGCCCCCTACTATGTCTTCAAGGACGCCGGTGCTGAAGTCACGCTCGCGTCCCCTGCCGGCGGCCAACCCCCACTCGATCCAAAAAGTGATGAGCCCGACGCTCAGACTACTGAAACTAATCGTTTCCGGAATGATGCAGCTACCCAGCAAGTGCTTGCACATACAAAGCGCCTAGCCGACGTGAATGCTGAAGATTTCGATGCGGTCTTTTACCCAGGCGGCCATGGCCCCCTTTGGGATTTGACCGAAAACAAAGACTCAATCGCCTTGATTGAAGCTTTTGACCGTAGCAACAAACCACACGGTTTTGTCTGCCACGCTCCGGGAGTGTTGCGCCACGTCTTAGGAAACGACGGGAAACCTTTAATCCATCAGCGTGACGTGACTGGCTTCTCCAACTCCGAAGAAGCTGCCGTTGGCCTGACGAATGTGGTTCCGTTCCTGATTGAGGATGAATTTCAGCGCATTGGGGCCCGCTACACCAAATCTGCAGACTGGCAAATTCATGTAGTAATCGATGGACGGTTGATCACCGGTCAGAACCCAGCCAGCTCTGCAGCAGCGGCCTTAGCATTGCTGAATATGCTGGGATGAACCTTTCCCAGAGCCTCTGAACAGTTTTCCATTTGAGCACCGCACTCTGATTGCGCGGTGTTCCTTTTTTTCGTTAGTTAAAAGTCGACCGGTCTAATAGTTATTGAGATCGACGCATCATGCACGTAAGGCAGGCCTATGAAAAACAACAGCTTATTCAAAACCGCCACACTCGGGAATCACACCCTTAAAAACCGGATTGTATTGCCCCCACTCACTCGTCAACGCAGCACTCAACCCGGCAACATCGCCAATGAGTTGATGGCCGAGTATTATCAGCAACGTGCGGGTGCGGGCTTGATTGTCACTGAGGGCACTCAGATTGAGCCCCGGGGACAGGGTTATGCTTGGACTCCAGGCATCCATACAGCAGAGCAGATCGCCGGATGGCGTAAAGTGACTGAAGCAGTGCATGCCCGCGAAGGAGTTATTTTCGCGCAACTCTGGCACGTAGGCCGCGTCTCTCACACCTCGCTACAACCTGAGAATGCAGCTCCTGTTTCGGCTTCTGCCATTGCGACCGAACGGGTCAGTGTCTTCATAGAAACAGAACCAGGTGCCGGAGCCTTGGTGAAGCCATCAGCCCCAAGAGCTCTGACCACTCGTGAAGTAGAAGAACTTGTACAGCTTTATATCCAGGCGGCACGTAATGCCATGGAAGCTGGCTTTGACGGTATTGAGCTACATTGCGCCAATGGTTACTTGGTAAATCAGTTCATTTCAGCCCACAGCAATAATCGCGAAGACCAGTACGGCGGTTCACTTCACAACCGCCTTCGGTTTCTGCGTGAGGTGGTTGCTGGGGTAGCAGAGTGTATTGGCAAAGAAAAGGTTGGCGTCCGTTTCGCGCCATTGTTCAGCAGCACCGATGAGGAGCGCACTTACCTAGGGATGGTTGAAGACGATCCTCATACCACCTACATCGAAGCGATCAAAGTACTTGAGGTTGTTGGGATTGCTTACCTCTCCATCGCCGAAGCGGACTGGGATAATGCACCACGGATGCCGGAATCGTTCCGTCGCGCAGTCCGTAGTTCCTTCAGCGGGGCGATCATCTACGCCGGTCGTTACACTGCACAAAGCGCTACGCAGTTGCTGGATTCAGGATTGGCCGACCTTGTCGCTTTTGGCCGTACGTTCATGGCCAACCCGGATCTACCAGCAAGAATCGCGAACGATTGGCCGCTGAACCCTCTGAACTCAGCCACAGTGTATGGCGGCAATGCCGAGGGTTATACTGATTACTCCGTGTATGGCGGGTAACCACTAAAAATGAGATGTCACTCACTGGGGCTCTGAAAATGATTGACGCAGAACTGCTGAAACTGGTGGTTGAAGCATCCAACGACGGCATCGTGGTAGCAGAGCAGGAAGGCGACGAAAACATCCTGATCTATGCCAACCCCGCCTTTCAGCGCCTTACGGGGTACAGCGTTGACGACATCCTGTACCAGGACTGCCGCTTCCTGCAGGGTGATGACCGTAATCAAGCTGGTTTGACAGTAATCCGCGAGGCGATAAGGAACATGCTCCCCTGCCGCCAAGTCATTCGCAACTATCGCAAGGACGGCAGCGCCTTCTGGAACGAACTGTCGATCACCCCAGTGTTCAACGACACCGATCAACTCACCTACTTCATCGGTATCCAGAAGGACGTCAGCGTCGAAGTTGAGGCCAAGGAGCGTGTGCGTGAACTGGAAGCTGAAGTCGCACAACTGAAGACCCAACTGGCTCAATTTCAATCTAAAGCCTAGATGGATCCGCACTTGATGGGTTAACGATCCAGTATCCACTCGTAAAAACGTCCCTGTTTCTGAACCAGGGACTGGTGAGTTCTCAAGCAACATTCCAACCCAAACCCTTCGCAATGATCCGCTAGAACTCGTGCACTGCCGTAATCGTAATCAGATAGTGCACAAGTTCATGACCCATTCCAGCTATCCGGCGACATGCCAATGGCCTGGCATTTCGCCAAGTTTGGCGTATGCCTATGCCCTACGTCATCGACAGACAAGACGTGGTGCGTAAGGATGGCTGGGCTGCACGGATGTTCTGGTATAGAAGTTCCTGAAAGTAATCGCTCAACCTGAGTCACTATTTCAACTCTGGCGTAACTAGCATCGGGCTTAAGGCCAGCCAGCATCTGCGCGTTTGATTTCTTCGCTAAATAGCAGGCTCACTACAAGACAGCAGTCCAAGCTAGCGTCAGGGCGCCTTGTTTTCGATCAGACAATTACCGCCATCCACCACCAGCACTTCACCGGTGATATAGCTGGCTTCCGGAGACGCCAAAAACGCCACTGCAGCGGCAACCTCTTCTGGACGACCGGCGCGGCCGATCGGAGTGTAGGTACCGGCGCGGCTTTCTTCCTCGGTCAATGCCCCCGTATCAATCCAGCCTGGTGCAACGCTATTGACTGTGATGCCCCGTTTACCGACTTCCAGCGCCAGGCCCATATTCATCCCGACCATAGCTGCTTTTGCCGCACTATAAGCCGCCTCATCTGGATTGCTGCCGCGTGTACCTGACGTCGAACTGATGTGGACGATGCGTCCGTAACCGCGCGTCTTCATCCCAGGTAACACCGCACGAGTCAGCAAAAAAGCGCTGGTCAGATTGCGCGCCAGAGATAGATTCCAGGTCGCCAAATCCATGTCCGCCACTTGGACGAAGGGTTCCGGGCTGCCGACCATAGTCATACCGGCGTTATTGACCAAAATGTCGATATGACCGAACTGCTCATAAGCCCAATCGGTCAGCTCCTTGACCTGCAATTCGTCAGTCAGGTCGGTTGTCATCGCCCGAGCGTCTATACCCTCAGCCTGCAACTCGGCGACACGTTGCTGGATCCGCGCACTACTGGCAGTGATCAAGACTCGCACGCCTTCGCGGCTTGGTGGCTTGGTGGCTACAAGGCCAGTTTCGCATTGGGCGTCACCGAAATCGGTTGTATGGCCCATGCCCGGCGCAAGTTCTTCGACCTGCACGCCACGAACAAGAGCACGCTCGCCGAACAGGCACTGCGCTATATCCAGTTGCTATACGAAATCGAAAGTGAGATCCGCGACCTGGAGCCGGATTTACGACGACGAATACGGCAAGAAAAAGACGTCCCCGTGATGGAAATGCTGCACGCCTAGATGATCGCCCAGCGCGAACTTGTGCACGATGGCGTGGCCATCGCCAAAGCTCTGGATTACAGCCTGAAACGCCGGGCGGCGTTGTCACGTTATCTGGATGACGGCGCGGTGCCCATCGATAACAACCATATAGAGCAGCAAATCCGGCCGTGGGCTCTTGGACGCAAGAATTGGCTCTTCGCAGGATCGCTGCGCAGCGGCAAACGCGCGGCGGCGCTGATGAGCCTAATCCAGTCGGCCAAACTCAACGGGCATGACCCGTATGCTTACTTGAAAGACGTCCTGGCGCGGCTGCCAACACAGCGGGCAAGTGAGATCGCCGAGTTGCTGCCGCATAACTGGATGCCGTTGCGCAACCTGTGATCCCCCGTTCGGTTACGCTTCACTGATCTGATCGACCCTTTAAGTACCTCGGAGCGTGTACTGCCCTTCGGGACGTAAAACATGACAAATCGCTTGTGAAGCTCAAAAGCCTCTTGGTATATAACACCCCAAAAAAAATAACGCAAAGCATTGTTATTAAAGGTTTTTCTACAAAACTTACTAACCTTTTTCTAGTATCTGCCGATGGCATTTCAATAGGACACAAGGAGCAGTAGGAATGAGAAACAATCAACCAGTAACGCAGCGCGAAATTGCGCTAGCACCTCAACAGAAACTCATCTCAACAACAGATGCTCGAGGAGTGATTACTTATTGCAATGACGCCTTCGTCGAGATCAGCGGTTTCGACCGAAACGATCTGATTGGCGCCCCTCAAAACATCGTCCGCCATCCTGACGTCCCATCTGCAGTCTTTGCCCATATGTGGAGCGCTCTTAAGCAAGGCAACCCGTGGATGGGGATTGTCAAAAACCGTTCTAGGAATGGCGATCACTACTGGGTGAACGCTTACGTAACACCAATTTTTGAAGGCAGCCAAGTGGTTGGCTTTGAATCGGTCAGAGTCAAACCGACCGCTGAGCAGATCCGACGCGCAGAATCCCTCTACCGGCGCATCAGCCAGGGAAAACCTGCCATTCCCACTCGAGACAAGTGGCTACCTGCCCTGCTGGACTACCTGCCGTACCTTGTCATGGGCCTGGTGGGCACTTTGAGCGGCCTACTTCTCAACGCATCCGTAGCTATTGTCGCCACAATAGGAATATCCGTTCCGCTCGGACTGATAACCTCTCGTTGGCAAAAGCAAGGAACAATGCGCCTGTTGCAGATGGCTGAGCCCTCTACTTCTGATCAACTTATTGCACAGATGTACAGTGATCAGCACGGGGCTCAAGCGCGTTTGGAAACAGCCTTTGTGAGCCAGGCTGCGCGTCTAAAGACCTGTCTTACACGCCTGCAAGACACCGCAGAGCAACTCAGTGGGTTAGCCGGGAGATCCGACATACTGGCCTCCGGCAGCTCACGTGGACTTGATCGCCAGCGCGTCGAGACCGAGCAAGTGTCCGCTGCAGTCAATCAGATGGCGGCGACCACACAAGAAGTCGCGAGCCATGTCCAGCGCACTGCTGACGCCACCCAGGAGGCTAACCTGCTGACCGGACGCGGACGCGAGATTGCCCGAGATACCCGCGAAGCGATCCAGCGCCTCTCTGCAGTGGTGGGTGAAACTGGGGAGACCGTCGCGCAGTTGGCCAAGGACAGCAACGAAATCGGAACAGTGGTCGACGTAATCAAAGGTATTGCCGATCAAACCAACTTACTGGCACTGAATGCCGCGATCGAGGCCGCGCGCGCTGGCGATATGGGTCGAGGCTTCGCTGTGGTGGCCGACGAGGTACGTCAGTTGGCACAGCGCACGTCTGAGTCCACTAAGCAGATCCATGACCTGATCACCAAGCTTCAGACTTCCTCTAACAATGCCGTACAGACAATGGAAAGCGGTCATCGTCAAGCCGAAGAAGGTGTAACGTGGGTACTTGAAGCAGACAAGGCATTGGTAGGAATTAGTGAAGCTGTAGCCAACATCACTGATATGACAACGCAGATTGCGGCCGCCACTGAAGAGCAAACTGCCGTCGCCGAGGAAATCAGCCGTAACATCACCACCATTGCCCACTTGGCGGATCAGACATCGGAGCAAGCTCATCACTCAGCAGAACTAAGCAGGGAGTTGACCAAGACAGCTGCAACTCAATACTCGTTGGTCGCGCGCTTTAATCGATAGTCCCAACGCGCTGAACCACCGGCGTTGTCATTGCCTGGGCCGCCAAAGTAAACGCGCTGCTTTCTCGTTCGTGCCCTCTTCCTCGCCAACTAATTAAGGGCCCTCTCAGGCCCTTTGTACTCAAACCAAACTCACTTGGTCAGCCAGGACTCAACAGTCGCGGAGCCGTGTACTGCTTTCCACTCCTTCAACGTTTTGTGATTGCCGCCTTTGGTTTCGACGACTTCGCCGGTGTGAGGATTTTTACAAACCTTCAACTGACGAGGCTTGCGACTACCTGCTTATACATCCAGCCACGCTCTCGGGCTGTGATGGGAACCACTCGAGTGTTTGGTCAGGGAATGAATCCTCAAACAAGGAGGCAGCTGGTTCCCACCACAGCCCTACCCTCCTCTCTTTCAAGCCCGACCGAATTGTCGATATTTCGACGATGCTTGGATCAGGAACGAGCCGTTGCAGGGAATTCTTGCCCCTCCAGCTTCTCCATAACCAACCCAATGAATGCAGACACCGCTAACGGCAAATGTTGCCGGCTGGGGTAAAGCACATGCAGGCCGTATCCGGTTCTATGGTAATGCGGCAGCACAGACACAAGGCGCCCGGTCTGAAGATCAGACTTAGTCATGGCGGGCGGCAGCAAGGCAATTCCTAGCCCAGCCAACGTCGCCTTGCGCAAAGCTTGGGCGGTGTTTCCATTAAAACGGCTAGTGACCCGAACCTCTTCCGCCGCATCGTTTGGCCCATGAAGAACCCAGGTGGTGAAACCGCTAGGATGGCCAAAGCTCACACAGTCATGTTTGACCAGATCTCCAAGCTTAGTAGGAACGCCTCTTTTTTTAAGGTAATTCGGGCTGGCCACCAGACCTTCGTTACCAGCTCCAAGGAGTTGGCGACCGACGTATCCTGAGTCCTGCAACGCCCCACCTCGAAACGCAATATCGATTCGATCAGCGATCAAATCGGCGCGTGCATCACTCAGCACGAAGTCGACTTGTACCCGCGGATTCGCGTCAAGAAAATCGGCCACCCATTCCATAGGAAAGAAATCGAAGAAATCAGCCATTGCCGCAATGCGCACATTGCCACTCGGCTCTTGGTTTCCGGTCATCAGCTGCTCACCAGCGTCAATCAGACCTTCCACTGCTCCACAGCAGCGCTCGTGAAAAGCCTCGCCGGACTGGGTGAGTGTGAGCTTGCGCGTGGAGCGCTGCAGCAGCCTCGTACCGAGGTGAGCCTCAAGCTGTTGAACCCGCCGGCTTAAGGTGTTTGAGGGCATTCCAAGCTGCCGTGCTGCTTCAGCGAAACTACCGCTGCGCACCACTTTTACAAACAATGCGACGTCATTCAGATCGATCATCTTGCTGCCACCCACTCCAAAAATGGATCAGTTCAATCCAATTATGCCATCTAATAAAGCAATCAATAGACGCATATCCTTCAGTCATTGCTGCAGCTGACCTTCAGTTTCCGGAATCCCCTACGGGCTCACCGTCCAGACTTTTCGGCATCACTGAGTTCATCCACATCTAGTCCAGGCAGCTGGAACTCCGCTCGACGACATCGTCTGTCGGCAAGGGAGAACAAAGAGAAAACATATGACCGCCACCGTATTAGTTCGACCACGCGCCATTGTCCATCGTACTGAAGGAAGCACACACGGCCCCATAACGAGGCTTATGAGTCCAGGTGATCTAGGCGAGCTGTTGAAACCGTTTATTTTCCTGGACATTTTCAGCCTGAACGCCAGTGGTAGTAAGTCGAGTTTCGGCATGCATCCGCACTCAGGAATCGCAACGGTTACCTTCATGACAAAAGGGGATGTCTCTTATGAGGACACCACTGGGGCGACCGGTTTACTGCTCGCGGGTGGTGTTGAGTGGATGCAGGCCGGCAATGGGGTGTGGCACGACGCTACGCTAGCAAGCGAGTCCGCAATACAGGGATTCCAGCTCTGGGTGGCATTGCCGCCGCCGATTGAAAACGCTCCCGCGATGAGTACCTACCTTGATCCGTCGCAAGTTCCACAAGTGGGCCCAGCACGGGTGCTACTGGGACGTTACGGGGCAGCCCAAAGCCTGATCGAAGTACCGTGTGAAATGAACTATCTCGCCGTGAGTTTAAAAGACGGTGAGCACTGGCGTTACACCCCACCGTCTGGTCACAACATTGCCTGGCTCGCGGTTAGTTCAGGAAGTCTGGACGCAGGAGGGTTGGTCAATGTCGGCGAATTAGCTGTGTTCGAAGAGTCAGAGCACCACATCAACTTCATCGCGAAAGGCGATTGCTCTTTCGTGATGGGCTCGGCGGTAAAGCATCCGTACGACCTGGTAACAGGTAACTACTCGGTTCACACGAGCAAGGCAGCTCTGGCGCAGGGCGAAACGGAAATACAGCGGATTGGCACACGGCTGCGGGAGCAAGGACGGCTCAACTAGCGCCGCTCAACCCGGCGTGAAAATCATCTCGACGATAACTATCCAACACCCCAAATCATACTGAGGCACGTCATGACAGCGAGCAATCTCAACCTTCTTTTGTCACCCACCCGAATCGCCAACCTCCCCGTGAGAAATCACATGGTGATGGCGCCGCTGACGCGAAGCCGGGCTGGCCAAGGCGATGTTCCAACTTCCACAGTGGTCGAGTATTACCGTCAACGTGCAAGCGCCGGCCTCATCATTACTGAGGGTTCTCAGGTCTCGGCTCAAGGCAAAGGCTATATGAGAACACCGGGCATTTTCACCAACGAGCAAATCGCCGGCTGGAAACACGTGACCGACGCCGTGCATGCAGAGGGCGGACGGATATTTCTCCAGCTCTGGCACGTTGGGCGCCTGTCACACTCCCTAGTACAGATCGATAATCAGCTGCCGGTAGCGCCCTCAGCGATCAAGGCTGATGGCGAGATCTACACGCCTGAAGGATTGAAGCCTTACGAGTCACCACGGGCTCTGAGTCTGCATGAAATTCCTGGCGTGATCGCGGATTTTCGCCAAGGTGCTGAAAACGCGAAGCGTGCAGGTTTTGACGGTGTGGAAATACATGGTGCGAACGGTTACTTGATCGATCAGTTCCTGCGCGATGGCACCAACACCCGAACCGACTCATACGGCGGCTCTGCAGAAAATCGCGCTCGGTTTCTCAAGGAGGTTGTGGAGTCGGTCATCGAAGTATTCGGGGCTAGCCGCGTGGGCGTTCGCCTGTCGCCGATTTTTAATTACTTCTCCATGAGCGACAGCGATCCCCAAGCGACATTCAACTATGCAGCGAAAATGCTCAGTCGCTACGGGCTAGCCTACATTCACGTAGTAGAAGTCGGTGCGGGTTCATTCGACTTCAGAGAACTAAAGCGTCGTTTCGGAGGCACCTACATCGCCAATGGCGGCTATGACGCGGAACGTGCGGAAACGTCGCTCAGAGAAGGAAATGCTGATCTGGTGTCCTTTGGCACTGCGTTCTTGGCCAACCCGGATCTGGTAGAGCGATTCGAACAGGGTGTCGCACTGAATGACGCTGACCCGACCACCTTCTACCAGGGTGAGGAGCGCGGTTATACGGATTACCCGACCATGGCCCAAATCCTATAACGATGTAGTGCTGCGGTAAGCGTAGTCGCCGCCGGCTGCCTCTCGCAGAGTAATCGGGCCGCAGATAGGAATGCTGAACCGGAGTAGGAGTCTGCACCCACTCCGGTAATCACCTGTCAATCTGAGGCAATCCTGTCTTGACAATCAAACTGTGATCACATATCACTTAATGAGGTTTCCTTGTCTATGCGCGCCGTAGCCAAGGAAGAACTCATGAACAAAAATAAGACAGGACACATTGGCTATGAACGTGATGAAGCGGCTGACACCCTATACCGGATTGAGGGTTTTGATTTCCGGTGGGGCAGCAGGCATTGGAGAATCGATCGCGGCTGCATATCTCGAAATTGGGGCAAGAGTCCATGTATGTGATGTAAGTGAGCAGGCGATTGCACAATTTCGTGAGCGTTACCCTGAGGCTTTGGCCACATTGGCTGACGTCTCCGACTCTGCTCAAATTAAGCGAGTCTTCGAGATACAACAGGAGTGGGTGGATGGGCTCGATGTACTTATCAACAATGCAGGCATCGCAGGGCCGACCGGCGGAATCGACAAAATTAGCGATGCCGAATGGGAACAGACAATAGACATCAATCTCAATGCGCAGTATCGCTTCGCTCATCATGCTGTCCCCCTCCTAACGAAGTCAGAACACGCACACATCATTCATATTTCATCGGTCGCGGGGCGCTTAGGCTATGCCTGGCGGACTCCATACGCCGTGACCAAGTGGGCCATCGTTGGTCTTATGAAGTCATTGGCAGCCGAGTTGGGCGAAAAAGACATTCGAGTCAACGCACTGCTGCCTGGCATCGTCGAGGGCCCGCGCCAGGATCGCGTCATCAGTGATCGCGCCAAACAGTTAGGCATTTCAGAGCCGGAGATGCGCCAACAAACATTGAAGAAAATCTCATTGCGCCGGATGACTCCACCCGAAGACGTAGCAGCAATGGCGTTATTTCTATGCTCTCCTGCTGCTAACAATGTGACAGGACAAGCGATCAGCATCGACGGCAATGTCGAGTATCTTTGATTAGTCAGACCTACACGTCTCGCCACCGACCTTGGTAGCGAGACGCTTATTGGGCGTGTGCTAGAGAACTCGTTTCTCCCGAATCCCGTCACTTTCTATACCGGCACATCCGTGATCACAGTTGTCTCATTTTCCTATGCCGGCTGATCGAACCTGCCTATAATTCTCGCCATGAACCTATCCACACTCGTAACCCCCATGATCCGCCAGACTCTCAGTGCGGACGTTTATGCCCAGCTGCGTGATCTGCTGATAAGCGGACGCGTTATGCCTGGGGAAAAGCTCTCGCTCAGATCTATAGCGGACGCTCTTGGTGTTAGCGTCATGCCAGTGCGAGAAGCGGTTCACAGGTTGGTCGCTGAGCAAGCGCTTGAAATGGCGGCTAATCGATATATTCGCGTTCCTGTACTGACGGTCAGCCAATTCCGGGAAATCACCAGTATCCGGTTGAATCTGGAGGGGCAAGCTGCAGCTCGTGCTGCGGAGCTTGTTGATTCGCAGGCGCTGGCTGAGATTGAAAAGATACACGAGGCATTTTGCGCAGAGTTTGCAAAAGGCGCTCCCGATGAGTCACGGCTGATTACGCTGAACAAAGAATTGCATTTCGCAATTTATAATCAGGCGGACATGCCCATCCTGCTCCAGATAGTTGAGTCCCTGTGGCTGAGAATAGGGCCTATCATCAACTATGACCTACGATCTGGCACTGAGCGTGTGGTTCAGCGAGTGCAAGCCAGTCATCACGCAGCGATGGTTGATGCTTTAAAGAAGGGTGACTCCGTTGCCGCCTGTGAATCACTGCAAGATGACATCAAAAGTGCTGCCGAGTTTATCCTGAATACAGGGGCGCTGATCGTTGCCGATGCGCACAAGCCTGTCGAAGCTGATTAATTCCACCAACATGTTTTAAAAAGAGGCGCCTGGTATCAGGGCGCCTCTTTTTTCGCTCGCTTATTACATTTGAGCGCCGATCATCCAAGGCACTGTTTCTTCATTGCCGACGCCCAACGCCTCGCTTTTAGATTTTTCTCCAGAAGCCACTCGTATGAGCATGTCGAAAATCTCTTTACCCTTCGATTCAAGGGTGGCGTCGCCATCCATGACATCCCCGCAGTTGATGTCCATATCATCCTTCATGCGAGTGTACATTTTGGTATTCGTCGCAAGCTTGATCGAAGGAGCAGGTTTGGCGCCAAAGCACGAGCCGCGTCCGGTGGTGAACGCAACGAGATTTGCGCCGCTGGCGATTTGGCCAGTGGCTCCCATCGGGTCATAGCCAGGCGCATCCATGAACACCAAGCCTCGGACTGTAATGGGCTCAGCGTAACGATAAACGCCCATGAGTGCTGAGGAGCCACTTTTGGCAACTGCGCCTAGAGACTTTTCGAGAATGGTCGTCAGGCCGCCGGCCTTGTTACCAGGCGTGGGGTTGTTATCAATACTGCCTTTTTCGCGGTCTGCGTAGCTTTCCCACCATTTGATAAGGTCGACGATACCCTGGCCGACCTCACGGGTTGCAGCGCGACGAGTCAGCAGGTGTTCAGCGCCGTAGATCTCCGGCGTTTCGCTAAGGATGGCAGTTCCACCTTGCGCTACGAGCATATCGACAGCCACACCGAGGGCGGGGTTGGCCGTGATGCCCGAGTATCCGTCTGAACCGCCGCACTGGAGCGCCACGGTCAGGTGCCGCGCCGAGACCGGCTCGCGTCGGCACTCGTTGGCAACCGGCAGCATCGATTCCACGGCGGCAATGGCGGCATCCGCTGCGTTGCGAGTTCCGCCAACGTCTTGGATGACCACGGGAGCGATAAGCTTGCCGGTCTCGATGCCCTGGGCCATGAACAGCGCACCCATTTGATTGGCTTCACAGCCAAGGCCGATGACGACCACGCCAGCGAAGTTGGCGTGCTTGATGAAACCGCCTAGCGTGCGCCGCAGTTGGTTCACCCCCTCGCCATTGTGCTCTATGCAGCAACCGAAGCTGTGGGTGATCGGCACCACACCGTCCACGTTTGGGTAAGCATCCAGCACACCGTTTCGCGAGAAGTGTTCAACCACCATTTTGGTAACAGTGGAGGAGCAGTTCACAGTGCTCACTACACCAATGTAGTTTCGAGTTGCTACTCGCCCGTCAGCGCGGACGAAACCTTGGAATGTCACAGGAGAGGCTGCAGGCGACGCGACTTTGGCATCCTCGCCGAACGCGTAGTCTCGCTCGAACGTCGCCATCTCCAGATTGTGCGTATGCACGTAATCGCCTGGCTCAATGGGTTTAGTAGCAAAGCCAATGATCTGGCCATAACGCAGAACAGGATCACCTGGGTTTACGTGTGCAAGGGCGATTTTGTGCGCTGCGGGCACATCGGCGAGCACCACAATATTACCGAACTCCGCAACCACGGTTCCTTGAGGTATCGAAGCGCGTGCGATTGCAACATTATCGTCGGGATGTAGTTTAAGTGCCAGGGATGTACTCTTCATTTTGTCCTCGCATTATCAGTAATACACGGCGCAGCCTGGGGCAATACAATGTTGTCCCGCGTTTTTGTAGTAATCGTTTCTTGTGCCTGACGTAGTTTCAAACTCAGGAATGCCGCGAGCGTTAAAAGAGCCGCTACAATAATGAGTCCATTCTTCGTACTCCCAGTAGTTTGTTCAACGAACCCCAGAAGTGAAGGGCCGAAGAAACCACCAGTAATACCAAAGGTATTCACTAACGCCAGACCCGCCGCCATACCTGCCCCCGCCAGTCTTGAACTGGCAAAGAGGAATATCACAGGCTGAACAACGAAAAACATCGATGCCGTAAGAGTGAATCCTATTAGAGCTATCAGTGGAGTGGTAAAGGCCGCGAGGGTCAATCCAGCCGACATCAGGAGCAGCCCACCGAACATTATTTTGCGTGAAATTTTCGGAGTAGTTGCATACTTTGGAAGAAACGCTGCCCCGAGTGCTGCTGCGATCCATGGGATTGAGTTTAACAATCCTATTTGTAACGATGACAAGCCTCCATACGTGCCAATGATGCCCGGCAAGAAGAAAATTACCGAATACACACTAACTTGGTGGAGGAAGTACACCGCGATCGCAAGCCAAATCTGAGGGATTTTAAGAACGCCCTTAAAAGAATGACCTACATTGCCGGAGGCGATTTCTTCATCATGTTCTTTCTTCAGAACTTGCTCTACTTCAGTGACTTGTTCCTTTGATAGCCAACTTGCCGTAGATGGGCCGTCCGGAAGCTTGCGCCAAATCACGACGGAGAATAGAACAGCTGGAATTCCCTCCAAGAAGAACAGCCACTGCCAGCCGTGCCAACCCCAGATTCCATCCATCTCTAACAGCAGCCCGCCAACCGGCCCGCTGATGATGTTCGCGAGACAGACCCCGATTAGAAAATAGCCACTGGCTCGTGCCCTTTGCTCACGACCAAACCAATAGGTTAAATAGAGCATTACACCTGGGAACAATCCGGCTTCAGCTGCGCCCAGTAGCGCGCGGGCAATGTAAAACGTAGTCTCATCGGTAATGAAGGCCATACCGGCAGACAACAACCCCCAGGTGATCATGATCCTGGTGATCCAGAGTCGGGCACCTACCCGGTGCATGATCAGGTTACTGGGTACCTCCATGAGTGCATAGGTAAGGAAGAAGAGCCCAGCACCAAAACCGTAGGCGGCAGCGGAAATACCCAAGTCTACTGCCATGTGTGTTTTGGCAAGTGAAATGTTAGTTCTGTCTAGAAAGCTTATAACGTAAGCAAAGATTAACATCGGCATTAGTTTGCGAAACATTAAAGCGTTCAGCGACTGTCCCTTTTGTGTTTTTGTATGGGTCGTAGCTAACATGGTTCATTTTCTCCTCATGAGGATAAGGTGCTAAGGCGCGAGTGTTGTGCCGCGACCTTTAGTTATCAAAATATCCTCTAGATAGGCTTTACGGGGATGAATACCCGCGTTTAGAAATTGACGTTATCGCCACCTTTGAGCTTCAGGATTTCTCTCGCGTCAGCAGGTGTCGCCACTTCTAGTGAAAGCCCTTCGAGAATTTTGCGCATACGCAAGACTTGATCTGCGTTGCTTTTTGCCAATTGGCCCGGCCCGTCCCAAAGCGAGTCTTCAAGACCCACACGCACGTGTCCTCCAAGCGTGGCTGATTGAGCACCAATGCTCATCTGCTGCTTTCCTGCTGGAAGAACCGACCACTGATAGTCATCTCCGAAAAGACGATCAGCTGTGCGACGCATATGCAGGACGTCCTCAGGGTGACCGCCGATACCGCCCAAAATGCCGAAAACCGATTGGATCAAAAATGGGGGTTTGATGAGGCCGCGATCAATGAAATGTGCAGCGGTGTAGAGATGCCCAATGTCATAGCATTCGATTTCAAAACGGGTACCGTTCTCACTGCATGACTCGAGGATGTGGGCTATGTCGGTAAATGTATTTTTGAAAATGCGGTCATGGCTGCCGGCGAGGTATGGTTCCTCCCAAGCGTGTTTGAACTCCTTAAACCGATTGAGCATTGGGTAAAGCCCCATGTTCATCGTGCCCATGTTCAGTGAGGCCACTTCCGGTTTGAACTGATGTGCTGGACGAAGTCGATCTTCAAGCGACATTGTCGGTGCGCCACCTGTAGTCAGGTTGATCACCACATCGCTAGCCTCTTTGATAGCCGGCAGAAACTGCTTAAACAGTTCCGGATCCTGAGAGGGGCTGCCATCAATTGGATTACGAGCATGTAGGTGAACAATTGAGGCGCCAGCCTCAGCGGCACCAATCGCCGCTTCGGCAATTTGACCTGGTGTTACCGGCAGGTAACGGGACATGGAAGGTGTATGAATTGCGCCGGTGACCGCGCAAGTGATGATGACTTTACGAGCCATGGTGACCTCCTGGTAACTTATATTTTGGTGTTCAGGATGAAGTGATGCCGTCAGGAATTTGGTGCTTGACGCTTGTGCGCAGCGAGAGCCATAAGGCGGCGGTCACGCCAGGCGGATCGCAACGCAATTCCTTCGAGTTCAAGTTTTTGGCGGCGCTCGTCATGTACTCGGGCGACTGCTGATTCCGACCAATCAAAAGCATTTTCGGAATTGATCGTTTCGCGATTTTGCTGACCGTAGCGTTTGGCATAGTCAGATACGCCGGCAGGGGCGTTGAGATCGATGGTTTCGAAGGGGCCCATAAATGACCAGCGGAGGGCGAGTCCATCTTTGAGCACCCGATCAATATCCTCAGAGCTAGCAAAGCCTTCCTCATGCAATTTGAAGCATTCGTTGAGGACTGCTGCTTGGACTCGGTTCAACAAGAAGCCGTGGATCTCTCGGGATAGAACGACAGGGCTCTGCCCTGCTGCGGTGTAGATCTCATGCGCTCGAATCATCACTTCAGATTCTGTCCACGGCGCAGGGCAAAGCTCCACAAGAGGAACTAAGTAAGGTGGGTTGGTAGGGTGTGCAACTACGCAGCGCCCCCGCCCTGGTAGATCTTTAGTGAACTCGGAGGCCGGTAACCATGAAGTTGAACTGGCAAGAATCGCGGCCTTGGGCGCCAACGCATCCATTCGACTGAAGATATCGATTTTCGCCTCCACCGTTTCCCGAACGTTTTCCTGTACGAGCACCACGTCACGTAGCGCATCAGCCAAGTCGGGAACGCAAGTAATGCGTGCCAGTACGGTGAGGGGCGCGTCATTAAGAAGATCGAATTCTGCGAGCTCATTAAGCCTCGCTTCGATGTAGGCATGGCTGTTCTGCATTGTCTGCAGATCCATATCGTGTAAACGCACCGGATGTCCTGCCCGAGCAAAAACAATCGCCCAAGCTCTCCCAATCAGGCCCGCGCCAACGATTGCAATGGGGCCACGCTCTGTCGCAGATGGAGTTGTACTTCGCATGATGTTCTCCAAATTTTGTATTTATGTTTAGGAGTAATCGTTTGAGCGGTTGGTGAACCATGCTGACGCTCAGATGTTCGCTCTGAGACAGATGCTATCCGCTGTGATCACAGATCACAAGCAAATAATTCTGATCGTCTGACGATCGGCTATGGAAGGGATTCGAGGGTCGAGATAGCTCCCGTAACGGCCTGAGCCTCAGTGGGTCGGCGCGCTTTAGGTTTTTGTGCGGGAATAGAAAAGGTTTTTTTCGGGATTGAACCTTTGCGTTAAATAAACGCAGAAAAGCCCGCCTGACGAGCGGGCTCCTCAATCAGATCTTTCAGCCTGCGTGGCCGTGACCCGCTTCACGAAGGAAAGCGCGTACCGTGTCACAGAACTCCAATGGGTTTTCAGTCATTGGATAGTGGCCAGTACCTGCGAGCACGGCGATCTTACTGCCAGGAATTCGAGATGCCGTTTCCTCAACCTTCTCTTGGTACACCAACCAATCGGCGTCACCGCGCAGAAGTAAAACAGGCGCTTTGATCTTTCCAACTTGTTGCCGCTGATCAAAGTTCGCATAGCCTGTCAGGTCACCTTTCATCACCTGCGGCGTGGTGCGCGAGATCTGCCACACCACCTCCCTTGCACGATCAGGTGGAGTGCGATTGCCCGTCATCGAACGCGACCAGGCACCGATGATCTCTGGCCCATTCATGAGCAGCATATCGAGGAAGAACTCGGAAACCGTTGGGGTGAAATCTGCCCCCTCGGCTGAAATGATCGCACTGTACGCATCGGGTCGACGTGCACCCAATTCCAGCACCAGATTGCCGCCCATGGAGCATCCCATGATGGCGGGCTTCTCAAGTCCCAAGGCCTCCATAAGATGTTCGTTGAACTCCGCATGGCGAGTGAGGCTGTGGAATGGGCCTGATTCGGGCAGCTCTGATTTGCTGTGCCCAGGGGCGTCAACTGCAATGACGCGGAACTCATCTGAGAGACCGTCCAGTACGTGCCTGTACATTAGAGAATCTTGTGATGCCGCGTGGAAGCAAACGAGTGGACGCCCCTCCCCTGATTCTTCGTAGTAAACGCGAATTCCATCAACAGTAATGTACCGTCCTACCGTCTCTTTCCCCGACGGCTTAGGCCCGGGAGAGTACGAGACTGGTGGGTTATTATTGGCTTTCCCTACACGCTTCATTGCGTCGAACGCGCGGGCCATCACATCTACGTACTGCCATGCAGCGACCACGTTGCCCTCAAGCTCAAGTTTTCCCAATCCAGGGGACAACGCTTCAAACCAGTCGATCTTTCCGTCAAGAACGCGCTGCCACTCATCATCAGCACCAGACACGATGATGTCAGCGCCCAACGGGCTTCCTTCCGGGTAAACCGCAACGACTTTACCGGCGAGAACCGCAAGCGTTGAAAAACCTGTGCTGTGCTTGAATTGAATGCGCCCATCAAAATAGCGAGCAGCGGTAGTCCAATCAGCATCACCGTTTAACTCGTCGGCGAATTGGCTCAACCATTTGGCATCATTAATAAGGGTCATGACTTTCTCCTAGCTTTAGCTATCCCCAAGGGGATTTTCTTGTAAGTGCAGGTACGATCGGTTCGTTACAAACCCATGTTGCAAGAGGACTTCGATACCAGCGCCTTGTCGTACTTAAGGAACCAGCCGGTAGTTTCTCGGGTGAAGAAAATGGTGATGATGGCCGCCAGTACCATGAGACCGGAGATAAAGTAGAGCGCGTAGTTGTAGCCCGCAGCCTGCTCAAAGCCACCACCTGCGCCGATGAACATCCCGATCACGAATGGCCCAAAGCCACCGGCGTAAATACCGACGTTGACGATTGAGCCCGCCAGGCCAGTCGTGCCTTGCTTCGCAGAGTCAAACGCAATGGCATACAGCAACGTGTAGGGCGCGTTCATCGCGAACCCAGCAAACAACTGAATCGCGATAAGCCAAGTCAGGCTGACGGATGAGTATTTGAAGAGGTACATGCCCACCGCAAGCCACGCGAAAACAAGCACTAGGCAAAGTTTTCGGCCTGCACGGTCTGAGATCCATCCCCAAACGATCTGGCCAATACCGCCGGTGATGGTGAAGAGCACCGAGTAAGCAGCCGCCTCCGCGAAGTTGTAATGGGCAACAAAAGCCAGGTACTGAGGTAGCCAGAAGCTGATGCCGAAGTAGCCAACGATTGCGAACATCGAGATTAGAGCGATAGCAGAGATGTTCGGATTTTTCATCGCAGACTTGAACGCGCCTTTGGGCACCTCCACCACACCCTGTACCGCCTCCATTGATGGAGGGGTCTCACCGACTGCTTGAGCGTGTTCAACAAAGGACTCGTAACGCTTCTTCGTACTGAACCACCAGTAGACCGAAAAGATGATGATCATCGGTACAGGGAACAGCAGGAATGCAAAGCGCCAATTTTCCGGGCCGTAAGCGTGGAGTAGAGCACTGATCGCCAAGCCACCGATCAATGTGCCCCAAGGGTATCCGGTGTGATGAAGTCCTAGGGCGAAACCACGGCGCTCCTTCGACCACCACTCGGACAAGGAGGTGACTTCGATGGCTTCGCCAGCACCGCCAAATGCGTGAGACATCACTTGCAGCGCGACAAGCACTCCAAGCGAGCCGGTCAAGAAATTGAGGCCGGTCAGAAAGGTGAATAGCGTGTAAGCAATCACGATTGGCAGGTGGCGGTATTTTCGCATCCATCCCTGACCGCCTTTATCAGCCCAAATCATGCAAGGCACGGCTATCAAAGATGTAGCGATCGTGATGAAAGCGGCAAGCAGTCCAGTCAGCTCAGCGCTTGTCTTGAACTCGCTGGTGATGGAGGGCAATACCATAAAGAACATCTGGCGGGAGTTGGCATCCATGGCATACACGAGCCACAAAAGAGCCATCGCGCCCCACGAGGCTGCACCTGCTCCTTTCGGCACACGATTGACCGCAGGTAACGCTTCGATTTTGTCTTGAGCAAATCCCATGGGGATATCTCCGGGTGTTTATTTTTATTCTCCGGCTGAGGATCGGTGTTTTGCACACATACGCCTCAACATCCGAGATGATTCAGCACTTGTCGTACTGCTCACCATGGACAGAGGTTATGGCTCAAATTCAGGGCTGAATATAGCTGGCAAAGCACACCTGCTGTGACCGCCAGGAACAGGTCAGTGGCACAAAATGAGAGGAGCCCCAGCGAAACCTCGGCTACGTAATTTCGGGGGAATAGGTTTCAGATTTAGATTGATCTGTTGAGCAGAGAGCAGGCGACAGAGTTACCGGCGAGGTGGATCAGTGGTTCACTGGCCTAGGAGCCATAGTTGCGGGTTAGCGCGTGGGCAGAATGAAAATTGGCGGAGGTGCCGTAGTGGCTATCAAGTCGCTTTGGGTAGTCCTCTCACGACATTCCATGGATGTGCCATCCATTTTTCATGGAAAAACTCGATGAACACTCGGATGCGAGGACTCAGATGCTTTCTGTCTGAATAGAGCAGGTAAATAGGCTCCCGGATCTCCGCTTTGTACTCATCAAGCAGGAGCACCAGTGAGCCTTCCTGAATGTCTTTTCCAATGTGAAAATCTGCAAGGCGAACTATACCCGCGCCTGATTTGGCCATGTCTCTTAGCAACTCACCCTGGGTAAACGATCCCCGAGGCTTTACAGGGGTCGTCACACCTAGGCCATCTTGGATAAAGGCCCATTTGTTCCAGGGACTGGCAAAACTGAAATTGAAGCATCGATGGTTCATCAGGTCTTTCGGCTGCTGCGGTGTTCCATACTTTTCCAGGTAGTCAGGCGAAGCACACAGCAACCACTCACACTCGCCGATCTTCTTCGCGATTCTGGAAGAGCTCGGAATAATCCCGCTATGTATGGCTATGTCCAATCCTTGTTCGAACTGGTCAACGAATTGAGCGCCTAACTGAATCTCGACATCAAGACCGGGATAAGTGTCGAGGAATTCCGGCAACCAAGGCACGATCTGCTGCTTCGCAAAAGAGGTCATCGTGTGGATGCGAAGCGTGCCACTGACCCTTGAAGGAAGCCCTTCTGCCAGAGAGTCAGCTTCACTCATCGCCTCAACCACAGCTTTCGCACTGCGCAGATAAGCAGCCCCTTCCTCCGTCAGAGTGAGGACTCGAGAACCCCTCTGGAAAAGTCGAACCCGAAGCCGATCCTCTAGCCGCGCTATCAATTTACTGATGGCCGACGGAGTCATCTCATGCGCCCTGGCGGCAGCAGAAAAACTTCCGCACTCTGTTGACCAGATGAAGGCTAGCATTTGAGAGTATTGATCCATTTCGGTACGCTCCTTACGCGACTGAATCCACCTGTTTATCTACACAAAAAAACGCGCCGTAGCGCGTTTTTTTTTAAACCAAAATCAGCGAATGAACTGCTCGATATAATCGTCCGGCAAGCCCAAATTTTTGTAATGGCTGCGGGCAGCTTCCAGCTTGGTGAAAACGTCTTCATAGCCGACCGCGACACCCTGTGGGTCGACGTAAGTGTAGCCACCCTGAACGTGGAACCAAGTAATCATTTCTTCGACATCTTCAGGGACGAACAGAGTGTGAGTCTCCCCTGGCGGCTCGAATGCAAAGGAGCCTTCATCAGCAACCCAATCGTGTTCGAGGTAGTACCAACGCCCCCTCAACACGATCGCATGCACTGCACCTGAGTGGCGGTGACGTGACAAAACCCCGCTCTGCCGCACTCGGAGCAAGTTGATGTAGTACCCACCGCTCACGCTCAGCAACAGTGGTTTGAAAGATACTGACTTGGTGACAGGCACCCATAGATTATCGTCTTCGAGCCAAGTGGTCATAACGCCTGGATGCACCATGTCTGGAGACATGAAAGGCACCTGCGGCAAAGCATAAGGAATGGCAAGTTCATCAGGTTTAACGGGCGTATTCATTATAATTTCTCTCAACGTGTGACTGGCGAGCGAGCCAGGATTTCAATCGCTGAGTGAGAGTAGGTGATGCTCTCGCACAGGAGAATACTCAGAAATTCACACCATCTGTGACCACTCGTCACAGCGCGTAAGACTCATCCCGTTGAAGGCCGCGACTCATCTAAGACGCCTACTGCGGACGAGTTCAAACGATTGACCCAGCAGATTTTTCATTGAGTGGATAGCGGCCACCAGTGGATCGCGCCCCATCAGAGGGGACACATTTTCCCCAATACCTTCACTACCATGCAGACCTGTTCATCTGAAAGCCGCTTACACAGTAGTGATCGGCTTGAAATAATGAGGTTTAGCAATGACTTCTCTCAGCCCTTCCCTTGAGCTCAGTCCCGAGCTTGCAGCTCACCCGGCCTATTCGCGAGTGTTCCAACCCGAAGGCCTCACCTTCGGATACATCATGCCTCTGGAAGGCTACCCAAATTCGCCGTTCCCTACTTTGCAGGATCATCAGCGCCTTGCTCGAATCGCGGATGAGGCTGGTTTTGCAAGTTTATGGATGAGGGACGTGCCCTTCTACGATCCAAGCTTTGGTGACACCGGGCAGATGATCGACCCCTTCGTCTACCTTGGATATTTGGCAGCCGTAACTAAAAAAATTGCTTTGGGAACGACAGGAATCGTTCTTCCACTGCGCGAGCCGTTGATCGTTGCTAAACAATCTGTGTCGGTTGACCAGCTCACCGGTGGACGATTCTTGTTAGGGCTCTCCAGCGGAGATCGCCCGATTGAATATCCAGCATTCGGGATTGATTTCGAAGCGAGAGAAGAACGATACCGGGAAGGCTTCGAGCTGATTAAGACAGTCACTGAAAACAGCTTCCCAAGCGTCTCAACCAAACTTTTCGGCCAGCTGGAAGGCTTGCTAGACATGGTACCCAAGCCAGTTGGCCCTCGACTCCCAATGATTGTCGTGGGCCGGGCCCGTCAGACGCTTGAGTGGATAGCCAATAATGCCGATGCCTGGATTTGGCATCTGAGCGACTTCAATCGTTTGCCCGGCCTCATCCGCGAGTTCCGTTCTGCCAGTCAGACCGGCAATGCAAAACCATACGGCTACGCGACGTTTTTCGATCTGGCGAAGGATCCGAGCACACCGCTGGAACGCGGCTACAACGGAATAAGGATCGGGCGTAATGCTCTCGTGGATCTCTGGAAACGGCAACAGGATGAAGGTGTTTCACACGTCGCACTGAATATCAAACCTCTGCAGCGACCAGCCGCTGATGTCCTGGAGGAGATGGCTGAGTATGTCCTGCCACACTTTCCCATAGGCCAACCTGTCTCGCAGGTGACCCAGTGACCGGCTCAAGTGATCGCACCGACATTAAGGGCGTTATAGCCACCTTTCTGGAAGCCTGGGAGAGCGGTTATTGGGAATCTGCTGGGGATATGTTCACTGACAATTGCCAGCTGGTAACAAGCCACATGTCCGCTCATGAGGGTGGACGCAAGATTGTCAGAGCTTTCCAGCAAGACCGTGCCAAGGCTGATGGCTTTTCAGTGAAGGCAACCAATCACTATGTGGGTGGTGGAGAAACCGACGCCAATTTCAGTTTCTACGCCTATGGCCATATCAGCAAAGCCACAAAGTCGGCCACGCTCGGATTTGGAATGACTGTCACAGGCTCTATGAAAAAGACAGCAGGCACCTGGCGCCTCGACAGCGTGCTGATTGCCTTGAATTGGATAACCGGGGACTACTCGCTTGCAATTCACTGGCAGCTTCCACCAGGTGACGACGGATGGAGGATTGGCGACCCAGCCCCGACCATCGTTAGCGAGCTGAATTCGCCATGGCTTGCTTTCCCTAACTCAACGGCTTCGGTGACCAGTGCGGAATGTATTGCTGAAACCTACGCTCGTTACTCATGGGCGCTGGATCAGGCTGACATGCAGCTGCTTGCTCATTGCTTTACCAACGACGCCGCTGGCGATTTCCAACCGATGGGCCTTATTGAAGGGCGCCACGCGATCATCGGCTCCTTCAAAGAGTTTCGCAGGCCCTGGCCGTGGATGCAGCATTTCGCGGACGTGCTGGAGATCAAGTCCGACGAGGAAAAGGGTGTAGCGGAAATGATTGTCGGCAGAGTCATTCCTGGAAACTCACACACGCAAGATGGCACGCCTCTCTATGGCGCGCATTACCGGATGCGACTTCGTCGCAAGCATGAAGGATTCTGGCAACTGACCTGGAGCGAGTACCGCCCAGGCTGGTTCAATGGCAATGAAGCACCAAGAGTTTAGTCCCTTCCTGAAAACGCTCTAAGGCCGTGGCGCCGTACTATCTCGAACGACGAGTTCGATTTGTATGCGCTCGCGGCGTGCAAGTGGGCGCCCCTCGATCAGCGCAACGATGTTGTTGGCGCTGCTGATACCAATTTTCGAAGTCGGCACCCTGACGGTCGTCAGGGCTGGCACATAGGCAGCCGCGAACTCGATATCATCGAATCCGCTGACTGATAGTTCTTTGGGGACGTCGATCCCATTGGAACGCGCTTCCGCCAACGCTCCGATACAGGTGAGGTCAGTGCTGCAGACAATGGCTGTAGGCTTGGGGTTAAGCTCCATAGCAATCCGCAGCCCGGCGCGCCCTCCCTCAATCGTGAATGGCTGCTCAATAATCCGTTCACTTGAAAGCTCTATCCCTGACTCGAGTAGCTGAGCGGTGATTCCTTTCAGACGGTATTTTGCCCGTTCGTTGTTAGAAACAACTCCACTGATCATGGCGATACTTTGATGACCAAGGCTAAGCAAGTGCCTGGCTATCAATCGACCACCCTCCTCATTGCTGAACCCCACGCAGTGATGGTCGTGAGCGCCATCTAGTGACCACATGAGAATGAATGGGCATTGGGCGGCAGTTAGTGCTTCATAAATTTCAGGACTATGTTCAGTACCCACTAACAGTAGGCCTTCGACGCCCCGCTCAATCATGTTCCTTACGTTTACCAGTTCTTGCGCCTGGTCGTATTCATGGGAAGAAATGATTAGGTGATATCCAAGCTCCGTTAGCCTTAACTGGAGGGCCTGGACAGCTTCAGCGAACGCAGGGTTGTTAAAAGTAGGAAAAACGGCTCCGATGCTGTGCGTGCGCCTAGATGCCAAAGCACGCGCGGCCCCGTCTCGCACGTACCCTAGCTCTTGAACAGCTGCTTGTACTTTGGCCAGCGTTGCAGGTTTCACTAAGTGCGGGACAGCCAATGCTCTTGAAGCACTCCCCATCGAGACGCCCGCCAATTCAGCCACATCCTTGAGCTTCGGTTTCTCGATTTTTTTCATTGGAGATTCAGCATCCTCGATCGTAGCGCGGAGACAGGACGATCAGAAGAACGCCCTCGATTTGCGCAGAGGATGATAAGCCAACCGCCTGCCGTTCGGGAGCCGTTAATTGGAGGGAAAAACCTGAGAACAGCGTTTCTGCTGCCCCAGGCAAAGACACTTATTTAATGACGATCGGATTCACAGGAGCTCCGGTTCCGCCAACGACCTTTAGAGGGGCTGCGGTGTAGAGAAACGTCCACTGACCGTCCTCAGCGCAGTCCTCAGCGAGAGGATCAAGCTGAGCGATCTCAGTGAGAGTGATGCCCAAGTTCCTCATGAGTGCGTTGTGCAACGGCAACGCAACCCCTGACACGGGATCGACGGTGACTTCGTTAGCAATGGTGTCGGTGACAATGTTCGGAATTTCCATCTCCTGAAACCACTTCACCAGCTCAGGGCTGTAGGTCAGGCCTGGCTCGATAAAGTCTTTGTAGAACTCTTCCGGGTCGCGTTTATAAAACGAGCCGATCCATCCAGTGCGGATGATGAGAATGTCGCGCTTGTTGATAGAGACGCCTTGAGCCCGGGCAGCAGCCATTAAATCCTCATGGTTGAACGTTTCACCTGCATCCAGCACGTCTTTACCACGGTGGCGCGCTATGTCGATCAGAATGCCTCGGCCAACGATGCCTTTTTCACCCAATGGAGCAACGCTCGCCTTGGCCAAGGAACCGATAGTGGTATCGGCGCTGTAGCCATTCCAAATTTGATCGTCGTACCAGACATGCCCAAGGGCGTCGTACTGAGTCGAGCCCTGGAGATGGAAGAACATCACATCATCGGCGAACTCGTAGGAACCGGGAAAGTGCGGGCCCTTACCGCAATTGTAGTGACCTCGATCCATAATATTCATGCGTTTTGACTGGGAGCGACCAGGCCAGACCGGGTCACCTGCAGGATCAGCCATCCGCACCTGCAAAGTAAATGTCTTGCCTTGCTTGACCTCTTTGACACCTTGGAGCACTTCGACACCTGTGAGGTAGTTGAGTGAGCCAACCTCATCATCCGGGCCCCACTTACCCCAGTTCTTAGGGGAGTCTTTGAGCAAGTCATGAATGTGCGGAACGGTCTTGTCTGTCATTTTCTGAGCCTCTTTTATTCTTGGATTAGCTGTGCTGCATTTAGCGGTTAGTTAAAACGTTCAAATCGTTGTCCCAGCTCGTCAGCACGAGCCAGTCCTCGGATGAGTCGTTCAGCCGTAAGGGCTGGCGCCATATTTTTCGCGTACACCGCACCCAGTGTTGCCTGGACGACAATGTCCAGTTCCTCAGAGGTAAACGGAGACGTCTGGCCAAGGCCGTAGAGGGTGACGGGAAGATTCACATCATTCAGAAGCTGAGCGACCTCTAGGAGGTCTGAGTCTGGGCGTTCTTCGACGGACATCTGCACCAGCGTCCCGAATGCGACAAGCTCACCATGCAGCATGGAAGTAATCGCAGGAATTGCCGTAAGACCTCGCACAAGCGCATGGGCTAGCGACAAGCCGCCACTCTCGAACCCAACGCCACTGATAAGGACGGTTCCTTCAATAACCCGCTCGACATCATCATTAACCTCGTGCCGGCCTACTGCTTGGTAAGCGCTGTACCCGTAGGTCATAAGCGTCTTAAACACTGCCTCTGTTAGCAGCAATGCAGTGTTCAACGCTGGAGTACCAAATGAGTTATTGCCTCCGGCAGACTGACATTGTTGCGCCTCAAACTTTTTACTGATGGCGTCGCCGATGCCTGCGGCGAAAAACCTTGCAGGCGCACGGACAATCACTTCGGTGTCCACGACGACTGCGGAGGGGTTCATGTTCAGGTACTCGACACCAACGACCTTGTGCGCTTCGTCGTAAAGCACAATCAAACGGCTGGTTGGGGCGTCGCTGGAAGCAATGGTCGGGCATACGACGATGGGGACGTTAAGCTGAGCAGCCATCCCTTTAGCCGTGTCAATTGTCTTACCGCCGCCCAAAGCGATGATGGTGTCTGGCCTGTAATCTGCTGATCGCTCACAGAGAGACGCAATTGCCGCTTTAGTGCATTCACCAGGAAAAACGATACTGTTCGCCTCGAAGCCATGCTCTGACAATGCATTCCCTACCTCAGGCCACAGATGCCTCGAGACGAACTCGTCGCACAAGACCAAAGGGCGCGATTGCCCCATATCGGAAAGGATTCTGCCAAGCTGCTTTAGAGCGCCTGGCCCTTGCTCGTATCGGCCAGGAAAACCCATTGTTCGAACCATGCCATCACCCGCTGCTGAAAAACTGTGAGATAAATCGTTACGTTGAATACGAGCCCGGATGGATCAGCGCATCAACCAGCCACCCGCCACATCCACAACTTGGCCCGTGATGAAGTCGCTGTCGTTTGAAGTCAAAAAGCATGCTGCTTTAGCTACCTCAAGTGGCGTTCCAAGACGGCCCAACGGAGTCTCATCAACGACTGCCTGGTTCGCTTGCGCAGAAACGGTTTTAAGAAGCGGCGTTTCGATGCGTCCCGGAGCCAGTGCGTTTGCAGTAATGCCATAGGGCCCGAGCTCGCCTGCCAGGTGACGGGTAAAACCGATAATCGCGGCTTTAGTAGCGCTGTAATGCGCCGCGACAATAGGCAAATAGGCGCTGCCGGCGACGGAAGACATGTTCACTATTCTTCCAAAACGGCGCTCGACCATCGCTGGTGTGAGAGCTCTGACCAGGTTGAACGAGCCTGTCAGGTTGATGCCAACGACGCGATCCCATTCCTGAGGATCCATTTCCCAAATCGGCGCTGGTGCGCCCTCGTGTTTGGGTGAAATACCTGCATTGTTAATCAAGGTGTCGATCGGGCCGAGCTGCTCACTAAGCTCAAGACAGGCTCGACTGCATTGAGCGAAATCTGATACGTCAGCTTTAGCCCAGGCCACCAAATGTCCGGCAGCACTGAGTTGCCGGGAAAGCTCGGAAACTGACTGTTCGTCGAAATCTACCAAGGCAACCCGCGCGCCCTCCTCGCAGTACAGCCGGGAAATCGAGGCACCGATGCCCCCTCCTGCCCCGGTAATGAGAACTGTGCGTCCTGAATGTCGAAGATTTGTCATGCCAAATTACCCGCGCTGAAAAAACAGAAACAAGACGCGGTGATGCTCACACGCGTCCGATACCGCACTGGCTGACTGAAAATTTCGCACTCATGTAAGCGGGTGGTGTTAGGAGATTTACGTGGCGAAGCCAGTGCCCCCGTGCCTGAGCGGTCGGTGACTTTAGATAAGAGAGTGGCGAGGGCTGCCCGCGTGCTTGACCGAGCGCGGGCTAATGATGCAGTGACCATCATGATCTCCAGAATTGCCTAAGAAAACGGCAAATATGAATCGCTTCACATCCATAGCCTGCGGCCATAAGCCAACAACATCTATGATCTGTTCACGATTCTATTTTTGTATTTATTCTCGCAAGATATATTTATGAAGCGCTTCATTTTTATTCGGATATTTGACCGCTGTCAAGCGTCTGCACGGTCACTTCCCGCGCAAGGAGGGCCAATAGCTCCTACGAAACTGAGCAGTGGCGAATGCCTTCGCAGTCATGAGCATCTGCGCTAATCCTATTGAGGATGTGGAAAACACCGGCGCACTAAGCCTCTGAGCCATTGGCTCCTTTGGCAGATGCACGGAATACAGGCGCAGTGCCCAACGCCTGGAGGTCGATACTCAAGTGAGAGGAATATGCGACGCATATGCTAGGCATCGACTAGCCGCGCGGGCCTCGCTCACGGGTCAGGCAGAGTGAATGCCTTCCGCCAATTGTTGCTCCCATGGTGGGCATGGTGACCAAGCCTCCACGAGCTTATCGATGAAGAGTCGAATTTTTGGAGATAGGTGCCGCTTGCTAGGGTAGATCACCCGAATAGGCTCTGCGGCCTCTGCATACCCCGCGAGCAATTGAACGAGCTTGCCGCTCCTCAAATCGTCGTTCACCACGTAGGAAGGAAGAGTCGCGATACCCAGACCAGCGACAGCTGACTGGTGCAATGACTCAGCACTGTCCATCTGTAGCCTTCCGCCATGAGTAACGGGCACAGAGCTACCATTCACGCGAAAATTCCAAGGAAGCAACCTCCCACCGCTCACGAAATGCAGGCACTGGTGCTCGGATAAATCCTCAGGCGTTTTAGGCTCGGCATGCTCAGCCAAATACTTGGGTGACGCGCAGGTAATCATTTGTTGGTAGGCCACGGTGCGCGTTAGCAACCGAGAATCTTCCTTCGGTGGCCCGATGCGCATGGCCAAATCAAATCCCTCATCGATCAGATCGACCAGCCTGTCAGAAAAGGTGATATCCACGCTCAGGGAGGGCCAATCCTTAAGACAGCACTCAATGTGCTGAAGGACATGAAGTCTACCCAGCGCAACCGGCAGACTCATCCGCAGTCGCCCACTGGGTGTCGAACGGCGAAACGCAAGGGCATCCTCCACATCGTCCAGATCCTGAAGAACGCCCACGCAGCGCTCATAAAGAACCTGACCGTCATCGGTCATGCTCAAACTACGAGTGGTGCGATTCAGTAGACGTACCTGTAAACGAGCCTCGAGCCTGACTATCGACTTCCCCACCGCAGAGCGCGTAAGGCCAAGTTGCTTTGCCGCCGCAGTGAAGCTTCCAGCGTTTACCGAGCTTACAAACGCGGCGATATCATTCAGGTTATGGAGTTCCATACGGCCTCAGTGGTCTCAACGTTCGGGCAGCTTAGCACCTGTTATGGGGAACCCTATTCCCCAATACTAAGCATAGTATCTCAATTAGCTAATCCACTCCCAACGATCAATTGAGGTCATTATGAACACTAAAGTCCAAGCAGCCGTCCAAACCTGGGCCAACAGCCTTAGCGATCTGGTACCCGTTCTTAAGGGAATCGATACCACCACAAAGATGAGCGACATCCGCGACTCCTACGCAAAAATGCTCGCGCAAAATCCAGCGCCTGCTGGCGTCAAATTTGAAGCAGTCGACATGGGTGGCGTGCCAGGCACACTGGTAACTCCGGACGAGATCAAAACCGATGCAGTAGTGATGTACATTCACGGCGGGGCGTACATTGTTGGCCGTCCAGACGGATACCACGGCATCGGCGGTAACTACGCAAAAATGCTCGGTGCTCGCGTATACATGCCGGACTACCGCCTTGCCCCTGAGCACAAGTTCCCAGCCTCTATTGACGACACATTGCGCGCCTACGAGTGGTTGCTTGAGCAGAAAATCCCAGCTAACAAGATTGCATTCTCAGGCGAGTCGGCTGGCGGCGCGATGGTTGTCAGCGTCATGGTTGCGGCTAAATCGAAAGGGCTTCCATTGCCTGCGGTTGGCTCCTCCATCTCGCCATGGGCGAACCTTGAACACACCGGTGCTTCCATGAGCAACCGTGAAGGTCTGGATCCTCTGAACTCCAAGCCTGTCTTGGACATCCTCGCCAGAGCATTCCTAGGCGACACATTGGCCAATCATCCTCTGGCCTCACCTGTGTTCGCGGACGTCACCGGTCTTCCACCAATCTTGGTGCAGATCGGCGAGAACGAGCTGATGTTGAGTGATGCAATGCGCCTTGCAACTCACCTGGCTGATAACCGCGTTCGCGTAAACCTGGAAGTATGGCCTGCGATGTTCCACGCCTGGCACTTCTACGCCACCATGCTGCCAGAAGGTCAGCAGGCTATGGAGAGTTCCGTCCGCTTCATTGAGACGGGTCTGGCCGACGCCAACTGGTGAGTCGATATTCAGACTTCAGGAGTTTTCCTGCTCCCGCAGCTCTGAAGCTTATTGATCAAATAGCCAGACCAACGCAGGCCAAAAGTCACAGTGAGAAGGTTTGACCTAGCTTAATCAGTTTTAAATAGCAGAAAGGCCCCTAGCAGACTGTGTGAATACACACTGAAGGTCAGCCCAACAAACGCCCCGACTTGTTCGGGGCGTTTGTTTTTGTGCAGCCAAAAGCCGAAAAATGGCTTTTCAACCCATTAGCGCCATCAATTGGCGGGCTCCGAGTACGCTAATCGCTCGCTGCCTACGCCAAAATTCAGTAAGCAAACTCATGCCCCAATTCTTTCTGCATCCACTCCAAGAATCGTCGCACTCTGGGAAAATTGGAGTGCGCCCGAGGAAATACCAAGTGGTGCGCCATAATCGGCGCGCTCAATTCTGGTGCTACTTCTACCAATACTCCTCGAGCGAGATAGTCCTGCGCCAGCAACGTACTTTCAAGGGCGAAGCCAAGGCCATGACTGGCAGCTTCCAACGTCATGTACGAACGATCGAAGCTCAGCGTGTAGGGTTTTTCCGGTCGCGAAATACCGTGCTGCGCAAACAGCTGCGGCCACTTGATCAAGGTTGCCTCCGACAGGATCAGGTTGCTCTCGAGTAGATCAGCAATCGTCTGTACGGGACGTTTTTCCAGCAACTTCGGGGAAGCCAACACCGCGATTTTTTCATCTCTCACAGTCCGCACCTCGAAGCTTGGCCAATTGGGTATGCCATGGCGAATATCTACATCGATCTTGTCCCTACTAAAGTGCAACGATTCATAAGAGCACGACAAGTTGAGCTGTATATCGGGATGACTCTCGCGGAACTGTTCAAGGCGCGGCATCAGCCAGAGCAAGCCGAAACTGGGCGATGAGTGCAGCCGTAGACAATCAAGACTGACATCACTAGCGGCGCGCTCAGTAGCCACTGCGAGGGTGTGAAGGATACCCGATACCTCTTTGAGGTATTGCTCGCCAACCGGTGTCAGCGTCACCCCTCTCGCTGTGCGTACGAACAATTGCCGACCAATCATAGCTTCCAGTTTGGCCAATTGATGGCTGACCGCCGAGGGCGTCAAATTGAGCAATTCCGCTGCACGAGCAACGTTGCCGAAACGTGCCGTCTGTTCGAAGGACTGAATGGCCTTCAGCGGTGGCAGGATCACAGGTGTATCGCCTGGTGAACTCATAATTTTTATTTTTCCGCTAGGAATGGCTTTGGCCGGGCGTCGAGCTATTCAAACACCGGTTGAAATCATTAGCGAGTGCTGAATTTTTTTCAGCAGAGAGTGACGTTTACGGTATTGCTCGTGAGCCCCTGCCAGAAGAAGCTGAGTCATCGGTTCTTCCTGGATCGTCCAATAAAAACAATTTGAGGTACTCCTCCATGCTTCTCCAAGGCAAAGTCGCAATCATCACTGGTGCCGCATCTGCCCGTGGCATTGGCCGCGCTACAGCGACCACTTTCGCGCAACAAGGCGCTCACGTCGTGATCCTTGACCTGGATGAATCCGCTGCCCGTGATGCCGCTGCTTCCCTGGGCGAAGGTCATCTCGGTCTGGCAGCCAACGTTGCTGACGAATCGCAGGTTCAGCAGGCCGTTGCCAAAATCATCGAGCACTTCGGCCGTATCGACGTACTGGTCAACAATGCTGGTATCACTCAACCCCTCAAGACCCTGGACATCCGCCCTTCGGACTACGACAAGGTGCTGGACGTCAGTCTGCGCGGCACCCTGCTGATGTCGCAGGCCGTGATTCCGGTCATGCGCCAACAATCTTCCGGCAGCATTGTGTGCATGTCTTCCGTTTCTGCTCAGCGGGGCGGCGGCATCTTTGGTGGCCCTCATTACAGTGCGGCCAAAGCCGGTGTGCTGGGTCTGGGCAAAGCCATGGCACGTGAACTGGGGCCGGACAATATTCGCGTCAACTCCATCGCCCCTGGCTTGATTCACACCGACATCACCGGCGGCCTTATGCAGGACGAACGCCGCCACGCGATCATCGACGGCATTCCGTTGGGCCGACTCGGTGCAGCACAGGATGTCGCCAACGCCGCCCTGTTCCTGGCCAGCGACCTATCCTCTTACCTGACCGGCATCACTCTGGATGTGAACGGCGGCATGCTGATTCACTGAGTACACCTGGGCGGGCCTGCGCGGCCCGTGCGGTTCTGGATCGATGACGCAGCCGGGCCTCATGGCCTGGCGGTCAATAAAAACAAGAGATCAGACCATCATGACTACCCTGTCGCTCGAAGCGGTTTCGACCGTGCGTTCCAACGCCTACCGTAAAACGGCCTGGCGCCTGATGCCTTTCCTGATGCTGTGTTACCTGTGCGCTTACCTTGATCGCGTCAATGTCGGCTTCGCCAAGCTGCAGATGATGAACGACCTGGCGCTCAGCGAAACGGTCTACGGATTGGGTGCCGGCATGTTCTTCATCGGCTACTTCCTCTGCGAAGTTCCCAGCAACATTATCCTGCACAAGGTCGGTGCGCGTGTGTGGATCGCACGCATCATGATCACCTGGGGCATTGTCTCGGCGCTTTTCGCCTTCGTCGAAACCGCCTGGCAGTTCTATGCCCTGCGCTTTCTGCTCGGGATTGCGGAAGCCGGTCTCGCCCCAGGCCTGTTGCTGTACCTGACCTATTGGTTCCCGTCCTACCGCCGAGCGCGCATGACCGTGTTGTGGTTCATCGCCATTCCGCTGTCAGGCATGGTGGGTGGCCCCCTCTCCGGCTGGATAATGAACCACTTCGCCGGTATGCACGGCTGGGCCGGCTGGCAATGGATGTTCGCTCTGGAGGCTGTACCTACGGTCGTTGTCGGACTTTTGGTACTGAGCTACCTGAAAGACGGCGTGCATCAAGCCAGCTGGCTAAACGACGAAGAAAAAGCACTGATCACCCGGGAGCTGGCCGAAGACGACCAGCAGAAAGTCACCCATGCCTCTGTCGGTGAGTTCATTCGCGACCGTCGTCTGTGGCTGCTGGCTGCCATCTACTTCTGTGTCGTGATGGGGCAGTACGCAATCACCTTCTGGCTACCGACCTTGGTGCGTAATTCAGGAGTTTCTGATCCGCTTCACATCGGCTTTCTGACCAGCCTGCCTTACCTCTGTGCCATTGCCGCCATGCTGCTGGTTGGACGCAGCGGTGACAAACATCGCGAGCGCCGCTGGCACCTCATTGTGCCGATGATTGCCGGTGCTATCGGCCTGAGCTTGGCGGCGTTGATGGGCGGAAATTCAACCCTGTCCATCCTCAGTCTTTGCTTGGCAGCTTCTGGCATTTTGTCTGCGACGTCGTTGTTCTGGATGTTACCCACCACGTTGCTCGGAGGCGTTTCTGCCGCCGCAGGCATCGCGGCGGTCAACAGCTTCGCCAACCTCGCCGGGTTCTGCTCGCCTTATCTGATTGGCTGGATCACCACAATGACCGGCTCCAGTGCCATCGGCATGTACTTGATCACTGGCATGCTGTTCGCAGGGGCCACTCTGGTACTGCGCATTCCCGCCGCCCTGGTCAATCGTTGAGTTAACGGAGTTTCATCATGACTACTAATCCTTCATACGCTTCATCCACGACTCTGGTTGAGCGCGCACACAACATTCGCCGCCATGCGCTGCGAATGGGTCAAGTCCAAGGACAGGGCTATGTTGGCCAGGCCCTCGGCGCCGCCGACCTACTGGCAGTGTCTTACTTTCATGCCATGAACCATCGGCCTGAAGATCCTGAATGGGAAGAACGTGATCGCTTCTATCTCTCCATCGGTCACTATGCCATTGCCCTGTACGCCGCCTTGATCGAAGCCCAAATCATCCCGCTCGATGAGCTGGAAACTTACGGTGCGGATGACAGCCGCCTGCCGATGTCGGGCATGGCCGCCTACACGCCGGGCATGGAAATCACCGGTGGTTCGCTGGGCCAGGGCTTGGGCATCGCGGTCGGTGCCTGCCTGGGCCTCAAGCGCAAAGGCTCGCCCTCCTTCGTCTACAACTTGCTGTCGGACGGCGAACTGAATGAAGGCTCAACCTGGGAAGCCGTGATGTCGGCGTCGCACTGGAAGCTCGACAACCTGATCGCCATCGTCGACGTCAACAACCAGCAAGCCGACGGTTATTCCAGTGAAATCCTGTCCTTTGAGCCCATCGTTGATCGTTGGCAAGCCTTTGGGTGGTTCACCCAGCGCGTCGACGGTAATGACCTGGAGGCGCTAGTCACCGCGTTCGATGCCGCGCGCAATCATCCCGGCACTCAGCCACGGGTGATCATCTGCGACACCAAAATGGGCAAAGGCGTGCCCTTCCTCGAAACCCGGGAAAAGACGCACTTCATTCGCGTGGAAGAACACGAATGGGATCTGGCACTGAACAATCTTGAAGAAGGAAAAAACCAATGAGCAATGCAGCCAACTCTCCGACTTCGACTGCCGAGCCGATCAAAAAGCGTCTGACGACTTCGGCGATGATCGCCTCCATTGCCTCTGAAGGCCAGGCCACCAAATCCGCCCCTTTCGGCCATGCGCTCGCAGCCCTGGCAGAACAGCGTTCAGACATCGTCGGGTTGTCCGCCGACCTGTCCAAATACACCGACTTGCACATCTTCGCCAAGGCACATCCCGACCGTTTCTATCAAATGGGCATGGCCGAGCAATTGCTTATGAGTGCGGCTGCGGGTATGGCCCGCGAGGGCTTCGTGCCCTTCGCCACCACCTACGCCGTATTCGCCTCGCGCCGCGCCTATGACTTCATCTGCATGGCAATCGCCGAGGAAAACCTTAACGTCAAAATCGTATGCGGTTTGCCCGGCCTCACCACCGGCTACGGCCCGAGCCACCAAGCCACCGACGACTTGGCAATCTTCCGCGCCATGCCCAACCTGATGATCGTTGATCCGTGCGACGCGCTGGAAATCGAACAGGCAGTGCCTGCAATCGCTGCGCATCAAGGGCCGGTATACATGCGCTTGCTACGTGGCAATGTACCGCTAGTGCTGGACGAGTACGGCTACAAATTCGAGATCGGCAAAGCAAAAACCCTGCGCACCGGTAACGATGTTTTGATCATCTCCACGGGGTTGATGACCATGCGTTCATTGGAGGCCGCGAAACAGCTTCAGTTGGATGGGATTGATGTCGCCGTGCTGCATGTACCGACAATCAAGCCACTAGATGAACAAACCATTCTGGCTGAAGCCCGCAAATCCGGTCGCTTGGTGGTCACCGCCGAGAACAGCTCGATTATCGGTGGACTGGGTGAGGCCGTTGCCGGGCTGTTGCTGCGCAACGGGGTGACACCGACGTTCAGACAAATCGCGTTGCCCGACGCATTCCTGGACGCAGGCGCGTTGCCGACACTCCATGATCGGTATGGCATCTCGACTCCAGCGGTTTGTGCACAAATCAAAGCTTGGTTGTAGCTCCATGTGGGAAGACAAGGACTCAGAGTTTTTAACCACATTAACTCCCTGATCCCGTTTTTGTCATTTGTTAACACCCAACTCAGCAGCTTGGTCGCAGGGCACGCTGGCGACCATATGTATCAAATAAAGGGCCCTCGACAGACTGTGTGAAAACCTAGCAATCTCTGCAGCGCTCAAAGAAAATGCTCCGTATCGAAAGATACGGAGCATTTTTCGTTAGGGCCTACATCCAAGGAGATGTCTCGCAGCCAGACCAGTCTATTCCCGGTCTCGCTGGAAGAGTTGATCCCTGAGGATCACCTCGTTCGGGTCATCGACCTGTACGTCGCCATCGATGGCCTTCAGTGCGTTTTCACACAGTCTGTCTCGGCCTTTTTTTTTGTACTCCAACCAAAATCACCTGGTCAACCAGGACTCAACGGTCGCAGGAGGGATTAAAAAGTCTTAATTAGCTTTGTTCTCAACCAAGCAATTGCCTCCATCCACCACGAGCAACTCACCGGTGATGTAACTCGCTTCAGGTGAAGCCAAGAATACAACGGCTGCGGCCACTTCCTCTGGCCGACCCGCCCTCCCAAGAGGTGTAGAGCGTGCTGCTTTCACTTCGTCAGGAGTGCTCGACCCTGTAGCTATCCAACCAGGGGCAACTGAATTCACCGTGATACCAAATTGAGCAACCTCAAGGGCGAGACTCATGTTCATGCCGACCATTCCGGCTTTTGCTGCACTATAAGCAGCCTCTCCTGGATTACTGGCTCGTGTGCCTGTGGTTGAGCTGATGTTCACTATGCGGCCATATCCTCTAGCCCGCATCCCAGGCAACACCCCTTGAGTTAACAGGAACGCAGTTGTCAGATTTCTAGCGATGGAAAGATTCCAGGTTTCGAGGCTCGTATTCGTGAACTCGGCGAACGGTTCTGGACTCCCTTGCATCGCCATACCGGCATTATTTACAAGAATATCGATGTGGCCCCAAAGGGCCTCCGCCCAAGCGACGAACTCTCTAACCTGAGTTTCCTGGGTTAAGTCTACCGGTCGACCCTCTACTTCGAAGCCTGCGGCGCGTAACTCCGCAACCCGCTCGTTGATGCGTGCACTGCTTGCCGTGACGATCAGCTTGGCCCCTTGAGCCCCAAGACGATGGGCAATAGCCATACCGATTCCAACCTCACTGCCCGCTCCACTCACAAGCGCCACCTGATCTGCCCAGCTTGAATTCATCATCCTTGCCTCTGTTGAAGGTTTGCGAGGTGCACACGAATGGAGGTGTAGCAGATAGCCGAAAACGCGTGTTGAGGATTTGGTCGCTGACGTCCATAAACTGCAAATAAAAAGGGCCTTCAACGGGCCCTTTATTTGTACTCAAACTGAGATCACTTGGTCAGCCAAGACTCAACGGTCGCGGAGCCATGCTCTTTTTTCACTCTTTCAGCGTCTTCTGGTTGCTGCCTTTGGTTTCGACGACTTCGCCAGTGTTAGGGTTTTTATAGACCTTAAACGTAACTCTACTCCCACCCTCGGCTAACACGCTCGGGCAAGGTTACTGCCTGCGAACAGATCCTGACTCAAATCGCCGTGACAGCCGCATTCAACATCAACACCACAATCAAACCGACCACGGCTACGATGGATTGAACCACCGAAATGGTCTTGGTGGCTTCGCCCATAGTCATGCCGAAGGATTCCTTCACCATCCAGAAGCCCGCATGGTTCGCATAGTTGAAGAACAGCGAGCCGCAACCTATGGACAAGGCAAGCAGAGGCAGGTTGAGGCTGGGATCAGCACCTGCAAGCGGCGCCAGCAAGCCAGCAGCTCCAACAATACCTACAGTGGCAGAACCGGTAGATACCGAGAGCAACATCGCGATCAACCAACCCAAGATCAGCGGAGGGAACGCAGACTGCTGAGTCAGGTGCACAATGGCATCGCCCACCTTGGCGCTGGTCAGCAGCTCCTGAAAGGCACCACCACCGGCGATGATCATGATGATTGAGGCGATGGGCTTGAGGCTCTTGCCCAGGGATTCGCGCAATTGCCCCGCATCGCCGCCCCTCGCGAGTACCAGACTTGCCCCTGCGAACAGCACGCCTAGGAGCATGGCTATCAGCGGATTGCCCAAGAAACTAGCCATGTTCAGGATCGTATTGCCCTTGGGTAATACCATCTCTGCGACGGCATGAATCAGCATCAGGATCGCCGGTAGCAAGGCTGCCAGCACGCCAAGCCATACGCTGGTGCTTGGTTGATCGTCGGCTTTTTCAGCTAGGGTAAACTGATCTAGCAAAACCTGATCGGGCCGAGTGCTCATGCGCGGCGAAATGAATGCGCCATAAAGCGGGCCGCCTAAAATCATTGCAGGAATAGCCGCAATGAAGCCATAGAGCATTGTGGGCCCAACCGAGGTTTTGAGCGCGGCGATGGCCGTCAAGGGGCCAGGGTGCGGCGGTACCATCCCGTGCATGGCTGCAAGTGCCGCAATCACCGGAACACCCACATACACATACGCTGATCCTTTGAAGCGAGCCTGGCTTTCCAGCTTTCGCGCCACGCTGAATATCAGCGGCAGCATGATCACCAAACCCACCTCGAAAAACATGGGAATGCCAATTACAAAGGCAACCATCATCATGGCCCAAGGAATCATCCGATCCGATGTTCGCTTGAGGATGACCTCGGCGATCTGCTCTGTGACGCCTGCGTCAGCAAGAATTTTGCCTAGCATCGCTCCAAGCGCGATTACGACCCCCACTGCCCCCAGTGTCTTTCCGGCGCCGGTGATCAAGTGGGAGACAATGTTTTCTGGCTCCATACTGGTTGCAAAGCCAACGCCAACGGAAACTACTAGCAAGGCCAGGAGCGGGTGCATTTTGATACGCGACACGATGAGCGCCACCAGCACCAGGACGCTCACCAATGCGGTCAGTAAGAGGTCTATATCTAAAGGAGTCATGAAAGGATCTCGGTTGGGCTGGCGCCCAGACTGCACTCAGATTTGAAAGAAAAGTTTGAAACCGTAACGCCTGTCGGCGCACGCGATAAACCAAACATCGTTTGGGTGCTTTCGACTTCGGCATTGGATGACGTGTTCATGGAATCCACTCTCTTGTAATTGGAATAGCTGCTATGACGCAGAACTTCTCGATGCGGCACGAGAGGTTTGGCTGCAACGTCGCACTTCGAACGTTCTGTATGTATTCGTTTAAATGGGTGAGATGAATGGTCATCTGCAAATGCAGGCGTAAATTTCAGCTTTCGCCTTTTGCAAAACCGAATAACCTTCGAGGGGCTTGCACCAGCAACGAATAGCTAAGCTGCGTCGAACACTCCAGGGCTTGCAACTGATCGACTACGGTGCTGAAACCGATGCTTTGCTCATGCTGCGTATGCGGCCAGTCGCTACCCCACACCAACTGGCGAAGGCCGAAACTTTGTTCCAGCAGCGGTAATGCCATTCGAGCGAAATTGATGTTCTGTTGCGGCGTACCTCCCAAACGATAGATTCCCGATACCTTCATCCAGATCGAACCTTTCGATCCCAACTCCAGTAACTCGCAAAACCCGGGCTGATCAATGCCCGAATTGGCATCCGGCCGACCAAAGTGATCAATCACCAACTTCAAACCGAACGGCGTCAGTTGATGGATCAGTCCCGGCAGATCCTTTACCTCCCGATGCAACTCGACATGCCAGTCAAGATCAGCAATGTGGCTGAAAAACTCTCTCCAGGCACTGTTACGGAAATCAGGTAACGCCTTACCTATCAGGTTCAAGCGAACGCCGACCACGCCCAGATGATCCATGTCATTCAACATGGCCCGACTGACGCCTGGCTCCACCACAACCACGCCTCGCAACTGATCCGGCGCTTGCCTCAACGCCGCCAGCAAGTAGCTATTGTCGGTGCCGAGAAAGCTCGGTTGCACCAATACGCCATGACTCAGACCATGAGCGTGCAAGTGCGTCAGATACTGCTCAAGCGTGGCATCGTAATCAGGGGTATAGCGCCGTGCACCGACCAGATTTAGATCACGGCTAAACACATGAGCATGGGAGTCGATGCCGGTGATCGGCCTAGAACAAGTGTCAGTCATAGCGTTCATCTATAGAAGGTAAAGGGCATCAGGCCCGCGCACTCTCGTTGCCGTTGATCGTTGCTGGCACCGATGCACTTGAAGCTTCGAGGCTGCGTCCACGGGTTTCCGGCAGACAAAGTGCCGCGATCACCGCCACTCCATAGGCAATCCCCGCGTCGATACCAATCGCAGACCCAAGGGACATGGAGTCGCTCATGTGACCGACCAGGAACGGGAACACCGCTGAAAGCACTCGGCCAAAGTTGTAGCAGAAACCGACACCAGCACCGCGTACATCCGCTGGGTACAGCTCGTTGAACAGTGCTCCAAGGCTCGCGGGAATACCGGCCGCGAAAAAACCGAGCGGGAACCCCAGGAACAGCATCTGGGTATTGGTCAGCGGCAGGAATACATAGCACTGCACCGTGACGACGCAGCAAAGCGCGAACAGCACGATGTTTTTGCGACGACCGATACGGTCGATCAAAAAGCCGCTGACTACACACCCACACCAGAAGGCGAAGATGATCACCGCCAGGTAGCCGCCGGAGTTGAGTACGGACAGATTGCGCTCAGTCTTGAGGAACGTTGGCAGCCAGGTCATCACCGCGTGGTAACCACCGTGCGCACCCAGCCCCAACAGACCACCGAACAGCGTTACGCGGATCAAATCGGGGCGGAAGATGCCGGCCAAGGATTTGAAGAAACTTTGCGGGATTGCGTTTTCTTTTTGCAGACGCTGGAAGCTGTCGGGCTCCTCGACATTACGACGCACCCAGATAATCAGGAACGACGGAAGCAGCCCGACCAGGAACATCACGCGCCACGCCATGTCCTGAGGTACAAAGGAGTAAATCAGCGTGAATACTCCCACCGCCAGCCCCCAACCCACGGCCCAGGCGCTTTGCACAGTGCCCATGACCTTGCCGCGATATTGAGGGTTAATGGTCTCAGCCATCAGCACTGCGCCGGCAGCCCATTCGCCACCAATGCCGAAGCCCTGGAGTGCTTTGACGATCAAGAGCTGATTGAATCCCGTCACAAACGCGGAGAGAAAGGTAAAAAAGGAGAACCACAAAATCATCCACTGCAGCGTACGCACCCGGCCGTAGCGGTCGGACAACGTCCCCCCTACCCAGCCACCGATGGCTGAAGTGACCAGAGTCACTCCGCTGATCAGCCCCGCGTCGCCCTTGGTCAGGGCAAAGGCGGCGATCAAAGCCGGAATCGCCAGGCCAAACATTTGTACTTCCAGTGCATCGAGCGACCATCCGCCGAAGCAGGCCCAAAACGTTTTGCGCTCCCGAGGAGTGACTTGGCGATACCAGCTAAACATGATTCTTATCCTTATAGGCGGAACGTGAGGCAGCCGAGAGCGAACCGCACCGCTACAGGGCCAGCTTTGGCAAACAAACAGGAATCCGGCGGCGACCTACTCGCCGCAGAACGATCCGCTACGCAGGCATGCGTTAGCGAATATCCACGCTGTAGCGGAAGTGCTCCGCGTGCCCGCGAGAGCGGCGCCATTCCAGTGGTGTACCGGCGTAATCCCGGGCCAGACGCTCTATCACTACCACCGGACTGTTTACTGGCACCTGCAACAATCGAGCATGCAGGTCATTCACCGATTCAGCGGTCAGCGTTTCTTCGGCCGATGCGACAACCTGTCCGCACAGCTCTTCGTAGATCGGATAAAGCAGCGGCCCTTTGCGACTCAGATCGATCTCCAGAAGCGGCTGAAAGCGGTTGCGGGGCAACCAGATTTCTTCGGCGAGCACTGGCTTAACATTGAGCAGACGCACACGGACAATACGAATTACCGGTGCATCGACGGGCAACCCTAGCGCTTGCGCTACGGCCGAGGGTGCGGCAACTGGCTCGATCGAGAGGATGCGGCTCTCCGGTACCTGACGCTCACCCGAAGCAGTTTGGAATCGAAAGAAGCGGAACAAAGAGGATTGAAACTGCGGTCGGCGAATGAAAGTCCCTCGCCCCTGCTGACGCTCCAGGATGCCCTCACTGACCAACGCATCAATCGCTTTGCGCACCGTTCCGGTAGACAGTTGGTACTCCGCTGAAAGCGCAGCTTCGGTAGGAATCGCCTCACCAGGACGCCAACGATTTTTGGCGATCTGCTCAGCCAATTGGTCACGTAGGCGTTGATAAAGCGGCAAGCGGACATCACTGGACAGAGAATTCATCGACTTTATTCACCTTGTTATCTAGTCATCTATATGAATCTTGTGGCGAGTATTTCCTCAGAGAACTCGCCTGTCAAGGAGGGTCGCGGCGCCTTGCTGACGAATGGTGACTCCTTGCCCAGGGATCCCCATGCCAAGCCAATTCTTTGATTCTCAGTAACGGGCTTTCCAAAACCACTCAAAAAGCCGAAGCAGATTTCGCGTTTTAACTGTCTTTACACAGGCAATAAAAAAGGCCCTTTCAGGGCCCTTTTATACTCAATCCGAAATCACTTGCTCAGCCAGGATTCAACCTTGTCTGCACCGTATTTTGCTTTCCATTCTTTCAGGATTTTGTGGTTGCCACCTTTGGTTTCCACGACTTCACCAGATTCAGGATTCTTGTAAATCTTCACTTGGCGAGGCTTGCGGCTGCCCGCTTTAGATTCGGTGGCTGGAGCGCGGCGACTAGCTTGAGGATCAAGCAAATTGACCACGTCTTTCAAGCTGTAACCATATTTGGCGAGCAAAGCGCGCAGTTTCGTTTCGAATTCGATTTCCTGTTTAAGGCCCGCATCCCCTTTTAAAGTTTCAAGTGTTGCGAGCTGTTCGGCTAGATGTTTTTCAAGTTGACGGTATTCAGCGAGCTTGGACATGGAAAACCTCTTCTGGATTAATGCTCTAACGTTACACCAAAAAGAGATACTTGCATCAATCACCAGGCCACACGGCCGCAGATATTTAATTTGAATCACACAGGCAGCACAAGGTCGCCTATCAGGAGAGTTAGAAGACTGCATCCCGGACACAATTAACCTCGAACAAACTTATGCCGTTCACTACCATATGGAGTTACCTTGGATCACAGAGCAGCTGCTTTTTGACGACCGTGTGAGCATGGACGATTTTATCGATTTGTTGGGAGACACTCGCCGCGGGAGTACACGTGAAAACGATCTGCACATCGACCACATCCAGCCTTTTGTGCGCTTGATCACGCGTGAGAATTTTGAGATTAGCGAACGCAGGAACCGGATTATCCAGCTGATTGATACCATGGTCGGTGAAGGCTCGGAGCATGAAGACATGAATGCTGAAAAACTCAAACGGGAGTTCAAGCGCAACAAGGTGCCAGAGTTCACTTTTAAATACTTAAAGCGCGTGAAAGCCGCAGTGCTAGAAGAGGCGATTGGCCTATGAATTTACGCACTCAGGTCGGGCTAATCAGCTTTCCTCACCATAATCGTCGAACATTGGAATGGTGCCGATCCTTCCATCCATTTCTCTAAAATGTGCTCCGTCGTTACCGCCGAGATAGTCTGAGTTGGAAATTCTGGAGTTTTCAGCAACGTGCTGATCAGGTCTAAAGACCAGATCACGCTCCATTTCCTTTGGCACCCATCCCGTCCCATCACATTTTCGGCAACCAGCCCTGACACCGCCGTCTCCTGAACAGCGTGGACACAAAGCTAAAGACCCCACGGTATTGCGCACGGGATAGTCAAGTTCCACTGATGGCAACGGCAGCGCCGGGCACGTGCTTTTTGTAATTGGTTTTTTCGGCTGGCGAGGTTGATTTAGATTTGGTAGAGGGCGGTGGTACTCACGTTGGTGACTTTTAAGGATATGCCTGGCAATTTTAACCCCGCAAGTCGGGCAAGGAATGGTGTCCCCCTTAGGCATTTCAGGCGGAAGATCGCGCCTAGCTACTGCGGACTTGCGAATTTGAAGTTCTTTTTTGAGGTCGCCATTTAGGGTCTCCGGGTCAATGCCCTTGAGCAGTTCTGGCGATGCGGGACGTATCCCGCTGTCAAGTAGGTGCTGGAACTTGAGCTTGGCTTTGATGTGGCCCTGATCAGCAGCCTTGCTGTACCAAGCCGCTGCTACCTCTAGGTTCTTCGTGACACCTTTGCCGGCAGCGTAAAGGACGCCGAGGTTGTGTTCAGCGGCGCACTCACCCTGCTCAGCAGCCTTACGAAACCATTTAAGCGCCATTTCGAATGACTGTGGTACTCCGCTGCCGTGCACGTAGCTGACCCCCAGGTCACATTGGGCTTCGGCATGGCCCTGCTCGGCAGATTTCCTGTACCAGATAGCCGCGAGCACATCGTCCTGCGTAGCATTGTCGCCATTCGTGTAGCGCACGCCGAGGTTATATTGATCGATAGCGTCTACAGGGTCATCAGATGGACTAACTGAACTCATTAATAACCAATCCTTAGTGGTTAATGGTGATGACACAGTCGACATCTGGAATCTGATCAAGCAGGAATTCTTATCGAGCTGTCCTCATCCCCCTCGTAAAAACTGGAGGGATGGTACTCCCTGATCAGTTTGAGCCGGTTTGGCAGCGGGCAGTGAAAGGTGCCGCCTTGGTGCGACCCTATGTCCTTCCCGCGATGCTTGCAGCGGTATTCCAGCCCTTTCGCCCGCTTGAGGTTCACTTTCGTCTACCATATCACCCTCTCCCCCAGTCCTTCACAGTGCCAAGTCGCGAGAAGTGGCTTGATCTGCAAGATCATATTGCCACCATTCAGCATGGTCTGAAAAAGCGGGCTTCACCATTCAAACCAAGCTCAGCTGACACCTAGACGGTGCGATCTTCCAGCCAGCTTCCATGACTAAAGGTCTAGATTCTCAGGGGTGAAGGTCATTTTGAAGGAACGGTAAGCTGCGATCTCACTAGGCTTGAGACTTTGCATTTCTGCCAGCCGCCCAATATTTTTTAAAGCCGCTACAGCAGACGCATCGAACGGGCCATCACCACTGGACTTGGCCACGCTAACCGACGCCACCGTACCATCCGGCAACATGCTAATTTGCAGCACGACGATCATGCCTTGTCGTGCAGACGGTGGGCGCGCCCACCCTTCAGCTACTCGTACCCGGATCAGGTCATCGAAGCGGCTTGCATCAGCGCTTTGCTGCATAGGCGAAACGGATCCGTCGACAGCTTTCTGCGGATACTGTGCCGCAGCAACTGACTGCTTAGGCATGCCTGGCTTCTGGCCGGCTGCTGCAGAATCGAAAGACACGCCCATTTTGATCAGCTTGTTTTTGACAAAACCAGTCACGATATCGTCGTCCAGGCTCTCTGGCGACTCTCCAGCAAGCTTGGCTTCCAAGATTAATGTTTTTTGATTTTTTTCGGTTTGCTCAAGCGTCGCATTCCCGATCAAATACTGAACCATGATGTCAGAGTACTTGTCCGCCAACCTGTAATTGGCCTGGCTCGAATAGCGGTCAAACTGATCCTCTGTCATGGGGCTTCGTTTTAGATCCGCTATTAACATGACTTTCATCAAATCCGGCCCCTTGGCACCAGGGGAGGAATATAAATCCTGCTCTTGTTTGGGCGCGCCAATCGCATCGAGTTTTCTTAGTTCTCTGTCCACTACCAGCGCCGCTTCTGCAGCCTGTTTGGCTATCTCTGGCTGCGAGCTAGCTTTGGCCAGATCAACAGATCTGTGGAACCAAAACGCCGCCTGCTTATAGTCAACCCCGACCCCCTCGCCACGGGCATAGCTGGCTCCGAGATACAGACAGGCTCTGGCATCACCCTGTTCAGCCGCTTTTCGGAACCATACCAGCGCCTTGTTATAGTCCTGGGCGACACCCTGCCCAAGGGCATAGGCCGCTCCGGCGTTCGTCTGAGCTGGAGCAAAGCCATGTTCTGCGGCTTTAAAATTCCACTCATTCGCCTTCTGTTCATCCTTCACGACACCATTGCCTTCGCGATACAGGACGCCGAGAATGTTCTCGGCCTCTGGCTGCCCCTTTTCAGCGGCTTTGAGTGACCAGTTAAGTGCCTGACTGTAGTTTTGCGGCACGCCATCACCCAGGTAGTAGGCAGATCCAAGCTTGGCCTGGGCTTCGGCATCCCCCTTCTCAGCCAATTGACGCATCTTGATCATGTCTGGCGAAGCGCAGACATAGCTGGCCGACTGAAGCAGGCAAAGAGCAAGGAAGAACGAGCGTGCAAAGCGCTTGAAAAGAGGTGCTGTCTTAGATTGAGCCGTCGAGGTAGTTAGAAACACGGACAAGTCCTTCTGTTTTGTGAATCAAATTAAATGGGATGCCATTGAGGCTGATGTTCTCACTGCGCAGAGCGTGGGCCTGCCTGGCGGCATTATGTCAGCCCTGACGTGAACAGAAAGCTGGTCACCAATACTCCCTATGCTGATTGGTACCTTTCCATCCAGCATTCGTAAATGTGTACTCACTTGCAGTACACAGTCCAAAGCTGATCAACACGCGTCGTAAAACTCTGACTCATCATTTCCCTGCGCATCCCCCAATCCGGATCAGTCGGTACACTCGCTAGACGCATCGTCCCCCTGCCCCACCTGCCATTGATGGCATCCAAAACCCCCATCACTTTCTCAGTAGCTTGCAAAGGCGCTTGCACACCGGCTCGCAGTTCACTGCCGCAATCACGATGTGGCCGTGATCAGCGGTAATCGAGCGATCAACCACAGCCATATCGCCATCGAAGATCCCGGCACCTTCCATGCTGTGGCCTTCGATGCGCACTAGGTAAATATGCGGTGCTCGAATGTCGAACAGCTCGTCGATGGAGATGTGTTGTTCAAGGTGATCAGCCGCAGGGGATGGGAAGCCGGCTGGGACTTTGAACGAGTAGAACGGGAGCTGGACTCCCCCTCCTCCTAACGGGCCGATGATTGTGACGCTCATGGTGGGTGCCTTAACCAAAACTGTATATACATACAGTTAACGTCGAAGCTTGCTTGCGGTCAATCTCAAGCGAGGAAAATTACGACCGATGGATTCACCAGGAGCAATATCTTCAGGTTGACCAATTGCTCATGAGGGCTGAACCCTGACCGCCTTTCGCTGTGCCGTTGACCTTGCTGCAAGTCGCTTCTTCGCGTAAGCGGCTAGGTGGTTTTCAGGATGCCTTGTCTTGTTTGAAGGTGAAGTCAGCGCTACGACTTTGGATGAGCACACCAGTGCCGGGACTAGGAAAATGGGGTGTTTGCTTAAGGGTTACTCTTATGATCGCGACCGAACGGGAGACAACCCATGCACACTCAAGAGAAAGTCCTCTTGGAGCAGGCGCTGGCCGATGCCCTAAAGAAGCAACAGGGCGAGCAATGGCTGGCAGAGAACAGCGAAGCCGTAAATGCCTACAACGAAGAAGTGGAAGCCCACGGCGTGTTCAGCGATCACGTACGGAGCTTCTGATGCCTGAGCGAGTTTTAAAACTCCCCAGAAACGACCGTTGCCGAGACTTAGTAGTCGTTTGTCATCAAGGTAAGAAACCTTCCCAGGGCCAGAGCAGCGAGTCTGTAAGCTAAGGCGCCCTAACCCAAGCCAGGGGAAGGTTGATCTAAAACGAACGTAAGCAAACCCAATTACCCACCCATTTACACCCATTTACACCCAATTAATCTCTCCGGGGGAGGCTCGTTACGTGTTGAATAGCTGAAACACTTGTGGATCCGCTCCACAAGTTTTGACTCAGGACACTTAGCCTACCCCCCTCTTCATCGTCATCAAGAGCCATCTAAAATCCTCTGCATATTTTCTAACCTATGACTTTCTACGAGCTGAGGCCAGGCCGTTGTAAAGCAATGCAAGGATGCGTGCGTCCAATAGGGCGTGATGTGGCAGGTCAGGGAGCTCCACATCTTGCAGGGCGTCGGTGTTTGCCTCGCTGAATAGCGTGGTGAGGTTAGTCGGCCGGTTAATGACATGTGCTGGCCAGCGGTGATCCACATATGCCAAGTCGCAGAAAAAATCCCAATCCCAATCCGGGGCGTCCGTGCATATTTCGAGCATCTCATCGAAGCGCGCGAGGAAATCGTTCAGCGATACCTGGGCCTTCGCAAAGGTCTGACCATGTAAGACTAAATTTAGCTGTGGGAGTACGTGCGCGATGACGAATTCACTGCAGTCAGTAATGCCATAGGTATCCAATAGCTCGACGTAAAACTCTTGACCTGACTCAGCCACCAACGCTAAAGAGATGAGCTTGGTGTCGTTGTTGAGTTGCGAGAACTCACAGTCCAGAAAGAGCTTCAACATTGATGCTCATTCATCAGAATCGACTTTTTGTCTCACATCGAATCCATTGAATTCGCCGAGGTGAATATTTCGGCACGGCGTTAACTCTATGTACCCGTGTGCGATTAGGTAATCAGGAAAATCAGACAGCAGAGAGTATTCGTCCGTAGCCTCAGAGGTCTGAGTTTTGTATACCTTAATCGCCTCAAGAAGGTCGAAATCTCGGAGGGATTTGAACGGGCCGCAGCGACGGTATGACGCAAAGATGCCGTACGATAAGCTGAGTGGCTCTCCGTTCCGAATAAATAGTCCCATATCCCACCTCCTCAGGCTTCGCGGATCATTCCGATAGACGCCCCTAGCCACCGGCAAGCTTTCTTGAGCGTCGTCCGCAAAACCCGCCCGATTAGTAATAGTATTTAGTTCGTCGTTGAAAGTTATTAAAACTAGCTCTACCGTCGTCTCGCTTGAACGACGCAACGACGTATCGGGAATCCAGAGTGGTCAGCACCCAAAACCTTCCTTCTTTCTGCACATAACGGATATCACTGGTGCGCAAAAAACGTCCGTCAGCGTACCGCCCGTAAGGGCCCTGATCTACGTGGCCATAAACAACACCCACGGCTGATTCTGCAGCCACGAAAACATCACTGAGGTAAGCGGTGATAGGCCTCTCGTAAGCGTGCTTGCGTGCACGAATAATTCTGCGCAGATGAAAATCCGATAAGCGCTTGGAATGTAGCTCGACTTCGGTACTGTCACTCACTGACCTTCTCCAATGCCATTTATAAGCTCACGAGGATTAAGCGGGCTCAGAAACTGGATTTGCTGTTGTTTTGCAATAGATTTTCCGGACGTTGGTTAACGATTTAGGGTCGAAAGAGCGTACGTGAGTGTCAGCGTAAATCTTGCCGTCTTCGACCTCGAGTAAACAGACCACCGCGCCAATTCCGTCATAGCCAATGGAGACCGCATTAAGTGTTTCCAGTCGCCAACTCTTACAACCGGTCATCCAGGGAGGAATGAAGCCTTGAATTTCAGTAATGACATAGTCTTCATTCTGCGACTCAAGAACCTCAAGCAGCCGTGTCTCGTCATTCAACATCTCAATCATGTTTACGAATCGACCGTCGTAGCGCCCTTTAACGCATACGTGGTACCAGTGGATATTCAAAGCTCGCGAAATGCCATGCCAGTGAGCGAGGCCCTCCCCGAACATACCTGGCACTCCCTCAATGTCTTCGATTTTGGTTCTGAACATTTTTGTCTCAGGTGGAAATCATTGCCTGGGCAACGCGTCGTCTAAAAGAAAGAAAAAATTGTTTTGAGGCTCGCTGGTTTTTCGTGGCCGCCTCCACACAGGACATACACACTGTTTCTCGTTTCGAAGAAGAATCCTTCCTCAAACGAAATCGCAAAAGTGCTGCGCATCCAGTCCCCGACATCAAAACGACGCTGGCTGTCGAAGCGCACATTGTGAGCAAACAAAACCAGAGGTAGCTGTCCAGCCGCGTGAATTTTTTGTAGTTCGTCTTCGGTGACTTCAGCTCGAAAAATCGTCCAGTCCTCTACTAAGCAATACGGCTTGCGCGGATAGAGAGCCTGCACCAGCCCCATCAGAATTTCATCTGAATCCACGACACCTTGGCGAGGTACACCAGGATCGCCATCGAGTAGCTCCCCAGCACCTTCGTTTTTATGCGTGCTCAATCTCAAATCTCCGTCAATACATTTGCTGGCTTCGTCGAGTGATGACCACCCGAAGGTGCTCTGTAACTGTGGGTACCCATCACGGGTATCGCGGGTTCAACGCTGCTTGAGAGAGATCTGGTGGTGCACCAATACCCTCTATCCAATGCGAACAACCCGCTCAGACCCCGACAAAACGGATAATACACTATATTGACGTTTATTCGTAATCCTCAGTTATGGCTATATCCTGACTTTTGAGAAAGTCATGGAACTGAGAACCGCATTTGCTGGCGTACTTCGGGCGCTCCGCCTCGTCCGGCGCGCCAAGTACGCTGACGTCTCGGATGCGACCCACCGACGTAAAGTCAGTGCTCTCGAGAACGCACAGACCAGCATCACCGTCGAGCAATTTGACGAGCTGGCGCAATCCCTTGGCCTCGATCCGATAGCGATGCTTACCCTTTGCATTGCCCTACGCCAGGGTGAGCAGCCACTCACCGTAATTGGCCGTGCACTTACCGACGTGGCGACCTTCGAAGCTGAGGGTGGCATGAAGGTGCTAGGCGAACAGTTCGATGCTGGCGGCAACCTCATAAAAAGAGGGCGCGGCAAGCCGCTAAACGCAGATAATGAGCGAGCGGTACTGGCACTCAAAGCAGAAGGTGCGACGCAGCAGCAGGCAGCGGCGCAGCTGGGGCTGGCCTTGACGTCGGTGAGGGAGTATTGGAGGAAGAACTGATGATCAGGAGTTCACTTCCAGGTAAATGATCTCACGCTTCAAAATCTGTTGTGTTGCCCCTAGTGGTAACTTGATCAAACACTAGGCTTGAAGCTTGCTAAAATTCCCTCCAGCCAGGCTTCGGATGCACGGAAGCCTGGGGATTCCAAGCAGACAGTGGGGAGGCATTGGGAGTGACTCACCGCTACAGATCGAGACGGCGGTTATTGTTTGCTCCCAAGTTATGCAGCGCACAAAGAATATTCTTGTTGTTACTCAGCACCCAATAGGGATAGCGCCCTAGCCACACATTCAGCGGATACCTACGACGGATAGCACAGTCGGGGATGCTTCTTGCGAGTACAATCTCTGGATCCTCCATGAACAAGATCGCATCCCAGTAGATATAGTCTCGGTAACGGCGCGCGGTTTCGTAAATCATCGGAGCGACAAAGCCAAGCAGACTGCCGTCATGCCTGTAACTCAGTACAAGCGTGCGACAATTTATTTCCCTAAAGTGGCGAAGTATGCTCCACATCTTGTAAAAGTTGCCAATTAACTTATACATCCCTAGCTCGCACTCGCACTGTAGGGTTTCCCCACGCCAAGCACAGCATGTTGCGTACGAATCCAAATGGCTTGTTTTTATATGCAGCAAATCCCAAGGCGAGACGTCCCAGCGCCGAGAAATGACAATCAAGTAGGCCATCACACAAGGGCATACAGTATTAAGATTGAAGGCATACCAGTTCTCCGAGGCCGTACGAACAAGACGCGCCAAACACTTTCTATGATAGCGTATATAGCGACGAAATATATACCTACGAATAGACTTGATGGTTGATACTGAAGCCTCGATATCAGCTCGTGGCTGAGCTCCCCGTAGGCTTTCATACCACGTGATACATTCGCCGCTAGGAGAACTGAGAATGTGATAAAAAGGCTTTTCCCAAGCGAGCTTTGAAAGAGGAATTTTCAACATTGAAACTGGAGCATCAACATTAGTTGAAAACTGTCCAGGCGATGCACGATCTGCCAGGAATTTGAAGACGACTTCTTTGTCTTGTAGCTTTGACGGCTCCGCCACCACTACCTCATACATGTCCTGCCCTATAAGTCGCGAACCACGCTCGCTCCAATCCTTAAGTTCATTACACCAAACGACTACCTCGACATGGAAATCTTCAAGCGGCACTTCTGCCGATAAGACATCAAGGATTACCCCCAAGTGCTCACATTTCTCTGCGGCAGCTGCGATCCCTTTCTTTCCGCGCCATTTCTTCGATAACACATCCGAGCATTGCTGGCAGTATTCAAGGGCTTCATTATGCCAAGGACAATGCGTGATGTGTTCAAAGTAAAATATTACCGAATGGTATCCCAACTTAATGCATTTAGGGCAGTGTCGAATTCTGGGTCGAGGCCTCATTGCTAGGGTTTCACACTCTGAATCTTCGGGCAAAGGAAACCAGCCATCTAAAAACGAATATTTAAGCTCGTTACGCATGAGACCACATGCGTCTTCCAGTCCTGAATGAGGTACCTGAACACCGTCCCACCAACGACCGAACTCCTCGGGCTCGCAGCCATCGACCTCCAAAAGTTCCCGAATCTCATGAAAAGCGCGAATATGGTTCCATTTCATCACATGGAGAAATATCAGCCAGGAAGAGGTGTATTTGAACGGAGGCCTAAGAAAGATTAGATGAACTGGTTTCAGCGGTTTCATAACACGCCGCTCTGTTTGAGAATCTCTACATAGCTGCTCAGCCGTGACTCTGTCGTGGCAGACTCTATAATTTTTTGGGTCACAGTAAACTGCGGGGCGTCTCGCTTCATGGAGCGAATCAGAATAAGCCTGAAAACCTCAAACACAAATGCAGTGGGAAGCAGAGGAAGATTATATTTTTTCACATCCTCAGACATCACCTGATAAATGTCTAAGGCCGTGCTGGCAAGCCGAAAGCCAGCGGCATAAGCTTGCGGTAGAAAAAACTGAGTGTAGGTGCAACTGCTTCCGGCGGGATAAGTAAAATCTTCATCGTACCCTTTCATAGTTTCAGTCATCCAAGCATGGTCTTTGCAATACGGCAGATCCAATACTTCACTAAGAAACCGGGCAGTCAACTCCGCACGCTTCTGCTTTTGAAGCAACTCAATGGCAAAGCTAATTTGTGTTTGGCTAAATCCAATTAGCGTAGTGTCAATATGAGCTACAGCTAGTTGATTTTGGATATACTGTAGTTGCTCAAAGTCTTCTATCGTAAGCGTTTGAAGCTCATCTAAGAATAGAACCCAGTGCCTCCCCCCCCTATTTCGCAGGGTGCTTTCTATGTCATTCAGTACATCTACTCGCAATATCCCGATATCTATTCTCTTAGGCAGTCGAAAACCCAATGACCTGGCCAAACTCTTGACAATATTCTCCCGACGTTTCAGATTACCGTTTGTATCCGCGGAGACGCACGTCAGAAATCTGTCCTTGAATGCAGGATGACTACTCAGTGCGCTGATCACGAAGTTACATGCCGTAGTTTTCCCCATCCGGGGGAAAGCCTTAAATACTAGGCACGTCTTATGAAGCATTACACTGTCCATGACTATCCCGAGCACCTGCGGCATGCTAGGAGTGAGTGCGACATAGTTCTTTGTCACTAACGGGTGGTTCCACAGGAGCGTCTCTTGCTGCTCGACGTCGTAAGGGTCATAAGTGTTCATAAGGCCCTCTTAGAGCTTTTTGACCAATTCGATGAGGTCTAAGCTGCTAGGTGGAACAAGAAACTCGCGCTCGGGTATAGGAGCCTCTGGAGTCAGAGGGGGGGCTGGCTGCTGCTGCGCTACAGGTTGAGCATTATTCTCAACTTCGGAAGCACTACGAGATTGCTCAGTTCTCAGCCTGTCGAGCTCCGATGCCGACCTTCGATCTTGCTTGTTACTCGCAGCAGCTGCTTCCAGTTTTGCTTCCAGATGTCGCTTGTAGGTCGCACAAATGTTAACACCACTTGTACGAAATATGACCTTCCGACACAGCAGTGAGTTGATCTTGTCACGGGTTCTAAGGCTATGAGGGAACTCTGCCCAGTCCCCCTGTACTGTGAGAGGCCCTATAGGTGCGCCATTTTCCAGAAACCCTTGAACGACTCGAATGTCGGACTCGTTGACTTCAATAATTATATTTCCCCCAACGAGATCGGGACTATCCATCAACTTGGACGAGGTATATCTTGCTCTCTTAAAATTAATATAAGGTCGATGGCCATCTTTGGCTCCACCTTTGACTGTCCGCGGTAGCTTCACGCTAACAACCCCCAATGATTGACGCATATCAAGTGGTGGTCGCCTCGGAATATAATGTTCCTCACTTACCAACTGTGTGACCGCTTCAAGTGAGGACATACACCGCAGGCCCTCGGTCGGCTCCGCATTCAGGTTAGCGAAGAACGCGTAGACCAATTGATCGAGTTCATCACTGGTGACCCGGAACTGAATAGCAGCTAGTTCGGGATCAGCGGCTCTGCCTTTATCAGGGCCTGCACCTGTAGTGTTTGGAAAGCGTTGAATTAAATCCGCAGCCACTCGCTTAAATTTATGTTCGATGTTCGGTCGTCTTTCCGGGCGGCCAGGCACACCATACTCATTTATGCATCCAATTTGCTTTCGGAGCTCCCCACTTACCTTATTAGCCAGGTGGGCTAGCGCATTATCGAGTCGAATTATCGACGGCTCCACCTGTGTCATCTCAGGAATCACCTCTGCGGGAAACCCCGCACCCGGTTTTATATCCAAATCCTTGATTGTAAACTCGGGTATCGGGAGCTTAGCGCTAAGCATTTGGCGTATTAGTGCCACGACATCTTCAGCAGTCACGTCGTCACCATGAACTACATAAAACCAAAGGACTGCCGAGGTCAGTGACTCGACTGCTGCAAGGAGGTGCAGTTTTTTCAAGATGTGATAGGTTTCAAACCCATGTTCATGTTGAAGTATCAAGATGAATAATGCATCGAATGCATACGAATCAATCTCAATAATCTCCATCAGCCCCCTTGACTTGGTCAATGAGGAATGCCCCGTACCGACAGGTATATGCGCTATCGCACCCCGATCACCAGTAATATGAACAGCCCTCTCAAAATTTTGATCTCGTACTTTGCTCACATAGGCCGTCAGGGTTCTAATGCCGCGATACTTTGTGTTAAATGGCCACTTCGCTGTCGGGTGCCCGTTGTCGTTTAGAATTTTTATAAAGGCAATGTGAAGATCTGTAGGCCGTATTTCGAACTGCACTTCTTTATTTTTTCCTTTGGGCTTCCTCTTCAAGATAAGATCTTTAAGTTTTGACTCAAGTTTTGGGTAAAGAGAGAAAGTCGCCCCTAGAACGCCCGAGAGCCCAGCGCCCGAAGGCCAGAGGGACGCATCTACTTCCTTCGTACGCCTGTAGGATTTTATTGCAATATGAGGCAAGAGTGCGCGGTAACCATAAACAGATCGATCAGGTGCTAACAACAGGCAGCGCTTTATCATTTTCTTTAAGTAGCTGCCATCTATGTTGGTGGCATGCTTGATGGATTCGATCGTACTTCCATCCATGTACATCTCAAGCGCCTGTTTCCTGTGCCGGTAGATGTAGGCAGAATTCGGCTCCAAAGATTGCACAGAGACTTCTTCCCAAGGCATCGTGGCCTGGATAAGATCGATGATTTGCGAGCGAGAGCGTCTGCTCATGGTGCGCGCCACATGGTGTTGTAACCAAAGCCGTTTTTGCCAACCTCAACCATCACAGATCCAGCAATGATCAATCTGCAGATAACACCTAGCGCGATGGCTTGATCTGAGATATCCACGTCATCAAGGAGAGACCGAATCGTCCCCTCCTTCTTCAACTGAACTTGGGTACCCACCAGCTCAGTTTCATGGTCAAGTACGTAACTCCTCACCTGCGATGCCATAGCAATCACTTTCAGCCAGAAGCCCAACTGATAGGCGACTAATGCGAGGTGGGCGAACGTAATCGAAACGAGCTGAGCGTGGCGAACGACCTGATCAGTGAGGCGATAACGAATGGGTATTGATTTGAGATCTGGGTCGAGCTTCTCCTCGGCGTCTATCTGATGGAGCGCGAACGAGCCATCCCGGCGCTCAACCCATATCCCTCTCAGCTTCGTAAAGTCATCGGTGTCATCCGCATTCAAGCTGATGTCGACATCCTCATCGAATCTGTAGGCCAGCACGCTCGAGCTCGTCTCAAGCTCAGCAGCCCAATGAATGATTTCCAGGTCGCCCAGGATGATGAGATCAACATTCATTTTCGGGCTATAGGCCATCCAGAGACTGCGGTTGTGGCCGCTCGTCTTCCTACTAGCCATTAGCTGCTTTCGGCGGTGACCTTTCATTGTTGCCATCGGACTGGATCTCGCTGGGTGCAGGGGTTCGAAATCGCTTCCCAAAATTTTACTACGACAGACGGCGCCCTCTAGGACTTATTGGAAACTTCAATCAGCATACAAAGATCGGTAAGATATAAAGGTTAGGTGGTCTCAATGATTTTATGTGCCACCCGCCTTGTAATCTGCATTATTATGTGAATTTTATTGGTTAGTGATTCCCTATGGATACAATTACTTCTTAGTGATGCTATAGGTACGGAATCACTTCCCAATATTAGAAGGAACTTTGACCATATCGACTGAGCAATCGCGGAGTGGATTTTGTTAAGCTCTTGATTAGGCTTGCAACTGGGCGCTATGGGGATAGGGTCATCGTTTCTTCTGAGTACTTTCACCTCAAGCCCTTATCCGCGTGTAAGCCTTTCTATCAGCATCGAATACTCAGGAAACCGCTCACTGAGCTTTTCTCGAGCACCCAATTCCATATCCGCGTAATCAAACCCGGGCGACACCGCTTCACTGATCAAACCGAATCCTGCCGATCCCTCTACAAGCCGCGAAGCTTTCCAGACGCCGCCAGGTACATTCAGCTGCAAACATTCTCCTGCGATGACATCGCTACCCATCAAGACAGTCTTCAATGTACCGTCCGGAAAAATCAGCGAGTACTCGATGGCGTCACCCAAATGGTAGTAATGAACGATATCGGACTGGTTGAGATGAAAATGGCCAACGGGAGAATCTTTCGTTAGCAGATAGAAAATCGACGTCATTCGGTAACGCTGGCCACCGGTTGTTGTGACCATGCTTTGATCGTCTGACTGATACGTTCTGCGGTAGTAGCCGCCTTCCAAATGGCGCTCCAGATCGAGCGCTGCGATCAGGTCTTCTATCCTGGGTGTCTTTAAAGCCATTATGGAACCCCTATTTAGCGTTATCGACGTATATATCTGCATGTTTGCAGTATTTAGCGACATAACTCGACTAAATACCCATTTAGTCGAGTTGGCAACCTTCTAGCGCCCGTCCAGATAACGGAACAGTTCCTCTTCCTGATCAAAGTGCAGTCGCACAAGGGTATCCAGACGGATCAGCTGATGCTGAATCTCATCAGCAGGCGTTGTCGCAGGGTCGGCGCTGAAGTCGCCGCTCATGCGCACCAGTAAATGGATGAGGCGAAAAATCTCTCGATGCACGTGACTCATGGCCGACATCGGGTCCTCCCCCGGCCTGCTTTGCGTCAGCAGCGGGTACAGTGTGTTTTCATCTTCGTGTTCATGCTGCGCCAGTGATGTTTGCAGCTTGTCGACCAGTTCCTGCAAGTCTGTCTGTGCTTGCGCAAGTGGGCGCTGGGCAAAGTCGCTGGCCAGTTGGTGCAGATCGCTCAGCACGGTGGAGAGTTGCTGGTGTTCGTCTTGCAGGTGATCGATGTGCTCTGCGGTAAGGTCTCGTTTCCTCAACGCCCATAACGGCCCCAATGCCCGCAAGGCGTTAATGATGATCGCGACGTCGATGCCCTCCTGCACCACGGCGCCAATCAGCGGCGGCAAGTAGCCAAAGGCGGCTGCCGCCATGGCCAGCAATGACATTCCCATCCCGACCAGCACACCTTGGCGTGCGATGTAGCGGGTTCGTCGGGCAATGTCCAACGCCTCGACCAGGCGATCCAGACGATCCACCAACAGCACAACGCCAGCGGCTTGCGCAGAAGCCGTGGCACCGCCCGCCCCCATGGCTACGCCGACGTTGGCCGCCGCCAGCGCCGGGGCATCGTTGATGCCGTCGCCGACCATCAGTGTGCTAGCGCGCAGGCAACCTTGCTGTACGGCACGCACTTTATCCTCGGGGGTCAACCCGGCACGCAGCTCGTCAATCCCGGCAGACAGCGCAATCATCTCCGCGGTTTCCAGGCGATCCCCGGTGAGCATGACGATCTTTTCGATGCCCCTGTTACGCAGTCGACGCAGCGTCTGCGGTGTTTCGCGTCGAACTTTGTCCGAGAAAACCAGCAGGCCTGCGAGTTTGCCATCCACGTCGATGAAGCTTCCACTGCACGCCAGGTAATCCATGTGGCGCAGCATGGCGGCGACCCAGTCGGTTTCAGGGGGCGCTTTGTGAACAAAAGACAATGTGCCGAAACGCACCTGCACGCCATCGACGCGCCCACAAAGACCAGAGCCTGGGCTTTCTTCTACTGTCTGCGGGACGCTGAGCAGCAACTGGCGCTGATGGGCCGCTTCAACAATTGCCTGGGAAACAGGATGCGTCGAGGCCTGTGCCAGCGAAGCGGCCAGGGCAAGCAGGCGCTGCGGATCGCCCAGTCCGTTGACCTCTATCGACTGCAGGCGCGCATGGCCGCTGGTCAGCGTGCCGGTCTTGTCGAGAAACACTTGTTTGACCCCGGCCAGCGCTTCCACGGTCGCGCCGTCCTTGATCAAGATCCCGCGCCGCGCTGCCCTCGAAATACCCGACATGAAGGCAATCGGTACGGCCAGAATCAAAGGGCAAGGTGTGGCCACCACCAGCACGGCCAGCGCGCGCAAAGGATCGCCACTCAATTGCCAGGCCAATCCGGCGATCAGCAATGTCAGTGGGATGAAGAACAAGGCATAGCGGTCGGCCAGGCGCACGAAAGGTGCGCGCGAACGACGTGCCTCCTCGGCCAGCCGCACGATGCCCGCGTAGGTACTCTGCGCGGCCGTTCGCGTGGCGATTAGCAGGATGGGCGCACCGACGTTGGAAACGCCGCTGGGCAGTTGCTCTCCTTCTCGACGGGTGACAGGCAGCGACTCACCGCTGAGCGCCGATTCGTCCAGAATGGCCGCAGGACTTAGCAGCCGACCGTCGACCGGGATCACCTCTCCCATCCGCACCAACAATGTTTGATGCAGCTGGACCTGCTCAACCGGAATCTCGCGCAAGCCGCCCTCCTCCTGCAGCCAGGCAAAACGTGGCGCCCGGTCGATGAGCGCACGAAGCTCACGGTCAGCGCGTTGCTTGGTGAAAAACTCCAGGGTCCGTCCAGTCGCCAGCATCAAGGCAATCACCGCCGCCACCAGTGTCTGGTCAAAGACCAGGGCGGCAGTGATCGACAGCAGCGCGATCAGGTCGACACCGGCCTCGCGCCGGGCCAGGCGCCTGACGATTTCAACGAGCAGTACCGCAGACATCACCAGACTTCCCGCGGCCCAACACCTCGATGCCCAATCAGGTGCTTGCGCAACATACGCAATGCCGCCGGCCAGCAGCGTCAGTGCGGTGAGCAGCAACAGAACGGGGTCCAGCCACTTACTGAGCATTGAAGTGAGTTCCTTAAAAGCGATGTGCATGCCTCGCTGTAAAAACATCTGTCGTTCATCGAGGTAGAGCTTAGGACTCGAATGCCTTTCGTGTCCCCGGGGCGCCGCAATTTCGGCGTTCGATACAACACAAGTCATGGTTGTGCCCGGGCAAATCGGGTGTTTGCCGTCTTTCTGATCTAAATCAATCAGGCGTTGGACGGACACGTAGACATTAGAGTCAGCATTCGCACGCATCGCATTCGATGTGTGCAGAAACTCTCGTTTCGTGGAGGCTCCCATGGCTACGCACCTGCAAGGCACCCAACCGGTCATCCCGCCGACTGCCCACCCACTTGCAGGCAGTTTGCGAAAGGTGGAGCCCAAACGCTTGTCCTTGAGTTTGCTGATTGCGCTGGTGGTCGGTTCGATGATCGGCAGCGGCATTTTCAGCCTGCCGCAAAACATGGCGGCCAGTGCCGGCGCCGGAGCCATTCTGATTGGCTGGTTGATCACCGGTGTCGGCATGTTGTCGCTGGCGCTGGTTTATCAAACCTTGTCCAACCGTCAACCGGCTCTGGATAACGGTGTGTTTGCCTATGCGCGTGCCTTGGGTGGCGAATTCCTCGGGTTCAACTCAGCCTGGGGTTACTGGATCAGCGCCTGGATCGGCAACGTCAGCTACCTGGTGATTTTGTTCGCGGCGCTGAGTTATTTCTTCCCGCTGTTCGGTGAAGGCAATAACAAAGCGGCGATTGCCGGCGCGTCCGTGGTGCTGTGGTCGTTGCACTGGATGATCCTCAGAGGGATGCGCACTGCGGCCCGGGCCAACGCGTTGACCACGGTAGCCAAGATCGTACCGTTACTGCTGTTTATCGGCCTGGTGATCGCGGCCTTCCAGCGTGAAACCTTCACTGTCGATTTCTGGGGCTCGCCCGCGCTGGGCAGCACCCTCGATCAGGTCAAAAGCACTATGTTGGTCACCGTTTGGGTGTTCATCGGGATCGAAGGCGCCAACGTGTTCTCCGCCCGCGCCGCAGAACGCGCCAACGTCGGTCGCGCCACCGTCATCGGTTTTGTCATCACCCTGTTGCTGTTGATTGCGGTGTCGCTGCTGTCACTGGGCATTTTGAAACAACCGGAGTTAGCCGCCCTGAAAAACCCTTCGATGGCCGGCGTACTTCAGGCTGCCGCCGGGCCATGGGGCGCGGTGCTGATCAGCATCGGCTTGATCATTTCGGTGGGGGGCGCCCTGCTCGCCTGGACGCTGCTCGCAGCGGAGTCGGTGTTCACACCAGCCAAGGAAAAGGTGATGCCAGGTACGCTCGCCGTGGAAAACACCCAAGGTGTACCGGCCAATGCACTGTGGATCACCAACGGCTGCATTCAACTGTTCCTGTTACTGACGCTGTACTCGAGCGCCACTTACCTTGCGCTGATTTCCCTGGCCACCTCGATGATTCTGCTGCCCTACCTGTTCAGCGGTGTGTATGCGCTGAAACTGACCTTGCAGGGCCAGACCTACGCCGGCCACCGCGCCTTGCAACTGCGTGACATGGCCATCGCCGCGGTCGCGACGCTGTATTGCCTGTGGCTGCTGTATGCCGCCGGGCCTAAATACATGTTGCTCAGCGCTTTGCTCTACGCCCCCGGTTCGTTGATTTACCTGGCCACCATCAGGTCTCGCCAGGGACAACCGCTCAGCGGCCCTGAGACCGGGCTGTTGATCATTATCTGGACGGCCGCAGCCTTCGCCGGCTGGATGCTGTGGTCCGGGACACTGGCCTTGTAAGGTCAGTATCACGTGTTTGTTCTGTCGTGGTGGACCGCCAAACGGGTGTTCGCGATCCATCTCTATTACCCAAGAGGAGGAAATCAAAATGAGCAACAGTGAAAAAAAAGTACCGGTTCATAGCGACGACAAAGCCAGTCAGCATCCAGTGACAACAGACGTCTGGCGCCCCCTGGAAAAGCTTCGGCAACAGGTTGATCACCTGTTCGAAGACTTCAATCGCGGCTCGGGGCTGTCGCCATTCGGTCGCGGGCTGTTTGATGTCGAGCCGCTCTGGCGACGGGAACTGATCGGCCATAGCCTGCCTGCCGTGGACATCTGCGAGAAAGACAAAAGCTACGAAATCACAGCTGAGCTGCCCGGCATGGATCAGAAAAACATTGAGATCAAACTGTCCAACGGCAGCCTGATCATCAAGGGCGAAAAGAAAGAGGACAAGGAAGAGAAAGGAAAGGGTTATCACCTCAGCGAGCGTCACTACGGCTCCTTCGAGCGGGTGTTCAACTTGCCCAAAGGTGTCGATGCCGAGAAGATCGACGCGAGTTTCAGCAAGGGAGTGCTGAGCATCTCGCTGCCGAAAAAGCCCGAGGCCATGAAAGCGGATAAAGTCGTGCCAATCAAAGGCGAGTGAGTCCCAGGCTGCCCTGCCCCTGTCGGGAAACCGGTGGGGGCTTATTTATGTTCATTGCAAAAGACTGAAACAAGGCGCGCGTTAATGCTGCGATCACAAGTTTTCTTCGACGCAGGAATTGGATTGTCTGACCGCCAGAATGCTGCCCTGCAACGAATACAGCGCGCGCTCCATAGTGCTGCCGATGAATCGATCAGTGCCCACCCGATGCACGGTGCCCATCACCACGACGTCAACCTGGTAATCATCGACAACTGCACTGATCACCGGCATCGGCAGCCCCATGAAAAAATGCCGGCGCTCTGGAGCAATGCCATAGCGCTCAGCCAGGGTGTTGAAGGCCTGATGAAGGGACTCTCGCAACCCATCCATGAAGGCCACATTCCAGCCGCCGGTGATCAGCGGCGTATCGCCATTGAATGCAGGCGATAAATCATAGGCGTAAAGCAGGTGCAGCGATGCGTCGCATTGCACGGCCAGCGTATGAGCTGCCTGAATAATGGCATCGTTCACATCATGGATTTGTGTGACCGTATCAAACAGGTCCACAGCGGCGACGATCCGATGAGGCAACTCATGATGGACCTGGTTGACCAGGTGCAACGCAACGGGACATCCACGCAGCAAATGGTAATCCAAAGGTGTAACGAACACCCGTCCAAGTACCGGGTCTGCCGTGACATCCTTGATGACCAGGTCGGGCTTGAGCGCTTCTACACATTTCAAGATGTCGAGCACTGGATCGCAGGTAAAGACAACTTGCACGTTCACCTCTAATCCCTGTGCATTGAGACGCTGAAGTGTCTGGTCCCTCCAGTGGAGATAATGGCGCTGATATCGCTGATCCCCCTCCTCGTCTCTGTTCTCTTCCCACACTGGCGCCATGGGCGCCGGTTCTATAAAGGCTCGTACATCCAGCATGGCTCCACTGGCCCTGGCCAGGGCGATGGCACGTAGCAAGGCTGGGGCCTCTTTCAGGTTTGGGTTGGCGATCAGCAGCAAGCGTTGATAGTGGGCCATGACACACCTCCTCTACACACCGGCCCATAGCGTGGCCATGTTTAAAGACTGCGCTTGTTGCGCCCTTTGCCTGTTTGATTTACATCAAATCCAGGCAATTGAGCGCGCTGTCACAAGAGAGCTGATCCAGATCATATTCAGGCGCAGTCAGCGGAGTAGAAAGAAGTGAATCGCGAGATTTGCCACTGCGCGCCAACCTTTGAAGACGGCTGGAGGATCGCATCATGATCACTGTCAAAGACCCTGATGATCGGGCCTCTGAAGCCTATTCCAAAGTCACTGGGAAATACTGGATCGAAGCGCTCAAGGATGGTCGTCACGTGTTGATCCGGCAACTGACGGAAAAAGACCGCGAGCGAGAGTACAGCTTCATCAAACAGCTGTGCCCTGAGTCCCGGCACATGCGCTTTCTCACGCAGATCAACGACCCCGGGAACAAGCAGTGCCTGGCATACATCGCATTGGTCCACGAAAATGGCCAATTGATCGAGATCGGCGTCAGCCGTTATGTCGCCACGGGCGAATATAAGTGTGAATGTACGGTGACAGTCGCCGATCAATGGAAGCATCTGGGGCTGGGGACGCTATTGATGGCACATTTGATCAGGGCCGCGCGCAAGAACCGTTTCCACCAGATGTATGCGGTCGACGCCTCCAGCAATGCCCCGATGCGCGAGCTGGCCAGATCCCTGGGCTTCGAAACGCGCAACGATCCCTTTGATACCCGTCAGGTGATTCACGGCCTGTACCTGTAAAACGACTTGAGCGCTGTCAGCGAAAGCCATTATTTTTTTGCCCCCAGTGTTGCCATGTAATGGGCGACAGATTCGGCATCCGCATCCGACAGTGAATGATGTTGCTTCATCAGGGCGTCCCGGGGGCGCAGTTCGGTCTGTTGAAGCACCTTGATCTGGCGACTCATATAAGCCGCATGTTGACCCGCCAGGCGGGGAATCGGGCCATCTCCCTGACCGTCAGCACCGTGGCACGAACTGCACTGCGCGACGCCCGCCCCAGGCAAGCCCTGGCGAAAGATCAATTCACCGCGGGCATCGGGTGTGTCAGCATCCGCCTTCATGGGGCTCTGACTTGAAAAATAGTCGGCCAGTTCGGCTATCTGGGTCTGCGTCAGATGGGTAAATCCCCACATGTACTGAGTCCCGGTTTTATCACTGCGTGCATGGTCCTTGAAGTCAGCCAACTGCAACTTCAGGTACTCTTTTTGCTGCCCGGCTAACTTGGGAAACAATGGCGAGAAGGACTCTCCCGTCTGTCCATGGCATTGGGCGCAAACCTGGTCGTTCATGACGATACCGGACATGGGCGAGGTTGTTTGCGATGGCTCTTCGCTCGTACGGGTACACCCCATGAGCGTTGCCAAGCAGAGGGCAAGAGCAAGATGTGATCGGTTGAAAAAACTCTTCATGCCAAATGCTTCCATGATCTACGCCCCTGTGTTCAGCGGATCAATACGCGTCCTTCACCTGCCGTTCAATTCCCTCTGCTGATGACAGCCCTAGGCTGGAGCCTAGCTAGACGCAGACCATTTACAAGGTCAGAGCAGAATGAGCCTTGCGAGCCTGCATTCAGAATAACGCCCATCGCGTCAGGTCATATTCGGCAATCAGCGAATACTGGATCACGACACCTTCTCTTAAGGCTTTGCACCCTTTATTGACGAAACTCAATTGTTTATCTGGAGCAAGGTGTAGGAATACTCAAACAGGTGATGAAGCGACACAAAAGCTTGCGTTTAAACACAATGTGTCAAGGACCTGCGGATCGATTTCCGGCAGTTGTGCGCAAGCGCAATACCGCTGGCGGTAACCCACCCTTACGGGGACGACGGTCATGAACACACCCTCCCAAGACATGCTGGATAACCTGTATGGCTCACCTCGGCACATTGACCAGGCTGCCATCGCACCGCTTCTGCGCCAATACGCCGAGCCTCTGCCGGCGCTGGACTCATCCGCCTTTGGTGAAATGTTCGATCGCTATGCCGATGCGCGCGTGGTGATGATTGGTGAGGCCAGTCATGGCACCAGTGATTTTTATCGAACCCGGGCAGCGATCACCCAAAGGCTGATTGAGCAACACGGGTTCAACATTGTGGCCGTTGAAGCCGACTGGCCGGACGCAGGCCATGTCGACCAGTATGTCCGGGGGTTGGCACACTCGGCGTGGAAACGTCACATCTTCAGCCGATTCCCGACCTGGATGTGGCGTAACACCGACGTGAGAGCATTCGCCCACTGGCTGCATCAATACAACCATACCCTCGCCACTGAACGTCGCGTCGAGTTCCGCGGGCTGGACGTATACAGCTTGCGCAACTCCATCCATGAGGTGCTGAGTTATCTGGACCGGGTCGACCCACAGCTGGCCCACGAAGCCCGGCGGCGCTATGGCTGTCTGACCCCTTGGCAGGATGATCCCGCCTTGTATGGTCACTTCGTCGAACGTGCCGGCTTGATGCCTTGTGAGCAACCGGTGATCGAACAGCTCGACGCCATGCTGGCTGAACAACTGGCCGGGCTCATCCAGAACGACGAGGCATTCTTCAATGCGGCGCAAAATGCTCGGGTGGTGCAGGCGGCGGAACAGTACTACCGTGCGATTTATCGAGGGTCGACCGCCTCGTGGAACCTGCGTGACCGGCACATGTTCGACACACTTCGGGCACTGCTTGAGCACCGGGGTCCACAAGCCAAAGCCGTGGTCTGGGCGCACAATTCTCATATTGGCAACGCGGCTGCGACGGAAATGGGCTGGAAGGGTCAGTTCAACATCGGTCAGCTGTGCCGCAGTGCTTATGGGCGCGATGCTGTTCTGATCGGCATGAGCACCGACCGTGGCCAGGTGGCCGCGGCCGATGACTGGGACGGCGACATGCTCATCAAGGACATCCGGCCCTCTCGCCCGGACAGTTGGGAGCACCAGTTCCTAATGGCGGGTGTGCCGGCGTCATTGACCGACTGGCGAGACCCAACGCGCAAAGCGCTGCGCCGTGTGTTGTCCAAACCATTGCTGGAGCGGGCCATCGGGGTGATTTACCGCCCTGAAACCGAGCGTGGCAGTCACTACTTCGAAGCGACGCTGGCCGAACAGTTCGACGCCATGATCTGGATTGAACAGACCCAACCCGTGACAGCACTGGCGCTGCCGAAAAGCCAGAGACTCGAACCGGAAGACGAAACCTATCCGTTTGGCGTGTGAGGCCGATCAGGCGTTGTCAGGCGGGGCCGTGCAAATGCTTCTCGAACCAGTCGCCAGCGAGTCTGGCGACTTCTTCAAGGGCGCCCGGTTCTTCGAAAAGATGAGTCGCGCCCGCCACGATTTCCAGCTGCTGCTCACACCGCAAGGCATGACTGCTTTGATCATTCAATTCGAGCACCACCGGGTCCTGGGCGCCCACGATCTGCAGAGTGGGTGCCCTCACCTGCGACAATGCAGCCCCCGCCAGGTCGGTGCGCCCTCCCCGACTGACCACCGCACGCACCACCTCCGGGCGCACGGCCGCCGCCAACAACGCCGCCGCAGCACCGGTGCTTGCGCCGAACAGGCCGATTCGTAGCGAGTGCAACTTCACGTCCCGACCGACCCAGTCGATGACTTCCACCAGTCGCCTGGCGAGCAAGGCGATATCGAAACGTAGCTCCCGGGTGAGGTTGTCCAGCCGTTGCTCTGGCTCCGTGAGCAGGTCGAACAGCAGCGACGCCAGCCCCCTGCTGGCCAGCGACTCGGCGACATACTGATTACGCGGACTTGTACGACTGCTGCCGCTGCCATGCACGAAGACCACCAGACCGCAGGGGTTGGCCGGCAGACGCAAGTCGGCTGATAACTCAACGTCCTTCAGGTCCAGCTGTCGATAGTGCGACTCAGTCATCGACGTTCCCCTGAACCTTGGCGCTGGTGGCGGCTTCTCGCTGCCAGGCCAGTTGCAACAAATCAATGACTTCTTCGTCCGAGGTCTGGGGGAAATTCAAGTACCAATACCCGATCGACATCATCCATTCAGGCATGAGTGGGCAGATCACCTCATCGACTTCGAAGCTCAGCGTGTCCACCGTTTCCAGCGGCGCAACCGGCACGGCAACGACGATACGAGCAGGTGCCTGCATACGCACCGCGCGGATCGCCGCCATCATCGAGGCGCCCGTCGCCAGGCCATCATCCACCAGAATCACCACCTGCCCCTTGAGCTGTAAGGGTGGCCGGGCGCCCCGGTACAGCAACTCGCGCCGCTGCAGTTCCCGTGTTTCACGCGCGACCACGGCGTCGAATGCGGCCGGGGAAATCGGGTGGGCCCGCAGCGCTTCTTCATTTCGGATCTGGATACCGCCACTGGCGATGGCGCCCATGGCGAACTCCGGGTTGGACGGCACGCCCAGTTTGCGCACCAGCATCAGGTCCAGGCGCACGTCCAGGGCCTTGACCACTTCATAGGCGACCGGAACGCCGCCACGGGGTAAGGCGAGGACGATGACATCGGGGCGCTGTGCGTATTTGAGCAACGGTTCCACCAGACGTCGACCGGCTTCTTTCCGGTCCTTCAACGTGGTTTGCAATGAGGGGCTTTGACTCATGAAAAACCTCCCCAGGCGATGACGCCTGTCGTTTCGTTTCAACATGGCCTGGCCCGATCTAGACGGCCAGAACGCTGCAAGGCACCTGGTACAGAATGTGTTCGGTCGTGCTGCCCAGCAGCTTCTCCAGGCCGTGATACTGGACTCTGCCCATCACGATCACATCCACCTTCTGCTCGCTGGCAAAATCGCTCAACGCCGAGACCGGGTGTCCGAGAACAAAATGCCGACGGTCAGAGGGGACGCCATACCGACCGGCCAATTTAATGAACGATTGTTCCTCGGTGGTGCGCAACTCTTTGGTGATGTCTTGAAGCGCCAGCCCCCCCATGTCCGCCAGATAGACCCCAGAAAGATCGCAGGCATACAGCAGGTGCAACTCGGCATCGCACTGCAACGCCAGGTTGGTGGCTTGCTGAATGATCCGCTCGTTCAGCTCGCTGTTTGCAGGCGCCGTATCCGAAGCGTCAACCGCCGCCACGACCTTGCGCGGCAAGGCATGGCCACCGCCGCCCACCAGATAGATCGGTATTGGGCAGTGGCGCAACAAATGCCAATCCAGCGGAGTGAAGAACGCGCGTTTGAGCGCTGATTCGTGTTGCACTTCCTTGATCAACAGGTCGGGCTGCATTTCCGTGACGCGATCAAGAATGTCTTGCTTCATGTCATCGGTCCACGCCACCTCCGTCGTCACTTCGAGCCCGAGAGCGTGGAGTTTGGTGGCCTGGTTCTGCAGCCAGTCGCGATGGTCCTGACGATAGCTTTCCAGGGCCTTTTCCTGCTCGCCTTCGTCAAGCAGTGACAGTATCTTCAACGGCTTTATAAACGCAGCAATATGCAAGCTCGCGCCGCTGGCCTTGGCCAGGGCGGCCGCATGGTTTATCGCAGGGGAATGGCGCAGGGCCGGGTTGATGATGAGCAACAAGCGTTGATATTGGCTCATGATCTGACTCCAGACAGGGGGGACTTGACGCGCCGGATCAGACGCCAGCGTTTGATTCAGAGTCCTCCGTTGATGTCGCCCAGGCGTTGATTTATATCAAATCCCTGCGCAAGACCGATCAATGGACTAACGCCGCTCATGGATTGACATTTCATTTCTCCGTACTTGATCAATATCAATAGGGCCGAGCCGAGCGGGATTACGTTGGCAGTGGCCCCGCACTTTTTGGCGGTTGATTGGTTTCGACAGGAGACGGCAATGTCTGCCCCACTTGCGAGTCAGCGGTTGCGCTTGTACGACAGCGATGAACTCGATGGCGTGCTGCAGGCGATGGCGCGCCAAGCGGCGATATTGTTGCCGCCCGCTCAATCGGCACTGATTGGCATCCAGCGCCGCGGCGAGCCTCTGGCACAGCGCTTACAGCAGCATCTTTCGCGTCAGACCGGCCAGCCAGAACTGCCGCTGTACCCCCTGAAGGTCAAGCGCTATGCCGATGACCTCAAGGTCCTGCATGCACACACGGAATTGACCGAGAACCCGCTTCTGGGCGCGCTGGACCTTGCCAATACAACCCTGCTTGTTGTCGACGATGTGCTTTTTGAGGGCCATTCACTCCTGCGCACCTGTGCCTATCTGGCGCAACTGGGGGCCCGTCGGGTCTACACGGCGGTATTGGTTGATCGGCATGTTTGCCAGCAACCGATCCGTGCCGACATTATCGGCGTGCATCTGCAAGTTGCCGCCCATGACATCGTCGAATGCAACGTCCCGCCCTACGAAATGGAGTTCTGCATTGAAGTGTTACGGCATGGCGCTGTCCGATGATGGCGCAACTGTTCGATAAACCTCAAAGGAGCCAATGCATGCTCACTGACCGCCCGCTTCTTTTTGCCCTGCAAGGCAGTGAGCACTATGCAACCCGCGTCGCGCAGCGGCTTGGCTGCCAACTGGCCCTTCATGAAGAACGCAACTATGAAGATGGCGAACATAAATGCCGACCGCTGGCGTCGGTTAACGGTCGCGAGGTCGTGGTGTTCCATTCCTTGTATGGGGATGATCGGCAGAGCGCTAACGATAAGTTGTGTCGCCTGTTGTTCTTTTGCGGAGCACTCAAGGATGCCGGTGCTCGCCATGTGCAAGTCGTAACACCCTACCTCTGTTACGGACGCAAAGATCGTCGCAGCCAACCTCAAGACCCAACGATCACCCGCTACCTGGCGACCATTTTTGAAGCCTGCCACGTTGATCGTCTGGTTGCCCTGGAGGTGCATAATCCGGCCGCGTTCGACAATGCCTTTCGCATTCCTGCGTGGAACGTGCAGTGCACAGAATTATTCGCCGAGCATTTCGCCAGGTTCGTCGGCGACGCCGACGTGGTAGCGGTGTCCCCGGATTCCGGTGGTGCCAAGCGCGCCGAACAGTTTCGTCAGGCCCTCGAACGACAACTGGGACGCTCAGTGGGCAGTGCGCTGATGGAAAAGCACCGTGCTCACGCGACGCTGACGGGCACCCTCTTGGTGGGCGACGTATCGGGTAAGACAGCCATTGTTTTCGACGACCTGATCAGTACCGGTGAAACGCTGAAGCATGCGGGTCTTGCCTGTCAAAAGGGTGGAGCCACCCGATTATTCGCCGCGGCGACCCATGGTTTGTTTACGGCGGGCAGCCAACTGTTCGACCCGCCGCTTTTCGAGCACATTGCGATCTCTGACAGCGTGCCGCCATTTCGCCTGCTGCCCGAGTGTGTGACGCAGCACGTGCACGTACTCGACAGCACCGCCCAGATAGCCACCTTGCTGGCTGAAAATGGAGCATTCGATTCCGTCTGAGCGGATGAAGCTGCTGATCTGAGCCAATGGGAGTGCCTGACGTTGAAAAAGATGAAAATCAACACAGCATTCACACTGATGGAGCCAGGCCCGGTGGTCTTCGTCACCACAAATGACGGCCAGAAGAACAACATCATGACCATTTCGTGGACCATGGTGATGGGCTTCACGCCGACTTTCGCCATGACCACCGGCCCCTGGAACTATTCATACGCCGCGCTTCTGAAAACCAAGGAGTGCGTCATTTCAATCCCCACCGTCGATTTGATCGATTGCGTTATTGGTGTGGGGACCTGTTCCGGTGCGGACACAGACAAGTTTGCAACATTCGGATTGACGCCCGTGAAAGGCAAACATGTCAGGTCACCCTTGATTAAGGAGTGCTTGGCCAATATCGAATGCAACGTTATCGATGTCATCGAGAAACACAATATTGTTGTCCTCGAAGGCCTCGCCGCCTACATCGACGATTCACGCAAAGAGACACGAACCATTCATTCAGTGGGTGATGGTTCCTTCGTCGTGGACGGACGCAAACTGGATAGAAGAGAAAGGATGCAGTCGAAGCTTCCAGAGGGTGTCTAGGTGTTTAGTGGTTGTGCGCAATCACCCATTCAAATGGACTCGTCATCGTCGTGCTGATCTTCCAGCTGAAATACATTGAGATCGGTCGAGTGAAGGCGGGTCAGCGTCAACGTTGCCATGCAATAAGTGCATTTTCCGCTGGCAGAAAGGCGTCTGAGTGCCAGGCGCGTACCCGAGGGGTGTAGCCATCCACGGGCCGCGTGGCAGAGACCGAGATAGAAAAGATATAGCCTTGAATGGCGCCGGGAATGGGCCCGACAGCGTTCATCGGCAGGCATTCTGCCGGGTGTTCATCGTACGGGGCGGCATAGAGTTCCACCCTTACCCACTCCGGTGCGATCTCCCCCAGGTAGACTGGAACGCTGATGTACAGCCGCTCGCCGTCGTGTTTCGCATCGACCGTGCCGAAATGTATGTTGTCCCATCCCAAGGCAACCGCCTTCTGCCAGGCATGAAGCGCACGTGCGAGCTCGGCCATATCCTTGCTACGGCGTCGGAAAGCCTGGATCGCCGGTTGGTAACAACCATCCAGGTATTCGAGCAGCATGCGATTGCTACTGAATTGCGGCCCCAAGTGCGACATGCTGGCGCGCATGCGTTGCACCCATCCTCGTGGAATTCCCTGCGTGTCGCGCATGTAAAAGGTGGGGACTACTTCTTCTTCGAGCAAGCGGTACAAGCACTCGGCGTCGGCGACATCGTCGCTGGGGGCGTCGTCGCCGATCGCCCAACCGCAGGTGGACTGGTACGCCTCCGCCCACCAGCCGTCCAGTTGGGACAGGTTCAGTCCGCCATTGACCAGAACCTTCATACCACTGGTGCCGCAGGCTTCCCATGGTCGTCGCGGTGTATTGATCCAGACATCGACGCCTTGCACCAACTGTTGGGCCAGTTCAATGTCGTAATCCTCCAGGAACACGACATGCCTTCGTAGATTTGGACGATGAACAAACTCCATCCATGCCTGGATCAGCTGCTTGCCCTGCTCATCATTGGGATGGGCTTTACCGGCGATGATCAGTTGGACCGGTCGATGTTCATCGGTTAGCAGGCGACTCAGGCGCTCCGGGTCATGCAGCAACAGATTCGGTCGCTTATAGTCGGTGAATCGCCGCGCGAAGCCGAGCGTCAGGCAATTGGGATCGAGCACCTGCGCGGCTTCTTCGACGTGCAGCGGTGACTCGCCACGTTGTCCAAGATGCCATGCCAAACGGTGACGCGTGTAATGCACCAAATCGCGGCGTTGCTCGGCGGCCATCGTCCACAAGGCCCTGTCATCACTGTTGGAGACCGTCCCTGAGAGAGACTCCACCGTGCCGAGCCAACGTTCCTTGCCACAGGTGCTGGTCCACAGGTGATCGGACCACACTGAATCCCAGGATGGTACATGGACGCCGTTGGTAATATGCCCTACAGGTATCTCTTGAAGCGGCCAGCGTGGATAAAGATCACTGAACAATCGACGGCTGACCTCGCCATGCAAACGACTCACGGCATTGCACTGGGCGCACCCACGCAATGCCAGAAAAGCCATGTTGAACGGCTCATCGTCGTTCGCCGGATCACGCCGGCCCAACGCAAGCAGTTCGCGCAATGAAATGCGACAGTCTTCGAGAAACTCGCGCGCATACTTGTAAATAAGCGCGGGTGGAAATGAGTCGAAACCCGCAGCCACTGGCGTATGCGTTGTGAATACATTACCCGCACGCGTTGCCCACCACGCCTCCCAGAACGATGTTCCCATCTTGTGCATAAAGCGACGGGCACGTTCCAGCACAAGCAGTGCGGCATGACCTTCGTTAAGGTGGCACACGTCCACGTCGATCCCCAGTGCGTCGAGTACCGCCCAGCCACCGATGCCGAGCACCACTTCCTGGAGCAAACGCATTTCCGAGCCACCGCCGTACAACTTAGAGGTGATACCGCGGTCGGCGGCACCGTTGCGCAGATCGTTACTGTCCAGCAGGTACAGGCGCGTACGTCCGACAATGGCCTGCCAGATACGCAAATACAAAGTGCGACCGGGAAGTTGCAGCACGATTTTCAGCCAGGCTCCTTCATTTCCGATGGTTGGCTGAATCGGCAGGCTGGTGGCATCGTTGTAAGGATAGGCCTCATGCTGCCTGCCTTGCGCGTCGATGTATTGCCGAAAATAGCCTTCCTGATAGAGCAAACCCACCCCAAGGATTGGAGCGCCCATGTCGCTCGCCGTCTTGAGGTAATCCCCTGCAAGCACACCGAGTCCGCCGGCATAGAGCGGAAAGGCCTCACTCAGACCGTACTCCATACTGAAATAAGCGATACGCGCCGAATCGCCAGCCGGTTGCCGCTGCGCATACCAGCCTGAGTCGTCGAGATAACTCCGATGCTCTGCAATGGCGTGCGCCAGTTTCTGCGAGAAATGGGCATCTCGGCAGAGTTCGTCAAGACGCTGCTGCGAAGCATTCTGCAGAATCATCCACGGATTATGGGTGCGCTCCCAAAGTTCTGGGTCAATCGATTTCCACAGGTCGTCGAGTGCATGATTCCAGGTCCAGCGCAGGTTAAGCGCGAGCTCGGTCAGTGTGCAGAGTTGCTCCGGCAACTCACGTGGCAAGAAGGCATACACGTCGACACCTCAATGTAATCGGCAGTTTTGCGGATCTTGATCAGGCGGGCCATGCGGCAACGGCTTTACGGTGTGCGATTAAGTGACAGGCGCTTTTCCACCGCCAGAACATGCCGAGTCGTGGCGAGCACTGCATCCGGATTGAGGCTTATCGAGTCGATGCCAATTTCCACCAGAAATTCAGCCATCTCGGGATAGTCAGACGGCGCCTGTCCGCAGATACCGGAGTGGCGGCCGTTGCGTTTTGCTCCCTCCACCGCCAGACGAATCATCTGTTTCACTCCCGGATCGCGTTCATCGAAATCGAAGGCGACGATTTCCGAATCGCGATCCACGCCGAGCGTCAATTGGGTCAGGTCATTGGAGCCGATGGAGAACCCGTCGAACAGTTTGGCGAAGGCGTCGATCAGGATGACGTTGTTGGGGATCTCGCACATGACGTAGACCTCCAGTCCGTTCTCTCCGCGCTTGAGGCCATGGCTGGCCATCGCTGCCAACACCTTTTCACCCTCCTCCACTCTGCGGCAAAAAGGGATCATCAATTTGACGTTAGTCAGGCCTATCTCGTCGCGCACCCGCTTCATTGCCGCGCATTCCAGCGCAAAACCTTCGGCATAGGCACTATGGGTATAACGGGACGCCCCACGAAAGCCGATCATCGGGTTGTCTTCTTCCGGCTCGAAATACTGACCGCCCAGCAGGGTCGCGTATTCGTTGCTTTTGAAGTCGCTCATGCGCACGACGCAGGGTTTTGGATACACCGCCGCCGCAATTGTGGCGACGCCTTCGGCCAAGGTCTTGACGAAAAAGTCCGCAGGATCATTGTAAGCAATACTCAGGGCAGCGATTTTTTCGCGTGTCGTGTCATCCACCTTTTCCGGGTGTACGAGCGCCATCGGATGCACCTTGATGTACTCATTGATAATGAATTCCATACGCGCCAGACCAATGCCATCCACCGGTAGCGAGGCAAGACTAAAGGCCTGATCAGGATTGCCCAGGTTCATCATAATCTTTGTTTTTGGATGTCCCAGCTGGCTGAGATCGGTGTGCTGAATGTCAAAATCCAGAATGCCTTCATAGACGTTTCCGGTTTCGCCTTCGGCGCAGCTAATGGTGATCGGTGTGCCGGTTTCTATTTTCTCTGCCGCGTTTGCGGTTCCCACGATGGCGGGAATGCCCAGTTCACGCGACACGATGGCGGCGTGACAAGTACGGCCGCCCCGGCTCGTCACAATAGCCGCTGCGGTCTTCATGACAGGTTCCCAGTCGGGTGCCGTGGTATCTGAGACCAGCACCTCGCCCGGTTGGAAATCACTGAGATGCTTGGCATCGTTGATGACACGCGCCTTGCCGGCGCCAATTCGGGTACCGACCGCCCTGCCCTTGAGCAGCACTGTTGATCTTTGCTTGAGATGGTAAATCTCAAGCACGCTGCCTTTCTTTTGCGATTCCACCGTTTCCGGTCGCGCCTGCACCATATATAAGCGGCCATCGATCCCGTCTTTGGCCCATTCCATATCCATGGGCTTGTAAAAACCGGCTTTGCTCGAGTAGTGGTTTTCAACCTTGATGGCATAGTCGGCCAGCACCATCACATCCGCATCAGAGAGGCTAAAGCGGGTTCGTTCTTCGTGGGGCGTGTCAATATTCTCGGTGTATTCCACCGCGATATTGCCGGTATTGAGCGTGTCGGTAAAAATCATCTTCTTTGCTTTGCTGCCCAGGCTGCGCTTCAAGACCGCCCGATATCCCTGGAGAAAGCTGGGTTTGTGCACATAGAAGCTGTCGGGGTCGATTGTGCCCTGCACCACATTCTCGCCAAGCCCCAGTACGGCATTGATGAAGACGACATCCCTGAAGCCTGTTTCCGTGTCCAGCGAAAACATCACGCCACTGGCCCCGATATCGCTACGCACCATTTTCATGACCACGACGGCGAGATAGACCTTGTAGTAATCAAAGCCATTGTCGTATTTGTAGTGAATGGAGCGGTCGGTAAAGTTGGATGCCAGGCAACGTTTGTAGGCATCAAGCAGATCATCGTCACCGGCAATGTTGAGATAGCTGTCGTTCTGCCCGGCAAATGAGGCCTGCGGCGAATCTTCAGCGGTCGCCGAGGAACGCACTGCCAATGAAATGTTTTCGCCGTATTCTTTTTTGAGTTGGGCATAACTGTGCAAAATCGCCGTCTTTAGGTCTTCCGGCAATGAACAGCCATATACAATCGCCCTCGCCTTTTTCCCCCGCGCCTGCAAATCCTTGATGTTGGCGGGGTCGAGTCCGTCAAGTGCCGCATGCAGAGGCTGCCAGGCCTTATTGTGATCAAGCACATAACGATACGCCTCAACGGTGATGGCAAAGCCGTTGGGGATGCATACCCCCTCAGTCGTGAGGTTCTGGTACATCTCTCCCAGCGAGGCGTTCTTGCCACCCACCAGCGATACATCGTTGATACCCAGCTCTTTGAACCAGCGGATATGTGAAGGCATCACGATGTTTCTCCATTGGATGGGGGAGACTTTGTCGGCCGTTTCTACTTCATACAAAGCTTTATGGCTTGATGCCGTCTGCGTGTGTTGATCTAGATCAATTTGCGTCTTTTGAGCAGTAATAGCGGGGAGTTTCAGCCCCCTTTTTGATTTGTGCAGAAGGTGTACCTGGACACCAACTGGCCCCGGTCCCCGGACAACAAGACTGTCAACGGCTGATATCAGTTTTGTGCGCTTTGCGGTCGACCACCGCCATCCCGTAAAAACGACTTGAGTGAGGTCAGCGAACGGGTATTGAGCACATCGTGTTTTTCCAGCCAGGCTCGGCGCGCCTGAGCGACCCCGTAGCGCAAATAAGAAAAATCCGCGGTGCGATGGGCGTCCGAATTGATGCTGATGAGCACCCCTTGATCCTTGGCGTATTGGCACTGCAGGTCAAACAGATCCATGCGCTGGGGTTGCGAGTTGAGTTCCAGGCAGCAACCACGCTCAGCGGCTGCCTTGATGATTGCAGGCAGGTCCATGTTCAGAGGCGCGCGTTCATTGATCAACCGACACAGGGGGTGTGCCAGTATGCTGAAGTAGCGATGATCCATGGCCCTGAGCAGGCGTTGGGTTTGTTGATGCAGCGTCAAGCCGAAATGACTGTGGACGGCGCCCACCACCAGATCCAGGCGCCCCAGAATGTCGTCCAACAGATCCAGGCGCCCGTCTTCGAGAATGTCGACCTCAACACCCTTGAGCAAGGTTATGCCCTGCAAACGGGCATTGAGCGAATCGATCTGGTCGATTTGCTTCAACAATCGATCAGTGTCCAGACCATGGGCCACCCTGAGGGACCGGGAGTGGTCGGTAATTGCCAGGTATTCCAGCCCGGCTTGCTGCGCCGCCAACGCCATCTCTTCCAGGCTATTGCCGCCATCCGAGTCACGGGTATGAGCATGCAGGTCACCTTTGAGGTCGCTCAACTCAATCAGCCTCGGTAAACGACCTGTCAGTGCCGCCTCGACTTCACCGCGATTTTCGCGCAGTTCCGGGGTGATCCATACCAACCCCAAGGCCTGATAAACCGCCACCTCGGTGGTATGGGCCACGCATTCTGCGGCCTTGAACACCCCATATTCATTGAGTTTGAGCCCCAACTTCCGGGCCCTCTGGCGAATCGCGATGTTATGCGCCTTGCTGCCAGTGAAATACACCAGAGCGGCGCCAAATTGCGCCGGTTTTACAATACGCACATCCACTTGCAGGCCTGAACCCAGCACGACGCTGGCACGCGTGCGCCCTTTAACCAACACGGTGGAAATCTCCGGGTGCTTGAGCAAGTGTGCCGTGACGTTCACAGACGGCGCTGCGGCCACGAGGATGTCGATATCACCGACGGTGTCGCGCATGCGACGCAGACTTCCGGCCACCATTGCTTCCTCGATGCCCGCAAGCTGCTGCAAGTATTCGATCAGCCGGTGCGCCACGGGCTCCACAAACGCCAGCGGCAAACGGTGTTCTTTTCCGATCCCCTGCTGCGCGGCACTTAACAGCCGCGTTTCCATCTTTTCGCCGAAGCCGGGCAGATGGCGGATTCGCCCCTGTCGAGCCGCCTCGCATAACTGCTGCGCGGTTTCGATCCCCAGATCGTGATACAGGTGCCTGACACGTTTGGGGCCCAATCCGGCGATGGACAGCAGTTCAACCAATCCGGGCGGTAATGTCGAACGCAACCGCTGGCGCAAAGCACAATTTCCGGTGGTAACGATTTCGTTGATCTTGCCTGCCAGATCAACTCCGATACCGGTCAGTTTGGGCAGTGGTTCGCCACGCGCGATGGTCTCCGCGAGCTCGAAGGTCAACGCCCTTAACGTGCGCGCCGCATTACGGTAGGCCCGGATCCGAAAGGGGTTGGCGTCATCGATTTCCAGCAGATCAGCAATTTCGTCAAAAACCGCGGCAATCTGATCATTGCCAATCACCTGCCAGTCCTTGAGGGAGGCCGATAGCAAGGCGGGTAACGGTTCCTGAGACGGTACGGCGGTGAGCTTCATTGCAAGAGCCCGTCCAGTGGGATGAAAAACGCGTCTGAGCGTTGATATTGACTCACGATCTGACTCCAGACCGGCGGGCGAGCCCCGCTCACCCCTTCAGCGTATGCGGCCGGGGGGTGTCGCGGGAACCATGCGCCACGCTTCAGGACACTGGCGCACATAGGGGTAATAGCCTTTGGCAGAGTCGCAGTAATACCAATTGGGCGGTGACTGCGCGGCGGGCGGTGCAGCCCCCGTGGTTGCGCCGGGAGGGAGGATTACTGGCGGCGATTCGATGATCACTGTAGGTGGATTGGCCGGGTAGTAGTAAGTCGGAGCGGGATAGTAATAAACCGGATAGGCAGGGTAGTAATAAGGACCGGGAATACGCGCAGCTTCCCAACCGAGGCCCAGTCCCAGGCCTATGCCCCACCAAAATGCCCCTGCACCGCCGTGATGCGAGTCGGCATTGGCCGGTAAGGCCAGGCTTGTGACAATCAGGATGATCCCTGTCAACGCGCACCGTCTTACCGTGTCGAGGTTCATGATGTTCACCCAATCGAACAGTGAGTCAGCGCCTACTTCAGGTCTGTTTGGTCCTGGTCGCCGTCCATTTGCGGTCTTGGCATGTGCATTTGCATCGGCATCTGCATTGGCATTTGCATTTGCATTGGCATCTGCATCGGCATTTGCATTGGCATCTGCGAACCGTCATAGCCAGCATTCCTGTGATGCATCGCTGTCCAGAACAGGTCGAATATGGTTTTCTGTTCAGTTCCCAAAGCGTCATAAAACGTTTTGGTACGCACCTGAGCAGCATCCAGACGCACCAATTGCGCCTGCATCCAGTTGGTTTCTGCGCGCAGACGCTCTATCCCTTTTGCCATTCTTTCCGGCGTCGTTTCATCAATAGGCGCTTGCTTCGCGCTCGCCATATCGTTGCGCCGGGCCTTGTCCTTTTCCAGTTGCTGATTGGCATCCGCGGTGACCCCGGTAGCCCATGTCTCCCAGGCGGGCATTTGCTCCGGCTTGAGATTGAGCTTGGCTTTCAGTTTATCCAGGCTCCGCTGCGTATGTTTGACCCAATCGAAGTCCTGGAAATGATGGGTCATGCCACCTTGCGGTGACAGGGGCGGGTTGGCGAAGACGCTGCTGGATGGCATCAAGAAAACACTCGCCGCTATCAACATGCATTGTCCGATCACGCTTGATTTGTTCATTTCAGCTCTTCTCAATACGGTGGTGGGGATGGTTCGAGATTAGGAGCCAGGCAGGTGGATAATCTGATCCACATCAGAAAACAGCCAGACAAATGAGGTTGCGGCTAGACGGTCGATAGTGGCAGCCGCCGTGTTCCCTTGGTGACGTATCGCCAGCCCATCGCAAAGCACATCCGCGTCCTCCATGTCATGGGCGGTAGAGTGTTTTGCGATCAGCCAATCCAGCGAACCTCGGGCGTCTTGTGAGAGAGGGGGCCAGGCGCAGATTTCGGATGGCCAACGATAATGGGCGCCACTGGCGTCCACTCGGCCGGCAGGCCCAGGGCATGCTTGCCATCCGGCGTATTAAGAAAGCTCTGCGCGAAACCGATCCAACAGGTGGCAAGTCCTTCTGCATAGGCGGCGAGCATCAGATTCTCGGCAGCCAGGGCACAGTCTTCGACGATCCAAGGACTCGGAGCATTTCCCGAAATCAGGATGAGTGCAGGTGCGTGATAGAAGATCTGAAAGTTTTCGTCATTGAGCAACGTATGGAAGTGCTCGGAATGGAAGCCAGCGGGCATCGTCTTGAGCATGTGCGCTTTCGCTTCACGGGAGATTCGATCCAGCAGTGCCTGATCGCGAATCACCGTGAAAGTCCACGGTTGTTGGTTCATTGCGCTGGGCGCCTGGGCCGCGGCACTGATTAAACGCCGCAGGACGTTCTCATCAACAGCTTCTGTCGTGTATTCACGCGCCGAGCGCCGGCCGGAGATTGCCTTGTCGATGTTCATGAGTGCATACCTGATAAAGGGCCGTCTCATAAGGTTGTCCACCCGCATGGACCTGCTGTTGATTTAGATCAAATCAAGGCGGAACCCGCCTCTCGTTTCGTCAGACAACTCGCGCACGTCTGAACGACGCCACGTCGCGCGAACTTGATCTGCATCAGATGAACGCTGTGCGCTCACTGCACACTGGATTGGCCGGGTTCGCTCTTGCGAGACGGGCAACGCGGGAGAAATGGCTCGCGCAGGAGCGCTGACATGTATGGAAAAACCCTGGTACCTACCAGAAGCAGCGCCGCGCTGCGGTTTCTGATACGCGCCGTGTTGGTGGGCGCTTGCGCAGTGGCCTGGGGCGCGGACGACGCCGTGCTGAGGGTCGAACCGCGCGTCACGATCCTCGTTTACCACCGTTTTTCGGACACGGCAGACGACTCGATGACCGTGCGCATGAGCACCTTCGAATCGCAATTGCGTGTCCTGCGCGAGCGTGGCTACCACATCGTGCCGCTGCGTGAAGTGGTCGACTGGCTACGCGATCCCGAGGCAACGCTACCGCCCAAGCCAGTGGCGATCACCGTCGACGACGGCCATCGTTCGGTATACGAAAAATTGCTGCCGGTGATGCTGCGAGAGCGGTTCGCGGTCACGCTCTTTATCTACCCCTCGGCGATTTCCAACGCGTCCTATGCCATGACCTGGGAGCAATTGCGTGCACTCAGGCAGACCGGGCTCGTGGATATTCAGTCGCACACGTTCTGGCATCCCAATTTCAACGTCGAGCGCCGACACCGTTCGCCAGCAGATTTCCAGCAATTCGTTCGCACACAACTCGACAAGTCACGTCGACGTCTCGAGTCGCAAACCGGCGCCCCTGTCGACATGCTCGCGTGGCCGTTCGGTATCTACGACGACGAATTGATCACGCTCGCCGCCGATGAAGGCTATGTCGTCGGTTTGACCCTGGACGCGCGCAAGGCCGACCGGCACGCACGGCTGCTGGCGCTGCCACGCTTTCTGATGACCGACGCCTATGGCGCCAACACGTTCGCACGCCTGCTCGGCGAACCGACCACTCAGCCAGTGCCCGCCGCAGGGAGCGCGCCATGACCTTGACCCGCGTCTTGAGGCGTTTGGCGATCCCGATGTTGTTCGTCGTCACGGCTTTGCTGGCTGTTCAAGCCTTGGCCTTTACCGGTGTCGTACTCGACTCGAGCACTCGTCATCCGGTGGCTGGCGCGACCATCACGACGTTGGCCGGTGTAACCCACACCAATGAGCATGGGCAATTCGAGACGGCTCACGCGGCCCGGAGCGTCGCGGTTCGCGCCCCGGGGTATCTGCGCACCGAGGCCAAGCTGTCCGACGAGACGCCTGTGACGCTCACATTGACTCCGTTTCGTCCGAAAGCGGTTTACCTGTCGGTGTTCGGCATCACCAGTGCGACCTTGCGCAACAGGGCCGTCAGCCTTGCCGACCATACGGTGATCAATGCACTGGTCATCGACGTCAAGGGCGACCGCGGTCTGACGCCCTATCGTAGTGCCGCGCGCGAGGCAATCGGCGCAGCGGCCCGCGTGACCACCCGCGTACCACAGGCGCAGGACTTTCCTGCGCTGCTGGCCAGGCTGCATGCACAACACCTGTACCTGATCGCGCGGATTGTGGTGTTCAAAGACGACCCGCTCGCCGACGCGCATCCGCAGTGGAGCGTGCACACCGCCGACGGACAACCCTGGCGGGATCGCGAAAACCTGCAATGGATGGACCCGTTTTCCCACGACGTCTGGCAGCACAATCTTGATGTCGCCGAGGAGGCGGCGCGGATGGGCTTCGATGAGATCCAGTTCGACTACGTGCGCTTTCCCGACAAGAGCGGGCTACGCTTTGCCCTCCCGAACACCCGGGCCAACCGGACTGCGGCGATTGTCGAGTTCCTGCAGGCCGCACGCACACGGCTCGCGCCCTATAACGTCTTCATCTCGGCGGACATCTTCGGCTACGTCTGCTGGAACCTTGATGACACCGCGATCGGCCAGCAGATCGAACTGCTCGGCGCGGCGCTCGACTATATTTCTCCGATGTTGTACCCCTCCAGTTTCACGTGGGGGTTGCCGGGCTGTACCAACCCGGCCGCCGATCCCGGCCAGATAGTCCGGCGTTCCCTGGCGGAGGCCATGCAGCGCACCGGCCTGCCGGGCGTGCGCTTTCGTCCGTGGTTGCAGGCATTTCGCGACTACGCGTTCGATCATCGCCCGTTTGATGCGGCGGCGATCAAGGCGCAGGTTGACGCCGCCGACGCAGCCGGCACTGATGGGTGGATGCTATGGAACCCTCGCAATCACTACGAAGTCAGCGACCTGCCACAGCGTTGATGGGTGCGCTGAAGCACTGGACGCTGCTGCTCGGCATGGCGACGGCGGCGCAGATGACGAGTGCCAGCGATCTTGATGCGCCGACACGCCTGCAAGCCGCACAGATCGTCGACACACAGATTGCCGCCGGACGACTTCCAGGTGCCGTTGTTCTGATCGGGGATTCCACACAGGTGCTGTATCGCCAAGCCTTCGGACAACGCAAGACGACGCCCTCCCCCGAACCGATGACGCTGGACACCGAGTTCGATCTTGCGTCGCTGACCAAGGTCATCGCGACGACCACGGCGATTATGCAACTGGCCGAAGCGGGCCGCCTCGATCTGGACGCACCCGTTGCCCGGTATTGGCCTGCGTTTGCGATGCAAGGCAAAAACGCGGTGACGGTGCGTGAGCTGCTTGCCCATACCTCCGGGCTAGCGCCAGACTTGCCTGCGCGGCCCCCGCAGCCCGGCCGGAAAGCCGTATTGAGTGCGATCGCGGCGCAGCATCTGCGCAGCGCGCCCGGTGAACGCGTGCTCTACAGTGACCTGAATTTCGTGGTGCTCGGCGAGCTGGTCGAGCGCATCACTCACCTCCCGCTGGACACGTATTGCCGTGTTCACATCTTCGGCCCACTCGGTATGCACGACACGGTCTTCATGCCGGACGCCGGTCGAGCGGCACGCAGTGCACCGACCATCGCCAACAAGGCCGGCATCCTTCGCGGGCGCGTGCACGATCCCACGGCCCGCTGGATGGGCGGCGTTTCCGGTAACGCGGGGCTGTTTTCCACCGCGGACGACCTCGCCCGCTTCGCGCAAATGATGCTCAACAACGGGCGCGCAGGCTCCGTGCGCATTCTGCGACCCGAGAGCATCGCCGCACTGGCGGCAGCGTCCTCACCGCTCGCGGCCGTGCCGTGGCGCGGCCTCGGCTGGGAACTGGCCGCACCACTCGTGCAGAATCATGACCGCCTGCCGCCGATTGGCGTCATCGGCCACACGGGCTATACCGGTACGGGCCTATGGATCGATCGGGTCACACGCCAGTTCATTGTCATCCTGACCAACCGTGTGTACCCGGACGACCGCGGTGATGCTCGCCCGCTTCGTGCGCAGCTGCTCGCGTTACTGGCAAGCCGAGCCGTGCCTGTGAGTGCTGCACAGATCGGTCGGTCGTTGCCGTCAGCCTTGCCGGCGCTGCATGAAGCCAATCGCCTGCCGGCCTCGACCGGCCCAGTGCAGACGGGCATTGACGTGCTGGAAGCGCAGCGGTTTGCGCCGCTCGCTGGCCTGCGCGTGGGGTTGATCACCAATCGCAGCGGTTTTGACGCCGAGGGCAGGCGCACCGTCGACGTACTCGCGCATGCGCCAGGCGTCACGCTGGCGGCGCTATTCTCGCCGGAACACGGGCTTGATACCGATGTGGATGAACGGGTCGGTGACACCCGCGACGCGGCGACGGGCCTCACCGTACACAGCCTGTACGGCGCAACGCAGCGTTTCCCGGTGGGGTCACTTCGTGGACTCGATGCGCTGATCTTTGACATACAAGACGCCGGCGTGCGTTTCTTCACCTATGAAACGACGCTGGGCTACGCGCTGGAAGCCGCCGCGGCGCGAGGCATTCCATTGTTTGTGCTGGATCGGCCCGATCCGCTCGGTGCACAGCGCTTCGGCGGTCCGGTGCTGGACAGCCTCCGCGAATCGTTCACGGGCTATTTTCCTGCGCCGCTTCAACCCGGCATGACGGTCGGTGAACTGGCGACTCTATTCAATCGCAATAAACACATTGGCGCGGACCTGCGCGTGGTGCCGATGCAGGGCTATCGACGCACAATGACGTTTACCGACACCGGTCTCGGTTGGGTGCCGCTATCGCCGAACCTGCGCACACTGTCCCAACTCGATCTGTACCCGGATGTCGGATTGCTCGAAGGCGCGAATGTGAGTGTCGGGCGCGGCACGCCGCATCCGTTCGAGTGGATCGGCGCGCCGTGGATCGACGCGACCCGCCTGGCAACCGCCCTGAATGCGCTGGATGCCGGCGCGCATTTCGCGCCACTCGACTTCGTCCCCACCGAGTCCACCTGGCGCGGTCAACTCTGTCATGGTGTGAGTATTACGCGCGACGCAGCTTCCGAGCCGCGCCCCGTGGCAAGCCTGGGACTGGCACTGCTCGCCACATTGCACCGGCTCTATCCCGATAGGTTCAAGCTGGCGGCAACGCGCGGTTCGATCGGCTCGCAAACCGTGTGGCAAGCGATTCACGACGGTGCTACACCGGATGCAGCGCAAGCACTCGACGCTGCGGCGCTTGCGCGCTTCGCACGACTGCGGCAGCAAAACCTGCTTTATTGAGTGTGAGTACGGACGTCAATCCCTGTGAGTGAGAGCCTCCATCGTGCAGCCCGCAATCGCTGCCGGGGACCACTGTTTTCGGGACCTTCATCCCTTTTTCCCCAGGTAGGTGATGAGCTTGTCCAGGGTGTCCACTTGCTGGTAATCGCTTTCAGGAATTGCAATGCCCAGACTGCGGTTCAGCGCTTCGATGAAACGAAGCCAATCCATGGAGTCCAGATCAACCTCTTCGCGTAACGACCGATCGGGTCGCAGCTGCTCGATCTCAAGTTCCGGGGCAATGCCTTTCAAGGCTTTCCAGACTTCATCGCGGATCATGTTCGGGTTCATGTGTCCTCTCCTCAAAGCGCCTCTGGCGTCTGCAACAAGCGTCGGACTTCGCCCAGAAAACGTGCGCCGTAGTGACCGTCGCTGACTCGATGATCGGCGGACAAACTGCTAATGACCGTCGGCATCACACACAACTGGCCGTCTTTCACCCAGGGCCGCTCAGTGATCCGACCGAAACCGACCAAGGCCACCTGGGGCGGATAGATCACCCCTAATACGCTGTCCACGCCCTGATCGCCGAGTTGAGTGACCGTCATGCCGGCGCCTCCCAGCTCGGAGCTGCGCAGGGAGCCGCTGCGGGCGCGCTCGACCAGGCTGGCCAGTTCACTCATTAACTGCGTCAGGGAGGTGTCCGCCACATGATGCAGAACCGGGGCGACCAGGCCCCCCTGGCGCAAGGTGATTGCCACCCCAAGGTCGGTATCGAGTGCGGGCTTGAAGGCGTTATCCAGCCAGAAACCATTGAGCTGAGGATACTCGCGCAAGGCCAGCGCCACCGCCTTGAGCAGCAAGACGCTGGGCAGCAGGCGTTCCTGAAGTGTGCTTTGCGCATTGTGTACCTGCAGCCACGCCATGACGTTATCCAGGGCGACGGTTTCGCTGAGGTAGTAATGGGGAATTTCGCGTTTTGATCGGCTCATGGCTGCGGCGATGGCGTGCCGCATGGCCTGATCGGGGTCTGGAGGGTGCGTCACACGGGCAGCGGTCTCGATGTCCTCCAGGGTAATGACACCCTGTGGACCATGGCCTTTTACATCCCCGGCACTGACCCCTAACTCGGCAGCACGCTTGCGCGCCGCTGGAGAAACCCGCGGGCGCCTGCCCGCCGGGGCTTGCTCTTCGATCAGCAGAGGTGCCGCTGTCGTTCGTCGTGCACTTTGCGGATTTTCGCCCGGTTCCAACAATCGGGCGATGGCGGTACCGACCGGTACTTTGGCGCCGACATCGATCAGCAGTTGCGACACCGTGCCGTCATGCCAGCACTCGACATCGATGGCGGCCTTGGCGGTATCGACGACGGCAATCACCTGACCTGGCTTGACCAAATCGCCCGGATGGACTTTCCACTCCAGCAACGTGCCTTCATCCATATCAGCCCCCAGAGAGGGCAACTTGAACTCGATCATCGTTTACCCTCCGCGTCCGATACTCGAACGCGCCATTGTCATTGCGCTCACCCGGATGTCCCCTGGCACAACTCATGAGCGGCCGCGACGATCGTCGACACTTGTGGCAGGGCCGCCTCTTCCAGATGCCGGGGATAAGGGATCGGCACCTCGGCGCTGCACACCCGTGCCGGTGGAGCATCCAGCTCGAAAAAGCCTTGTTCAATGATCCGCGTAATGATCTCGGCAGATAGGCTGCCGCTGCGCCATCCCTCATCGACCACCAGGGCGCGACGGGTTTTGCAGACTGAAGCCATCAGCGTCTGGTCGTCCAGAGGGCGCAGGACCCGCAGGTCGATGACTTCGCAATCAATGCCCTCCCCGGCCAGCACCTGCGCTGCCTCCAGGGTTTTGCCGAGAGTGCCGCCATACGTGATCAGGGTCAGGTCCTTGCCGGCCCGGCGTACCTTGGCAGAGCTGATATCCACTGCCTCCCAATCGCCCGCATCACCCTCCAGGTTATAGAGCTGGGCGTGTTCGAATATCAGCACCGGGTCTGGGTCCAGCAGCGCGGGCCGGAGCATGCCGCGCGCATCTTCGATGGTCGCCGGAGCGAGGATTTTCAACCCGGGAATATGGGCGTACCAACCCTCCAGACTGTGCGAGTGCTGCGCTGCAAGCTGGCGTCCGGCACCGGTCGCCATGCGCACGACCAAGGGCACGGAGAACTGTCCGCCGGACATGTGCCTCAAGGCGGCCGCCGTATTCATCAAAGGATCGAGGGCGAGCAGACTGAAGTTCACGGTCATGATTTCGACAATCGGCCGCATGCCCCCCAATGCCGCCCCTATACCGGCGCCCACGAAACCCAGCTCGGACAACGGCGTGTCTCGAATGCGCTCGGGGCCGAACGCCTCAAGCAACCCCAGGGAGACGGCATAGCTGCCACCGTAGCGACCCACGTCTTCGCCCATCAGAAATACCCGTGGGTCCTGCTGCAGCGCCTCACGCATGGCCTCGCGTAGCGCTTCGCGATAGGTCATGCGAATGCTCATGGCGCCACCGTTGGGGTGTATACATCAAGAGACAAATCCTCGAGTGGCTCCAGGCGACCGCTTTCGGCATACGTCACGGCGGCTTCCACTTCCGCGTCCACCTGGGTCAGGATCGCCAGAAATCCGGGCTCGTCCAAAAGACCTTGCGCCTTAAGCTGTGCACTGTACGCATGGATCGGCCCATGGGTCTTCCATTGCTCCACCTCGTCCTTGTCACGATACAGCTGCGGGTCGAACATCGAGTGGGCACGAAACCGATAGGTGCGAAACTCCAGAAAAAAAGGCCCACGCCCCGCGCGGATGTGTTCAACCGCATCACGAGCGGCTTCATACACCGCGATCACGTCCATGCCATCCACGGACCGGGTATCAACTTTGTAGGCCGAGGCTTTCGCACACAGGTCAGTTTGCGATTGCGAACGGTCCAGGGCAGTCCCCATCGCATAGAGGTTGTTTTCGCAGCAAAACAGCATCGGCAGCTGCCACAATGCCGCCAGGTTGATGGACTCATGGAAGGCCCCTTCCGCCATCGCGCCTTCACCAAAAAAACAGGCACAGAGACGCGATCCACCTTGCATGCGTTCAGCAAGCGCCAGGCCGACCGTCAGTGGCAAGCCACCCGCCACGATGGCATTGCCGCCGTAGAATCGTGTAGTGGCATCAAACAAATGCATAGAGCCGCCGCGTCCCCGCGAGCATCCTTCCTGGCGGCCATACATCTCGGCCATGATGGCTTTCATGGGGACGCCCTTGATCAGCGCGTGGCCATGTTCGCGATACGTCGCGACCACCGCATCGTTGGCGGCCAGCGCATGGAGCACGCCGACCGCTACCGCTTCTTCACCAATGTACAGGTGCAGGAAGCCACGAATCTTGCCCTCCCCATACAACTCGCCAGCCCGCTCCTCAAGACGGCGGATGCGCACCATGTCACGCAGCAAATCGAGCGAAATGTCCCGGGAACGCGGTGGTAGGCTCATGACGGGCTCTCCATGCTGGACGTATCGCCTTCAGGCAAACCCAGTTCCCGGGCCTTGAGCAGACGCCGCATGAGTTTTCCGCTACGGGTGTGCGGAAGCACCTCCACAAATTCCAGCTCCTTGGGCGCAACGACCGCCCCAAGACGCTTGCGTCCATGACCGAGCAACTCGTCGTGCAGGGCCGGGCTGGCAGTGAAACCCCGTTTGAGTGAAACAAAGGCCTTCACGGTTTCGCCCAACAGCGGATCGGGCTTGCCAATCACCGCAGCCTCGGCCACGGCCGGGTGTTCCATGAGGGAGCTTTCAACTTCGAACGGACCGATCAGGTGACCCGCCGACTTGATGACGTCGTCGCTGCGACCAATAAACCAGTAGTAACCATCGGCATCGCGACGCACCAGATCGCCGCTCAGGTACCACTCACCGACAAAACAGTGGCGATAACGCTCCTCCTGTCCCAGGTAGGTACGGAACATGGCAGGCCAAGGCTGTTTCAAGGCCAGGTCACCGACCTCGTTGTCGCCCAGGAACACCAATCCGCCCTCTTCACCTCGTACGACGATGGCCGCCTCGACACCCGGCAGCGGCTTGCCCATGGACCCCGGTTTGATCGGCATCGCGACCGTGTTGGCAATCATGATGCCGCCGGTTTCGGTCTGCCACCAATTGTCGTGGATCGGCAGCCCAAGCACCTCTTTGCCCCACCAGACTGCCTCGGGATTGAGCGGCTCGCCGACACTGGCAATAAACCGCAGACTCGGAAAATGATGGCCGCGCGCCAATGCTGCACCGGCTTTCATCAAGAGACGAATCGCCGTCGGAGCGGTATACCAGACTGTCACTTGTTGCTTCTCCAGTATCCGGTACCAACGCTCAGCATCGAATTCATTGCCCTCGACCACACTGGTGACGCCCAGCAACAACGGGGCAAAGATCCCATAGGAGGTGCCGGTCACCCAACCCGGATCGGCGCTGCACCAATAGACATCGTCGGGGTGCAAGTCCAAGGCGTATTTTCCTGTGACGCGGTGAGTCAGCGCCGCGCCATGGACATGCAAGACACCTTTTGGGGTGCCCGTCGTGCCGCTGGTGAAGTGTAAAAGTGCGGGGCTGTCGGCGGTCGTATTGGCAACGGTCAAGGCTTCCTCTGCCTGCGCCAATAGTTGATGCAAATTAAGCGTCCCCTCGATAGGCGCCGTGTCCCCGCCATTTTCGTCATACAGCAGCACATGCTTGAGTGCCGGCAAACGCTCACGTATGGCCGCGATCTTGCGCCGGTAGAGGGTTTCACTGGTCAGCAACACACTGCCTTCGCCAAGACGCATACGGGTTTCGATGGGCTCCGGGCCGAATGCACAGAACAATGGCGACACCACGCAACCGAGTTTCAGGCCGCCGAGCACGCCCAGATAAAGTTCCAGCCCCCGGCCACAGAGGACAAATACTCGTTCGCCGGGCATCACGCCCAGTTTTTTCAATACATTGGCAAATCGATTGGTCAGGAGGCTCAGTTGGGCGTAGCTGATGTCACAACTGCCCCCATTGCGGTCAAGAATGCGCAATGCGGTATGCCGTCGATGCGCACCCTGCGCATGCCGATCCACGGCCTCATACGCGAGGTTCAAACCGCCGCCCGGCAAACCGGCCAGAGCACGGGCTTCCACCTGCCAGGAAAAGGCGTCCCGAGCTTGCACGCTATCGCGCCAGTTCGGCGCTAGCGGCAGGTTGGCCAGGGTTTTCTTAATGATCGCCGGATGCATGATTGCCCCCTTGAGTCGTCATCGGTCCGTCCTAGACCGCCAGGACGCTGCAGGGCACCTGATACAGAATATGTTCGGTCGTGCTGCCCAGCAGTTTCTCCATCCCGTGGTATTGGACTCTGCCCATCACGATCACATCCACGTTGTGCTTGTCGGCGAACTCGCTCAGCGCCGAAACGGGATGTCCCAGAATGAAATGCCGACGGTTAGCAGGCACACCGTACCGACCGGCGAATGTCAGGAACGATTTTTCCAGCTCTTTGCGCAGCCCCTTGGTCAGCTCCGACAGTTTCAAGCCACCGCCCAATTCCTCCAGGTAGTCTTCCGTAATGTCATAGGCATACAACAGGTGCAACTCGGCATCACACTGTATGGCGAGGCTGGAAGCCTGTTGGATAATCCGGTCATTCAATTCGCTGTTCTCGGGCCCAACCGCCGAAGCATCAACCGCCGCCACTATCTTGAGCGGCAAGGCATGGTGCGCCCCACCCACCAGATAAACCGGTACCGGACAGTGGCGCAGCAAGTGCCAGTCCAGGGGGGTGAACAACGTGCGCTTGAGCGCTGATTCATGTTGGATTTCCTTAATCAACAGGTCGGGTTGTAACTCCTTGACGTGATCCAGGATGTCTTGCTCCACGTCATCCGCCCACGCCACCTCGGTGGTCACCTCGACCCCTTTGGCACGCAGTTGTCTGGCCTGGTCTTTCAGCCAGTCGCGATGGTCCTGCAGGTAACGCTCCCGAGCCTTTTCCCGGTCGCCTTCTTCAAGCAGCGGCAACAATTTCAACGTCGGGATCAACGCCGCAATATGCAGACATGCACCGCTGGCCTTGGCGAGCGCTGCTGCATGGTCGATTGCCGGAGAATGGCGCAGCGCCAGGTGGATGATGAGTAACAACCGTTGATACTGGCTCATGGTCTGACTCCAGGCAGAGGGCTTCAACGCTTGCCGCTGATCCTCGCGGAGCTCAGCCGTTGCGTCGACGCCGGACCCAGTACCAGCGTTGATTCAGGTTGCTCCGCTGGAATGTGCCAGACGTTGATAAATATCAAAAACCGGCGTGAAGCCCACAAGACGCGCAGCCTTTCATTCCACCGCACTTGATCAATATCAATCGGAGCGGGCCTTCCCTTCTTCACACTGCCGAAAAGTCCGCAGACGGCGTGGAGGCGAGAATGAACAACCTGCAAGACGAGGTCATTGCCTTTCTCTCCAGGCCGTCCAGCTACGGCACGTCAAACCAGCCCGTGGAGCGTATCGAGACCCATGGTTCGGTGATTTTTCTGCAGGCCAACCGCGCCTATAAACTCAAACGCGCCGTGGCGTTTGCCGAGCTGGATTTCCTCAGCCTGGAAAGCCGGAAAAACGCCTGTCAGGCAGAATTACTACTCAATCGACGAACAGCACCGACGCTGTATTTGAGCGTGTGTTCGATCAATCGCCAGGCGGATGGCCAGTTGGCGCTCGATGGTGGCGGACAGGTGGTTGACTGGCTCGTGGTGATGCGCCGTTTTGCTCAGAATCGGCTGTTTGACCGCATGGCCATTGAAGGACGTCTGACGGAACCGATGATGGAACAATTGGGGGGCGAGATCGCTCGCTTTCATGCCAACGCACACATCACCCCTTCTTTCGGTCGCATCCCGGACCTGTACGAAGAAATCGAGAAAAACCATCGGGAAATGTCGCGTTATCCACCGATCCTCGACCTTGCGACAGTCACCGCGATTGCTCATGCCTCCCGGAACCTGCTGGAGTCGTTGAACGGCTGCCTTGAAGATCGCCGCCATAAGGGCCGCGTTCGCCGTTGCCATGGTGATATGCGTTTGGCCAATATCTGCCTGCTCGACGGTACGCCGACGCTCTTCGATGGCATCGAGTTCAGTGAGCGGCTTTCCTGTATCGATGTGCTCTACGACCTGGCTTTTGTGCTGATGGACCTGCAACACCATGGGCTGAACAGGCTGGGGGCGCGTCTGTTGTCCAGTTACCTCAACCACAGTGATGTGCAGGAAGATTGCAAACCCTTGGCGTTTTTTCTTTCTTTGAGGGCTGCTACGCGCTGTTTCTCCCTCGCGGGTGCAGCGCTGCGTCATGTCGATCCGGCCAAGCGATACGAGAAGAAGGAAAAAGCGGTCCAGTTGATGCACCAGGCTCTGAGTTACTTGCACGGCGAAAACCCGATCCTCAATTACCTGGCGATGACTGAGGCGTCCTCCTATACATGAGCGCTACCCACCACCGGATTTTCATTCAGGAAAAGATGGCTGGGCGGGTGATTCCTTTTCCGGAATATCCGTCATGGTCGCCTCGGTCAGCAGCAAGATACTGGCGACTGAAACAGCATTTTCGAGGGCAATCCGCACCACCTTGGTCGGGTCGATGATGCCGGCTTCGTACATGTCGACATAGCTATTGGTGGACGCATCGAAGCCAATATTCCCTGGCTCCGCAAGCATGCGCGCAACCACGACGCCGGCATCCACGGCCGAATTTTCAGCGATGAGTCTGGCCGGGGCTTCCAGCGCCCGGCGAAGAATCTGCAAGCCGGTCCTGGCATCGCCCTCATAACGGGCTTCTTCGGCCGCAATAATCGGGACAGCCTTGAGCAACGCAAGCCCGCCACCCGGCACAATGCCTTCGGCGATCGCCGCCCGGGTCGCTGAAATGGCATCGTCCAGCGCATCTTTGTGCGCCTTCATTTCCGCTTCGGAAGGCGCCCCGACACGGATCACCGCAACACCACCCGACAGCCTGGCCAGTCGTTCCTGAAGCTTTTCCCGGTCGTAATCGCTGGTCGTACTGTCTATTTGCGCACGGATCTGCTGCAACCGAGCCTCGATGGCCTCGCGTGTGCCGGCGCCCCCTATTAACGCCGTGCTGTCTTTTTGCACCACGACTCGATGTGCACGCCCCAACTGGTTCAGTTCCACCTGTTCAAGGGGGATGCCCAGCTCATGGGAAACAACGGTTGCCCCCGTCAGAACGGCCATGTCCTGAAGCATTTCCTTGCGCCGATCACCAAAGCCCGGCGCCTTGATTGCCACTGCTCGCAGAACACCGCGTATCTGGTTGACGACTAGCGTGGTCAATGCCTCACCTTCGATATCGTCCGCGATCAAAACCAGGGGTTGCCCGCTTTTAGCAACGAGTTCAAGCAAGGGCAGCAAGTCTTTGAGTGCACCGATCTTGTGGTCACAGAGCAGCAGGTAGGCGTCATCGAGTTCGACCTGCATCTTTTCGGCGTCGGTGACGAAATAGGGTGAGACATACCCCCGGTCAAACCGCATGCCTTCCATGACTTCGACCACTGTTTCGGTGGTCTTGGATTCCTCGACACTGACGACGCCTTCAACGCCGACCTTTTCCAGGGCGTCTGCCACCAGTTGACCGATGACGGCATCGTTATGCGCTGACAGCGTGGCGACCTGAGCCTTCTCCTTGGGCGTGCTGACGGGACGCGACTGGGTGGCGAGGGATTCGATGACCAACAAGAGGCCACGATCCAGGCCGCGCTTGAGGTCGATCGCACTGGCACCCGCGACGACGTTGCGGATGCCATCGGCCAGGATGGCATGGGCCAACACCGTTGACGTACTGGTCCCGTCCCCTACCGCATCACCTGTGCGTTCGGCCGCCTGACGCAGCATTTGCGCGCCGAGGTTTTCCTCGGGGTCGAGCAGGTCAATGCGTTTGGCGATCGTGACGCCATCATTGCAGACCGTCGGATTGCCCCACTTATTCTGGATCAGTACCGATTTTGATTTCGGCCCCAGCGTCACACGCACGGCGTCCGCCAACTGTGTGGCGCCACTCAGGATTTTCTCGCGAGCTGCAGCACGAAACACGATTTTAGTGTGAGCCATCAGGGTGCTCTCCTGGCCAGTTCCATAACAAGTGCGTTTTGGCAGCTTCTATGAACTGGCCCGTGCAACGTTGACTTTTATCAACAAACTCACAACGCCACCAAGCCCTCGGCCGCCGCAAAGAATGCGCGCGCCGTAGGGATGACCGACTGTCAGCTCACGTCCCGGAATTGACACAGATCAATTCGCGCCGCCAGAAACCGAGTCCAAATGAAGGTGTGTGTGTTGAGCAGGCTGAAAGGAGAAGGGATCTGTTTTTGGTCTCGGTCACAGGTGAGATCTTTTTCCATTTGATGTGTGAGGAGAAACGCCATGGACAAGTTTCAGCAGAGTCAAAAAAGCAAGCTGTTCAAAACATCCACTCATGACCCCTATTGCTTGCAGAAGGTTGAAGGTTCAGCCATCTGCCCGCAGTGCGACGCGGTCTATCAAGCCGGAAACTGGACCTGGAAACACCCTGAAAACACGGTCGTCCATAACGCGCAAACAGCGACGTGCCCAGCCTGTCGGCGCATCAATGACAACATGCCAGCGGGGACGCTTACGTTATCGGGCAGCTTCTTGCTCAAGCATCGAGACGAAATCATCAGCCTGATCGAAAACACCGAAAAAAAGGAAAAAGCCGAGCATGCCCTGGAACGCATCATGGACTTTACCGATTCAGCGGGTGACCTGATCGTGACCACGACTGGCATTCATCTCGCGAATCGCCTGGGCCATGCACTGGAGGCCGCGTTCAAAGGGAACTCTGATTACCGGTACGGCGACAACGAGTATGGCTTGAGCGTCGACTGGACACGTGACGAATAGAACCGGGCGCGGTTGTCTCAACAGGGAAAATGGAGGGGGACCAGGACACCCCCGCTCACCTTCTTGTGCTACCCGAGGGCGTATGAATATGGCCATCAATGAATCAGCCCTGCGGCCTGCAGCCAACCTTCAATCGACCAATGGCAGCATGGCGTTGTTTTCTGAAGCCGACCGTCTGAACGATAAAGCCTACGCCCTGTTGGACGAGCCCGTTTCGACGCACACCATCCATAAATTTACTGAAGCAAAAAAACGGGCGGATGAAAAATACCGACAAGCCTGGCAGGAATGGCGTCATACCAAGGGCAAAAACGCCCGATGACAGCACGTGAAGGCTTGAGCCATGCCTTTCCCGTCATCCAGAGACAGGCGTGACGATGGATCTGCGATGGCGCTTCGAGCGCTGACGACGGTAGAAAATACGCTTCACACATTCAGCTGACGCCATGTACACCAGGCTGATCGTCAACACCACCGCCAGAATATGGAACGGCAGTGGCACCAAGCCGAACCATGGCGCTAGCGCACTGTACGGTAGCCCGATTGCAAGCAGACCAATGCCCAGCGCACTGATCATCAGCAGTTTCGCCGGGCGGCTTTGGTAAAACGGCCTGTAAGTGCGCACGATGAAAATCGTCAGCAGTTGGGTCAGCAGCGACTCAACGAACCAACCGCTGCGGAATACTTCGGGAACCATGTCTGCGAGCAGGTACAAGGCTACGAACGTCAGCATGTCGAACAACGAGCTCACCAGCCCGAAAACCACCATGAAATTGCGGATTTCAGTGATGTTCCACCGATGAGGCGTGCTTTCCCATTCGCGATCAACGTTGTCGTTGGCAATCCCCATGGAGGGGATGTCAGACAGGAAGTTGTTGAGCAATATTTGCTTGGCCAGCAGGGGCAGGAAAGGTAACGCCAGAGAAGCCAGGGCCATACTGATCATGTTGCCGAAGTTGGCACTGGAGACGATGGAAATGTACTTGAGGGTGTTGGCAAAGGTATGCCTGCCCTCTTCGATGCCTTCGCGCAGGACATTCAGATCGTGCTCCAGCAACACGAAGTCGGCGGCTTGTTTCGCGACGTCGGCGGCGTTGTCCACGGAGATCCCGATATCGGCCACTTGAAGCGCGGGTGCATCATTGATGCCATCGCCCATGTACCCGACAACATGCCCGGTCTTCTGCAGGGCTCGGATAATGCGTTCTTTCTGATTGGGATCGACCTCGGCGAACAGGGTCGTCAGCGGGGCCAGGTGCATCAACGCTTCGTCTTTCATCGCTGACAGCTCAGCGCCGGTGATGATCCGCTCAACGGGAAGACCCACCGCCATACCTACGTGGCGGGCCACCAGATGACTGTCGCCGCTGATGATCTTCACTTGCACACCGAGCTTGTCGAGGGTGGCAATGGTGTCTTTGATTCCCGGTTCTGGAGGGTCAAAGAACAATAGAAAGCCGCGAAAGGTCATGTCCTTTTCTTCATCCCGGCCATAGTGTGGCTGATCCGGCAATGTACGGGTGGCAAGCCCCAGGACTCGAAACCCCTGCTCGCTCCAATCGGCGAAGCGTTGAGCAATCGACGCGAGTTCTGCGTCGTTCAGCGCGATAACCTGATCACCTCGACGCCTGTGCGTGCAAACCTCAAGCACATTGTCCAATGCCCCCTTGGTCACCATCAGTCTGCTGGCCTCGGGCGCATTGGCCACCACCACGCTGAGGCGCTTGCGAACGAAGTCATAAGGGACTTCATCAAGCTTGCTGACGCCTGCGCAAGGCAGGTCTTTGCCGGCCAGAGTGATGGCATCGTCCATCGCGTTGCGCATTCCGGTCTGGAAGCTCGAATTGAACACCGCCAGTTGCAAGACATCAGAGGCGACGACGCCTTCTACATCCATGGCACCGTCCAGCACCACGACCCCCCGGGTCAGCGTACCGGTCTTGTCGGTACACAGGATGTCCATGGCCCCGAGGTTTTCGATGGCATTGAGGTGACGCACGATGACCCCTTTGGCCGCCATGCGCTGCGCGCCTTTGGCCAGCGTGATACTGAGGATCGCCGGCAACAGTTCCGGCGACAGGCCGATGGACAAGGCAATGGCGAACAACAGGGTGTCGAGGGTTGGGCGATGCAGCAACATATTGATGCCGAACACCACAATCGTGATGACCAGCATCACCCGCAGCAGCAAGCCACCGAAGTGGCGCAGGCCACGCTCAAATTCAGTTTCGGGGGGCCGTAGCGCCAAGGTCTTGGCGATGTGGCCGATTTCACTCTCCTGGGCATAGCGCGTCACCACCACCTCGGCAGTGCCGCTGCGCACCGAGGTGCCCATGAACACACAATTGTGGCGCTGCCCCAGGGGGGCATCGGGGGCGCAATCACCGGGCAGCTTTTCTACCGGAAAGGTTTCCCCCGTCAGCAGGCTCTCGGCGATGAAGCAATCAAGCGCTTGTATGATGCGGCCGTCAGCGGCAATCAGGCTGCCGGCACTGAGTAACAGGATATCCCCCGGCACCACCTCACTGGCGGCCACTTCCAGGGGCTTGCCCTCACGACGTACCATCGCCCGCAAGGCAATCTTGCTGCGCAGCTGTTCCACCGCCTGGCTAGCCCGACTCTCATACCAGGCGCTGAGTACCGCACTGATCAGCACTATGCACCACACAATCGCCGCGTCGAGCCAGTCCCCCACCACCACGGCCACCAACGCGCCCACAATCAGAATCAGGACCAAGGGGGTGCGCATTTGCTCCAGCACCAGTCTGGTCAACCCCCGTGGCCGGTCCTTTGCCTGGACCGGGGCACTGCGCATTCGGGCCCTGGCCTGAGTTTGGCTCAACCCCTTTGGGGTGCTGTGCAGGGTACTGAACACCTGGCTGACCGGCGGGCTCCAATAATCGGCGTTTTTGTCACGCGTTGTTTTTTTGCCTGTCGATTGCCATTCGCGATGCGCCAGCCAAAGGCCCGGCACCATCGGCAACCAGAAGGTTAATCCGCGAAACAACAACGTGGCCGAAAGCGCCACCGCAATGTTCACCCCGACCCAATGCAACGTCACCACGGCCGCCGCCTCGAAGGCACCGAGACCACCCGGCACAATGCCGATACTGCGCAGCACACTGGCCAGCATGAATCCGGCAAAAAGGCCCAACGGCGGTGCCGAGACGCCCAGCGCTCGGACCAGCACCCATAACGTTGCGCTATCAAGCACAATGATCGCTAACTCCAGCAGCGTAACGCGCCAGAGCAAGGCGTGACTGCGAACCAGATTTTTGTCGGCGCCGGTCAGTAACGAAACGCTCTTGGCGATAATCGAAAAACCCTGGCCCGGCACATGGGCAGCCAGGCGGCTATTACCCGCCAGTCTTGGGATGATCACCGCCAGAACCAGGCTCACCGCCACAAACACCATACAAGTGGTCAGTACCGTGGCCGTCGCATGCCCCTGGAAAATCACCACCGGCAACGCCACGCCAACGGACAGCACGTAGGCCAGGAAGTACCCGGACACATCCAGTACCAGACACGCCAACACCACCGGTTTGGCAAACCCGAGTCGCACAAACGAGGCGACCACCGCAAATGCGCCGCTGATACCGGAGGACGGCAGTGCTTGATCGACAAACAGTTTCATCAAGCTCAGCTTGCCCGAATCCCAGAGTGAAAGGCGCAGGTCCCCGGCCTTGAGCACCACGCGAAACACCTGCCCCTGGGCGACATACGTCAGGGCTTGCAAGCCGAAGGCAGCAATGAGCCACAGTGGTTCTGCCTCCACGAGCAATCGCGTGAAGGATTCGACATCGGTGAAGTGCAGCGCGACGCCAATGACCGTCGCAAACATCGCGGCCCCCAGCAGCCAGGTCAGCCAGAGCGCAGGTCGACTGTAATGCGGGTCTTCTTCAAAGACAGGCGGGTGATTCAGGTCCGGATTGGGCGGTTTAACAGACATGCCGTGCCCCTGAGCCATTGAGCAGGAGCCTTGATTCTGGGCGCGTGACGACGAGTCTCTTTGATCAATGTCAACTACTCTCGCCCGCCCCCTCGCCGATTATCTCCGTACCCGTCTACGTGCCCACGGCTTCATGGCTGGAAAGCATCAGAAAGTTGATCCGAGTCGCCTGCACTCTCTGATTTTTGTCTACTGATCGCCGGCTGTCGACTCGCGGAGGCACTCACTGACGCCTTGTTGATTTAGCTCAATGTCTTGGCGCCGCTCAGGCGTAGAAAAAACCAATAGGGCTCTTGCGGCCCGCCAATACCGGATCAAACAGAGGACACAGACATGAGCGACTTGAGCCTGCGTAAAACCATATTGGAAGAGCTCGAATTCAAGCCCGATATCGAAGCAGCCAACATTGGTGTAGCCGTGGACAATGGCGTGGTCACGCTGTCCGGTCACGTCAGCAGCTACGCCCAGAAAATCAGCGCGGAACGCGCGGTCAAAGGCATCAATGGCGTACGCGCGCTGGCCGATGAAATTCAGGTCAGGCTGGATAAATACGCCGGGACTTCCGACGACTCGATCGCCACCCGCGCCTTGAAAATCATCCATTGGAGTTCCGACGTTCCCGAAGGCGACGTCAAAGTCATCGTGCAGAGCGGGCGGATCACTCTGGAAGGACAAGTGGACTGGCAATACCAGAAAGAAACCGTGGAGCGCTCGGTGCGCAAGTTATCCGGCGTGGTTGGCGTGTGTAATCGCCTCACCTTGCGCCCTCGGCTGGATGTCTTTGATATCCAGCAACGCATTGAGGCCGCGCTAAAGCGTAGCGCCGAAGTGGATGCCAAGGATATTCATGTCACCGTCGAAGGTGATGTGGTGAGGCTCGAAGGCCGGGTTCACTTGTGGCGCGAACGCCAGATTGCAGAACGGGCCGCCTGGTCGGTGCCAGGCGTGAGCAAAGTGGAAGACCATTTGCTGCTTGCGTGAGTCAATACCCTGGGGAGCCGGTGGTTCCCCAGGACGTGCTGCTCAATTCCGCCGAACCGGACGGATTCGATCCTCGTAAAGGCGTCGGACACTGGAGCCATTGGGCAGGCATTTGCACGATTACCTACGGGAGATTTGTCATGTCCGATCAAACACGTTTCATGCTGGTCGTTCCGCCCCTGATGGAGAACAATCCCGCTTTCGATCGGGCCGCCGCGCTGGCCAAAGCGTCGGACGCGGCACTTCACATTGTGGCATTCGACTACCTCGAAGGGCTGGCGACTGCCGGAATGGTCAACCAGCAAGCGCGGGAGCAAATGCGAATCAGCTACGTCGAGCGCCATCGACAATGGTTGGAAGACCAGGCCCGTCCGTTGCGCAAAAACGGAGTACACGTCACAACTGAAGTCGTCTGGGTAGAAAGACCCTTGCAGGAAATCCTCATCCATCTCAAAGAACAATCCATGGCGGTATTGATCAAGGCGCTGGAACACGAAACGCTGCTATCACGCCTGATGTTTACTCCGTTAGATGTCCATCTGTTACGCGAATGCCCGGTGCCCATGCACTTCGTCAGCCACATGCACCACGCATTGCCCCGCAAGATCGTCGCTGCGGTCGACCCTTTTCATCGCAATGGGCAGTACAAAAGTTTCAACGACAGAATTCTGCAAGAAGCCCAAAAACTGGCGAGCACCTGTCATGCAGAGCTCGACGTTATCTATGCCCATGACCTTTCATCCATCAGCGCAGATGAATTCGGCTTCGCAAATGGCTCGACGTTTTTCTCATCCAGCAAAGCCAAAATGCTATTTGACGCACAGGCTGATGCCTTTCGTGAACTGTCTGAGCGCAACGGTATCCCGCCGGAACGCCAGCATCTGATCATGGGTAACCCCGTCAAGGTGCTTGCCAGCTACGCAGCAGCGTATGAGACCGATGTGATTGTGATGGGACGAATCGGGCACCGGACAATGGACCGGTTTATCGGCAGTACGGTGGAACAACTGCTGTTCAAAATGCCATGCAGTATTTGGGTCATTTCCCCGCAGGTAATCATTGAAAGTGACGTTCACTGACGGGGGCATGTTTCGCCATCCTCTCAGTCATCCAATCACCGGGTAATCCACACCGTGGTGCGCCCCATTCATCAACCTCCGAGACAACGCCAAGCTCCCCGCTACACTTCCTTATCTGCGCCGCGCTATCGCGTCATGCTGGATGCGAGCAAATGACCGACTGCTGAGGGGCACAGCCTGAGAACGGAGTAACGGATGCTTTATTTTCAGCAAATGTTGGGCACCGCCGTGTTTGCCATCACCGGGGTGCTGGCTATCCAGAAAGCGGGGGTCGATGTGTTCGGCGCCGTGGTGCTGGGCATCATCACGGCTATTGGTGGCGGCACCGTTCGCGACCTGTTGCTCGATCAACCGATTTTCTGGATCGCGGACTTCAACTACATCTGGGTCGCCTTGATTGCCGCCGCGCTGGCTTTTTTTCTCACCAAAAGATTCCAGCAGCGCTATCGCCTTTTGCTGTACCTCGATGGATTTGCGGCCGCGCTGTTCGGATTGGTCGCTACCGAGAAAGTGCTCGGATTGCATCTCGCGGCGCCTTTTGCCGTGATGATGGGTGTACTGACCAGTATTGGCGGCGGCATCGTGCGTGATGTTCTGGCCGGCAGAACCTCGTTGTTGATGTCACGTGAGATCTACGCCACGCCGATCCTGCTGGGGTGCATCGTCTATGTCCTGTTGCGCGATGCATTCCCGACTATCCAGGTCGCCGGCTGGATTGCCTTGCTCTTTACCTCGGGCCTGCGGTTTCTCGCCATTTACAAGGATCTGCAAATGCCAACGATTTTATCCACCCGGCAGGGGTAAAAATGAAGCTAATGTTCGATGTTACGCGCAATGAACCTTCCAACGCTGATCGATCCGAACGGTGTTGCTGGTCAGTAAAAATCTACTCAGGAGCTTGGTTATGAGAATCATCGCGACGCTTGTATGCACACTCTTGTTTTCGCTGGCTTTGTCATCGCCGTCTTTTGCCGCTTCAAATTGCAATAACGCCGGCAGTGCCAGTGCTGCCAAAAACTGCGTTAAAAACAACAATGATCAAAAAGGTAAAGGCAACTGCAATGGAAATGGTAACTGCGACAAAGCCAAGGAAGCCAAAGACAAATCTGATGATTATTCGGTCAGTTGCATGGAGATCAACAACATGACCCTGCGCCGTCAATGTCTTGATAAGCGCAGAGATTGATTGACAGGCGTCTGGTGGGTAGCGAAGGCACTTCGATTGAGTGAAGGCGTGCCCTCGCCGCTCTCACCGATACGACCTAACGGCCAGTAGACAGTAGCACGAGAAAATACCAACACGTGCATAAAACGACCTAGAACACAGCGGCAATTAAGCAGATTCTCTCGCTCGCTCTCCCGCAGGCCTGGCCTGCGCAGGCTGACAATTGAGTGGTCGGTTCAGTTCTGGTCATCAGGACTGCCCGCACTCATAAAAACCGTGACTACACTGACCCAAGTACATCGCTTGTGCCATGAGGGGGCGACCATGCTGGATTACTTCGCGCTAGGCCTGTTGTTCTTTGTCGGGCTGGTCCTGTTCTACGGAATCATCGCGCTACACGACATACCCTATGAAATAGCCGTACACCGCAATCACCCGCACCAGGATGCGATCCATGCCACCGGCTGGGTGAGTTTGTTCACCCTGCATGCGCTTTGGCCATTTCTGTGGATCTGGGCGATGGCGTACCGGGAAGACCGGGGCTGGGGATTTGGTGATGGCAAGTCACCACAATTTCATGTTGCTCATCTGGAACAACAGGTTGCCGATCTGCAAAGTCGCATTGAGCGACTGGAAACGGCAACAGGTACTGCGCTGGGCACGCCAGCGTCGGACAATCGCGGTGAGGGAATCTAAGCCATGGATCTTCTGCTTGTTTTGACCTATGCCGCCATCTGCACCGCCATCTTCAAGATCTTCCGCATACCACTGAACAAATGGACGGTGCCGACCGCAGTCCTCGGTGGGATCCTGATCGTGGGCGCATTGATCTTCACGATGAACTACAACCACCCGTACTCTGAGGTCGCGCGCTCTTACTTCGTCTCCGTGCCGGTCATTCCGGTGGTCAGTGGCCAGGTCATCGACGTGCCGGTCAAGGGTAATGAGCCTCTGGAAAAAGGCGATGTGCTGTTTCGCATCGACCCTGCCCCGTTCGAGTACAAGATCCAGTCCATCAAGGCACAGTTGCTATCAGCGAAAGCTGATCGAGCCCGAATCACTGAGCTGATCAAGCGCAACTTTGCCACCCAACGTGAACTGGACGTCGTCGTTGCTCGCTCTGACGATTTGCAGGCACAACTGGAAAATGCTCAGTATGAACTGGACAACACCACCGTTCGCGCCCCGAGCAAAGGCTTCGTCACCCATGTTTCCTTGCGTCCGGGCATGATGGCGACCAAGTTACCCTTGCGTCCTTCCATGGTGTTCATCCCGGATGAAGGGCATTACTTTGCCGCGTGGATGCGTCAAAACAGCCTGTTGCGCTTGTCGGTCGGCGATGAGGCAGAAGTGGCTTTTGATGGCATTCCCGGCAGGGTGTTCGAGGGGCGGGTCAAGACCGTCGTCAACGTTATCGCAGAGGGACAAGTTCAGCCCTCTGGAACATTGACCGGCTTCACGGGCTCACCGCCGGCCGGCCGGGTACCGGTCATTATCGAGATCACCGATCCGGACTATGCCCAATACAGCAGCCAGATGCCGGGCGGCGCGTATGGGCAGGCGGCACTCTATAGCCAGCACTTTGAGCATATCGCAATGATGCGCAAAATCCTGCTGCGCATGGCTGCCTGGATGAACTACATCTTTCCATTCCATTAATAAATGACAGGCGTCCCCTTTTGACAGGGGACGCCTGCCCTCCTCTGTTTGTCCTCGATCAACTGCATTTTTCTGTGACTGCACGCTGCCGTTCAGGCGCCGTGTGGGCGATGGAATAGGGATTTAACGCGGCATGAAAAGTTTGGGTTGGAGCACTTCATGAACCAACAACGTAGCGATCAGGAAGATCGGCTTTCAGGATTAACCCCCCGGCGAGTTGTGAGTGCCCTGTTACCAGAGTGGCTTGGCGACTACCAACAGGGCTGGTTAAAAGGCGATGCCATCGCGGGTCTGACCGCCGCGGCCGTGGTCACTCCCAAGGCACTGGCCTACGCCACCATCGCCGGCCTGCCGGTACAGATCGGCCTCTATACCGTGTTGGTGCCGATGGCGATCTATGCCGTGCTCGGCAGTTCACGCCCGCTCAGCGTCAGTACCACCACAACCCTTGCGATCCTGGTCGCCTCCGCACTGGGTCAGGTCAGCCCGTCCGGCGATACGGCGACCCTGATCGTTGCCTCCGCCACGCTGGCCTTGATGGTCGGCGCCATATTGGTCCTGGCCGGGATATTGCGCCTCGGCTTCGTTGCCAACTTCATTTCAGAACCGGTGCTGGTGGGCTTCAAGGCCGGCATCGGGATAGTCATCGTGCTCGATCAACTGCCCAAGTTGCTGGGCATCCATATCGAAAAAGGTGGGTTTTTTCACAACGTCCTCGCCACTGTCGAAGGGTTGGGGCATGCCTCATTGCCGACCGTGGCCGTCGGTGTATTCATGGTGCTGATTCTGATCGGCATGAAGCACTTCACCCCCCGATTGCCAGCACCACTGATTGCGGTTGCGCTCGGCATTGTCGGCATGAGTGTGCTGAATCTGGAGCAATTGGGTGTGTCGGCCGTAGGAATCGTTCCAATCGGGTTGCCGGGGTTGACGCTGCCCGACTGGTCGATCGTGTCACAGCTCTGGCCATCGGCCCTGGGCATTGCGCTGATGAGCTTTACCGAAACCATCGCGGCGGGACGAGCTTTTGCCCGCAGTGATGAACCCGCGCTGCAGCCCAACCGTGAGTTGGTGGCGACAGGGTTTGCCAACATCGGCGGTGCATTGCTTGGGGCCATGGCGGCCGGGGGTGGAACCACCCAAACCGCCGTCAACCGCTTGGCCGGTGCGCAATCACAACTGGCGGGGTTGATCACGGCCGGACTGGCACTGGGGACTTGCCTGCTGATTGCGCCGTTCATTGGCCTGATGCCCAATGCCACGCTCGCCGCGGTTGTGATCGTGTATTCGATTGGCCTGATCCAGCCGTCGGAATTTCGCGACATTCTTTCGGTGCGCCGCACAGAATTTATCTGGGCACTGGTGGCACTGGTCGGGGTCATGTTGCTCGGCACGCTGCAGGGGATCGTCGTCGCGATCATTGTTTCGCTGCTGGCACTGGCCTACCAGGTCTCTGACCCGCCCGTTCACATACTTGGGCGCAAACCCGGCACCAATGTGTATCGCCCGCCCTGCGCCGAGACTGACGACGAGCACTTCGAGGGGTTGCTGATGCTGCGCCCTGAAGGTCGCATTTTCTTTGCCAACGCCGAACGACTCGGTTCGAAAATCCGCTCGTTAATCGCTGCGGCTGCGCCACGCGTTGTGATTCTCGATCTGCGCAGTGTTTTCGACCTGGAATACACCGCTTTGAAAATGCTCACGGCGGCAGAACAGCGTCTGCGAGAAAAAGGCATTTCGTTGTGGCTGGTAGGCATGAGTCCCAGTGTTTACGCGATGGTTATTCATGCTCCATTGGGCGTCGCATTGGGTGATACGCGGATGCTCCCCAATCTGGAGCAAGCCGTTGCCGATTATCAGCGCCAACAAAGAGATCAAACGTGATTTCGCGCGCAGCCCTGAAGACCGATGACCTGCGTCATCTGCACGTCGGGAATTTGAACTACCCTTTAGTACGCAAGCGGTACCGGGAATTCGCAACCGACACACACTCTATTCAAGACCACCAGAGGTTGAAGTATCGCGATGAAAAAAACCAATCGTGAAATTGCCGATTCTGCGCAAAAGAAAGCCGACACGCTTAGCCGCAAAGACTACGAAAAACAGCTCAAGACCCTGCACGTCGAACTCGTCAAATTGCAGCAGTGGGTGGTCGCCACGGGGGCCAAGGTCGTGATTGTTTTCGAAGGTCGTGATGGCGCCGGCAAAGGTGGCACGATCAAGGCGTTGACCGAACGTGTCAGCCCACGGGTGTTTCGTGTGGTGGCCCTGCCAGCACCGTCCGAACGAGAAAAAAGCCAGATGTACCTGCAACGCTACATGCCGCACTTTCCAGCGGCCGGCGAAGTCGTGATCTTCGATCGCAGCTGGTACAACCGGGCAGGTGTCGAGCGAGTCATGGGTTTTTGCGACGAGCAACAGGTGATCGGCTTTTTAGCACTGGCGCCGTTGTTCGAACGTCTTATGGTTAATTCCGGCGTGCTGTTGTTCAAGTACTGGCTGGAAGTCAGCCCTGAAGAACAAACCCGGCGGCTCAAGGAGCGCATCACCGACGGGCGCAAGATCTGGAAACTGTCACCGATGGACATCAAGTCCTACAACCGCTGGGACGACTACACGCGCGCCCGTGATGAGATGTTCGAAGCCACCGACACCGACTGGGCGCCCTGGAACGTTGCCCGTTCCGAGGACAAGAAATCCGTACGGCTGAACGTGCTGACTCACTTGTTGGGGAACATCCCCTATAAAAAGGTCAAGCAAGAAAAAGTCAGCCTGCCGAAACGCAAGATCGGCAGCTACAAGGCAGCCAATTACCCGTTCAAATACATCGCTGAACCCTACTGAGGGCTCAGCGTGATGCGTCGGCCTTATTCCTCGGATTTGGCCGCTCGCGCGGTCTCTTCGATGGCGCGGATACTGACGGCGGCGAATATGGCCGTCATCAGAACGCCATTGAAACCCAGCAAAACTGCAAGGACACGAGAGAGGGGCATTTTGGGTACCAGGTCACCGTAACCGATGGTCAATCCGGTCACGAACCCGAAGTAGATACCGTCAAACGGCCCCCACCCTTCCAGGTAGGCGATGATCAGACCGAACAGCACGATCGTAAGCAACAGAATTGAGAAAATCGGCCAGACAACACGAATGTAGAACCACACTGTTTTGTAAAACTCGCGACGGACGTGCTTTGCATGAGATTGCGTCATGACATGGGCTTCCTGAAGTTGAGCTTGGCGACATCTGAATGCGTGGTGCTGCGTCACCTGACAGCTTGGCACAAGTGCAGAGAAAGGAGTTTTCGATGGCCGACTCAAGTAAAAAAATGAGCCTTGTGGGGCTCACTACCCTGGTGATGGTCAACATGATGGGGTCGGGCATCATCATGTTGCCGACCAGCATGGCCCAGCTCGGGGCCATTTCATTGCTGTCATGGATCGTCACGGCGATTGGCTCCATGGCCATCGCCTTCTGCTTTTCCCAATGTGGCATTTATTGTCAGCGCTCCGGCGGGTTATCCGCCTACACCGAAGAAGCGCATGGCAAGTCCGGGTTCTTCCTCTGTTCGTATCTGTACTTCCTGTCGCTGGCCATTGCCAACGTCGCGGTCGCTATCTCGGCCGTGGGGTACATGACCTCGTTCCTGCCCTGGCTGGGCACGGGCGCAATCCCGCTGTTCATCGGTACGGTCGGCCTGCTGTGGCTGACCACCGTCGCTAACTTCGGTGGCCCCGGCATCACCGGCAGGATCGGCGCGATTACCGTCTGGGGAGTGATCATCCCGGTGGCAGGCCTGAGCATCATTGGCTGGTTCTGGTTCAAACCGGAGATATTGGTGTCCGCCTGGAACCCGAATAACCTTTCCAACGCCGACGCGATCAGCAGTGCGATTCCATTGACCCTCTGGGCATTTCTGGGTATGGAATCAGCGGCACAGGCCAGCGACGCCGTTGAAAACCCCAAGCGCACCGTACCGCTGGCCTGCCTGTTCGGCACGTTGGGTGCAGCGGTGGTCTACGTGCTGTCGACGACCGTGATCCAGGGCATCATTCCCAACGAGGAACTGGCCAACTCCTCGGCGCCCTTCGCGCTGGTCTACGCGCAAATGTTCAACCCCACGGTCGGGACCATCATCATGGCGTTGGCGGTGATGGCGTGTGTGGGCTCGCTGCTGGGATGGCAATTCACCTTGGCTCAAACGGCGAAAATGACCGCCGACCAAGGAATGTTTCCGAAACTGTTCAGCAAGCTCAACAGGCACAACGCGCCCCTCCTGGGCATGCTGGTGTGTGGTGTGTTGCAGACGCTGATGGCCCTGTCGACCATTTCACCCAATGCCGCCGCTCAGTTCGGCAAACTGGTCAATCTTGCCGCCGTGACCAACCTGATCCCCTACGTGACGGCACTGACCGGGCTGCTGGTCATGATGTACAAGGCGCGGGTTTCGTCAGCGGTTTACCTGCGTAATACCCCCGTGTTGCTGATCGCGCTCGCCTATTCATTGTATGCCCTGCACTCGTGCGGCAAGGACGCGGTGTTCGGGGGCGCGCTTGTGCTGGTGTTCGGCTACCCACTGTATGGCTGGCTCGCCAAGCGCTTTGCCGTTGTGTCTCCCACCGACCCTGCCAGGGTCGACACCCCTTAGGCCTGGTTTCTGGACGGTACTGACATCTGAATTCGGGGAATGGGACATGAATGCACAACGAAGCAAAACCATCGCACTGCTCTTTGCCTGCCTGCCACTGCTGGCCAGCGCCAACACCCTTGAACGGGTGCGCTCAAGCAATACGTTGACCCTCGGCTACCTGCCTGACTTCGCGCCCTTCAGCGTCAAAGTCGGCGACAAGGTCCAGGGTTATGCCATCAGTCTTTGCGACAAAATCGCCAACAAGGTCAAGGCCGAACTGGGTTTGCCCGAACTACAGGTCAGTTACCTGCCTGTCACCGTCGTCGATGGGATCAGTGCCGTCAGCTCAGGCAAGGTCGACCTCCTCTGCACACCAACGCCGCCAACACTGGAACGACGCAAGACAGTGAGCTATTCGGTGCCCATTTACACCGCAGGCCTCTCGGCGGTGGTGCACCAGGATGCCCCGGCGACGCTGCTGGACGTGCTCAATGGCAAAGTGGCCCACACCGGACCCACCTGGCGTGCCACCGTCAACCATGGTCTGTCCAACCAGACTTATGTCACCACGACCGGAGGCGTGAGCGAAGCGTGGATTCGTCAGCAGATGCGCTTGCTGGGCGTGGTCGCCACACTGATCACGGTCAACACTACGGCCGAAGGACTCGAGTTGGTCGCCAAAGGCAAAGCCGATGCGATGTTCAGCGAACGGATGATGCTCAGGAACCTCCTCGACAGCCGCTACCCAACGGGCAACCTGGTCCTGCTGGAGCGTATTTTCGAGTACGCCCCAACGGCCATGGCAGTACCGCGTGACGATGAAGATTTCCGCTTGCTGGTCGACACCACGCTGAGTGAAATGTACCGCTCCGGCGAGATTGAACAGGCGTACGATAAGTACCTGGAAGGCGCCAGCGACACGACCAAAAAGCTGTTCAAGGTCTATGCGCTGCCATAGCGCCGACGAAAACAGACGGTGTCCACTGGAGAACTCCCGTGATCAAGCACTTGATTCCCCTTGTCATGGTCGCCCTGCTCATCGCGATCAGCGGTTCGTCCTGCCATGACCGTCAACAGGACAACGATGAAAACGCCGTGCAGCATCCGCCGTTTACCGATGGCAATGGCAAGTACATCCCGCAGCAGCAACTTCAGCCTTCGACGATGCCTCGGCAGAGAATGTGAAGAGCGCTCAACTGTCCTTCGGTTCTTGCGCGGGTGCCGTATACCATTTGTCCCGGGGCACCCACTTCTCTGCCTGCGGATCACCCAAATAATGCGGCGACATGATCTGCACGCCGTACTCATTGAACACATCCTGAATATTGGCGTGCAGCATGCTCAGCAACTCCGCACGCGGTCGAGGCTGGCTGGGAATGGCCTGGGCCACCAGACGGTACTCGGGATAGAAGTCTGACAACGCGGTTTGAAATACCTGCGGGGGCGGGTTTTCAAGAATGCCCGGGGTGCGTTTGGCGGCTTCCAGCAACATCGCCTCCACCTGCCGCCACGGCGTGTCGTAGCCAATGGTCACGACGGTGTCGACCACGTAACCGGCGCCCTGCACGGTGCGCGAGTAATTCTTGGTCACGGTGTTGGTGATCATGGAATTGGGCAGGGTCAACACTTCGCCCAGGCCCGTGCGGATTCGCGTGGTGAACATACCCAACTCGGTCACCGTGCCTTCGTACTCGCCAATGCGTACAAATTCGCCGGGACGCAATGTTCGGGTGTAAGTCAGGATCAATCCCGCCGCCGCCTGACCCACCACGCTGGACGCGCCCAGCGAAATCATCAAACCGATCAGCACCGACAAGCCTTTAAATGCATCGGTGCCGGCGCCCGGCAGGTACGGATAAGCCATGGCCAATGCAAACAACCACACCGCCAGGGACACCAGGCGCTGGGTCGGTTGCAGGGTTTCATGGTTCAGCCAACTGAAGGTGCCGGGGGTCGCCATGCGCCGAAGCACCCGACGCATGAAGGCGGTAACGCCTCGGGCGATGAAATAAATCGCCACCGCCACGCCCAGTCCGGGAATGGCGCCCAGAATGCCTTGCAGCAAATAGTCGCCGAGTTCCAACAGGTAGGTGTTAAGGCGTTCGCCCCATGGCCGAGTGTAGGGGAAACGCGACAGGACAAACCCCAGCCATTCATAGGTCAACAACACCACCACGGCCCAGCGCAGCCACTCAAACGCACGACTGACCAACGGATAGAGGTAACTGACGTCGAAAAGCTGTGTGCGCCCGACCTTCAGCGCCTGGCTATGACGATGCACCAGTCCGGGAAGTTTCTTCAGCAGTTTGCGTCGCAGGTACGCCATGGCGTAGAGCAAGACGATGTAAATAACAGTGGCGAACACCGCAGCGCCCACCGACCTTATGATTAACTGCAGGCTGCGCGCTTCCTGGGTTTCAGACACCACCAGACGCAGATTTCGCGCTGCTGCTTCAGCCGCCTGCTGCGCCGAATCGAATTCGCTGGCGTCGAAATCCTTGGCCGAAACGATAAACGCGCGCCGGCTGCCCAGCAGTACCATATAGCTGTCCAGCACCGGGTCGACGGTAACGTTCAGATCATCCGTCTCATCCAGCGCTTCGCCGATCACCGCTTTCGCGCGCTTGACCCGCGACACCGGAGGTTCCCCCAATATCGTTGCGCGAAACACCATGACGCTACGGTTGGCGACCTTTAATTCAGCCGGCGGATCCACCACGCTGGGTGTATTTTCGGCCCACACCAACACCGACCCGCACATCCCGACAACGATCAATATCACCGCGAGCAACCTGCTCCGCATGCGTCAGTTCCTTACGTCACAGGATTAGGACAGGGTCTGTAGGCAGCGTAGTTGAGCGATGAGCGGTTGTCAGATTCCCGCCGTCGGTCCTTGGTAAGCGATTGGGTAGCGGCCAGCGAGCCAAAAAAAACAGGAGCGCGGCAAGCCGGGCTCCTGTTTTTTTGTCTGGACTTACTGCGTCAGCAGCACTTCGGCCCAGCCTTGCTGCCGTATCGAGCTTCCTGGCGCTCCCGGAAGAACACCTCGTAGCTCATCACCGGTTTGTCCGGGTGCTTGTTCTGCATGTGCTCGACGTAGGTGTCATAGTCCGGCATGCCGACCATCAGGCGCGCGGCCTGACCGAGGTATTTACCGAGACGACTCAAGTCATTGAACATCAACACCCTCCTCCATCAAGCCTGTGGAATGGCCTGGAATGGCGCTTCTTTATCCGTGCGTTCCTTAGTGCCCCAGGCGGCGATGCCGACCTTGAGCGCAAAGAACAGAATGCTGAAGACCACGAACAGGAACAGCGCCGTCAGCGTCGCGTTGGTATAGGCGTTGAAGATCACATGCTGCATCTGGTCAATGCTCTTGGCCGGGGCCAACACCTGACCGTTGGCCAGCGCGTCGCTGTACTTCTTCGCCAGGGCGAGGAAACCGATGGCCGGGTTGGCGTCGAACAGCTTGATGAAACCCGCCGTCACGGTGCAGATCAGCAGCCAGACGGCTGGCAGCATGGTCACCCAGATGTAGCGCTGGCGCTTCATTTTGATCAGCACAACCGTTGCCAACATCAGCGCGATACCGGCCAGCATCTGATTGGAGATACCAAACAGCGGCCACAAGGTGTTGATCCCACCCAGAGGATCGATCACGCCTTGGTAGAGCAAGTAACCCCACATCGCCACGCAACCGGCGGTGGCGATCAGGTTGGCGGGCCAGGAATCGGTGCGTTTGAGCGCTGGAACGAAGGAGCCAAGCAAATCCTGGAGCATGAAGCGACCGGCACGGGTACCGGCGTCGACCGCCGTCAGGATGAACAGCGCTTCAAACAGAATCGCGAAGTGGTACCAGAACGCCATGGTGTTTTCACCCGGCAGGACGTGGTGCAGGATCTGCGCGATACCGACCGCCAGGGTCGGCGCACCGCCAGCACGGGCCAGGATAGTGGTTTCACCAATGTCATGGGCCACCGCTTGCAGGGCTTCCGGGGTAATCGCAAAGCCCCAGCTGCTGACGGTTTGAGCGACGGAGACAACATCCGCGCCGACCAACGCCGCGGGGCTGTTCATCGCAAAGTACACACCTGGCTCGATGACCGAGGCGGCAACCATGGCCATGATGGCGACAAACGATTCCATCAACATGCCGCCGTAACCGATGTAACGGGCATGACCTTCACTGGCCAGCAGTTTCGGCGTGGTGCCGGACGCGATCAGCGCATGGAAACCCGAGACCGCGCCACAAGCGATGGTGATGAACAGGAACGGGAACAGACCGCCCTTCCACACCGGGCCGGTGCCGTCGATGAACTGGGTCAGTGCGGGCATTTTCAGCTCGGGCATGGTGATCAGAATGCCGATCGCCAAGGCCACGATGGTGCCGATTTTCAGGAAGGTCGACAGGTAATCACGGGGAGCCAGGATCAGCCATACCGGCAGTACCGCCGCGACAAAGCCGTAACCAATCAGCATCCAGGTGATCTGGATACCGGTGAAGGTAAAGGCCTTGGCCCACACCGGATCAGCCGCGATCTGCCCACCGAGCCAGATCGAACCGAGCAACAACGCCACGCCGACCACGGAGATTTCGCCAATGCGACCCGGGCGGATGTAGCGCATGTAAATGCCCATGAACATCGCAATCGGGATGGTCGCCATCACCGTGAAAATGCCCCAAGGGCTCTCGGCCAAGGCTTTCACCACGATCAGCGCCAGCACCGCGAGGATGATGATCATGATCAGGAAGCAGCCAAACAGCGCGATGGTGCCGGGGATGCGACCCATTTCTTCACGAACCATGTCGCCGAGCGAACGACCGTTGCGGCGAGTGGACATGAACAGGACCATGAAGTCCTGAACCGCACCGGCCAGCACCACGCCGGCGATCAGCCACAGCGTGCCGGGCAGGTAGCCCATTTGCGCCGCCAGTACCGGGCCGACCAGGGGACCCGCGCCGGCAATGGCCGCGAAGTGGTGACCGAACAACACGTGTTTATTGGTCGGCACGTAGTCCAGGCCATCGTTATTGATGACCGCGGGCGTGGCACGATTGGGGTCCAGTTGCATCACCTTGGTGGCGATGAACAGGCTGTAGTAGCGATAGGCAACGAGGTAGATAGCGACAGCTGCGACTACGATCCAGAGGGCGTTGATCGCTTCGCCGCGGCGCAGGGCCACGACACTTAGCGCAAACGCTCCCAGAACAGCCACGGCAAACCAGGCGAGGTGTTTAGCCAGACGGGGCATAGCGTGTCTCCTGCCGACAGCCAGTGACTGCGGCGGTAATTTTTATAATTGTGTCCGCGGTGCGGAGCTGGCCCAATATCCCCGCATGCCGTCTACAAATAAATCCGCGTTACTACGTACGCCACGTCTACGTAGTTCTACGTAGATCACGCAGATCCCTTGTAGGAGTGAGGCTGCTCGCGATAGCTATCTACCGGCCAATATCAATATCGCCTGATACACCGCCATCGCGAGCAGGCTCACTCCTACAGGGGGTTTGCATTTCAACCGACTGACACGTCGGCCGCTGGTCATTCCGTCCAGCAGCGCTACAGGAAACGCATCTCTTTGGCCTATGATGCCGGCCTTCGCCCTTCTTCGGTCCGGTCAGGAGCCAAGATGCAGCTCAAACACAAAATCGTCGCGCTCGGGATTCTGCCGCTGGTATTGGCCATTGCGGTGATTTGTGCGCTGGTGATTTCCCTGAACCGCCAACTCGGCGATCAACAGGCCCAGCTGATTGAAGACAGCATCCTGGCCAGCAAGCGTGCCGAGCTTAAAAACTACGTGGAAATGGCGCAAAGCCTGATCGCGCCGCTGTACGACGACGGCCACGGTGACGCGCATGCCCAGCAGCAAGTCCTGGAAGAACTGCGCAAGCTCAGCTTCGGCATCAACGGCTACTTCTTCGTCTACGACCGTGAAGGTCGCAGCCTGATGCACGCGCGCCAGACCGAACTGGTGGGCAAGTACCTGTGGGACATGAAAGACCCGCACGGCTTGCCGGTGATTCAGGCGCTGCTCAAAAGTGCGCAATCGGGCGAAGGCTTTCAGCGTTACGCCTGGAACAAACCCTCTTCCGGTCAGGTCACCGATAAACTCGCCTACGTCGTGATGCTGGACCGTTGGGGCTGGATGCTCGGCACCGGCATTTACCTGGAGGACGTCGAACGCGCCACGCAGCAGGCCCGTGACGAAGTGGCTCAGGGCATCCGCAAGACCATGCTGGCGATTGCCGTGGTGGCGTTGGTGGCAGTGCTGTTTGTATTCGCCAGTGGCATGACGCTGAACGTCAGCGAGCATCGCCTGGCGGATAAAAAATTGCAGCGCCTGACCCAACGCATCGTCAGCCTCCAGGAAGAAGAGCGATCACGGGTCTCCCGCGAGTTGCATGACGGCATCAGCCAGTTGCTGGTGTCGATCAAGTTTCGCTTCGAACTGGCCAGCCATCTGCTGGAAAACGAACAGGGCCATGACAAAGGCTTGAGCACGCTGAAGGATGCCACCGAGCGCCTGGGCGAAGCCATTGGTGAAGTCCGCAGCCTCTCCCATGACCTGCGCTCTTCCCTGCTCGACACCTTGGGCTTGCCGGCCGCCATCGGCCAACTCGCCGCCGAGTTCGAGCAACGCAGCGGTCTCAAAGTAACGTATGACGACAACGAATTCGACTGTCACCTGGTCGACGGCGCGGCCGTCGCGCTGTTCCGGATCGTGCAAGAAGGCCTGACCAATATCGAACGCCACGCCCAGGCAAAGAACGTTTCCATTACCCTGCACGGCGCTGAAGAATCGGTACGCCTGAGCGTGGTGGATGACGGAATCGGATTCAATGTCGCTCAGGTCGAGCGTCGCCACGCGGGCATCGGCTTGCGTAACATCCGTGAACGGGTCGAGCACTTTGGCGGACGTTTCGAACTGATATCGATCCCCGGCAGGAGTGAACTGGACGTGCAGCTGCCAATGAAAGTACCCGCTACGAAACGCTGACTCACCCCTTACAACAAGAGTGAACACCCGCGATGAACCTGCCTTACCCGATCCGCGTCGCCTTGGTCGACGATCATTCCCTGGTCCGTGACGGGATCAAAGCGTTGCTGGCGGTCATGGCGCCCCTGGAAGTGGTGGGCGAAGCCGAAAGCGGTGCTCAGGCAATCGAAATGGTCGGGCGCTGTCAGCCGGACCTGTTGCTGGTCGACATCAGTTTGCGCGACATGAACGGCCTCGAACTGACGCGCCTATTGCGCAGTCAGTACCCGACGCTGAAAGTGCTGGTGCTGAGCATGTACGACAATAACGAATACGTGAGCGAGTCCGTGCGTGCCGGTGCCAGCGGCTATGTGCTGAAGAATTCGCCCTCGCGGGAAATCATTGCGGCCATCGAAGCCATTGCCAGCGGCGGCACGTTCTACAGCGCCGAAATCGCCCAGCGCCTGATCGCCGATAAAAGCGCCGACAACGAGCTGACCCCACGCGAAAGCCAAGTGTTGTACAAAATGGCTCAAGGCCTGAACAACAAGGAAATGGCCCGCGAACTCGACATCAGTGTGCGCACGGTCGAAACCCATCGCTTGAGCATTCGCCGAAAACTCAACATCGACAAACCGGCGGCGCTGGTCAAATACGCAATCGATCACGGGATTATTTCGCGCTAGAAAAAAACTGCCGCCGGCCACTCGACTGTTCATACAGGCGTCTATGCTCCAGTGATCTTTCTTGGCTGGACACGGAACTATGCCTCCAGGTCGGTCCCCGCTGGTGCAACCGGGCTACCTCATCCTGTTGGGTGCGCTGACCCTGAGCGGCTGCATTCGGCTCGGCCCGGACTTCCAGCCGCCGGGTGAGGAATGGATCAAACATTGGGACACTCCGGCCCTTGAGCAATCCAGTCAACGTGGGGCGAATCCGGATCTGCGCGAGTGGTGGCTTGTCTTCAACGACCCGGTGCTCGATCAACTGATTGCGCAAGCGGATGCTTACAATTCCAGCCTTAAAATCGCCGGTCTGCGAGTGATGGAGTCCCGCGCCCAATTGGGCATTGCGCAAAGCACGCTGTACCCGCAACTGCAGCAAGTAAGCGCTGACAGTTTGTATGTCAAACGTCACCAATACGGTGGCAACAATCCGCAGGATAATAATTTCTGGCAACACAGTGCCGGGTTTGACATTGGCTGGGAGCTCGACTTCTGGGGACGCTTCGCCCGCGCCATCGAATCCGCCGATGCAGCTTATTTTTCCGCCCAGGCCAACTACGAAGACGTGCTGGTCCTGCTGCGCGCCCAAGTGGCCGACACCTATTATTTGTTGCGCACCACCGAAGCCCGGCTGCGCGTCGCCCGTGAAAACGCCAAGCAGCAAAAGCGCAATTTCGAGATCACCGAAAAACTGTTCAAGAGCGGCCAGGATGCTGAGCTCGATCTGCAACAGGCCAAAACCCAGTACCTCGGCACGTTGGCCAGTATTCCCAACCTACAGGACCAGTTGCAACGCACCCGAAATGCCCTGGCCGTGCTGATTGGGCAACCGCCAGGCGGGCTGCCGCAGGTGGTCGATAATGACAGCCTGGTGCCGCTGGTCGATCGCGCGGTACTGCAAGATGTGCCCGCCAGCCTGCTGTTGCGTCGGCCTGACGTCCGCGCCGCCGAACTTAACGTTGCCGCCCAAGGGGCGCTGATCGGCGTGGCCGAAAGTGATTTTTATCCGTCGCTGACGTTGCTCGGCAGCATTGTCTGGTCGACGGACACGCTCCACGGCACGTCCAGCAGCCTGGACCTGGTCGGTGGCCCCAGTCTGCGCTGGAATGTGTTCGATTACGGGCAGATCATCAACAACGTGCGCGTACAGGACGCGCGGTTGCAGCAGTTGATCGAAGCCTACCGCGACAAGGTTCGCCAGGCCGCGCGCGAGGCTGACGATGCGGCCAACGGCCTGATCCAGTCACTGGAAAGCGAGCGCATCCTGCGTGAAGCCGGCGGCGCCGCCAAGCGCTCGTTGACGCTGGCCAGCGTGCAATTTCGCGAAGGCTACTCCGACTTCCAGCGGGTGCTCGACGCGCAACGGGCGCTGCTCGAACAGCAGGACAATTACCTGATCGTGCGCGGCAATGCGGTGAGCAATGTCATCGCTCTGTACAAGGCCCTGGGCGGCGGGTGGTACTCCGCCCTGCCACGCGTCGACCCGGCCACGCGCCATTTGATGGAACAACGCACCGACTGGGGCGACATGCTGGACGAGCCCGCCGCCGATCAGCCCGCTTTCCCGCTACCCGCCAAGGAAAACAGCCATGAGTGACGCCGCGCAGCCCTCCCCCAACGCCGCCGAGCCCGTGGCGGCCGATCCGGCGAAAAAAGGCATCAAATGGGTATTGCTGCTGATCATCCTGAGCCTGGTCTGGTACCTGTTGGCCGACCGTTTCACGCCCTATACGCAACAGGCCCGGGTCGGTGCATTCGTCATTCCGGTGGCGTCTGAAGTTGCGGGCCGGGTGATCCGGGTAAACGTTCACAACAATCAGATCGTCAAGGCCGGCGATGTGGTTTTCGAGGTGGATCCGGCACCCTACAAGATTGCCGTCGACCGCGCCCGCGCCGACCTTGAGACAACCCGTCGGCAGTTGGGCGCCAGCACCGCGGGGATTGCCTCGGCGCAAGCCGCCTTGCGCGCCGCCCAGGCCAACGAAACCAAGGCCCGCCAAGAGAATCAGCGCCTGGAAGGGTTGTACCGTGAAGACCCGGGGACCATTTCCGTGCGCGTTCTCGACGCATCACGCACCAGCCGCGAAGCTGCGATCAGCCAAACGGCCGCCGCCCGCGCCGAGGTAGAGCGTGCTAAAGAAACGGAAGGTGGCGGTGAAGACGTCAACGCAAAACTGCGCAGCGCCGCCACGGCGCTGGAAAAAGCCGAACTGGACCTGTCCAACACGCAAACACGGGCACGCTCGGCGGGGTTGATCACGGACCTGCGCACCGACGTCGGGCAATTCGCCGCCGCCGGCAGCCCGGTGATGACGCTGATCACCATTCAGGACATCTGGATCACGGCCGACATGACCGAGAACAACCTCGGCCTGGTGCGCCCCGACACGCCAGTGTCCATCGTCCTCGATGCGGTGCCGGGTGAAGTTTTCGAGGGCCATGTCCGCAGCGTCGGTTATGGCATCAGCGTCGGGCAGCCAACACCGCCCGGCACCTTGCCCGGCATCCAGAACAGCCGGGACTGGCTGCGACCGGCTCAACGCTTCCCGGTGATCATCGAGTTTTCCGAACAGTCCATGAACGCACTGCTTGGCAGCGGAAACATTCGTGCCGGCGGGCAGGCTGAAGTCATGGCCTTCCCTTCACCGGGCAATTGGCTCAACCCGCTCGGCCGGGTCTATTTAGGGCTGATGAGCTGGCTGTCCTATGCCTACTAAACGCACACCCCGGGAGCAACGTGCGCTGCGGTTGGCCAGCGGCGCGGCACTGTGCCTGGCCATCAGTTTCGGCCTGGCGCTGCCGATTCCGTTTCTCGCCCCCGTGTTGTGCCTGCTGCTCCTGGCCTCGGTCAACCGCCCGCTGCCGTTCAAGGCGGCAATCGTGCTCGCCCTGGTCGCGATGCTCACCACCGGCATCGGCCTGCTCTTGATCCCGATCCTGCGTTACTACCCGTTGACCGGCGTGCTGTTGGTCACGGTCAGCCTCTTTCTGGTCTTTCGCTGGGGGCTCAGTGGCGGCAACAACCTGATCGTGACCTTGCTGGTGATGGGCCTGACGATGATCTCTTCGGCGGGTGTCGCCGAGTTCGACCTGGCGGCGATGGTCATCGGCGCGCTGGTCAAAGGTTTGTTACTGGCGGTGATGGTGATTGCGCTCAGTCACTGGATATTCCCCGAACCGGCCAATGCCCCCTCGCCACCCGCCGCCCCACCACCGCAGGGCGTGGAAGCCAGTCGGATTGCGTTGCGTGCAACCTTAATCGTCTTGCCGACATTCCTGCTGGCGATGATCGACCCGGCGGCCTACCTGCCGATCATCCTGAAAGCGGTCGGCCTGGGTCAGCAATGCTCAACCACCAGCGCGCGCAATGCCGGGCGTGAGCTGCTCGGCGCGACCTTGCTCGGCGGTTTGCTGGCCATCCTGTTCTGGTGTGCACTGAGCCTGTTTGTGCACCTGTGGATGTTCTTCCTGTGGATGCTGCTGTTCGGCCTGATCCTGGCGCGCAAGCTGTATGCCCTCAGCCCCAGTCGCTATGGTCCGGGGCTGTGGCTCAACACCTTTATCACCCTGATCATCCTGCTGGGCCAGTCCGTGCAGGACAGCGCCTTGGGCAAGGACGTCTACACCGCCTTCGCCGTGCGCATGGGCCTGTTCATCGCCGTCACGCTGTATGCCTACGTGATGGTTCGCTTGCTTGACCGGCCGGCACAGGCACAATCACCGGCTCAGGGATTGACCTGATACCCCTTGCCTTGCAGGCAACCGGTATAGGCCGTCTGGCTGTTGGCAGCGCTGTTTTTTCATCCGCCCGGCGTTCCTGCCTCTGGCGCGACCCCCCCACCACGACACCGGCCGCCGCCGCCCCTTTGGCTTGATTCTGCCGGTATTCCTGCTTCACGTTGTCATTCGCGTTGTCGTAAAACTCGTCGTGCTGACGCCCGCGCGCATCGGCTGCAACGGCACCGGCGGCGGCACCCACCGCGGCCCCCTTCACTCTTCCTCCGGAAGGAGACGTGTCGGTCGAAGCCGTCTGACTGGCCGCAATGCTCTGGCATTCATTGATATCCAGCTGGGTCTGTTGCGAACTCTGGCCTTTGGTCGGCACAACGGTTTGCGCCCAGCCCTGGGCAGATGAAACCGACAACGCGAGGCACAGACTGATGGAAGACAACCTAGGCATGATGACCTCCTGCGCAGTTCCGAGCAGTCCGTTGACCGCCCTCCCACGCTTGATTGAGCATCAAGAAGTGTAGATCAGCCATCAGCCGCCTCAGGGCCCTTATGTCGATTGCTGCCCGTAAAGATGAAACTTTTCGATCGTTTTGGCCTGATGACCTAACCTCATAGGCTGAGTGACCAACAACAGAGCCGAACGCCTATGCGTCATGTATTGATGTCAGTGATTTTCGTCGCGCTCACCCTGCTGGTGCCCAGTGGCGCAGCGCTGCCCGCGGATGATCCCGCACCGTCTTCAATAATTGCGCCAGGCTCTTCGTCGGCGGCGGTGTCCACCAGTGAACTGCAAGGCCTGCAATTGCGCCTGGACCTGATCAAACAGCGGGTTTCACTGGCCAATAACGTCACCATGATGGTCGGCCTGCAAGACTCCGTTCAGTCGTTTATCAATGACGTGGACAACCTGCAATCGTCGCTGTTGCCCGAACAGAAACAACTGCAAGCGCAACTGGACGTATTGAGCGGTCCGGTTTCCCTGGGGGGCGAGGCTGTCGAGAAATCGGATATCACGGCGCAACGAGCTGTTCTTTCCGAGCAAAAGAAAAATGTCGATGCCAGCTTGAAAATCCTCGCCGCACTGAGAGCCAGTGCCGTCGACCTCCTTACACAAATCGCCAGCATCCGGCGCAGTCTTCTGGAAAGCGAAGTCACACTGCGCAGTGGCAGCATCCTGGGACGGGATTTTTGGGCACCGTTAATTAACCCACTCCCGGAGGATCGCCTGCGGCTCATCAATTTCATCGAACAAGCCGGCGACACACTCGCGGCTGCCTGGCAACCCGGCCAGCGTCTGTCGACAGTCCTGCTGATGTTGCTGGCACTGGTCATCTGGATCTGGGGCCGCAGACTGGCTGATCGAGGGCTGACCTGGATTTGCATCCATCGCCTGCCTGAAGGGCGATTGCGGCGAAGTACGCTGGCCCTGGCGTCTGTCGTGGCCACGGTGTTGACCACCGCCTGTGCGTTGCAACTGCTGTTTTACGCCCTCACGCGGGAACTGCCGTTGTCGCCGATGATTCAGAACTTCGCCGAGGAGTTCGAAAGGGTGGTCTATACCTGCGTGCTGATCACCGGGTTGAGCCGTGCGTTGTTGGCCAACCAGCACCCCTCCTGGCGGCTACCCGCTATCGACGATTCCGTCGCGGAGGCCATAAAGCCCTACCCCAGAATACTGGCCGCCACCCTGCTGGTGACGGTGACGATAGCCCAAATCACCAATGTCTCCGGCATGAGCGGCGCCGCCGTGCTGTTGGGGCGAGGCCTGATCGCACTGGTGGTGGCAATTATCTTCGCGTTGTTGTTCCGCCGCGCGAGTCACGCCCGAAGAGTTCTGGTTGCCGCTGGCGACAGCATTGAAGCGGGCACTGCCCTGGCCGGCCTGATTTACACCTGCACGATCATTGCGCTGGTCATCTCGTTCTTCGCCTTGCTGATCGGCTATGTGTCCCTGGCAAGGTTCATCACGTATGAACTGGTCTGGGGTTTTATCGTCCTCTCAGGTTTCTACATGCTGATCCAGTTGCTCAGGGACAGTTGCGAATACCTGTTCTCCCCCAAGAGCCCGAGCGGCAAGGCGATCAAACAGTTGCTGGGGATGGGCGATGTGCGCCTTGAGCAAGCCCAGATCATTTTGTCCGGGGCCGGTCGTGCGACGTTAATACTGTTGGCGGTCATTTCGCTGTTTGTCGGCGGCGTAGGCACCACGTTCGGACAACTGGTGACCCAGGCGCTGTCGATCCTCGGCGGTGACGGTTTGCGCAAGCTGAACATCATTCCCGGCCATTTGCTCAATGCCATCCTGGCCCTGTTTATCGGGATCTACCTGATTCGAGCCCTGTGCCGCTGGCTGGATGACGAATTCCTGCCGAAAACCGATATGGACCCCGGCATGTGTGCCTCGCTGAGTACCCTGTTCGCCAACATCGGCTATGCCCTGGTGATCCTGCTGACGCTGTCATCGCTGGGCATCCAGTGGACCAACCTGGCGTGGATTGTCAGCGCCCTGTCAGTGGGTATCGGTTTCGGCTTGCAGGAAATCGTCAAGAACTTCGTCTCTGGCCTGATCCTGCTGACCGAGCGTCCGGTCAAGGTCGGCGACCTGATCAGCATCAGCGGCGTGGAAGGTGATATCCGCCGCATCAACGTCCGGGCCACGGAAATCCAGCTCAGCGACCGCTCGATTGTGATCGTGCCCAACTCTCAGTTGATCTCGCAAAACCTGCGCAACGTGACGCTGGGCGGCAGTGCCCAAGGCGTGGCGAGCCTTGAGTTGATGTTCCCGCTGAACATCGATCCGGAGCAGGTGAAAAACCTGCTGTATGACACCTACCAAGAGAACGAGAACATCCTCGATAAACCGGCGACGTTTGTGCGCTTCAGCAAACTCAGCCCCGATGGCATCACCTTGACCATCACCGGTTACGTCAGCAGCCCGAGAATCGTCGGCATCACCAAAAGCGACCTGTTGTTCGAGATTTTGAAGCGACTGGGCGCGGCGGGGATTGAACTGGCTAAGCCGGCGACCCCGGACTGAAGGATGACGTCCGGTTAGTTCGTTCAGCGCTGGCCGCAGCGCTTGAGTGTTTCACTGGGCAACTCTTTGAACAACGCCCGATAACTGCTGGAAAACCGGCCCAAATGCCAGAACGACCAGTTCATCGCTACCTCGGCAACGGTGGTCTCGTTGGGGGTGCGGCCGAGCAGTTCGCGGTGTGCGCTGTTGAGCCGGCGCAGGCGCAGCCAATGGCTCGGTGTCATGCCGGTGAAGGCCTTGAACGCATGCTGCAACTGACGCAACGAAACCCCGGCGACCTGGGAAAGCTCCAGCAGATTGAGGGTTTCTTCCGGGGAATCGGCGGCCCACTCCCCGATGCGTTTCATGATCGCGCGCTCTTCGGTGCGGCGCTGTAAGCCACCCCGGTCGAGGCACACGCAGGCGTTGTCGAGGATGTACAAACAGTCCTCCAGCAACTGCTGTGTCAGGGCTTCCTTGCTCGGTGGGTCGAGTGTTTCGCCCAGACGGGTCAGCGTGCCGCTCAGCCAACGGCTGAACAAGGCGTTCTGCCCCGAGTTCAGCGGCGACAGGAACAACCCTTCCAGCCGCGCCACGTTCAACCCCTGGCGCTGGACGAATTCAGGGCCGAATACCACGGCGATTTCCTGGTAGTTCTCGGGGGTGATCCAGATGTTGCGGCTTTCACCATTGAGCAGGTAAAGCGCGTTGTCGCTGCGATCAAAACAGAACGCCAGTGCCCCCTCGGGTGCGCTGAAATTCTGCTCGACGCGGGTGTTCATCTGCTCTTCGTAGATCTCCACGCCTTGCAAGTCCAGATAGCGCACACGCCCGGCGAAATGCCCTGGCGACATCTGCTGATAGTGCTGGACCCAACCCGGTGTGGCGCGGATTTGCTCGGCGACATCTTCGGTGTTGAACGCTTGAACCTGAATCGGACTGGACGCTGACATGGGTGACCTTACGCACTCGTTTGGTGCGTTTTGGTGCTGCTTAAAGTGGATAGATGGAACCGCAAGGCTCGCCCAAGATAGTCGTCAACGCGTCTCAGGGGAAGAGTGCGGTGGATGAAACCGCCCTCCCCGACGTTAATAAAACCAATAACGAGGTCTTTATGAATGTCCCTTTCGATCAGCTGTTCACTTGGCTGAAAGATCACAAGATTACCGAAGTCGAGTGTGTGGTCAGTGACTTGACCGGCATTGCACGCGGCAAGATTGCACCCACTAACAAGTTCCTGCATGAGCGAGGCATGCGCCTGCCGGAGAGTGTGCTTTTGCAAACGGTAACCGGGGACTTTGTCGACGACGACATCTACTACGACCTGCTCGACCCGGCCGACATCGACATGGTCTGCAAGCCGGACCCGAATGCGGTCTATGTGATTCCATGGGCGATCGAGCCGACCGCCATCGTCATCCACGACACCTTCGACAAGTTCGGCAACCCGATCGAATTGTCGCCGCGCAACGTGCTGAAGAAAGTGCTGCAGTTGTACACCGACAAAGGCTGGCGGCCGATTGTGGCGCCGGAAATGGAGTTCTACCTGACCCAGCGTTGCGAAGACCCGGACTTGCCACTCAAGGCGCCGATGGGCCGTTCGGGGCGTGCCGAAAGCGGTCGTCAGTCGTTTTCCATCGACGCGGCCAACGAGTTCGATCCGCTGTTCGAAGATGTCTACGACTGGTGTGAACTGCAGGGCCTGGACCTCGACACGTTGATCCACGAAGACGGCCCGGCGCAGATGGAAATCAACTTCCGTCACGGCGACGCGCTGGACCTGGCGGACCAGATCACCGTGTTCAAGCGCACCCTGCGTGAAGCCGCGCTCAAGCACAATGTGGCGGCGACCTTCATGGCCAAGCCGATTGGCGATGAGCCTGGCAGCGCCATGCACATTCACCAGAGCGTGGTCGACATCGCCACCGGCCAGCCGATCTTCGCCGACGCCGATGGCAACATGAGCGAGCTGTTCCTGCACCACATTGGCGGTTTGCAAAAGTACATCCCTAAAGTGCTGCCGATGTTCGCGCCCAACGTGAACTCGTTCCGCCGCTTCCTGCCGGACACCTCGGCGCCGGTCAACGTCGAATGGGGCGAAGAAAACCGTACCGTCGGTTTGCGCGTGCCAACCTCGTCGCCAGATGCGATGCGCGTGGAGAACCGCCTGCCGGGCGCCGACGCCAACCCGTACCTGGCGATTGCCGCAAGTTTGCTGTGCGGTTACCTGGGCATGGTCGAGCGCGTCGAGCCGAGTGCTGCGGTACAGGGCCGCGCCTATGAACGTCGCAACCTGCGCTTGCCGATCACCATCGAAGACGCCCTGACCCAGATGGAAGAGTGCGACACCGTAGAACGTTATCTGGGCAGCAAGTTTGTTCGCGGTTATGTCGCGGTCAAGCGTGCGGAACACGAAAACTTCAAGCGGGTGATCAGCTCCTGGGAGCGTGAGTTCCTGATGCTGAGCGTCTGAGACCTGATTCGCCTGCACCGGCCTCTTCGCGAGCAGGCTCGCTCCCACATTTTAAATGCATTCCATATCTGAAATGCATTCCCCCTGTGGGAGCGAGCCTGAACTCGCGAAAGCGGCTTCAGGATCAACAAAGAATCTCCGGAAGAATCCAATAATTAGAAGAGGTGTCGATATGCGTCTATTGAAATCCATGTTCCCGGTCGCGCTGGCGGCAATGTTCAGCGCCGGTGTGCAGGCTCAGCCACAGGTCAGCGTCTACAACTGGACCGATTACATCGGCGAAACCACCCTCGCCGACTTCCAGGCCAAAACCGGGATCAAAGTGATCTACGACGTCTTCGACTCCAATGAAACCCTGGAAGGCAAACTGCTCGCGGGCCGCACCGGCTATGACGTCGTAGTGCCGTCCAACCACTTCCTCGCCCGTCAGGTGAAAGCCGGCGCGTTCCTGAAGCTCGACCGCGAGCAACTGCCGAATTTCAAGAACCTCGACCCGAAACTATTGGCCTTGCTGGAAAAGAACGACCCACAAAATGCGCACTCCGTGCCGTACCTGTGGGGCACCAACGGCATCGGCTACAACGTCGACAAAGTCAAGCAAGTGCTGGGCGTCGATCACATCGATTCCTGGGCCGTGCTGTTCGAACCGGAAAACATCAAGAAACTCAGCCAGTGCGGCGTGTCGATGATGGATTCGGCGGATGAAGTGTTCCCGGCGATCCTCAACTACATGGGCATGGACCCACGCAGCGAAAACCCCGAAGACTTCAAAAAGGCCGAAGCCAAGTTGTTGGCGATCCGTCCTTACATCACCTATTTCCACTCCTCGAAGTACGTGTCCGACCTGGCCAACGGCGACATTTGCGTGGCCTTCGGCTACTCGGGTGACGTGTTCCAGGCCGCCAACCGCGCCAAGGAAGCCAAGAACGGTGTGAACATCGCCTACGCCATTCCCAAGGAAGGCAGCAACCTGTGGTTCGACTTGCTGGCCGTTCCCGCCGATGCGAGCAATCCAAAAGAGGCCCATGCGTTCATCAACTACCTGCTGGACCCACAAGTAATTGCCAAGGTCAGCGCGTCGGTCGGTTACGCCAACCCGAACCCGCCAGCCAAGGCATTCATGGACCCGGAACTGGTGAACAATCCTGAGGTGTATCCATCCCAGGCCGTCCTCGACAAACTCTACATTTCGACCACCCCGCCCCAGGCGATCATGCGTTTGATGACCCGTTCCTGGAGCAAAGTGAAGTCCAACAAATGACTCAGTACAGCAACGAACACACCCATTCCTACTATGCCGCGTCGGCTAACGGCCTGACGCCGCGCCCCACGTTGACTTCGGACCTGACGGCCGATGTCTGCGTGATCGGCGGCGGCTTCACCGGCGTCAACACCGCCATCGAACTGGCGCAGCGCGGGCTCTCGGTGATCCTGCTGGAGGCCCGGCGGATTGGCTGGGGCGCCAGCGGGCGCAACGGCGGCCAGTTGATTCGCGGCATCGGCCACGACGTCAGCGGGTTTGCCAAGCATGTCGGCGCCGAAGGTGTGCGCTATCTGGAACGTGCCGGCGTCGAATCGGTGCAAGTGGTGGGTAATCGAATCCGCGAACACGGCATTGATTGCGACCTGCGCTGGGGCTTCTGTGAACTGGCCAACACCCCGGCGCAGTTCGCCGGGCTGAAGGCCGAACACGCGGAGTTGATCGCGTCGGGCTACGCCCATGAAACCCGCCTGGTCGAACCCGGACAGATCCGCGAGCAGGTGGTGAACGCCGGCGTGTATGCCGGTGGTTTGGTGGACATGGGCTCGGGGCACTTGCACCCGCTGAACCTGGTGCTCGGCGAAGCCCGTGTCGCGCACTCCCTCGGCGTGCAAGTCTTCGAGCAGAGCCCGGTGCTGGAACTGATCCATGGCAGTACCGTGCAAGTGCGGTGTGCCGGCGGAACGGTGCGCGCCGGCAGCCTGGTACTGGCTTGCAACGCGCATCTGGAAGAACTCGAACCCACGCTCAGCGGCAAGGTGCTTCCGGCGGGCAGCTACATCATCGCTACCGAGCCTCTGTCGGAAGAAGCGGCGTCGAAACTGATCCCGCATAACGTCGCGCTCTGCGACCAGAAAGTTGGCCTGGATTACTACCGGCTCTCGGCGGACCGGCGTTTGCTGTTCGGCGGTGCCTGCCATTATTCCGGTCGCGATCCGGCGGACATCGCCGCCTACATGCGCCCGCAAATGCTCAAGGTATTCCCGCAACTGGCCAATGTGCGGATCGACTATCAATGGGGCGGCATGATCGGCATCTCGGCCAATCGTTTCCCCCAGGTCGGGCGCTTGAGCCAGCACCCGAACGTGTTCTACGCCCAGGGCTACTCCGGCCATGGCCTGAACGTCACCCACTGGTGCGCCAAACTGTTGGGCGAAGCCATCCATGCCGGGCACAGCAAAGGCTTCGATGTGTTCAGCGCGGTGCCGCACATGACCTTCCCCGGCGGCCGTGCCCTGCGCTCGCCACTGCTGGCGCTGGGCATGCTCTGGTACCGGATGCGGGAAGTGTTGGGTTAACGTTAAGCCATCCTTCACTTGCACATGAAAAACGACAGGAGATGCCGGGCTGCCTCAAGCCGCTTCGGGTTGGTAAAAAGACACCCGGCATCCGTCGACACCCGCTAACGCCCCACCGCCGCTTCAATCGCTGCAATATCGATCTTGCCCATCTGCATCATGGCCTCGAACGCGCGCTTGGCTGCCGCTTGATCAGGACTGGTAACCGCGGCCGTCAAGACACGCGGGGTGATCTGCCACGACAAACCCCACTTGTCCTGGCACCAGCCGCAGACATTTTCCGTGCCGCCGTTGCTGACAATCGCGTTCCACAGGCGATCCGTTTCGGCTTGGTCATCGGTCGCGACCTGAAACGAAAAGGCCTGGTTATGCTTGATTCCCGACCCGCCGTTCAGGCCGAGACACGGTATGCCCATCACCGTGAACTCAACCGTCAAGACATCGCCCTGCTTGCCCGCCGGATAGTCGCCCGGCGCGCGATGCACGGCACCCACGGCACTGTCGGGAAACGTCTGGGCATAGAAAGTCGCAGCCTCCAGCGCAGTGCCGTCGTACCAGAGACAAATCGTGTTTTTGCTGATCATCGTGGTTCTCCTGGATTGGAACTCGAAGGTGCATTTTAGCAGCGCAGAGAATTGCGACCGGACGCCGAGGTATTGACCGAGGTACGAGGCGTGTCAGCCATCAGCGAACCCCGCCGTTACACAGTGGTCACAACCAGTGATGGCATCGCAACTGATCAGCGGCCCGGGGCCTCTATAATTCAAGCGCGACGCTTGCAATCCCAACCTTTCAGGGTGCGCCGGATAACGTCAGCGAGCTCGGTTCCTGCCAGATGCAGACACTGACTGCTGGCCCCATCCAAGCTCCCTTTCTCGGAGTACGGAAATGACACGATCAATGCAATTCCTCCTCTCGTTCTTCCTCGCAACAGCCTCCTTGGCCTCGGCGAGCCTCCTCAACACAGCAGGTGCGGCCACCGCCGAGGATTTGAATGCCGACGCTCGGCAAGAACTGAAAATCCTCTACAAATCCACCCCAGCTGCCGAAACCCTTTCAAAACAGGCAAAGGCGATCCTGGTCTTCCCGAAAATCATCAAGGCTGGCCTGGTCTTCGGCGGTAGTTATGGCGAAGGCGTGTTAATGGAAGGCACGAAAATCGATAAGTATTACAACTCCGTCAGCGGGTCATGGGGGTTGCAGGCCGGCGCCCAGTCGTATGGCTATGTGGTGTTTCTGATGACCGACAAAGCAGTGAAATACCTCGCCGAAACCAAGGGTTGGGAAATCGGTGTGGGGCCCACGGTTGTCGTAGTGGATGAAGGGATTGCGAAAAACCTGTCCAGCTCGACACTGAAAGATGACGCCTACGCGTTCATTACCGACCAACAAGGGTTAATGGCCGGCGTCAGCATCGAAGGCACGAAGATTTCCCAGATCAAGCGCTGAAAACGGCGGTTTGATTGGGTGTCTGTCTCCCCTTCGACCATCACTTTTCTGCTCGATTGCTGCCCGGCTTAACGGGCAGTAATCGCCTGTGGATTCAACCGGTCGAGGCAACAGATTGGCTAAATCGTTCAGCGGGTGCTTGGTAGAGTAGTGTTTTCCGAAGGCAGCTATTTAGCTGCCTGCCACTTCTATCCCCATAAATGACTGTAGCTCTACGCAGCGGCCAATTAAGTCTCAGGAGCTGGCTGTAAGGTGTAGTATCAACACCTGTCCTTCAGATATCAGTTAGCCATGTCCACGCTAAGCGAAGAGAGCCGTCAGATCGTAGCTTCTCTAACTTCGCCATGAGCACCCAAGTGACTATCAACCGTCTGGCCACTGGTGGATAGCCGCGCCCCGACCTGTCCATCGACGAGATCGTGCAGTTGCTGTTAAGTGAAATCACGCGGCTCAAGGCCACCCGCGTGGTGATTGACTTTTTGTCAGGCTTCGAACTGACGCTGGCGTCAACCTTTCGCGAAGATTTTCGCGAATCACTGTCGTGTATGGTCACCGCCCTCACCAGTGTCGGCGTCAGTGTGTTACTGACCTCGGACCTGGAAGACCGCTACATTGCCGGCCGGCTGGTGCGGGTGCCCAGTGAAGAACTGCCGAGGATGCAGGCGCTGATTGAAGGTCAGGTGCAACACATGTCTCGGTTAGTGGACGATTTGCTCGACCTCTCCCGTGCCAGCACCGGCAAGCTGCGACTGGATTGCCACCTCGTCGTCATTCACCTATGCCGCTGCACTGCATGGATCATAGTAGTCGTTGGCGTACTCTTTTGGTTCGGGTTTCCAGCAGCTTGATAGTCCGGTTATGGCCACTTGCGTCTCATGCGTTGGCCGCTTCACGTCCTGAGGAAGTCAGCCAACCAACATCGATGTTCTTGAGGCGCGTGACCCCGGATTCTACCGGTGGCTAACTATCTGCTTATTGTTTGACGCGTCATCTTATTCTATGAATCCAAGGGCTTATAGAGACAGTCGCTAAACTTAACCAGAAAGAAACTCCCTCTCAAAACATTCTCAGTAGTCACCACCCGCTCGACCTGCTTAAATAACCCGCAGGCTTACGAATTGATTGGCTATCTGGCCAATCTATTGCGCTAATGCCGATGCATAATGGGGTATAAATAATGACAATTAAGCCATCCTTTTCCAACTAAATCGCAATCGACCATGCTGGCATTTGCTTGTGCACTGGGCGTCTCTCAGAGCGCCGAGGTTTTTGCCGAGTCGCCATCAGGGGCCAGTGTTCCAGATTCAGCGTTTTTTATAGGGTTCGGCGCCAGCGCCAATCACACCCAATTTAACAACCAGGATATTTATGCAACCGGCTTGTCGAATGTCTATGATTCGAATACCGGCGCCTATATTTCTTCCGGCTCTGCCGGTGGGCCAGCTGTCGACCTGAGCATGGACTCCGATTCAAAATTTTCGCCGTCACTGCAAGTGGGCTATTTCAAGCACTTCGAGAACAGCAGCTGGCTGTGGGGCGGTAAATTTACTTACGATTACTTATCAACCAGCTCTAAGACAGACCCTTTCCTGATCCCTCAGTTTGGCGCTTACGGAACGACCTCTTTTACCGGGAATGCAGTTGTCCGCTCGTTTGAAACCGAAGTTAAACATCACATGTCTTTAGTGCCCTATATTGGCCGGTCATTTAAGTCCGGCTATATTTATGCAGGCGCTGGACCGACCGCTTCTCAAATAAACACCAAAATTACCGACTTGGTTGGTTTTGCCGACCTCAAGGGAAATCGCACGGATATATCTGGGCAGCCGACTAACTTTTCCGGTTCAGACTGGGTGTACGGCGGCACCGCGACACTGGGCGGCACCTACTTTTTAAGTTCATCGTGGTTTCTGGACTTTAGCTACAACTACTCCGTCACCAAAAGCCATACCATCGACTACTCCGCTCCATTCACAAACCCCGGCACGCCTTACACTTACACTGGTTCGCTCATCGGTAGCACCACTGGCAGTATAACGACACAATCTGCTGCGCTATCAATTAACCGGGCTTTCTAGTTTAACGTTTGGCGCCTCTCGTTATTTTATGCGTATTAACTATTGTGAAGACCATAATCCAACGCGTTGCACAGACGAATAAAAACCCGGAACAACACAGACCGAGACGGGTGACCGTGGAAACTGAGTGCGACACCTGACCTTTCCGGTAAGGTGAAGCCCAATGAAATTATCACGAACTCATGTTGGCTTCTCGCTTATAGAAACGGTTCGTGGCCGACGGCGGTCCTCCCCGAACGGCAGCTGTTGGCCGGTTGCGCCCCATCAACGGCGGTGTCGCTTGGCAGTCTTCAAAATGATGCTGTAACGATGGCACGCCTCGCCAATCGCCAACGCAGACACCTTCTTGATCAAAAATCCCCCTCTGATACGCGCGATAATTAGCTAGCTATTTGTTAACGAAAGTCTGAAGTATTGATTTGAACTTTCAGATTCTTTCGCCGCACGGCCTGTGCCTAACATCGGCGCCACAGTGAACCAGCCTCGGTATCGCTCAGTGGATCAGATGACGCAGACGCCCGGACCTAATGTCCTCTGCCCCGGTTGACCATTGATCGCTGATTGGCTTGGCGCCATCGAAGTGCTTTTGCAGTAGGCCCTGGGATTTTTGAGGATCACCGATGAAGCTGGAAATTTTTCGCACGCTGTGGGGTTACACCGCCAGCAAAGCTCAAGCGCTCGAGGAGTTGCTGCAAGCCGGCTTTGATGGCATGGAAGCACGCCTGCCACTGGACGCCCGGGAACGGGCTGAGTTTGGCGCCTTTCTCCAGGCCAATCGCCTGGGCTATATCAGCACTGTCTTCACCGCCTACGACGTGCTGCCGGAACAGTCGGCATCGCCTGCCGTCCACCTCAATGACCTCGATCAGAAACTCGCCTGGGCTGCCGAACTCGGCCCTCGTTTCGTCAATGTGCTGGCAGGCAATGATCGCTGGTCCTTGCCGCAACAAGTGGAGTTCTTTGGTCAAGCACTGGAACTGGCGCGCAAGCATGGTCAGGTGTGCAGTTTCGAAACTCACCGTTCGCGTTCGCTGTTCAACCCCTGGGTGACCCTGGAGTTGATCCGGCAACTGCCCGAGTTGCTGTTCACCAGTGACATCAGCCATTGGGTCGTGACTTGCGAGCGTCTGCTGAATGACCCGGCCGATGACCTCAGCGCCTTCATCGAGCGCGTTCACCATATCCAGGCCCGGGTCGGTTACGACCAAGGCCCGCAGGTCCCACACCCGGCAGCTCCCGAATATGCAAAAGAACTGGCTTTCCATCAGCAGCATTGGGAAAGCATCTGGCGTTCGCAGCAAACTCGCGGTTACCAGGTCAGCACCCTGACCCCGGAATTCGGCGCCGACGGCTACCTGCATCACTTGCCCTTCACCAACGTCCCGGTGGCCGATTTGTGGTCATTGAACGTGTGGATGGGCCAGACCGAGCGCGAACACTTCGAGCGTTTCCACCACTCAAGCCGTCCTTAGGGAGCCGATGCGTCATGCCTGACAATAAAAACAACAGCGCCAGCACTGACACCCACACAGCCAACTTCAATAGCATCCCGGTGGTGAACATCGCCGGTCTGTTCAGCTATGAACTGGAACACCGCCTGGCCGTGGCCGAACAATTGGGACGCGCCGCCAGCGACGTCGGGTTCCTCTATATCACCGATCACGGCATCGACCCGCAACTGATCGCCAACCTGCGCAAGGCTGCCAAGGATTTTTTCGACCAGCCTTTCGACACCAAGATGCAGCACTACATCGGCACCTCGCAAACCCACAAGGGCTTTGTTCCCGAAGGCGAAGAGGTCTACTCCAAAGGCAAGCCGGACCACAAGGAAGCCTTTGACGTCGGCTTCGAAGTCCCGGCCGATGACCCGCTGGTGCTGGCCAACACTCCATTGCTGGGGCCTAACGACTGGCCGCAACTGGCAGGTTTCAAGGCGTCAGTGCAGGCCTACTATGAAGCGATCTTCGCGTTGGGCCGGCGCCTGTTCGGCGGCTTTGCCCTGACCCTGGGCCTGGAAGAAAACTATTTCGACAGCCTGGTCACCCGCCCGCCATCCAAACTGCGGCTGATTCACTACCCCTTCGACGGCGCCGCCCACGACGCACCGGGGCTTGGCGCCCATACTGATTATGAGTGCTTCACCATTCTCTTGGCCGACAAACCTGGCCTTGAGGTGATGAACAACCTTGGGCAATGGATCGATGCACCACCGATGGCCGATGCCTTTGTCGTCAATATTGGCGACATGCTTGAAGTCATGACGGCAGGCGCATTCGTTGCCACTGCACACCGGGTGCGCAGCGTGAAAGAGGAGCGCTATTCCTTTCCTCTGTTTTATGCCTGCGACTATCACACCCAGATCAAACCGCTGCCAGGGTTCGCCCAGGCAGGCAACGACTACGAAGAAATCACGATCGGCGAACACATGTATGGCCAAGCTCTGCAGACCTATCAGTATCTGCGTCAGAGGGTAGCCAATGGGGAAGTTCAACTGCCAGGCAAGGCACGCAAGCCCGCCAGTTTCGGACATTTGAAAAATCAGGTTCAACCGTCCTGATTGAAGTTTTCAGTTACACCCTTACCTACGCCGGAGTCAGTAAAAGATGAAAAACAATAAAAAGAACCTGTTGAGCTTGGCTGTATTGGCAGCCGGTATGCTCGGTGCCTCGGTGAGCATGGCTGCGACCGGCCCGTTCAAGGTCGGCATGGAAATCACTTACCCTCCGTTCGAGTCCTATGACAAGGACAAAAACGTCGTGGGTTCCGATCCTGAACTGGCAGCGGCACTGGCCAACCACATGAACACCACGGTGGAGTTCGTCGACACCAAGTTCCCGAGCCTGATCCTGGGCTTGAACTCGGGCAAATACGACGCGGTCATTTCCGGCATGTACATCACACCGGAACGCCAGACTCAGGCCCAGACCATCGCCTATGCCAACACCGGTGCCGCGGTCATGGTGCCCAAGGGCAGCGAAATCAATGCAAAAAAACCTGAAGACCTGTGTGGCTTGAAACTGGGTCTGGAACAGGGCACCACCTGGGTCAAGGAATTCCGCAAACTGTCCGATGAATATTGCGTGCCGAACAACAAAGGCGCGATCACCGTCAGCGAGTACCCTTCGGCGCCTGAAGTCACCCAGGCCCTGTTGTCCAAGAACATTCAGGCCCAGGTTGAAATCGCAGGCGCGGCAAAATTGATCGCGGAAAAGACCAACGGCCGAGTCGTCATCACCACCGATCACCCGATCTATCAGCAAACCCTGGGCATTTTCGTCAAGAAAGGTAACGAAGAAACCTTCCAGGCGGTGCAAAAGGCCTTCGAGGAGACCAAGAAGAGTGGTGAGTATGCCGCTATTCTTAAAAAATACGCCTTGGAAGAACCGACCTCCCATTAAGAACCTGTCCTTGTAGTCTGGTCATCTGCCGCCCCTGCATGGGGGTGGCAGATCGAGGTGCCCTATGCCATTCGATTGGTCGTATTTCTTCTCCCTGTTCTCCCTGCCGGACTTCTGGAACGCCTGCGTCACGGTGATCCAGCTCAGTGCCCTGGCCTGGTTCATCGGCATGCTGCTGGGTTTTCTCCTGGCCTCGGCCAAGCTGTCCCAATCGCCCTTGCTGCGCATTCCCGCAGCGGTCTACATCTGGTTCTTTCGCAGCATTCCGTTGCTGGTGCTGGTGGTGTTCGTCTACAACTTGCCGCAATTGTTTCCCGGTAGCGGCCCGATTCTGTCCAACCCCTTCTACTCCGGCTTGCTGGCCCTGGTGGTCACCGAAGCGGCGTACATGGCGGAGATCCATCGTGGCGGCCTGATTTCCGTGGCCAAGGGCCAGAAGGAAGCCGGGCGCGCGCTGGGCGTCGGCGTGTTCGGCATGCAACGTTTGATCGTGATCCCCCAGGCATTCCGTATTTCACTGCCCACGTTGATCAATGAATACATCACGGTGGTCAAGCTGACATCGCTGGTCTCGGTCATCTCCCTGACCGAAATCCTCACAGTCGGCCAACGCCTCTATGCCACTAACTTCCTGGTCATGGAAACCCTGGCGGCAGTCGGCGTCTACTACGTGTTGATCGTCACCGTGTTCGGCTATTTCCTGCAGCGTCTGGAACGCTACCTGGACCTGAATTTCCGCAAGCCGCACACACTCGATGACGCGGCCGTGGCGAAGTTCAAAGCCTGCGCCGAAGCGCTGCCCGACAGCGCGCGCAAAGCCGCCGGCAATAATGCGACACCCATCCTGCAATTGAAGAATATCCAGAAGAGCTATGGCACGCATAAAGTGCTTTTGGGCATCGACCTGACTGTCGCATACGGCCAGGTGGTCTCGATCATCGGGCCCTCCGGCTCCGGCAAAACGTCGCTGATCCGCACGGTCAACGGGCTGGAAAGCATCGATACCGGCGACATTCTGTTGTTCGGCGAAACATTCATTGAGGCGTCGGACAAGCCCGACAGCGCCCGCCTGCGCAAAGGCGTGCGGCACATCGGCATGGTGTTCCAGAACTTCAATCTGTTCCCGCACCGCACCATTCTCGACAACGTCACGCTGGCACCGCGTTACCACGGCCAGCCAGGTGAGCTGAGTGAACATCGTGCCTACGCGCTACTGGACAAGGTCGGCCTGCTGGCCCATGCCCACAAGTACCCGCACCAGCTCTCCGGCGGGCAGCAACAGCGCGTGGCCATCGCCCGGGCCCTGGCGATGGAGCCGCAGATCATGCTGTTCGACGAGCCGACCTCGGCCCTCGACCCGGAACTGGTCAACGACGTGCTCAATGTGATCCGCGACTTGGCCAAGGAAGGCATGACCATGCTGATCGTGACCCACGAAATGGACTTTGCCATGTCAATCTCCGATCGGGTGATTTTCATGGAGAACGGCAATATTCAACTCGATGCCGCGCCTGAAACCATACGTTGCGATGCCGAGGGCGAACGAGTGCGGCGCTTTATGGGCATCGGTGCTCAGTCGCCCAACCGCTCCGCAGCGGTGGATCACGCATGAACAGGCAACTCCTTTTTTTGAGCGCTCATCTTTCAGGAAAGCACGCATGAATCTTGGAATAGCAGGACGCTGGGCGCTGGTATGCGCCGCCAGCAAAGGCTTGGGTAAAGCCTGCGCACAGGCACTCGTCAGCGAAGGCGTGAACGTGGTGATTACTGCGCGGGGCGAACACACGCTGAATGAAACAGCCCTTCAGCTCAGAGCGATCAATCCTGAGGTGACGGTCATCGCCGTGGCGGGAGACATATCGACGCCTGAAGGCCGGGCAGCCGCCCTCCTGGCCCACGAGCATTTCGACATCTTGATCAACAACGCTGGCGGCCCTCCTCCCGGGGATTTCCGCGAATGGGATCGCGACGCCTGGCTCAAAGCACTGGACGCCAACATGCTCACGCCGATCGAGTTGATCAAGGCAACAGTAGACGACATGGCGGCACGCGGATTTGGCCGGATCATCAACATCACGTCGAGTGCCGTGAAGTCGCCTATCGAAAGCCTCGGCCTGTCCAACGGCGCGCGCAGTGGCCTGACGGGGTTCATCGCGGGGCTTGCCCGGCAGGAACACATTGCCAGTCGTAATGTGACGATCAACAACCTGCAACCGGGCTCCTTCGACACCGATCGACTGCGTGACAACCTGGTCGCGGCGGCCCGGGAGTCGGGGCAAGACAGTGAGGCATTCCTCGACGAATGCCGCCGTGAAATCCCTGCCAAACGCTTTGGCTCACCCGAGGAATTCGGTGCGCTGTGTGCCTTCGTTTGCAGCCGCCACGCAGGCTACCTGACCGGGCAGAACCTGTTGATTGATGGCGGGGCGATTCGCTCCAGCCAGTAATGACGGCAGGCACAACGGAGCGGACCTCGCAACGGGGTCCGTTCCAGCGCAACCCCCCGTTTAAACAACAAAAATCCAGCCTGTTTAAACGAAGCCTCCTGTTACCACCCAAAGGCTACAACGCCTTGCGCCATGGCCTACGGGTAAGACAGAATCCGCCGGCTTGTGCGTCCAGGTCCCCGTCGTTAACTTGATTCATGTCACTGCTCATCAGTGATCGGGTCTGCAAGCCCGCCGGAACACGTTCCAGTGCGCACCTCCCCTTCGCGCACGTATCGGGTGATCAGCACGCCGCCCGGCGTGCTGGTCGAATGCGCCAACGTGAAGGCCCAAGCCTGCGCCGTGTCATCGAACAAGCGCTTGCCGCGCCCCAGCATGACGGGAAACGTCATCAACCGAAGTTCGTCGACCACTCCGGCGGCGAGCAGCTGGCGCACCAGATCGCCGCTGCCCTGGGTCAACAGATCGGCACCGTCCTGTTGCTTGAGCGAACGTATCGCATCGGCAAGGTTTCCTTCCAAGGCACGACTGTGCTGCCATTCCAGCGTATCGGGGTGATGCGTGGCCACATGCTTCGGTGCCCGGTTGAACAGGTCAGCAATACAATGGCTATGGGAATCGGCCTTTTGCTGCGGCCAATACGCCGCAAATATGTCGTAGGTGCGACGGCCCAGCAACAATTCGAACGGCTGCGAAAACAGGTCCTGTACCGCCTCGCCAGAGACCTTGTCGGCGTGGGGCACGATCCAGCCACCGAAACGGAATTCGCCGCTGGTGTCTTCTTCAGGACCGCCGGGGGCTTGCATAACGCCATCCAGACTCAGGAAAGCGGCAACGGTGAGCTTGCGCATGGTCTTCTCCTGTTGAGTGCGCGTATCGGGAATGCCGGGGATCACAGCGTACCCGCCGATTCATTCCCTGACAGATAGTCGAACGAGCCGTTGCGAAATCGACAGTACGCCGTACAGATGAAGGTTCACCGATACCGCATCGTTTTGCATTTCGATTTGCTCAATTGCAAGGCACTTCTATATTGAGGAGGTGCTCTGAACTTCCTGCCTACTGTTGAGCCTTGGCCCATGGCGAATACTGATCAATTGATCATCTGCGAGCACTGCGACTCTGTGTATGAAAAAGTCACGCTCGCCAAACACCAGAAAACCCTGTGCACCTGCTGCGGCGGCGTGCTCCAGCGTTACAACGGCCTGACGGTGGAGCAACGACTGGCGTTAACCTTCACGGCGTTGGTGCTGTGGATTTTCGCCAATTTCTATCCGGTCATGAGCATCAGCCTCAAAGGCTTGAAAAACAGCGCAACCCTGTGGGATTCGGTATTGGCCCTGAGCCTGGGTCCGATCACGTTCATCGCGATGGTCGCCGCGATTGCAATGATCATCGCGCCGATTTTCCAGCTGTTGCTGCTGATCTGGGTCCTGGGTTTCGCCCTCTCGCACCGACGTTCCCCCGGTTTCAAGTTCTGCATGCGCTGGCTGGAATCCCTGCGGCCCTGGAGCATGCTGGAAGTCTGCCTGCTCGGCGCCATGGTCGCGGTGATCAAACTGGCCGGATTGCTCGACGTACTGCCCGGCATCGGCCTGTTTGCACTGGCCGTGCTCAGCCTGATGATGATCCGCATCGCCGGGCGCGATATCCGTGAATTATGGGACATCCTATGAACATGCCCCCGGTCGCCAGCGACCTCAACCTCTGCCTGTGCCATAGCTGCGGCATGGCCTGCGACATGACCGGTGAGCCCCACGAATGCGAGCGCTGCGGCGCGCCGCTGCACCGGCGCAAATCCAATTCGCTGGCCCGCACCTGGGCCTACATGTTCACCGCCCTGGCGTTTTACGTGCCGGCCAATTTGTTGCCGGTGATGAACACCAAGATGGTCGGCAATGGCGCCGACAGCACGATCATGAGCGGCGTCCTGGAGTTCTGGCAGCACGGTGCATGGGACATTGCCCTGATCATTTTCATTGCCAGCATTGCGGTGCCGGGCATCAAGTTCGTGGCCCTGACCATGCTGCTGGTGACCGTCCAGCGCGGGAGCCTGTGGGCACGCAAGGAGCGGTCGCAGCTGTACCGCTTCGTCGAGATCATTGGTTACTGGTCGATGCTCGATGTGATTGTGGTGGCGATGGTGGCCTCTCTGGTGAAGTTTCAAGCCCTGGCCGACATTGAACCGCGCCCGGGCATTCTATTTTTCGGTTTGGTGGTGGTGTTCACCATGCTGGCGGCGATGAGTTTCGACCCGCGCCTGATCTGGGATAAAAAGCGGGAAAACCCACAAAACGAGGAGGTCATGGATGAAGTCGCAAGCCACTGAAGGGCCTCAAGCCCCCGGACAGGCCCCGGTCAAGACCGGTCGCAGTCTCTCACTGGTCTGGATCGTGCCCATTGTTGCGGTATTGGTCGGGCTGTCACTGGTGGTCCACAGCATCTTGCAGGAAGGCCCGACCATCACCGTCACGTTCAAGACCGGTTCTGGCCTGACGGCCAACAAGACTGAGGTTAAATACCGCAACGTGGTGATCGGCCAGGTCGCCGATGTGGAGCTGAGCAACGACCAGAAGAATGTCAACGCCACGATCAAACTGACCAAACAAGCCGAAAGTTTCACCCGTTCAGACTCGCAATTCTGGGTCGTGCGGCCACGTATTGGTGCCGGCGGGGTTTCGGGCATTGATACGCTGCTGTCCGGGGACTATATCGGCGCCGACATTGGCCAGGCCAATGGCCGCTCGAAAACCTTCAAAGGTCTGGAAAACCCGCCACCGATCACCTATGGCGAGCCGGGCAAGCGGTTCACCTTGCATACACAGGACCTGGGTTCGCTGGACATCGGCTCGCCGGTTTACTACCGCAAGATTCCGGTTGGCCAGGTGGTGGCCTACGCGCTGGACCCCGACGGCAAAGGGGTAAACATCGACCTGTTTATTCATGCGCCCAATGACCAGTACGTCACCGAAAACACCCGATTCTGGAATGCCAGCGGTGTGGACGTGAGCGTCGGCGCCAACGGTTTTGCGCTCAAGACCGAGTCCTTGTCCTCTCTGTTGGTGGGCGGTATCGCCTTCCGCGCGCCGGACTACAACCCCAACGACAAGCCGGCCGCCGAAGAGTATGCCTACGAGCTGTTCGAAGACCAGCAAACCGCCCTCGCCCCGCCCAATGGCAAGGCGCAGTTCCTGGCCCTGCGTTTCGATCAGGCGATGCGCGGGCTCAAGGTTGATGCGCCGGTGGAATTTCTCGGCATAGAAATCGGCAGAGTGGTGTCGGTCAACCTGGATTTTGACCCGGTAAAACGTACTTTCCCGGTCAACGTCGGCATTGTGATCTACCCGCAACGCCTGGGTCAGGCCCACACCAAAATGATCAAGGCGCTCAATCATGACCCTAATGACGAAGCGGCTGGCGTGCGGATGATCGGTACCTTCATCGACAACGGTCTGCGTGCCCAGGCCCGTACCGGCAACCTGCTGACCGGCCAGTTGTACATCGCTCTGGACTTCTACCCCAAAGCAGACAAAGTCGCTTTCGATCCCAACGTGCGCCCGGTCATGATTCCAACGGTGCCGGGCAGCCTCGAACAGTTGCAGGAAAAGCTTGAAGCCATGATCAGCAAGATCAACAAGCTGCCCGTGGAGCGCATTGCCGACAACCTCGACAGCAACCTTGTGGAACTGCGCAAAGGGCTGGTGAAATTCAACGGCAAGACACTGCCTGGCGTAGATACCACCCTGTCGGAAGTCAGCAAGACCCTGCAGTCGGCCAATACGACCCTGCAATCCGCCAACTCCACCATTGCCGAAGATTCGCCACAAAGGGAAAAACTGGGGCAGACCCTGGATGAGCTTTCACGTACGTCGCGATCCTTGCGTGAACTGACGGATTACCTGGGCCGCCATCCGGAATCACTGATTCGTGGTCGACCTGACAATGCCGCGGCAAAGGACCTGAAATAATGACCGGGACGCAGAAGAAAGGAGCAACACCTATGGGTTTTTCGCCAAAGCTCACCTTGGTCACTGCGCTGTTACTGCTCGCGGCCTGCCGCAGTGATCCTGTTCACTATCACACCCTGATGCCGCCTCAAACGGGGGGCGCGGCGCACAATAATGCGGTGTCCATCGAGATTGAGAGCCTCAGTGTGCCAGCGCAGGTCGACCGGCCACAGGTGGTGATTCGCCAAGGCAACAGCGGCCTGGTGCTGCTCGAAACCGAATGGTGGGGGGCGTCGCTGGGCGATGAGTTTCGAAGCGCCCTGATCGATCAATTGGCCAGCGCCAATCCCCCGCGCAAGCTGTCATTGCGCATTGATGTCCAACGCTTTGATTCGGTTCCCGGGCAATATGGGCTGATTGACGCGACCTGGCGCCTGCGCGTGACCGGCGAAGGCAATGGGGCAGCACTCACCTGCCGCAGCACGTTGCAAACGCCTTCAGGCGCGAGCATTGAAGATCTGGTTGCCGCCCAGCAGAACAACGTCAAACGCCTGGCTGCACTGATCGGGCAGGCGGCCAGGGGCACACGACAGAGTTGCCCGTCCTCCTGACTTTAATGCCCGGACACTGTTCAGCGGTGCCTCCGTCACCGCTGAACCAAGCATGACAGGATGGTTTTATGTCGACACGTCAAACGTCGTGACAGGGGCCGAATAAGCGATAAGGGTTCTCAATCATTGACTAAGTTGGCAGCGCCCACATCCTGAGCAATTTTTTCACATTCGTTTCACTCCTCCGCTACCTGCCCGCCTCTAGTTTTGCTCGTAACTCTCCTACTTCAGATAACGAACGACACATGACTTCGCGCACAGTAAAACTGGCGTCATTGATCGCCACCTCGGTGGTTGCTGTAGTTGTCACGGGTTTGGTCTTGTGGCCGAGATCGCCCACTCACCTGGTCAGTGCCGAGAGCGCTGCCAAGGCTGAACTCTTTCAAGACTGGCAGGCTGGCGAAGTGGTTGCGCTGGTCCGTCACGCCGAGCGGTGCGACCAATCCAGCAACCCGTGCCTGGGGCCGGCGGACGGTATCACTCGCTTCGGCAACGAATCCTCCACGGCGGTCGGCCAGCACTTCATGCGCCTGGGCATGGCGCAAACCGATGTGTTGAGCAGCCCGGCCACGCGCACGATACAAACGTCGCACGCCATGTTCGGCAATGACCCCAAGACACAGGAATGGCTGGTGACTTGTGGCAAGACACTGCGCAATGACGTGGTCGCGCACAAGCAGGCCCATCGCAATCTGGTACTGGTCTCTCACAGTGGCTGCATTGGCGACTTCCTGGCCGAGACCGGTTTCCCGCATGCGGCCAAGAGTGAATACGGCAGTACAGTGTTCCTGCGCATCGACACTAATGGGCAACTCCAAGTGCTGGGCATTATTAATCCTGAAGACTGGAACGCAGTGCAGGGGAAATAAACAACGGCGCGCCAACAGTCATCAGTAGCCGCCGACTCGACTTGAGTTGCCCCACTGTCCATTGAACTACGACACCCACGCTGCCCGCTTGCGGTATTACGGCAAGGACGAGTCATGACTTCGCATACCCCATTACCCCATTCTACGGATCAGCTAGCCAGCGCTCGCGTCCCGATTGAACGCTGGCTCGTACCCGGCCTGTTATTGGCGTTTGTGGTTTTTTACCTGCTGCCGCTCGTGACGCACGGGCTATGGATCCCCGACGAAACCCGCTACGGCCAGATCAGTCAGGAGATGCTCCTGACTGGCAACTGGGTCGCGCCGCACTTCATGGGCATCCGCTACTTCGAAAAGCCTATTGCCGGCTACTGGATGATCGCCATCGGTCAGGCGATCTTTGGCGATAACCTGTTCGGCGTGCGGATTGCTTCGGCCGTGAGTACCGGGCTGAGTGTCTGGCTGACTTACCTGATCGCCCGCAGGCTTTGGAACGATCCGCGCAAAAGCGCGGCCTGCGCATTGCTGTACATGAGTTTCGGGCTGATTGCCGGTCAGGCCGGTTACGCCAACCTTGATCCGCAATTCACGCTCTGGGTCAACTTGAGCCTGGTCGCGCTTTGGTTTGCCATCGACGGCCAAACGTCTCGAAACAAGGTGAGCGCGTGGGCGGTGATGGGTTTTGCCTGTGGCATGGGTTTCATGACCAAAGGCTTTCTCGCCTGGCTGTTACCGGTGTTGATCGCCCTGCCCTACATGATCTGGCAACGGCGCATGGGCGAATTGCTGCGTTACGGTTCGTTGGCCGTGTTGGTCGCTGTCGCGGTGTGCTTGCCATGGGTGCTCGCCATCCAGCATCGGGAGCCGGACTTCTGGAACTTCTTCTTCTGGAATGAACACGTGCGCCGGTTCGCCGCCGATGATGCGCAGCACGCACGACCCTGGTGGTTCTATCTGCCACTGCTGGTCGCGTCGAGCCTGCCGTGGGCGGCATTGCTGCCCAACACGTTGATCAACGCGTGGAAGCAAAAAGGCCAACCGGCCATCGCGTTCATGCTGTTGTGGCTACTGTTGCCATTGGCGTTTTTCAGCTTGAGCAGCGGCAAACTGCCGACCTACATCATGCCGTGCCTGTTGCCGTTGGCCCTGCTGATCGGGCACACGGTCATGGAGCAGCTGAATCTGGGTCGGGGCCGTTCAATTCGCATCAATGGCGTGGTCAACATCAGCGTGGGCACCGCGGCGTTGATCGCCTTGCTTTATGTCCAGACCACCAAGGAAATCTACCCAAACACCGAGATGTTCAGCCTGTCCCTGGTGTTTATCGTGTTGATCGGCTGGATCATTTCCAACGCCTTGCAAGTCATGCGGCCATTGACGTTTTGGGCGATGCCCGCTGTCGGTATCTGGCTGCTGGTCGCATTAGCGCCGGCCGCCATACCTTCGCAAATCGTCAACAGCAAGATGCCGGATCAGTTTATTGCCGAGCACCTCGATGCATTGGCGCAAACCTCCTCTTTGCTGAGTAACGACCTGGGGGCGGCGTCGGCGTTGTCCTGGCGTTTGAAGCGGCCACAAATCGACCTGTTCAATACCGTTGGCGAGCTGAAATACGGCCTCGCCGACCCGGCCATGGACTCACGCAAAGTCACCAAGGACAGCGTCGGCAAGTGGATGGCCGAGGCACGAAAAAAAGGCGCGGTTGGCGTGGTCATGCGAGTGAACAGTGTTCAGGAAGTGCAGGAGGTCGAGCTGTTGCCTATCGACGGCGTACGCTATGAGCGAGGCAATCTGCAGATCCTGATATTTCCGAAAACCGGCCCTGACAGCGTTTCTGACAAAGTGCCGACTGGAAACCCCTCATGAAATTCTGGACCCGTGACAAGGGCCGGTTGACGCTGCTGCTGGGCGTTACCGCGTTGATTCTGTTGTTGGGGCTAGGCACCCGTGAGTTATGGGGCGCGGAAACACGTTGGGCCAATATCGCGTTGCAGATGCTGCAAAGTGGTGACTATTTCGACCCCTACCTCAAAGGTGGGGCCTATTACGACAAACCGCTGCCCTCCTATTGGTTGATCACGGCTTCCGCCTGGTTGACCGGCGGTTTGAACCACTGGTCATTGCGCCTCTCCTCGGTGATCGCCGCGTGGCTGAGCGTGTGGCTGGTGTACCTGATCGGCGAACAGCTGTTGCGCAAAGGCACCGGTTTGATTGCCGGGTGGATGCTGGCGACCACCTTCTATTTTGTCTTTTGGGCACGGGTGGCCACGGCCGACATCCTCACGGTGTGCGGCGTGCTGGCGGCGGTGTGGTGGTATTGGCGCGGACCGGACGACACCCGCGTCGGTCGTTACCTGGTGTTTTTCCTGCTGCTGTCCCTGACCTCGCTGTTCAAAGGCTTGATCGGTTTCATCCTGCCGGGTTTGTTGCTGCTGCCGCATCTGGTGCAGGAAGGGCGCTGGAAACGCCACCTCAATCTGCGGCTGTGTGCCGCCCTGCTGATTGCCGGCGTTTTCTACATGACCCCGTTCATGCTCTCGCATGTTTACGGTGCCCCGACTTATGGCGAAAGTGGCCTGGGCCTGGTGTTGCGCGAGAACGTTGTCCGGTTTTTCCAGCCGTTCGATAACATCGGCCCGATTTACACCTACCTGCTTTACCTCCCCGTCTACACCTTGCCGTGGGCGCCTTGCTGGCTGTTGGCGTGCTGGGTCGCGTTGCGCAACTGGCGCAGTGTCGAGCCCAATACCCGCTGGCTGCTCTGGGGCCTGGGGTTGCTGATGTTGTTTTTCACTGCCAGTGGCAGTCGACGCAGCTACTACGTGCTGCCGCTTGTGCCCTTCGCGCAACTGCTGGGAGCGTGGTGGATCACCCGACGCATGGCTGAACGCAACGTGGTCGGCACGTTGGTCAGTCGCGGCTTGAAGATCGGCTTCGGAGTGAGTGCCGTCGCACTAATGGCCGTGCTTGGCGTGCTGTATCCCTGGACCAACAGCGGTGGCGGCGTGATGGACTTCGGTGACAGGGTCAAGCTCGAGGCCAGCAAACGGGCTCCCTTGAATCACTGGCGCATGGTGATGATCGATGTCGACAACAAAGTGCCCATGTACCTGCAAACCGGTGGCCCAACGTTTTATTACGTGCAGCAAACCGACGACTTCCCGCGCACCGGCGACACCGCCGCGCTGATGGCCTGGTTGGACCGCACCAGTGGCCAGCACTGGAATCCGCAACTCACCATTGTTGTCGCGCAGTACCGCAACGGCGATGCGCTGCCGCTGAACTACCTGAGTGCCGACCACCAGGTCATCACCACCACGCCCACCAACGGCGAGCGACTGTTTCACGCCCGCGAAGACCAGAGTGTGGCGTTTATTCCGGAGTGATCCACAACAAAAAATTCAACCACCGGGCCGCGCTTCCCGGCGTGCCTTTGAGAGCGGTACTATCCTTTCGCCACTATTTACACCTCAGCGGCTGCCCGCCGGTTGCTCACAACAAGGTGCGCGAAACGAATTTCTGCCGGGCAAGCCGCTGAGGGCTGCTAATCTGAATGAAAATGACATGTATTAACGGTTTCTTTGACGTTTTTTTCTCATTTTACGTTCTACATTCCCTGCCATTCAAAACATGCAAATGATTCGCATTGATTGGCTAGCGAATCGCCGTGCATGACCACTAAGAAAGAACAGGAGCTGCCCCCGGAATGACGCCCTCTTTCCCTGCGTTTTTCAAAACCGCACTGCTGACCACCGCTCTGATCAGCGCCGGGCACGTGTATGCCGCTGAGACCGACGGCATCGTGGTCTACAACGCTCAACACGAAAGCCTGACCAAAGCCTGGGTCGAGGGTTTCACCAAGGAAACCGGGATCAAAGTCACGGTACGTAACGGCGACGACACCGAGATGGGCAATCAGCTCGTTCAGGAAGGCGCCGCTTCTCCGGCCGACGTGTTCCTGACCGAGAACTCCCCGGCCATGGTGCTGGTGGACAACGCGGGCCTGTTTGCACCGGTCGCGCCGACCACGCTGGAACAAGTCGATGCGGCTTATCGTCCGGCGCATGGCAAATGGGTCGGAATCGCTGCGCGCTCCACGGTATTCGTCTACAACCCGAGCAAATTACCTGCAGCCGATCTGCCGAAATCGCTGATGGACCTCGCCGGGCCCAACTGGAAAGGCCGTTGGGGCGCCTCGCCTGCCGGTGCCGATTTCCAGGCCATCGTCGCGGCCGTGCTGGAACTCAAGGGCGAAGCCGCCACCCTTGAGTGGCTCAAGGGAATGAAAGCCAACTACACCGCCTACCGTGGCAACAGCGCCGTGCTCAAGGCCGTCAACGCCGGCCAGGTCGACAGCGGTGTGATTTATCACTACTACAGCTTCGGCGATCAGGCCAAGACCGGTGAAAACAGCAAGAACACCGCCCTCTTCTACTTCAAGCATAAAGATCCCGGTGCCTTTGTCAGCGTCTCCGGTGGCGGCGTCCTGGCCTCCAGCAAACACAAAGAAGAAGCACAGGCACTGCTGAAGTGGATCACTGGCAAGGAAGGCCAGAAAGTCCTCGAAACCGGCAAATCGTTCGAATACGCCGTGGGCAAGAACGCACCGTCCAATCCTAAACTGGTGCCTTTGCAGCAGCTCGATGCGCCAGCAGTCGATGCCTCAAAACTCGACAGCAAAAAAGCCGTGGAGTTGATGACTCAGGCGGGACTGCTCTAATTGATTCCTGAAACCCTCCCAGGGGCTATCGCCACGGCGATGCCCTCGAACTTGCGACGACGCTCCCGTGGCGTCTTCACAGGTCGCGGCGGCGTGTGGGTGATCGGTTTGTCCGTACTGATCTCCCTCCTGTCGCTGCTGCCGATTGCCTTCGTCATCGGCGTGTCGATTCAAACGGGCTGGGCGGCCATCGTGCCGCTGGTCTTCCGGCCTCGCGTCGCTGAACTGCTGATCAACACCGTGTTGCTGGTGGTGATCACCATTCCGTTGTGCGTGATGCTGGGCCTGGCGCTGGCCTGGCTGACAGAGCGCACCAATCTGCCGGGCCGACGCACATGGTCACTGCTGGCCACCGCCCCGCTGGCGGTGCCGGCCTTTGTCCACAGCTATGCGTGGGTGAGCCTGGTGCCACCGATTCACGGGTTGTTTGCCGGCGTGCTGGTCTCGGTCATCGCCTACTTCCCGTTTCTGTACCTGCCGATTGCCGCCACCCTGCGCCGGCTCGATCCAGCCATCGAAGACGTCGGCGAATCGTTGGGACTCAAACCGTGGGCGGTGTTCTTTCGGTTGGTGCTGCCACAGCTGCGCCTGGCCATTTGCGGCGGCGCGTTGTTGGTGGGCCTGCATTTGCTCGCCGAATATGGCCTGTACGCGATGATCCGCTTCGACACCTTCACCACCGCAATTTTCGACCAGTTCAAATCCACCTTCAACGGCCCTGCCGCCAACATGCTGGCCAGTGTGCTGGCCCTGTGTTGCCTGGCGATGCTCACCGCCGAATCCGCTGCTCGCGGCACGGCGCGTTATGCCCGGGTCGGCTCAGGAAGCGCACGCTCTCAGCGGACTGTACGTCTGGGCTCACGGGATATCGCGCTCGGCCTGCTCCTGCAAGGCATCACCTGCGCACTGGCGCTGGGCGTGCCATTGATCACGCTGGGCAAGTGGCTGATTGCGGGGGGCACGCAAGTCTGGCAACTGGACGATCTGCTGCCGGCGCTGCAACAGACGTTGCTGTTAGGCGCTGCGGGCGCGGCCCTCACTACCTGCGCCGCGATCCCGATTGCCTGGCTGTCGATTCGCGCGCCGGGTCGACTGCAACGGGTGCTGGAAAGCTGCAACTACATCACCAGCTCGTTGCCGGGGATTGTCGTGGCGTTGGCCCTGGTCACGTTCACCATCCACTTTGCCCGGCCGATTTACCAGACCACGATCACCGTGTTGCTGGCGTATCTGCTGATGTTCTTGCCCCGGGCCCTGGTGAGTCTAAGGGCCGGTATTGCCCAGGCACCGGTGGAACTGGAAAACATCGCGCGCAGCCTCGGCCGCTCGCCGGGGCGGGCCTTGTGGCTGATTACCCTGCGCCTGGCCGCGCCGGGGGCCGCCGCTGGCGCTGCGCTGGTGTTTCTGGCGATCACCAACGAACTCACCGCCACCCTGCTGCTGGCGCCCAATGGTACGCGTACCCTGGCCACCGGCTTCTGGGCCATGACCAGCGAAATCGACTATGCCGCCGCTGCACCCTATGCCCTGTTGATGATCCTGCTGTCGCTTCCGCTGACCGGACTTCTTTATCACCAATCCAAACGAACGGCTGGCCGATGAACGCTCTTGAACTGCATGCCATTTCCAAGTCTTACGGCGACCATCAGGCGCTGGAAAACATCAACCTGTCGGTACCCGCCGGCAGTCGGACGGTGATTGTCGGACCGTCCGGTTCAGGCAAGACCACCCTGTTGCGGATGATCGCCGGTTTCGAATTCCCGGACACCGGCCGGCTCTCACTCAACGGCCAGACACTCGTCGACGAGACCCACGAGGTGCCGGCGCATCAGCGTTTGATTGGTTACGTGCCCCAGGACGGCGCCCTGTTCCCGCACATGACCGTGGCCGCCAATATCGGTTTCGGGCTTGCGAGCAAGGGCAGCGAAAAAAACGAGCGTATCGCCGAGCTGATGGACAGCGTGTCTCTGGACGCGAACATGGCCAATCGTTGGCCCCATGAACTCTCCGGCGGCCAGCAACAGCGTGTAGCGCTGGCACGGGCATTGGCGCAACAGCCGCGCCTGATGCTGCTGGACGAGCCGTTTTCCGCCCTCGATACCGGCCTGCGCGGCGCCATGCGCAAAATGGTCGCCCGGCTGCTGTCCGATGCTGGCGTCACCACCATCCTGGTCACCCATGACCAAAGCGAAGCGCTGTCGTTTGCCGATCAACTGGCAGTGATGCGCGACGGTCGGCTGGTGCAATCAGGCCATCCGCTGGATCTTTACCGCTACCCCAACGACGAACAGACCGCTCTGTTTCTCGGGGATGCGGTGGTCATGCCGGCCCGCATCGAAGCCGGCTGGGCCCATTGCGACCTCGGCCGGGTACCGGTGAACAACCATCGCAACAACAGTGCCGCGCAGATCATGCTGCGTCCCGAACAACTGCAACTGGTCAGCGCCCAGCCCAGTCCCACCGAGGCTACCGGCTGCCGCGCGGTGGTCACCGACCGGGATTTCAGCGGCAATACCTGCACATTGACCGTCGAGCTGGAAGCCCCGACTGCCGGCGAACTGACAGGACGGTCATTAACGGTTCGCAGCTCAGGCATGTATGCGCCCCCTGCCGGCAGCGCGGTTCACGTCTCGACCATCGGCCATGCCCACGTGTTCAGCGACGTTTGACAGCGATGCGTCAAAGATCAAAGCGATCCACTGCTCGGCGCCGCTCGTTGTCGTCGCGTACATCGTAATTGGCGGTGGTCTGGATGTTGCTGTGATGCGCCAGTTTCTGCGCGATCGATAAATCGTGCTCTTCAATCACGCGGGTGATGAATGAACGGCGAAAATCATGCGGCATGATCTTGACCCCGACTTCGGCACCGCGCTGGCGCGCGATGTAATAGATCGCATGTTTGGTCACGCGCTCACGGGTGATATGGCTGCCACGGCGAATGCGGTTGAACAGAAACGGGTCATCCACCTCGCCTTCCTTGAGCTGTGATCGACGGAACTCGAGCCAGGCTTCCAGCTTGGCGAAGGCCCAGGCCGGCGCGTACTTGATCAATTGCTTGTTGCCCTTGGCCGTCACCCGCAGGCTGCGCTCGGCAAAATCGACCTGCGACAGGTCGAGGTTTACCGATTCGGACTTGCGCATCCCCGAACCGTACAAAATCCCGATGATCGCCGCGTCCCGCAACCCTTGTGGGCGTGGATCGGCGGCACACACCGCCATCAACTCCTGGATCAGCGTGCGCCGCAAGTTGCGCCCTTGCGACAATCGGGTGCCGGCAATGCCTTTGACCGAGCGCATTTTCAGCAGGTGTTCCTGGCTGATCAGGCTCATGCGCCACGCCTCATTCATTACCCCGCGGATCGCGTTCACATACAACGAAGATGTGTTGGGCGCATAGCCGTCTTCGCGCAACGCCGCGACCAGCGCAATGGCATCTTCTGGCTGCAGCTGATGCCAGGGAATTTCCTCGATGTTCATGTCTTCGAAGCCCAACCGGTCGGCGGCATCCTGCAATACATAACGCATGGTCAGCTGACTGGAGGGCGCGAGCCGGGCCAGGTAGACCGTCAACGGGTTGGTCTTTGAAGCAACAGGATGGGTAACAGGTAAGTCAGTCAAACGAAACGGCCTTGAGTTAAAACACTGCAGTAAAACAACTAAGGATTGAAACATTCCTCATCTAAAGCGGAGACTTCCGTAGGACTTTTCTTCTGAAAACCACGATGAACGGCAGGAGTCTGAACAGTGCCTGTATGACGCTCAGATAAATGATTTGCCGACCGGGTTTTCATGTTCCTTTCACGAAATTGCGCATACCCTCAATGAGCTGCGACTGTCCCCCACAGGCCTCCAACGTGCCGACCGGAACAGAAAAAGTCAATTGATGCGATTTGTCACACTTTCGGTGTAACCAATTGAAGCAGCTTATTTTTTATCGACTACGCTTGCCTTGGATCCAACACATCCAGTATCAATGTTCGTCCAATTCCAGCCCGAGGTGCCCATGAGTCAGGCGTTTCTCCCCTTTTCCCGCCCAAGTATCGGCGATGAAGAAATTGCAGCCGTCGAGCAAGTATTGCGCTCCGGCTGGATCACCACCGGGCCAAAAAATCAACAATTGGAAGAGCAGTTCGCCAACTATGTCGGATGCCGCCACGCCGTTGCACTTTCCTCGGCCACCGGTGGCATGCACATCACCTTGCTGGCCTTGGGCATCGGGCCGGGCGATGAAGTCATTACCCCGTCCCAGACATGGGTGTCCACCGCCAACATGATCTGCCTGCTGGGCGCGACGCCGGTGTTCGTCGACGTCGACCGCGACACCCTGATGAGCGATCTGGACAGCATCGAGGCCGCCATCACCCCACGCACCAAAGCCATCATTCCGGTGCACTACGCGGGCGCTGCCTACGATCTCGACCCGCTGTATGCGCTGGCTGACAAACACGGCATTCCTGTCATCGAAGACGCCGCCCACGCCGCTGGCACCTTCTACAAAGGTCGTCATGTCGGTTCCAAGGGCACGGCGATCTTCTCGTTTCACGCCATCAAGAACATGACCTGCGCTGAAGGCGCGATGTTTGTCAGCGACGATGAAGCCCTGGCCAATCGGGTGCGCATGCTCAAGTTTCACGGCCTCGGCGTCGACGCCTATGACCGCCTGACTGGCGGCCGCAAACCGCAGGCGCAAGTGATTGAACCGGGTTTCAAATACAACCTGGCCGACATCAATGCTGCCATCGCCCTGGTGCAACTGGAGCGACTTGAAGAAATCAACGCTAAACGCACCCAGCTGGCACAAACGTACTTGCATCGCCTGGAAGGTTGCGCCGTGCAACCGCTGGCGATACCGACTTACCCGCAACAACACGCCTGGCACCTGTTTATCCTGCGCATCGACGCCGAGCGTTGCGGCCTGGACCGTGAAGCGTTCATGAAGGGCTTACAGGAGCAGAACATCGGCACTGGTATCCACTTTATCGCCACCCATTTGCACACGTATTATCGTCAGCGGTTCCCGAACATTTACTTGCCTAACACCGAATGGAATTCGGCCCGGCTGTGTTCGATTCCCTTGTTCCCCGACATGACCTGCGATGATGTCAATCGTGTGGTCGATGCCATTGAAAACGTTATGGACAGATCTCAGTGAAACCTTACCCAATCCGTTGCGTGTCGGTTGTTATCCCGGTCTACAACGAGCAAGACAGTCTGCCCGAGTTGCTGCGGCGTACCGAAGCGGCCTGTGCGCAGCTGCACCATGAATACGAAATAGTGCTGGTGGATGACGGCAGTCGAGACAACTCGGCGCAAATCCTCGAAGAGGCTGCCAGTCGCGAAGGCAGCCCGGTGGTCGCGGTCATTCTCAACCGCAACTATGGTCAGCATGCGGCAATCATGGCCGGTTTCGAACACTGCAAAGGTGATGTCGTCATCACGCTCGATGCCGACCTGCAAAACCCGCCTGAAGAAATTCCGCGACTGGTGGCCCAGGCCGAACTCGGTTATGACGTGGTCGCCACCGTGCGCAACAACCGTCAGGACTCGGCCCTGCGTCGCTGGCCGTCGAAACTGATCAACATGGCCGTGCAGCGCTCGACCGGCGTTGCCATGAGCGATTACGGCTGCATGTTGCGTGCTTATCGCCGGACCATCGTCGACGCGATGCTGGCCTGCCGAGAACGCAGCACCTTCATCCCGATCCTGGCCAACAGTTTTGCGCGGCACACCACGGAAATCCTGGTGATGCACGCCGAGCGCGAACACGGTGAATCCAAGTACAGCCCCATGCGCCTGGTCAATCTGATGTTCGACCTGATCACCTGCATGACCACCACGCCGTTGCGCCTGCTGAGCATCGTCGGTTTCGCCATGGCCGGCCTGGGTGTGCTGTTCGCCATGACCTTGATCTTCTTGCGCCTGGTGTTCGGCGCCGAATGGGCCGGGGACGGTTCGTTCGTGCTGTTCGCCGTGCTCTTCGTCTTCACCGGCGGGCAATTCATCGGCATGGGCCTGCTGGGCGAGTACCTGGGACGCATGTACAGCGACGTCCGCGCCCGCCCGCGCTTCTTTGTCGAAAAAGTCTTGCGTAGCCAACCCGCCGCACCCGCTCCCGTTGTCACCGTTGACGGCCTCACTTCCACTTCAGATCAGGTTCTCTCATGAGCGCAAAAGCTGTTGTCTTCGCCTACCACGATATTGGCTGTGCCGGTATCGAATCCCTGCTCGCGTCCGGCTTTGAAATTGCCGCCGTGTTCACTCATGCCGATGACCCGAAAGAAAACGCGTTCTACGGTTCCGTTGCGCAATTGTGTGCCCAAAAAGGCATCCCGGTGCATGCCCCTGAAGATGCCAACCATCCGCTGTGGATCGAGCGCATCGCCAAACTCAACCCGGATTACCTCTTCTCGTTCTACTACCGCAACCTGTTGACCGAGCCACTGCTGGCCACCGCCCGCAAAGGCGCCTTCAACCTGCACGGTTCGCTGCTGCCACGCTACCGCGGCCGCGCCCCGGCTAACTGGGTGCTGGTGAACGGTGAAACCGAAACCGGCGTGACCCTGCACCGCATGGTCAAGCGCGCCGATGCCGGCGCGATCATCGCCCAGCAAAAGGTTGCCATTGAACGCAGCGACACCGCGCTGACCCTGCACGGCAAATTGCGTGTGGCCGCGGCCGACCTGTTGCGCGACACCCTGCCTGCCCTGTTGCAAGGCAAAGTCACCGAAACGGCTCAGGACGAGTCCAAAGCCACGGTGTTCGGTCGCCGCACCGCCGCCGACGGCAAACTGTTCTGGAAGAAACCCGCTGAAGAACTGTTCAACCTGGTCCGTGCGGTTACCCAGCCGTACCCGGGCGCGTTCTGCGACGTGGGCGAGCACAAGCTGATTGTCTGGAGCGCCGAAGTGGCCAAGGGCAATGAAGGTCAGGCGCCGGGCCGTGTGATCAGCGTCGATCCACTGCGTATCGCCTGCGGCGAAGACTCGCTGGTGATCACCGCCGGTCAGCGCAATGACAACGGCCTGTACCTGAGCGGCCCGCAACTGGCCAACGAATTGGGCCTGGTCGACGGCTCCGTCCTGCGCGGCGCGGAATCCGGGCGCAAGCCACGTCGCACCCGCGTGCTGATCCTCGGCGTCAACGGCTTCATCGGCAACCACCTGTCCGAGCGCCTGCTGCGCGATGACCAGTACGAAGTTTATGGCCTGGACATCGGTTCGGACGCCATCGACCGCCTGCGCAGCCACCCGAACTTCCACTTCGTCGAAGGCGATATCAGCATTCACTCCGAGTGGATCGAGTATCACATCAAGAAGTGCGACGTGATCCTGCCGCTGGTCGCGATTGCCACCCCGATCGAATACACCCGCAACCCGCTGCGCGTGTTCGAACTGGACTTCGAAGAGAACCTGAAGCTGGTTCGCTACTGCGTCAAATACAACAAGCGCGTGATCTTCCCGTCGACTTCCGAAGTCTATGGCATGTGCCAGGACAACAACTTCGACGAAGACACTTCCAACCTCATCGTTGGCCCGATCAACAAGCAACGCTGGATCTACTCGGTCTCCAAACAGTTGCTCGACCGTGTCATCTGGGCCTACGGCCAGAAAGGCCTGAATTTCACCCTGTTCCGCCCTTTCAACTGGATGGGCCCACGTCTGGACCGTCTGGACTCGGCACGTATCGGCAGCTCCCGCGCCATTACCCAGCTGATCCTGAACCTCGTGGAAGGCACGCCGATTCGCCTGTTCGATGGCGGCGAGCAAAAGCGTTGCTTCACTGACATCGCGGACGGCGTAGAAGCCCTGGCGCGGATCATCGACAACGAAAACGACGCCTGCAACGGTCAGATCATCAACATCGGCAACCCTGAGAACGAAGCGAGCATTCGCCAGCTGGGCGAAGAACTGCTGCGCCAATTCGAAGCTCACCCGCTGCGCGACAACTTCCCACCGTTCGCCGGTTTCCGCGACGTAGAAAGCAAAGCCTTCTACGGCACCGGCTACCAGGACGTGTCCCATCGCAAACCAAGCATCGCCAACGCCAAACGTCTGCTGGACTGGACGCCAACCGTGGAGATGAGCGAGACCATCGGCAACACCCTGGATTTCTTCCTGCGTGAAGCCATGCTCGAAATCGCGGACAAGCGCTAATGCAGGCAGGCCTTCGAATCGATGTCGACACCTACCGAGGCACCCGTGAGGGGGTGCCCCGGCTGCTGGAAATCCTCGACGAAGCGCAGGTCAAGGCGACGTTCTTCTTCAGCGTCGGGCCGGACAACATGGGGCGCCACTTGTGGCGCCTGATCCGCCCGCAATTTCTCTGGAAAATGCTCCGTTCCAATGCCGCCGGGTTGTACGGCTGGGACATTTTGCTGGCCGGCACTGCCTGGCCGGGCAAACCGATCGGCCGTGACCTGGGGCATTTGATGCGCCAGGCTCAGGCCGCCGGGCATGAAGTCGGCCTGCACGCCTGGGATCACCATGGCTGGCAGGCCAATGCCGGACGCTGGAGCGACGCGCAACTGATCGAGCAAATCCGCCGGGGCGTCGACACGCTCAGCGACATCCTCGGAAAGAAGGTCGACTGTTCGGCCGCCGCCGGTTGGCGTGCGGACGAGCGCGTGATCGAAGCCAAGCAAGCATTCGGCTTTCGCTACAACAGCGACTGCCGGGGCCAGAGCCTGTTTCAGCCGACGCTGGCAAACGGTAGTTTGGGTGCACCGCAGATACCGGTGGACCTGCCGACCTTCGATGAGGTGGTTGGCCCAACGGTCGCTGCCCAGGACTTCAACGCGTTCATTCTTGACCGTTTTTCCCCCGACAAACTCAACGTCTACACCATTCATGCAGAAGTAGAAGGGATTCTGATGGCCAACGATTTCCGTCAGCTGCTGGCCGATGCGCGCCAGCGTGACATTCATTTCCAGCCCTTGGGCGATCTGCTGCCCGACGCGCCCAACACCTTGCCCACAGGACGTGTCGTACGCGGCACCCTTGAAGGTCGCGAAGGCTGGTTGGGAGTGCAAGGCGCATGAGCAAACGCTGGGCACTCCCCCTGCTGCTGGTCCTTTTCGTCCTGGGTTATCTGCTGCCACTGGGCACCCACGGCTTATGGATCCCGGACGAAACCCGTTACGCACAGATCAGTCAGCACATGCTCCTGAGCGGCGACTGGGTGTCGCCGCATTTCATGAGCGTGCGCTATTTCGAGAAACCGGCGGCGGGTTACTGGATGATCGCCGCCAGCCAGGCGCTGTTCGGTCAGAACCTGTTTGGCGTGCGGTTTGCCTCGGCGCTGAGCATGGGCCTGAGCGTGCTGCTGTGCTTCCTGATCGCCCGCCGATTGTGGAACGATCCGCGCAAGAGTTTTGCCTGCGCGCTGCTGTACATGAGTTTCAGCGTCATCGCGGGTCAGGCCGGTTACGCCAACCTTGATCCGCAATTCACCTTATGGGTCAACCTGAGTCTGGTGGCGTTGTGGTTTGCGCTGGACAGCGACGGCCGCCGGCAAAAAATCATCAGCTGGGCGGTGCTGGGTCTGGCCTGCGGCATGGGCTTCATGACCAAGGGTTTCCTGGCCTGGTTGCTGCCGGTGCTGGTGGCCCTGCCCTACATGATCTGGCAGAAACGCTGGAAAGAACTGCTGACCTACGGGCCTGTGGCGATTGTCGTGGCCATCGCGGTGAGCCTGCCCTGGGTGCTGGCGGTTCATTCGGAAGAGCCCGATTACTGGCGTTTCTTCTTCTGGCACGAACACATTCAGCGCTTTGCCGGTGAGGACGCCCAGCATGAAGAGCCGTTCTGGTTCTACCTGCCGCTACTGGTCGGTTTCAGTCTGCCGTGGGCGGCGTTGTTGCCGTCGGCGCTGAAACAGGCCTGGCAAACCCGACGCCAGTCCAGCATCGGCTTCCTGCTGCTATGGCTGGTGATGCCGCTGGTATTTTTCAGCATCAGCAAAGGCAAACTGCCCAGTTACATCCTGCCGTGCCTGCTGCCCCTGGCCTTGTTGCTGGGTCATACACTGGCTGACCGGCTGAAGCTGGAACAGGGACGGGTGCTGGGGCTCAACGGGTTGCTCAACCTGGTGTTGGGTCTGGTGACCCTGATCGCCTTGGTCTACCTGCAACTGAAAAAGCCGCTGTACGACCATGAACTGCACAACCTGGTGCTGGTGTTCATCGGTTTGATCGGCTGGATCATGGCCAACCTGCTGCAAGCCTTCAGGCCATTGCAATGCTGGGCTGCACCGGCATTCGGCAGTTTGCTGCTGATCGGCTTGATACCCGCCGGACTGCCTAACTCGGTGGTCGCCAACAAGACCCCCGACCAATTCATCCTCCATCACACGGATGAACTGGTGCAGACCGGCAAATTGCTGAGCAATGATCTTGGCGCCGCATCGGCGCTGGCCTGGCGCATGAAGCACCCGGATGTGTCCTTGTACAACTCGGTAGGCGAATTGAAATATGGTCTCGCCTATCCTGACTCGGCACAGCAACTGGTCACTGTCGGCCAGGTTCAGCAGTGGATGCGCGACGCCCGCCGCAGCGGCTCCGTCGGTGTGGTCATGCGGGTCAAGGGTGAGGACGAATTGCAGGAAATCGAATTGTTGCCCAAGGACGGTAAACGCTATGAACAGGGCAACCTGGTGATCCTGATTTTCCCTCAGGAGGCGCCATGAGCCTGCTACTGGTTCTGGTCGCGTGCCTGTTGACGTGCCTGGGTCAGATTGCGCAGAAATACGCCGTGGAGAGCTGGCGTGGCCAGGCTTCGGGATGGGGCGCGAAACTGCGCTCGCCCTGGCTGTGGCTGGCGCTCGCCGCGCTCGGGTCAGGCTTGCTGGTCTGGCTGCTGGTGTTGCAGCGCCTGGAAGTCGGCATCGCCTACCCGATGCTCAGCCTCAATTTCGTATTGGTCACCCTGATCGCCCGCTTCGTCTTCCACGAAACCATTGATCGCCAGCACTGGTTCGGCGTCGCACTGGTGATCGGTGGCGTGGTTCTGCTGGGGCAACACGCATGAGCCTGCGTCGCGGAATCACGTTCGCCCTGGGCAGCGTGGTGCTGGGCAGCGCGGCGCAACTGGGCATGCGCTGGAGCATGACGCGCCTGCCCTCGCCGGAAAACTGGCTGACCGCCAGTTTCGAACCGGTCCCGGTGCTGGTCGTGCTGAGCGCGATCCTGGCCTACGCCCTCTCGATGCTCTGCTGGCTGGCCGCCCTGCGCGACTTGCCGCTGGGCCGGGCCTACTCGCTTTTGAGCATCAGCTACGCGCTGGTGTACGTGCTGGCCGCCAGCCTGCCGCTGTTTCACGAATCGTTCAGCCTTTCCAAGACCGTCGGGGTGGCATTGATCATTCTCGGGGTCATCACAATCAACTCTCGTTCAGTCCGTGCGACCGAACTCCGGGGTGCGTCATGAAAATCAGTGTATTTGGTAGCGGTTATGTGGGCTTGGTCCAGGCAGCTGTCCTGGCTGAAGTTGGCCATGATGTGGTCTGCATGGACATCGACGAGAAAAAAGTCGCGCTGCTGCAACAGGGCCACGTGAGCATTTTCGAACCAGGGCTGGCCAGTCTGGTACGTGAAAGCCTGGAAGCCAGACGACTGCAGTTCACCAGCGACGAAAAGCTGGCCGTCCAGCATGGCGAGGTGCTGTTTATTGCAGTGGGCACGCCGTCCCGGGACGATGGTTCGGCGGACCTGAGCTATGTGATGTCGGTCGGTGATGCCGTGGCGCGGCATCGCGAACAACCGGTGATTCTGGTGGAAAAGTCCACGGTCCCGGTGGGCACCGGCGACGCGTTGCAAGCACATATCGACAAGGCCCTGGTGAAAGCTGGCCGTGTGTTGCAGTTCGATATCGTTTCCAACCCCGAGTTTCTCAAGGAAGGTTCGGCCGTCGCCGACTGCCGGCGCCCGGACCGGATCATCATTGGCTGCGAACGTGACGAAGTGCGCGAAGTAATGCGCGACCTCTATGCACCGTTCAACCGCAACCACGACCGCGTCATGTTCATGGACCTGCGCAGCGCCGAACTGACCAAGTACGCCGCCAACTGCATGCTGGCCACGAAAATCAGCTTCATCAACCAGATTGCCGAACTGGCCGAACACCTGGGCGCCGACATCGAATCGGTGCGTCTGGGCATCGGCGCCGACTCGCGCATCGGTTATCACTTCATTTACCCCGGCTGCGGTTATGGCGGCTCGTGCTTCCCCAAAGACATGCGCGCACTGATTCACAGCGCCCAGGAAGCGCACTGCTCCAGCGACCTGCTGCAAGCGGTGGAAGCGATCAACGAGCGTCAGAAACACAAACTGTTCGAGCGGATCAACGCGTTCTACCGTGGTGATCTGCGGGGCAAGACCTTTGCCGTCTGGGGCCTGGCGTTCAAGCCCAACACCGATGACATGCGTGATGCGCCGAGCCGGGTCCTGCTGGAATCGCTGTGGGCCGCCGGAGCCAATGTCCGCGCGTATGATCCGGAAGCGATGCAGGAAACCCAAAAACTCTATCCGAATGAATCGAAGCTGATGCTCATGGGGACGCCCGAATCGGTATTGACCGGCGCCGATGCCTTGATCGTCTGCACCGAGTGGCAACAGTTCAAGGCCCCGGATTTCGACCTGATCGAACAACGTCTGAACGCTCCCGTGATCTTCGACGGACGCAACCTGTACGACGCCGAACGCCTTGAACGCAGCGGTTTCAAATACTTCCCGATGGGCCGTGGCGAGTCACGCAACCTGCCGATCCCGCTTCAGCAATGGCCGGCAGACTCGGTCGTCGCGTGATCACCCTGTCACCCACCCGCCAGCAGTCCCTGGGCATCGGGTTACTGGCACTGATCCTGTTCAGTGCCGGGGTTTATCAGCAGGCGGCCATCGGTTTCGATTCGCGGTTCGTCATGTTTGCCCAGGAAATGCTGCGTAACGGGCCATCGGTGTTCCCCACCACCTATGGCCAGCCTTACGCCGACTACTCCGCCCTTTCGACGCTATTCATCTGGCTGCTGTCCTTGCCATTCGGGCAGGTCAACAGCCTCAGCGCCTGGCTGCCGAGCGCGATGGCGGGTGCGGTGATTGTCACGCTGATGTATCGCTTGCTGGCGCCCTACTCCCGACGCTGGGCGCTGCTCAGCATTGCCTTGATGCTGATGACCAGTACGTTCATCACCGAAGCTCGCGCGGTGTCCCAGGACCTGATACTCGCGGCGGTCGCGTTTTCGGTGTTTTACCTGGGGTATGCCGCCGACCACTTCGCGGCACAACGCCGCTGGTGGCTGATATTTGCCCTGTTGGTCCTCGGCTTTGGGGTGCGCGGACCGATCGGGCTGGTGGTGCCCACAGGCATTCTGTGCAGCTACTTTTTGCTCAATCGCCAATGGCGGCATTTGTTCGGCTTCGGCCTGACAGCCGCCGTGTTGTTGGCCGTGAGCATCGGCACATTGTTGTGGCTGGCCGACACCGAAGGCGGCCCGGCCTTCATGCAAGACGTGGTGCGCATGCAGTTCATGGGGCGCATGGACGGCAGCGAAGGCGCCAGCGGAGCGCTGTATTATTTCACCAGTTCGATGGGCAACTATGCGCTCGCCTATCCGCTGGCCTGGCTTGCGTTGGCGGCGATTGCGCTGACCCGACCGCGCCAGGCAGGCCCGGCATGGCGCCTGTTGCAGTACTGCATGGCGGCCGGGTTGATTGTGATGATCGGGTTGTCGATCCCGCAGGCGAAAAAGGCCCGTTATCTACTGCCGATGTTGCCGATGGCGGCGATTATTGCGGCGTATCCGTTTCAGGTCGCGCAAGGGCGGTTGTTTGCCGCGTTGCGCGGTTTGATGCAGGGGTTATGGTTGCTGATCCCGATACTCATGATCGTTGGATTGGTGGTCGCTCAGCGCCGGTTTCCCGAGCAACTGACGTCGATCCGCTCGATCGTGATCCTGCTCGGCGTGTTGCAGGCCATCGCCCTTGCCACGCTGTTCAAGCCCCGTTGGCGCGCAGAGACGCTGGCTTTTTGCGCGGTGCTGGCGGTGTGGTCGGTGTACATGAGCGTGTTCGAACCGGTTGAGCGTCGGCTCTATGACACCCGCACATTCAGCCTTGCCGTCTATGAGCAGGTTAAAAAAGCGCCGGCGCCATTGGTGCTGCACAGCATGGGCAAAGATGCCAAGGCGATCAAATTCATGGTCAATATCCCGCATGACTTGCAGCCGCTGTTTACCGACTCGATCCCGGAACTGCAAAGTCTCTCCGGACCCGCGTGGTTGATGATGGACCTGAACGCCTACATCGCCTTGCAAGGCACTGCGCTGGGTAACTTGCAACCGGTGTTGAGCGGGCGATTCGACAAGAATGATTTCGTGCTGCTGCATAAACAAACCCCGTAGAACGGCGCACAGAAAGTTGCTGTTAGCGACCCCTGCTTGTTTCACGCAGGGGCCTTCAAATCGACCCCCAACGCCTGCGCAAACGCCTTGACCAGCGGACTGCGCACGGTGTTGTGGCGCAGGATCAGATTGAACGGCGTGACGATGTTGATCAGGTCCGGGCGCACCGCGCGAAACTGTCCCTGAGCCACCATCGTCGCTGCATAATGCTGCGGCAGAAAACCGACAAAACGACCGGTCTTGATCAACAGCGCCACGGCTTCCACCTGGGTGGCGGACGCCGAGAAACTGTCATAGTGAGCAAAGTTCAGCTTGTCCCGATGAATCGCGTAGCGATGGTTGATGCACTCATGGTGCCTGAGCACATCACTGCCCATTTCGGCGTCCGGCGTCGAAAACAGCGGGTGACCGACAGCGCAATAAACTTCCGAGCGTTCTTCATACAGCGCGTAATAATCAAACTCCTCTCTTTTCTGGTACACCGGCACGATCCCCGCCACTAATCGCCCCTCTACTACGCCCCTTTCCACTTCATCCAGTTGAGACGACTGAAGTTGAAACCTTACTTTCGGCGACTCTTCATTAATTCGTCTAAGCGCTGCAACTAACGGTGAATTAGCATCGGAAATCGTATTGTCGATAACGCCCACCCCCAGATCGCCGATAAGTTCGTTTTGCGCTGAACTAAGGCGATCTCGAAAGTTATCGACCGAGGCAAACAAATCGATCGATGCCTGATACACCAATCGCCCTTCTTCGGTCAGGTGAAAGCCTTCTCGACCCCGGGTACACAAGCGCATGCCAATGCGGATTTCCAGGTCAGATATCTGTTTGCTGATCGCCGCCAGCCCCACATTCAGCTCATTTTGCGCCGCACTAAAGCCTCCGGCCTCGACCACGGCCTTGAATACCTTGAGCAATTTGAAGTCCAGCCCACTGAGGGCCAGCGGTGCCCGTTGCAGCGGTTTTGGCGGCGGGTTTCCGGAATTGGAAAGTGGGGTTTCCATAATGCTTATTTACCTCTGGCGCCGTATTCAACAACCTGTGTCCAACAACAAAAATAGTGCCGGTAAATAATAATGACCACAGAAAACCAGGCTTGGCAACTGCCAATAAATTCCGTCCTTCAGTGCCAACTCACTGATGTTCAACGACTAAAAGCTGACACTTCGATCAGCTCTCGTGACTTCGCAACTGCGCTTATCCCCTGCCCTTGAATTTGATTAGGCCGAACCTCGCCCGAATGATTTTCGACGCGTGTTCCAGGCCCGGCATACCGATTTCAGTTCGCTTTACCGACGAGGAAAACAACAATGTCTCAAACCACCGACCGTCTCTGGGGTGCCCGCTTCAAAAGCGGCCCATCCGAAGCCCTGGCGGCCCTGTCCCGTTGCCCCGAGCGCTACTTTCGCCTCACCCCGTACGACCTCGCCGGTTCCAAGGCACATGCCCGTGAACTGCAGCGTGCCGGGCTGCTGACCGAGCAAGAAACCCTGACCATGCTCGATGCGCTGGAGCGCATCGGTGACGACTTCCGCGCCGGCAGCATCGCCCCGACGCTGGACGACGAAGACGTCCACACCTTCATCGAACGCCTGCTGACCGAACGCCTCGGCGCCTTGGGCGGCAAGCTGCGTGCCGGGCGCTCGCGCAACGACCAGACCGCCAACGACCTGCGCCTGTTTCTGCGTGATCACGTCCGCACCCTGGCCGTCGAAGTGCTGGCCCTGCAACAGGCCCTGGTCGATCAGGCCGAGCAACACATCGAAAGCATCTGCCCGGGTTTCACCCACTTGCAGCAGGCGCAACCCATTGTCTTCGCGCACCACTTGCTGGCTCACTCGCAATCGATGCTGCGTGACGTGCAACGCCTGGTGGATTGGGACATACGCACCTCACTGTCGCCACTCGGCGCTGCGGCCATGGCCGGTTCCGCCATTGCTCGCCTGCCGCAACAGTCGGCCAAGGAAATGGGCTACAGCGGCGTCTGCGAAAACTCCATCGACGCCGTCGCCAGCCGCGATCACGTCGCCGAATTCCTGTTTATTGCGAGCATGCTCGGCATCAACATTTCCCGCCTCGCCGAAGAATTTTGCCTGTGGTCGTCGCGGCAATTTCGCTGGGTTGCGCTGGACGATGCCTACGCCACCGGCAGCTCGATCATGCCGCAGAAGAAAAACCCGGACATCGCCGAACTGGCCCGGGGCAAGGCGGGTCGCCTGATCGGTAACCTGACCGGTTTGCTCTCCACGCTGAAATCCCTGCCGCTGTCGTACAACCGCGACTTGAGCGAAGACAAGAACGGCGTGCTCGACAGCGTCGACACCTTGCTGCTGGTACTGCCGGCCATGGCCGGGATGGTCGCAACCATGAAGGTCAACGTCGAAGAACTGCGTCGTCAGGCGCCACTGGGCTTCACCCTCGCCACCGAAGTCGCTGACTGGCTGGCCATGCGCGGCGTGCCGTTCAAGGAAGCGCATGAGATTACCGGTGCGCTGGTCCAGGCCTGCGAGAAACATGACCTCGAATTGTGGGAAGCCTCGCCGGCATTGCTGGCCGAAATCGACCCGCGCCTGACGCCTGAAGTGCGTGACAGTTTGACCCTGGAAGCCGCCATCGCCGCCCGCAGTGGCTGGGGCGGCACCGCACCGCAACAGGTGCGCGAGCAGATCGGCCGCCTGAAAACCGCCCTCGCCGCGCAACAGCAGTGGACCGAGGACTATCAGGGTTTCCGCCTCTGAGGCAAGACACAAAAACCTGTGGGAGCGGGCTTGCCCGCTTCCACAGGGATCAAGTTGGACCTGTGATACCAGTGTACGGAGAAACAACATGAGCCAGACCCAGGCAGAACGACTCCAGTCGGAGCGCAAACTGGCGGAAAACCAGTTCGACATCACGCAATACCAGCATGTGCCACGGCGTTATTACGGGCGGATTTTCTTCGCCACCCTCATCGTCGTCGCCATTCTCGGTCTGGTGCGGGCCTTCGCCGAAGGCAAGATCGAATGGTCGTACATCGGCCAGTTCCTGACCTCCCAGGCGATCATGTGGGGCTTGCTCAACACCGTCGTCATGGCCGTGCTGGCAATGGCGCTGGGCATTATTTTCGGGGTGATCACCGCGATCATGCGCATGTCGGCCAACCCGATCCTGCGCTACGTGGCCGTGACCTACACCTGGCTGTTTCGCGGTACGCCACTGATCCTGCAACTGCTGTTGTGGTTCAACCTCGCATTGATTTTCCCCACCATCGGCATCCCCGGCCTGTTCGAAATGGACACTGTGAGCCTGATGACGCCGTTCGTGGCCGCCCTGCTTGGCTTGAGCATCAACCAGGGCGCCTACACCGCCGAAGTGGTGCGCGCCGGGTTGCTGTCGGTGGACACCGGCCAGTACGAGGCCGCCAAGTCGATCGGCATGCCGCGCCTGCAAGCGCTGCGCCGCATCATTCTGCCGCAGGCCATGCGGATCATCATTCCGCCGGTCGGTAACGAATTCATCGGCATGGTCAAAATGACCTCGCTGGCGAGCGTTATCCAGTACTCGGAACTGCTCTACAACGCCCAGAACATCTACTACGCCAACGCTCGCGTGATGGAGCTGCTGATCGTCGCCGGTATCTGGTACCTGGCCACGGTCACCGTGCTGTCCTTTGGTCAAAGCCGCCTGGAGCGTCGTTTCGCTCGCGGCGCCGGCAAGCGTTCTTGAGGAGCCCCACATGAGAAGCATCGTCAAGGCCGTGAGCCTGAACAAATATTACGACCAGTACCACGCGCTCAAGGACATCAACATCGAAGTCGAGCAAGGCGAAGTGCTGTGCATCATCGGCCCGTCCGGCTCCGGCAAAAGCACCTTGCTGCGCTGCGTCAACCAGCTGGAAAAGATCGACAAGGGCGGCCTGTGGGTCGACGGCGAACTGGTGGGTTACCGCGTCGTCGGCAACAAACTGCACGAGCTCAACGAGTCGCAGATCGCCCGTCAACGCCTGTCCACCGGCATGGTGTTCCAGCGTTTCAACCTGTTCCCGCACATGACGGTGCTGCAAAACATCATCGAGGGGCCGTGCCAGGTGCTCAAGCGTTCGCCCAAGGAGGCGCACGAAGAAGCCGTGGAACTGCTCGCTCGCGTCGGCCTGGCCGACAAGCGCAACAGCTACCCGATCGAGCTGTCGGGTGGCCAGCAACAACGCGTGGCCATTGCCCGCGCCCTGGCCATGCGGCCCAAGCTGATGCTGTTCGATGAACCCACTTCGGCACTCGACCCGGAACTGGTCGGTGAGGTGCTGTCGGTGATGCGCGATCTGGCGCAAACCGGCATGACCATGATCGTCGTCACCCATGAACTGGGCTTCGCTCGCGAGGTTTCCAACCGCATGGTGTTCATGGACGGCGGGCAGATCGTGGAGGCAGGAAGCCCCGAAGAAATTCTAATAAGTCCGCAAAACCCGCGCACCCAAAGCTTCATTTCTGCCGTTCGAACCTAAGCGCTGTTTGGCGCTCACAACACTCATAAGAGAACGACCATGAAGAATTTCGTTATTCCAGCAGTACTCGCCGGCCTGATGGCTTCCAGCTTCACCTTCGCCGCCGAATTGCCGGCCAGCATCAAGGCCAAGGGCGAGATCGTGGTAGCGATCATGCCGAACTACCCACCGATGGATTTCAAGGACCCGGCCACCAACACCCTCACCGGCCTGGACTATGACCTGGGCAATGCCCTGGCCGAGCGTCTGGGCGTGAAGATCAAATGGCAGGAAACCGGTTTCGAACAGATGATCAACGCGCTGACCACCGACCGCGTGGACATGGTCTTGTCCGGCATGACCGACACTGCCGAGCGTCAAGCCAGCGTGACTTTCGTTGACTACTTCACCAGCGGTCCGCAGTTCTACACCCTGCAGAAGAACAAGGACTTCAACGAGATCATCGACCTGTGCGGCAAGAAAGTCGGCACCAGCCGCCGCACCACCTTCCCGTCGGAAATCGCCGAGTGGAGCAAGGCCAACTGCGAAGCCGCCGGCAAGCCTGCAATCAACGTGATCGGCACCGAAGGTTCGGCCGATGCCCGGGCGCAACTGCGCCAGAGCCGTATCGACGCGGCGATGCAGGGCAGCGAGACCCTGCCCTACCTCAAGACCCAGGAAAAGGACATGTACAAAACCGTGGGCCTGCCGATCTCCTCGCAGTTCACCGGGTTGGGCGTGAGCAAGAAAAAGCCTGAGCTGAGTGAAGCGGTGAAGGTCGCGTTGCAGAGCATGATTGATGACGGCAGCTACCAGACCATCCTGAAGAAATGGGACCTGGAACTGGGCGCAATCAAGACTGTGACCATCAACGCCGGGAAATAAGCGGCAGGCTCGCTCCCACAATGGTCTGGGCCAAACACAATTTTTGGCCGACCAATAAACCTGTGGGAGCGGGCTTGCCCGCGATGGCGATCTGTCAGGTGACATAGATGTTGAATGTGCCGGCCTCATCGCGGGCAAGCCCGCTCCCACAGGTTTTGTGGGGTACCTATAAATGAATGGAGTGCCACTGATGTCCTCCTCGCTGCAACCCACCTGGCCCGCCCCGCACAAAGCCTGCCTCGCCCTCGCCTTCGATCTCGATGGCCCGACCGGCGATGCCATGCTCAATGGCTCGATCTGGCACAAGCCCGAGTACTTCGGTTTCGGCGGTTACGGCCCTTACCGGGCGCTGCCGCGGATTCTCGACCTGCTGGACGAATTCAGGATTCCAACGACCTTCTTCGTCCCCGCCTGGGTCGTGGAGAACTGGCCGACACAGTGCCAGGCGATTATCGAGCGCGGGCATGAGGTGGCGTACCACGGCTACAAACACGAATCCTTTTACGCCCTGACGCTGGACCAGCAAAAGGACGTGATGAAGACATCACGCGAGGTGTTCTGGAAACACCTGGCGATCCGCGCCGAAGGCTTTCGCACCCCGTCCGGCGATTGGCGCGCCGAGACCCCGGCGATGCTGGTTAAAGCCGGCGTGACCTATTCCAGCAGCATGCGCGGCGATGACCGGCCGTACCTGGTCAAGGTACCCGGCCACGACACGCCGTTGGTGGAAATTCCCGGCCGCTGGGAAATGGACGACTACGCCTCCCTCGCCTACACCCGTGCCCCGAACTTCCCCTCGGGCCTCGACCGCACCGCCAGCTACGCGCTGACCCTCGACAACTGGTGCCGCGAATACGACGGCGCGATGAACGAAGGCCTGTGCCTGACCACCTTGTTCCACCCCAAGATCACCGGCAAACCGGGACGCATCCTGTTGCTGGAAAAACTCTTTGACCACATGCGCCAGCGCGATGACGTGTGGTTCGCGACCTGCCGCGATGTCGCCCAGTGGTGGCTGAAGGAGCACCACCATGGCTGATTCCACTGTGTGGCCTCAAGGCAAGCGCTGCGCCGTGGTGTTGACCGTTGATTACAACGACATCCACGGCATTCTGACCCAGGCGCCTGAAGTCGCCGGGCGCGACAAGACGCTGTCTGTCTGGCGTTACGGCAGCCAACGCGGAGTCGAGCGCTTACTCGGTTTGTTCAAGGAACTGGGGGTATCCAGCAGTTGGTGCATCCCCGGCATCGTCGCCGAGGAAAACCCCGAACACCTCCGCGCAATACAGGCCGGCGGGCATGAAATCGCCTGTTCAGGCTATCGCCACCAGAACTACGACACCCTCGATCTCGCCCAACAGAGCGCTGAGATTGCCAAGGGTTGCGCAGCGTTGACCGCGCTGACCGGTCAGCGCCCCACAGGGTTTCGCATCCCGGCCGGCAACGGCGCACCGGGTTTCATCGAGGCCTTGAGGGATCAGGGCATTCGCTGGTCTTCATCATGGCGTGGCGATGACTTGCCGTTCAAGCATCCGACTGCACCGGAAGTCATCGAGTTGCCGCTGCACTATGAACTGGAAGACGAGCCGTATTTCGCCTTCAACCTGAGCCCTGCCGTGCCTCCGGCGCAGTCGCGGGTCGCGTCTTACAGCCACACCCTGGGCAACCTGCAAATGGACTTCGCCGGGTTCCACCGGTTTGGCCTGTGCTACGTGCTGCGCCTGCACCCGGAAATCATCGCCACGCCGGGGCGCATCGGTGTCCTGCGCGAATTGCTTGAGGGCATTCAGCAACACAAAGATGTGTGGATCGCCACCGCCGCTGAAGTCGCGCAGTGGTGGGCCGGTTCGGCGCAGCCTGTGGCCGAGGATCACCCGGCCTCGGTGTATGAGCGCCATTATCGGGATTACCTCGTATGACCGAACGCATGCAGCGACTGGCGCAGTTTGGCGTCGACACTCGCTACGAAGACTTGCCCCCGGCTTTGGTGACGCAAGCCAAGCGGCACATTCTCGATACCTTCGGCGCGACGTTGGCCGGTTCTGTGAGCGACGTGGCGAAACAGGCGCAACAGGTGTTCGCGGGTGAAACCGGAGAAACGTTGGTCTGGGGCACCGGATTGCGGGTCGGGGCCATTCAGGCGGCCATGCTCAACGGCGTCGCGGCCCATGCGCTGGAACTGGACGACACCGGTGGCTGCGACCATTCCGGCGCGGTGGTGCTTCCGGCGGTCATGGCGGCGGTATCGATGTCGCCCACCCCTGTCAGCGGTCGCGAGCTGATCACCGCCGTGGTCATCGGCTACGAAGTTGGCCGGCGCGTGCTGGAAGCCTGCGGCGGTTACTCGGCGCACAACGGCGCGGGCTGGCACTCCACCGCCACGTGCGGTGTATTCGGCGCGGCCGCGGCGAGCGCACGGATCCTGCGTCTGGACCTTCAGCAAACGTTATCGGCGCTGGGCATCGCCGGCAGTTTCAGTGGCGGGTTGTGGGCGTTTATCCATGACGGCTCGCACAGCAAAAAACTGCACAGTGGCCGCGCCGCGGAAGGTGGATTGCTCGCGGCACGGTTTGCGCAGCAGGGCATCAGTGGGCCAACGAAGTTGTTCGATGATGTCTGGGGCGGTTTTCTGAAAACCCTCGCCGGCGTGACATCGCAGCCCGAGGCACTGGACGCCGACGTGGGCGTCGTGTGGAAACTCGCCCGCTGTTCGATCAAGCCTCATGCCTCGTGCCGGGGCACGCATTCGGCCATCGACGCATTGGGGCTGTTGCTCGATCAATTGCAGGTCGATGTCGATCAGGTCGAAGACATTCATGTTTCGCTGTGCGGGTTTCTTCAAGGCATGTGCGGCGACCAGGAAGTCAGCACCTTGGCGGCGGCGCAGATGAGTTTGCCGTATGCCCTGGCGGCACGGTTGGTTCATGGTCATTGCCGGTTGCAGGCCTATGACGATGCGCAACGCCGTGATCCGCGTATCGCGCACTGGATGTCGCGCGTTCGCCTTGAAGTGGACCCGCAACTGTCAGAGGATGGCGAGCCGGTTGTCAGCCTGCGAACCGTGGACGGTCGGCGGGCAAGCCTGTGTGTCGACGTGCCGCTGGGAGCGCCGGGAAATCCGTTGAGTGATGCGGCGTTGGAACAGAAGTTTTTCAGTCTGGCCGGGCGGGTGATGTCGCAGGAACGGGCGGCGCAATGCCTTGGGCAGTTGTGGCGGCTGGAGGAGATGGAATCGGTTCGTTTGCTGGATCGGTGGCTGGTTTGATCAAGAGGTTGAATCGGCTGACGCCATCGCGAGCAAGCTCGCTCCCACAGGGCAATGCATTGCAAATGTGGGAGCGAGCTTGCTCGCGATGGCCGCGCCTCGGTCTGTCGGTAAACACTCAAAAAACCAAATAAGGACATTTGCCCCACCGTGGCCACTTACTCGCTCGTTATCCGCCGCTTGATGATTGTCTCGCTGACGATTGTCGTCAGCCGCGCCATCACCAGTCCGCTGCTCACGCTGTTCCTGAGCAACAAACTCGGCCTCAACCAACAGGACGTCGGTTTGCTGCTAGGCATCGCGGTGTTTATCGCTACCCTGCTCGCGCTCTACGGCGGCTACATCATCGACCGTCTGGAAAAGCGCCGACTGCTGATCCTCGCCATGCTCTCCAGCGCCATCGGCTTTGTGCTGCTGACCTTTGCCGAAAACCTCTACCTGACCACCGCCACGCTGGTGATCACTGAAACGGCATCGGCGCTGTTCCTGATCGGATCGAAAGCGATCCTCAGCGAAAACCTGCCCATGGGCCAGCGCGCCAAGGCCTTTTCCCTGCGCTACACCTTGACCAACATCGGTTACGCCACCGGGCCGATGCTCGGTGTGGTGATTGCCGGGGTGTACCCGATTGCGCCATTTCTGATTGCCGGTGGCATCGCGTTCTTCAGCATCTTCCTGATGATCGGCATCCCCAAGGACTCGGCCCCGGTGCCCGCCATCGGCCAACCCCAGAGCTTTCTCAAGACGCTGATCACCCTGAAAAACGACCGCACGCTGATCATGTTCACCTGCGGTTGCCTGCTCAGTACTGTGGTCCACGGCCGGTTCACCTTGTACCTGTCGCAATACCTGCTGGTGACTCACGATTCCAAACGCGCCCTGGAAACCATGGCCGCCCTGCTCGCTTGTAACGCCATCAGCGTGATCCTGCTGCAATACCAGATCGGCCGGTTTCTCAAGCGCGAACAACTGCGCTACTGGATTGCCGGCGGCACCAGCCTGTTCATCGTCGGTTTGATCGGCTTCAGCCTGGCCGACAGCCTGGTGTCATGGTGCGTGGCCATGTTCATCTTCACCCTGGGCGAAATGATCATTTACCCCGCCGAGTTCCTCTTCGTCGACACCCTGGCCCCGGAAGAATTGCGCGGCAGCTATTACGGCGCGCAGAACCTCGCCGCACTCGGCGGCGCATTGAGCCCGGTGATCTGCGGCTTCCTGCTGATGCACACCCCCGCACCGACGATGTTCTATGCCTTGAGCGCACTGACCGCAATGGGCGGATTCCTGTGCTTCATGAGTGGACGGCGCGTGGCAATACTGCAAAATTAATGCACTGAAACTGCATTAATATGAATTTGTCAGTACATGGATTCAACGGCACACTGTGCCCCGTTCCTCCCCCAATAGTTGGAACACCTTCAAGGGCTTTCTGGATATCCCAGCCAAGCCTTTTTTTTTGCTCGTTTTTTTGTTCACGGATCAACTTCATCATGTTCGCTCGCTGGTTGCCCGCCGCCATCAACACCCGCCCTTCCGAATGGAGCCGCGCCGCCATCGGCATGGCCCTTGGGACGCTGTTCAGCGTTTGGGTTTGCGGGCAAGTGTTTGGCATGGAAGTGGCGCAGCACCTGATCGGCCCGCTGGGTGCATCGGCCGTGTTGTTGTTCGCTGTGTCCTCCGGCGCCCTCGCCCAGCCGTGGTCGATTCTGGGCGGCTACTTGAGCGCCGGAGTGGTTTCGCTGCTGGTTGCCCATGTGCTCGGGCGAACCCTCGGCAGTGCCTGCCTGGCAGCGGGCATGGCGCTGATGTTGATGTGCTGGCTGCGTTGCCTGCATCCGCCGGCCGGGGCTTTGGCATTGCTGTTGGTGCTGGCCGATCCGGCCACCATTGCCATGGACTGGAAGGCCCTCGGCCCGGTGATGCTCGGTGCCTCGGCGATGCTGCTCAGCGCCCTGGCCTACAACAACCTGACGCGCATTCGCTACCCCAAACGCGCCAGCGAACCGGTGGCCGTGATCCCCGCCGATCACCCGCCTGTTGACAGCCAGGCCATCACTGCCCAAGACCTGAAACTGGCGTTGGCGGACATGGAGGCGTTCTTCGATGTCACGCCTGAAGACCTCGAACAGCTGATCCATGCCAGTGAACTGCACGCCAAGCGGCGCAGTATCAGCGAAGTACTCAGCAAACGCATTTAACCAATCCTTGTGGGAGCCGAGCTTGCTCGCGATAGCAGTGTGTCATTCAACATTTATGTTGGCTGACAGGACCCCATCGCGAGCAAGCTCGGCTCCCACAAGTTTGTTGCAAAAACGCAGACAGGACCTGCACATTTCCCGGTTGTACATCACAAATTTGCACTGGTACGATCCTGCATCGCTCGCGCGCGAGCTTCTCTATAAAGAACAATAAAAGCAGGGAGTTAGTGATGACTGCTCAGGTTTTATCGAAGGGGACTTCGTCCATGGACGCCACGCAAAACGAAGTGCTGGCCGAGGTTCGCAACCACATCGGTCACCTGACCCTCAACCGCCCCGCTGGCCTCAATGCCTTGACCCTGGACATGGTGCGCGACCTGCAGCGTCAGCTCGATGCCTGGGCTCAGGATCCACACGTACACGCGGTGGTCTTGCGCGGTGCCGGCGAGAAAGCCTTCTGTGCCGGCGGCGATATTCGCTCGCTGTACGACAGTTTCAAAAGCGGCGACACGCTGCACCAGGATTTCTTCGTCGAGGAATACGCCCTGGACCTCGCCATCCACCATTACCGCAAACCCGTGCTCGCCTTGATGGACGGCTTCGTCCTGGGCGGCGGCATGGGGCTGGTGCAAGGCGCCGACCTGCGAGTAGTCACCGAAAAAAGCCGTCTGGCGATGCCGGAAGTCGGCATCGGCTACTTCCCGGACGTCGGTGGCAGCTACTTCCTGCCACGCATCCCTGGCGAGATTGGGATGTACCTCGGTGTCAGCGGTGTGCAGATTCGCGCGGCGGATGCGCTCTACTGCGGGTTGGCCGACTGGTATCTGGAGAGCGAAAAACTGTCCGTGCTGGACGACAAACTCGACCAGCTCGAATGGCACGACACGCCGCTCAAAGACCTGCAGGGCTTGCTGGCTAAACTCGCGGTGCAGCAACTGCCCGACGCACCGCTGGAAGCGCTCCGCCCGGCCATCGACCACTTCTTCGCCTTGCCCGATGTGCCGAGTATTGTTGAGCAATTGCGTGAAGTGACGATTGCCGACAGCCATGAGTGGGCACTGACCACTGCCGACCTGCTGGACAGCCGTTCGCCGCTGGCCATGGGCGTGACCCTGGAAATGCTCCGTCGGGGTCGGCACTTGAGTCTGGAAGACTGCTTCGCCCTTGAGCTGCACCTGGACCGTCAATGGTTCGAGCGCGGCGACCTGATCGAAGGCGTGCGCGCCTTGCTGATCGACAAAGACAAGACGCCGCGCTGGAACCCGCCGACCTTGCAGGCGCTGGACGCCAAGCATGTCGCGAGTTTCTTCACAGGCCTTGATGAGAGTGGGAACTGAGCCATGCACGATATCGAATTGAGCGAAGAGCAAGTCATGATCCGCGACATGGCCCGGGACTTTGCCCGCGGCGAAATCGCGCCCCATGCGCAAGCCTGGGAAAAGGCTGGCTGGATCGACGACGGTCTGGTGGCGAAGATGGGTGAACTCGGGCTGCTGGGCATGGTGGTGCCTGAAGAATGGGGCGGCACCTATGTCGACTACGTGGCCTACGCCTTGGCGGTGGAAGAGATTTCCGCGGGTGATGGCGCTACCGGTGCGCTGATGAGCATTCACAACTCGGTCGGGTGCGGCCCCGTTTTGAACTATGGCACTGAAGAACAGAAACAGACCTGGCTGCCGGATCTGGCCAGCGGCCAGGCCATCGGCTGCTTCTGCCTGACCGAACCACAAGCCGGTTCCGAAGCGCACAACCTGCGCACCCGCGCCGAACTGCGCGACGGCCAGTGGGTGATCAACGGCGCCAAGCAATTTGTCAGCAACGGCAAGCGCGCGAAACTGGCGATTGTGTTTGCCGTGACCGATCCGGACCTGGGCAAACGCGGCATTTCGGCCTTCCTGGTGCCGACTGACACTGCCGGTTTTATCGTCGATCGCACGGAACACAAGATGGGCATCCGCGCCTCCGACACCTGCGCGGTGACGTTGAATAACTGCACCATTCCTGAAGCCAACCTGCTGGGTGAGCGCGGCAAAGGCCTGTCCATCGCCCTGTCCAACCTCGAAGGTGGCCGCATCGGCATCGCCGCGCAAGCCTTGGGCATTGCCCGAGCCGCGTTCGAAGCGGCGCTGGCCTATGCGCGGGATCGGGTGCAATTCGACAAGCCGATCATCGAACACCAGAGCATCGCCAACATGCTCGCTGACATGCACATGCAGCTGAACGCCGCGCGATTGCTCATCCTGCATGCGGCGCGCTTGCGCACCGCCGGCAAACCCTGCCTGTCGCAAGCTTCACAGGCCAAGCTGTTTGCCTCGGAAATGGCCGAAAAGGTGTGCTCGTCCGCGATTCAGATTCATGGTGGTTATGGGTATCTGGAAGACTATCCAGTGGAGAAGTACTACCGGGATGCGCGGATTACGCAGATTTACGAAGGGTCGAGCGAGATACAGCGGATGGTGATCGCCCGCGAGCTCAAAAACTATCTGGTCTGAAGCCTAAAAGCATCGCGGGCAAGCCCGGCTCCCACAGGTTATGTGTCAATGGAAAGGACACCGATAACCTGTGGGAGCCGGGCTTGCCCGCGATGGCGTCAGTCAAAACGCCGCATTACTTACCTTTGAACTCAGCCTCACGCTTGGCAATAAACGCAGCCATCCCTTCCTTCTGATCCTGCGTCGCAAACGCCGCATGGAACACCCGGCGCTCAAAGCGCACGCCTTCGGACAGGCTCACTTCGAACGCACGGTTGACGCTCTCCTTGACCATCATCGCAATCGGCAGCGACTTCTTGGCAATCAGCGCCGCAACTTTCAGCGCTTCGTCCAGCAGTTCATCCGCCGGCACGATCCGCGCGACGATGCCGCAACGCTCTGCTTCCACTGCGTCGATCAAACGCCCACTCAGGCACATTTCCATGGCCTTGGCTTTGCCCACGGCGCGGGTCAGGCGCTGGGTACCGCCCATGCCCGGCAGCACGCCGAGGTTGATTTCCGGCTGGCCGAACTTGGCATTGTCGCCCGCCAGGATGAAGTCGCACATCAGCGCCAGTTCACAGCCACCGCCCAAGGCAAAACCGTTGACCGCGGCGATGATCGGCTTGCGGCGGTTGGCCACGCGATCGCTGTCGCTGAACAGGTCGTCGATGTAGATTTGCGGGTAGGTCAGCTCGGCCATTTCCTTGATGTCGGCGCCGGCGGCAAAGGCTTTTTTCGAGCCGGTCAGCACGATGCAGCCGATGTTCGAATCGGCTTCCAGGCCATCAAGGGCGTGATTCAGCTCGCTGACGATCTGCGCGTTCAACGCGTTCAGCGCTTGCGGGCGGTTCAAGGTGATCAGGCCGACGCGGCCATGGGTTTCCAGCAAAATCGTTTCGTAACTCACAGAGGAACTCCTTCTTATAAATTGCGCGAAATAACCATGCGTTGAATATCGCTGGTGCCTTCGTAGATCTGGCAGACCCGCACGTCGCGATAAATGCGCTCCAGCGGGAAATCGTTGAGGTAACCGTAACCGCCGAGGGTTTGCAATGCCGAGGAGCAGACCCTCTCGGCCATTTCCGAGGCGAACAGCTTGGCCATGGACGCTTCGACCAGCGCCGGTTTGCCGCTGTCACGCAGCGCCGCCGCGTAATGCACCATCTGGCGGGCCACGGCAATTTGTGTGGCCATGTCGGCGAGGCGGAACGCAACCGCCTGGTGTTCGATGATCGGTTTGCCGAAACTCTCGCGCTCACGGGCGTAGTCGCGGGCCGCTTCGAACGCGGCGCGAGCCATGCCCACCGATTGCGACGCAATGCCGACGCGACCACCTTCTAGGTTGGCCAGGGCGATTCGATAACCTTCGCCCTCTTCGCCCAAACGGTTGGCGACCGGGACTTTAACGTCTTCGAACAGGATCTGGCAGGTGTCGGACGCGTGCTGACCGAGTTTGTCTTCGACCCGCGCGACTTTGTAGCCCGGCGAATCGGTCGGTACGATCAACGCGGTGATGCCACGTTTGCCCGCGCTCGGGTCGGTCACCGCGAACACAATCACCACCCCGGCGTTTTGCCCGGAGGTGATGAACTGTTTGCAGCCGTTGAGCACGTAGTGATCGCCTTCCAGCCGTGCGCGGGTTTTCAGGCCGCTGGCGTCGGAACCGGCCTGCGGTTCGGTCAGGGCAAAGGCGCCAAGCATTGCGCCACTGGCCAAGGGCTTGAGGAAGCGTTCTTTCTGATCGTCGTTGCCATAGTGCAGGATCGGTACGCAGCCGACCGAGTTGTGCACGCTCATGATGGTCGAGCATGCGCCGTCACCGGCGGCGATTTCTTCCAGGGCCATGGCGTAGGCCAGGTAACCGGTGTCGCAACCGCCCCACTGCTCCGGCACCAGCATGCCGAAGAAGCCGAGCTCGGCCATTTCACCGATGGCTTCCTTGGGGAAACGGTGTTCGCGATCCCACTCGGCGGCGAACGGTTTCAGCCGTTCCTGGGCAAACTGCCGGGCGGCTTCGCTGATCTGCAGTTGTTCGTCATTGGGAATCATGCCAAGTCCTTAAAATAAGCCTGTCGTACAAAATGACGGGTTGAAACACTGAACCTGTAGGAGCGAGCCTGCTCGCGATGGCGGTCTCATAGTCAACATTTCTACTGACTGATACACCGCTATCGCGAGCAGGCTCACTCCTACAGGGACTGAGTGCTTCAGTAGAGGCATTCAACCGCCATGGCCGTGGCTTCGCCGCCGCCGATGCAGATCGCTGCGACGCCGCGTTTCAGGCCTTTCTGGCGCAGGGCCGAGAGCAAGGTCACGAGAATCCGCGCGCCCGACGCACCAATCGGATGGCCCAAGGCGCACGCGCCGCCGTGAACGTTGACCTTCTCGTGCGCGATTTCCAGTTGGGTCATCGTTACCAGACTGACCACGGCGAACGCTTCGTTCACTTCAAACAGTTCGACCTGGTCCAGCGACCAGCCGGTTTTCTTCATCAACTTCTTGATCGCGCCCACGGGTGCCACCGGGAACAGGCCCGGTGTGTCGGCAAACGCCGCGTGGCCGTGAATCACGGCCAGTGGTTTCAGCCCTTGTTTCTCGGCTTCGGAACGGCGCATCAGCACCAGTGCCGCCGCGCCGTCGGAAATCGAACTGGAGTTCGCCGCCGTGACCGTACCGCCCTCGCGGAACGCTGGTTTCAACGAAGCAATCTTGTCCAGTTTGGCTTTCGGTGGCTGTTCGTCGTTGCTGATCAGTACTTGCTCCTTGCCGACCATGACCGACACCGGGACGATCTCGTCCTTGAAGCTGCCGTCCTTGATCGCCTGCTGCGCGCGGGTGGTCGAGGCGATGGCAAAGGTGTCTTGCGCTTCGCGGGTGAACCCGTTGGTTTCCGCGCAATCCTCGGCAAAAGTGCCCATCAGGCGGCCCTTGTCGTAGGCATCTTCCAGACCGTCGAGGAACATGTGATCGAGCACACGGCCGTGGCCCATGCGATAACCGCTGCGCGCGCGGTCCAGCAGGTACGGCGCGTTGGACATGCTTTCCATGCCGCCCGCGACCACCACGTCAGCACTGCCGGCCATCAGCATGTCGTGGGCCAGAATCGCTGCTTCCATGCCCGAACCGCACATCTTGTTGAGCGTGGTGCAACGGGTCGATTTGTCCAGCCCGGCGCCCAGTGCAGCCTGGCGCGCCGGCGCCTGGCCGAGGCCAGCGGACAGCACGCAGCCAAACAGCACTTCTTCAACGGATTCGGCGTTGATGCCGGCGCGCTCGACCGCGGCACGGATGGCCAGGGCGCCGAGCTGCGGCGCGGTCAGGCTTTTCAGGTCGCCCTGAAACCCGCCCATCGGGGTGCGGACGGCGCTGACGATAACAATCGGATCGTTGGCAATGGTCATGTCAAAACTCCTTACTTGGCGGCCATGCGCAAGGCACCGTCAAGACGGATCACCTCGCCGTTGAGCATGCTGTTTTCAATGATATGCCGGACCAGCGCGGCGTACTCGCCGGGTTTGCCCAGGCGCGGCGGGAATGGCACGCCAGCAGCCAGCGAATCGCGCACTTCCTGGGTCATGCCGGCCATCATTGGCGTTTCGAAAATGCCCGGGGCGATGGTCATCACGCGGATGCCAAAACGCGCCAGTTCACGGGCGGCGGGCAAGGTCAGGCTGACGATGGCGCCTTTGGATGCGGCATAAGCCGCCTGGCCGATCTGGCCGTCATAGGCAGCGGCCGAGGCCGTGTTGATGATCACGCCGCGTTCGCCATCGGCGTCCGGCTGGGTTTCGGCGATGGCCGCCGAGGCCAGGCGCAGCATGTTGAAGCTGCCGATCAGGTTGACGTTGATCACCTGGCTGAAACTGGCCAATGCATGCGGGCCGTTCTTGCCGAGGATTTTCTCGCCACGCACGATACCGGCGCAATTGACCAGACCGTTGAGGCCACCGAAGGCTTTGACCGTGGCCTGCACCGCCGCTTCCGCCGCCGCTTCGTTGCTGATGTCCGCGACCACGCTTTGCGCGCCCAGGCGCTGGGCCTGCGCCGCCACGGCCTCGGCATTCATGTCCACCAGCATCACTTTGGCGCCGGCCGCGACCAGCATTTCAGCCGTGGCGGCCCCCAGGCCGGAAGCACCGCCGGTGACCAGAAAAATCTTGTTTTCGATCTGCATCATTGTTTCCTTGGATTCAAGCTGAAACGTTCTTCGCGGCGGCCTCTTGAGCCTTGGCGATTTCCTGGTTGCGCAAGATAAAGCGCTGCAATTTGCCGCTAGGGGTTTTCGGCAACTCGCTGACAAATTCGATTTCACGGGGATAGGAATGCGCCGCCAGACGCTTGCGCACGTGTTGGCGCAGTTCTTCGGCCAACTCCGGTGTGGCGCGGTATTGCTCGCAGATCACGACGAAGGCCTTGACCAGTTCGGTGCGCTCCGGATCGGGTTTGCCGACCACCGCCGCCTCGACCACGGCCGGGTGCTCGATCAACGCACTTTCCACGTCGAACGGGCCGACGCGGTAGCCGGAGGTGGTGATCACGTCATCGCTGCGACCGACGAAGCTGATGCTGCCGTCCGGGTTCCACTCCACGGTGTCGCCACTTAAATAATAGTCGCCGACGAACGCTTTGGTCGGCGCGCCTTCATAGCCGTTGAACCAACACATCGGCGACTGGGTGCGATCGATGGCCAGAATGCCGGGCTGACCGACGCCGAGCTCCTTGTATTCTTCGTCCAGCACCACGATGCGGTGGCCAGGCGAGGCAAAACCGGCGGCGCCAACGTGAACCGGGTGTTCCAGTGCATGGTGATTGCACAGGACCATGCCCAATTCGGTCTGGCCGTAATGGTCGTGGATGACCACGCCGAGGTTGTCGGCGAACCAGCGGATCACTTCCGGGTTCAGCGGTTCGCCGGCGCTGCTGACGATGCGCAGCTTGCCCTTGATCGACTTGGCGAACTCGTCGCCGCCCGCGATCAGCAGGCGGTAAGCCGTCGGCGATCCGGTGAGGTTGGTAATCCCGTACTTGTTGATCACCCGGCAGGTGCTTTCGAGGGTGAATGGGCCATCGTAAAAGGTGATCGGATGCCCCATCGACATCGGCCCGGTGACGCCGAAATAGATGCCGTAGGCCCAGCCCGGATCGGCCACGTTCCAGAACGCGTCTTCGGGACGCAAATCCACGGCGTCGCGGGTGTAGCTCTGGAACGCGACGATGGCTTTGAGCGGCACCGACAAGGCTTTCGAAGGGCCGGTGGTGCCCGAAGTGAACATCAACAGGAACGGGTCTTCGCCGGTCAGCAGCACCGGTTCGCAGTCGGCGGAATAATTCGCCAGTTCGGCCCAGAAGCTGTAATCGCCACGGACGATGCCCTGGCCTTTGGCGCCACCGACGGTGACGACGGTCGGGCAGTCGGCGACTTCAGCGAGTTTCGGGCGATTGACCGCGTCGGTCACCACGACTTTGGCCCCGGAGCAGCCGAGACGGTGTTCGATGGCTTTGGGGCCGAACGCGGTAAACAGCGGCTGATACACCGCCCCAATGCGCCAGGTGGCGAACACGATGATCAATAATTCGATGTTGCGTGGCAGGAGGCCGGCGACCTTGTCGCCCTTCTTCACCCCTTGGGCCAGCAGGAAATTGGCAAAACGCGCGGCTTTATCCTGCAAGTCGCAGAAGGTGTACGTGGCGCTGGCGCCATCGCGCCCTTCCCAGAACAGCGCAATGCGCCCCGGCAAGGCATGCCGGTCGCAACACTCGACACAGGCGTTGAGCGCTTGCAGGGAACCGCTGAGTGCGGCGTCGACGGTGTGCTGATAATTGAACTGTGATGTGGCAGACAAGTAATCGCGCATTGCCAGAATCCCTTTGTATTTTTATTAGGTTGGGGGAACCGTAAAAACCAGGGAAATACTCGCTCTGTGGGCAGAACGGGGCAATGGTCAAAGTTATCAAGTTGCGTGACTGCTTTGGCCAAGGTTCAGGAGGTGGGGCGCCTGAGCGGACGCCATCGCGGGCAAGTCACGCTCCCACAAGGGACTGCATTCCAAATGTGGGAGCGTGGCTTGCCTGCGATGGCGTCGGTCGTATCTATACAGGGTTTGGATCAGTGCGCTTCGTTCAGAATCAGGCTGCGGTAATGCCCCGGATTAGACCCCGACCACTTGCGGAACGCCTTGTAGAACGAACTGGCATCGGCAAACCCCAACCGCGTCGCGATCTCGGCGAAGCTGATGCTCGGCTCGGCCAGCCAGACGATCGCCAGTTCCTTGCGCACGCTGTCTTTGAGCCCTTGATAGGTCTGCCCTTCTTCCGCCAGACGCCGGCGCAAGGTCGAGGCCGATATGCACAGTTGCTGCGCCAAGGGTTCGGTCTCGGGCCACTGTTCAGCGGGGAGCTGTCGCAAGTTGTGCTTGATTCGGCTCGCAAGGCTTTCCGGATCACGGTACTTGACCAGGATATTGGCCGGCGCATGGGCCAGGAAACGCTTGAGTTCTTCCGGGCTGCGCTTGATGGGTAAATCCAGGCAGTCGGCCGAGAAAATCATCCGGGTGCGCGGGCGGTCGAAGCGCAGGTTCTCGGAGAACATCACCTGATAGTCGTCGCAAAAATCCGGCGCGGCGCAGCGCAATTCGATGGCCAGAATCGGGATGCGCCGCCCGGCCAACCAGCAGGCCACGCCGTGGACGATCATCCAGTAGGTAAAGTAGGTGAAGGCGCGACGCGGGTCCTGGTCGTCTTCCAGCAGCACGATTTCGGCCAGGCTTTGCTGGCGAACCAATTGCGCGGGCACGTGTTCGAGCATCAACGACAGAAAGCTCAACCCCGTGGTCAAACCAGCAGCGAGGCTGGGCTGAACCATGGAGCAACGACAAAGAAATTCGAGGCTGCCGGACTTGAGCTTGCGCGGGTCCATGCCAAAAAATTCGTCATCGCCACGCCGGGCCAGCAAGCGCCAGAGCCGCGCATAGGCGGTGGCCGGAACACGGGCATCGGTGGTCTGCAGCCAGGCCGGATCGATGCCGACCTTGTTCAACACCTCGTCGGTCGCCTGACCGGGGGCGCAACTTTGCAGCAGCGCTTCGCGCACCAGTTGAATGGAGATGGTGTCTTTTTCCGACATTGAGCGCGGTGAGCCCTGTTGTTTTTTGAGTGTGGGCATCTTACCGCAGCCGTTTGCCCAGTGCAGATCCCTGTAGGAGTGAGCCTGCTCGCGATAGCGGTGTGTCAGTCACCTCAGTTGCTGACAGTCAGTCCGCCATCGCGAGCAGGCTCACTCCTACAGGGGAATGTGTGATGCTCAAGGTCGTTCAGGTTAGGTTCAGGTAAATGGCAATCAACCCCATATGGGAATGAGTGTCATTATGTTACAAATTAGCACCCTATCTAATTCCACCGGTGCTGAATGCTCGTTCCTTTCCTGATCATGCTGCGCGAAGGCATTGAAGCCGCGTTGATCGTTGGCATCATCGCCAGCTACCTCAAGCAAACCGGCCGTGGCCAGTGGATGCCCGCCGTGTGGATCGGCGTGTTCCTCGCCGCCGCCCTGGCCCTGCTGGTGGGCGGTGGCCTGGAGCTGGTCAGCGCCGAGTTCCCGCAGAAACAACAAGAGCTGTTTGAAGGCGTGGTCGGTCTGGTGGCCGTCGGCATTCTCAGTTCCATGGTGTTCTGGATGCGTAAAGTGGCGCGTTCGATCAAGCATTCCTTGCATGTATCCCTTGATCACGCGCTGACCGGTTCCAGAAACCAGGTGTTCGCGCTGATCGCCATGGTGTTTTTCGCCGTGGCCCGGGAAGGCCTGGAGACAGTGTTCTTCCTGCTCGCCGTGTTTCAGCAAAGCGAAGGCCCCGCCGCGCCCATCGGCGCCCTGCTCGGCCTGGCCCTGGCCATCGTCATCGGTTTCCTCATCTATACCGGCAGCATGCGCCTGAACCTCAGTGCGTTTTTCCGCTGGACCGGGTTGTTCATCCTCGTGGTCGCCGCCGGCATTCTCGCCAACTCGGTGCAGGCGCTGCATGAAGCCGGGCTGTGGAATCACCTGCAAACCGTGCTGTTCGATTTCAGCGCCACGCTGCCGATGGACGGCCCGCTGGGCTCGGTGCTGGCAGGCATGTTCGGCTATCAGGACGCGCCAACCGTCAGCACCCTCGGCGCTTATCTGATTTACCTGGTGGTGGCGCTGGGGATGTTTTTTCTCCCGGCCCCGGCACCCGCAAAACAGTCTTCTTCCGTTTCCAGTCAGTAAGGGCTTTCATGTCAACGCCTACTCCAAATGTGGCCGCACCTTCCAGGGCTTTGCGCTGGGCGGTGGCCGGTTCGGTGATCGTGATGATCGCCGCCGGCGGCCTGTTCTACTACGCCTCGAACATGGCCGCGGCCAAACGCCAGGCCAACCATGACGAAATCGTGGTGAACATTCACCCGCACAGCTGCGAGCCGAATGCGTTGACGGTCCCGGCCGGTCGCGCCAGTTTCCGCATCGTCAACCGCTCGGACCGCGCCGTGGAATGGGAAATCCTCGACGGCGTGCTAGTGCTCGAAGAGCGCGAGAACATCGCGCCGGGCCTGAGCCAGGTGATCAACGCCAACCTAGCGCCCGGCGACTACACGATCACCTGTGGCTTGCTCAGCAACCCGCACGGCACCTTGCACGTGACCTCGACGGCCGCGTCCGACGCCGCCGCCAAGGCCAAACCGTCGATGGCCGCGTTCATCGGGCCGCTGTCGGAATTTCGCGTGTACCTGAGCAGCCAGAGCACGGCGCTGATCAAAGCCGTCACCGCGCTTGAGCAAGCGATCGAGGCCGGCGACCTTAGCCAGGCGCAAGCCTTGTATGTGCCGGCCCGTGCTGCGTATCAACGCATCGCCCCGGCCGCACAGCGCTTGGCCGAACTGGACAACGCGATCAATGCCCGCGCCGACTATTTCGAAAAACGCGAACAGGACCCGGCCTTCGTCGGCTTCCATCGCCTGGAATACGCGCTGTTCCAGCAACGCAACCTCGACGGTCTGACGCCAGTGGCGCAACGCCTGACCAGTGATGTCACCACGCTCAAACAACAATTGCTCGCCGAGCCGCTGCCGCCGGAACAACTGGTGAGCATTGTGGTGCGCAACCTCAACACCCTCGCCGACGTACGCGCCAGCAGCGGCGAAGAAGAACGCTACAGCCACACCGACCTCAACGGATTCGCCGCCAACCTCGACGTCGCGCACAAAGTTGTCGAGCTGTTGCGACCGATGCTGAGCAAGATCGCCGCTGACGTTCTGTCGAAGATCGACAGCGCCCTCGCCGACTTCGACAGCGAACTCAATGGCCTCAAGGTCAAGGACGGCTACGCCAGCTACGACAGTGTCAGCGCCGAACAACGCAAACAGATCGCCGACAAGGCCCAGGCACTGGCCGACGCCCTCGACACCATCGATCCCGCCCTTGGCCTGTCCGGCCTGTAAGCAGAAGACGACATTCAGATGAACGATTCAGAGCAATTCAACCTCCAGCGTCGCCGGGTCTTGATGGGCATGGGCGCCGCCGGTGTCGCATTGGCCGGCAGCGCCCTGAGCTGCCCGGCGATGGCCGCCAGCCCCGCGCAAGTTACCGAAGCGCCGAGCAGCGACCAGACCGAAGACCGCCACGCGTTCCATGGCAAACACCAGACCGGCATCGTCACCCCGCGCCCGGCGTCGGGCATGCTGGTGTCGTTTGATGTGTTGGCCAGCAACCGCGAAGACCTCGAGCGGCTGTTCCGTACCCTCAACGAGCGCATCGCGTTTTTGATGAAGGGCGGCCCGGTGACCCAGGTCGATCCTAAATTGCCGCCAGTGGACTCCGGGATTCTCGGCCCAGTGGTGACGCCGGACAATCTGACCATCACCGTCTCGGTGGGCGAGTCGCTATTCGATGAGCGCTTCGGTCTGGCCAACGTCAAACCCAAGCGGTTGATACGCATGGTCGGTTTCCCCAACGATGCGCTGGAAGCTGACTGCTGCCACGGCGACTTGAGCGTGCAGTTCTGTTCCAACACCACGGACACCAACATCCACGCCCTGCGCGACATCGTGAAAAACCTCCCGGATTTGCTGCTGGTGCGCTGGAAACAGGAAGGCAGCGTGCCGCCGCAGGCCCCGGCGAAACCGGGTGTTCCGGCACAGAGTGCGCGCAACTTCCTCGGTTTCCGCGACGGCTCGGCCAACCCTGACTCCAACAACGCCAACGCCATGGACAGCATTGTCTGGGTCCAGCCCGACAGCGATGAACCGGCCTGGGCGGTAAATGGCAGCTATCAAGCGGTGCGGATTATCCGCAACTTTGTCGAGCGCTGGGACCGCACGCCGTTGCAGGAACAGGAAAGCATTCTCGGACGGGTCAAAAGCACCGGAGCCCCCATGGGCGGCGCCCATGAAACCGAGGTGCCGGACTACGCCAAAGACCCGGAAGGCAAACTGACCAAACTCGACGCGCACATCCGCCTGGCCAACCCGCGCACCGCCGCGACCCAGGCCAACCTGATCCTGCGCCGTCCGTTCAACTACTCCAATGGCGTGAACAAAAACGGTCAGCTCGACATGGGCTTGCTGTTCATCTGTTACCAGGCCGATCTGGAAAAAGGCTTCATCACCGTGCAAACCCGTCTGAACGGCGAACCGCTGGAGGAATACCTCAAGCCTGTCGGCGGCGGCTACTTCTTTACTTTGCCGGGTGTCACGGGCGATCAGGATTTCATCGGTCGCTCGCTGCTGGACGCCACCCATTCAACAACAACCGCCTAACAACGCCCAACACGGAACCGCCCCATGAAAAAGTCGCCACTCGCTTTGCTGCTGACCCTTGGCTTGCTCAACACTCCGTTTTCAGCGTTCGCGGCGACCGCGCCGCTGGACCTGGTGGGGCCAGTCTCGGACTACAAGATCTACGTCACCGAACAACTGGACGAATTGGCCAGCCATACCCAGCCATTCACCGACGCGGTGAAAAAAGGTGACTTGGCCACCGCGCAAAGGCTCTATGCCCCGACCCGCGTCTACTACGAGTCGATCGAGCCGATTGCCGAGCTGTTCAGTGACCTGGACGCGTCCATCGACTCCCGCGTCGACGACCACGAAAAAGGCGTGGACGCCTCCGACTTCACCGGCTTCCACCGCCTCGAATACTCGCTGTTCTCGGAAAAAAGCACCCAAGGCCTGGGCGACCTGGCCGACGGTTTGAACAAAGACGTCAAGGATCTGCAAACCCGCGTCGCTGGCCTGACCTTCCCGCCTGAGAAAGTCGTCGGCGGCGCGGCGGCGTTGCTGGAAGAAGTGGCGGCGACCAAGATCTCCGGCGAAGAAGACCGTTACAGCCACACCGACCTGTATGACTTCCAGGGCAACGTCGACGGCGCAAAGAAAATCGTCGACCTGTTCCGACCGCAGATCCAGAAGCAGGACGCGGCGTTCATCGCCAAGGTCGACAAGAACTTCGCGACCGTGGACAAGATCCTGGCCAAGTACAAGACCAAGGACGGTGGTTTCGAAACGTATGACAAGGTGAAAGAGAGCGACCGCAAGGCGCTGGTTGGGCCGGTGAATACGCTGGCGGAAGATTTGTCGACGTTGCGTGGGAAACTCGGTTTGAACTGAGGTTTTGTAGCGTCTGGGCTGTCCCCATCGCGAGCAAGCTCGCCCCCACAGGGGTTTTGTGTTGATCACAATTTCAGTGTGGGAGCGGGCTTGCCCTCGATGGCATTATCACTATCACCGATATTCCCCCCGCTTTCCCGATACCCGCGCTACCATCCCCGCAAACAATAAAAGCTCACGGAAGGCTCACCCCATGACCCCCGCCACCTTCGACCTGCGCCCATTAATGGTGGCCAACATGGCCTGTTCCATGTCGATGATGGCGTTTGTCTCGCTGATCGGCCCGATTGCCCGGGTGCTGGGCCTGGCCACGTGGCAGGCCGGTGCGGCGGTGACGGTGTCCGGGGTGATCTGGATGCTGCTGGCCCGCCCGTGGGGCCAGGCCAGTGATCGCTATGGCCGGCGCCGCATTCTATTGATCGCCACCGCCGGTTTCACCCTCGCCTATTGGGCCTTGTGCCTGTTCATCGACGCGTCATTGCGATTCTTGCCATCGGCGCTGCTGGGGTTCATCGGTTTGATGATCGGCCGCGGCTTGATCGGCGTGTTCTATGCCGCGATCCCGGTGGGAGGCAACGCGCTGATCGCCGACAACATCGAGCCGCAGCACCGCGCCAAAGCCATGGCGGCGTTGGGGGCTGCCAACGCCTGTGGCCTGGTGATCGGGCCGGCCATCGCCGCGTTGCTCTCGCGTTTCAGTTTGAGCCTGCCGTTCTACGCCATGGCCGTCCTGCCGCTACTGGCCTTTCTGGTATTGCGCTTCAAGCTCAAGGGCCAGGAATTGCACCTGCGGCAAGTACCGCGCAAGGTGCACCTGAATGATCCGCGCCTGCGCCGGCCCATGGCGGTCGCGTTTGTGGCGATGCTGTGTGTGTCGATTGCGCAGATCACCGTCGGCTTCTTCGCCCTCGACCGACTCGGCATGAGCCCGGCCGATGCCGCGCAAACGGCGGGCATTGCCCTGACCATGGTCGGTTTCGCGTTGATCTGTTCGCAACTGGTGGTGCGCTGGCTGGAATGGCCGCCGCTGCAGTTGATCCGCGCGGGTGCACTGGTGGCGTCTGTGGGATTTGCCAGCAGTATCCTCGCGAATACCGCGTGGGGCTTGTGGCTGTGCTTTTTCGTTTCGGCGGGCGGGATGGGGCTGATTTTTCCGTCATTCGCCGCGTTGGCGGCGAACGCCGTGGACGCCTCGGAGCAAGGCGCGACCGCTGGCTCCATCGGCGCTGCGCAAGGCTTTGGCGTGGTCATCGGGCCATTGGCAGCCACATTGATCTACGACCTGGACCCGCGCCTGCCCTATCTGGTGGCCGCTTCGCTACTGCTGCTGGTGGCCCTGTGGCCAAAGCCCCCGGCAGCGCTGAGCCTTACAGAATCCGATAGAGCAACCGCTCAATCCGCACCCGACTGACGCGCGTGAGGAACTTGGCCACGGCCGGCGGGTAGTCCAACAGCGTTTCGAGGTTCTGGTAACGCTCGATGCGCTGGGTGTTTTGGAAAATCTCCACCAGCTCAGCCTTGCGCGGCTCCAGCAACTCGCCTTTCGGGTCATCGATCAGCAGCGCGTTTTCCAGGTCAAGACGGAACGCTCGCGGGTTGAGGTTGTTGCCGGTCAGCAAGGTGTAGCGCTGGTCGATCCACATGCCTTTGAGGTGATAGGTATTGTCGCCATCGCGCCACAAATGCAGGTTCAGCTTGCCGCTGTCGATGCTGTGTTGATGGCGTTTGGCAAAACGTCGCAGGCTGATCTCATACAGGTACGGCAGCGCCGCGATCACCTTGAACGGCTCGCTGGGCGGGATGTAGAAATCGTTGGCGGTCTTGTCGCCGACCACGATGTCGACCTTCACGCCCCGGCCCAGCGCCCGGTTGATTTCCCGGGTCACCGCCAGCGGCAAGTTGAAGTACGGCGTACAGATGGTCAGTTGATGCTGGGCGGTGGCGATCAGCTCGCAAATCACCCGGTTCAATGGATTGTTCTTGCCCACACCGAGCAACGGACTGACGCACAAATCGCCTTTCAGCGTGGTGCCGGCGGTGGTGTCGTAGGCGGCGTGCTTGAGGCGGCTGCGCAGGTCGCCGATGTCGTTGCGCAGGCTGCGGGTGGTCGGCAGGTTCGGCAAGTCGAGGCGGTGCACGGCTTTGGACGCGATGAACCCGTGCTGGATCAAGTGCTGCATGGAGTTGGCCAGCGCCTGGTTCTGCAGCACGTGATAGCGGTCGAAGCGGTACTTGTCGAACTTGTGCAGGTACACATTGTTCAGGCTCGCACCGCTGTAGATCACGCAGTCATCGATGACAAAGCCTTTCAAATGCAACACGCCAAACAACTCGCGGGTCTGCACCGGCACGCCATACACCGGCACTTCACTGGCGTGGGTGCGAGTCGCTTCCTGATACCACGCAGAGTTTCCCGGTTGCTTGCCGGCACCGATCAGGCCGCGCTGGGCGCGCAGCCAGTCCACCACCACGACCACGTCCAGCTGCGGACGCGCCAGTTTGGCGGCGTGCAAGGCATCGAGGATTTCCTGCCCGGCTTCGTCCTGTTGCAGGTACAGCGCGACGATATAGATGCGGTGCGTGGCCTGGGCAATTTTCTCCAGCAGGCAACGACGAAACTCGGCAGCGCCGGAAAGGATGGTGACGGCATCGGCGGTCAGCGGAAAACTGCGCAGTTTGGGCAGCAGAGGGCGTTTGAAAAGCGACGGCATAGGGCTCGCAGTGGGTCGAATCCGAAGAATTCAAGAGCTTACACCATGGATGGGCCTGGGTCTTGTTACCGTCTGTAATGGACCCATCGCGAGCAAGCTCGCGCCCACTGGGGAACGCATTCCAAGTGTAGGGGTGAGCCTGCTCGCGACGGGCCCATAACAGTCAATATAAATTTATATTGACCAAGGAGAACGTACGTTCTACTGTTCACCACATGAACGAATTAACCACCAATACTACGCGCGACATCATTCTGGATGTCACCGAAAAGTTGATCTATAAAAGTGGCATCGCCGCCACCGGCATGGACCTTCTGGTGAAAACCGCCGGTGTCTCCAGAAAAAGCATCTACCGCTACTTCGCCAACAAGGAGGAGCTGACCGTCGCAGCCCTGCAACGCCGCGATGTGCGCTGGATGCATTGGTACAAAACCGCCGTCGATCAGGCTGAAACACCGGCCGACCGCCTGCTCAACCTGTTTACCGTGCTCAAGGTCTGGTTCGCCTCGGAAGGCTTTCGCGGTTGCGCCTTCATCAATACCAGCGGCGAAACCGGCGACCCGCAAGACCCGGTCCGCCTGGTCGCCAAGGAACACAAACAGAAGCTGCTCGACTATGTGCGCGAGCTTTGCACCGAACATGGTGCCAGCGATCCGGAGAACACGGCCAGACAGCTGCTGATCCTGATCGACGGTGCCATTACCGTGGCGCTTGTCATGGGTGATCACAGTGCCGCCGATAATGCGCAATGCATGGCGCGAAAGTTATTGGACCTGTAACACTTTATATAAGCGTGACAATGTGTTTGAACGTTATTTTTATTGGGAGACTTTACATGTCTAACGCTGAAGTTCGTCCGCCATTGCCCCCTTTCACCCGCGAGTCGGCCATCGAAAAAGTTCGCCTGGCCGAAGACGGCTGGAACTCTCGCGACCCGCAACGGGTATCGCTGGCTTATACACTGGACACCCAATGGCGCAACCGCGCCGAGTTCGCCTACAACCGCGAAGAAGCCAAAGGTTTCCTCACCCGCAAATGGGCCAAGGAGCTGGATTACCGTTTGATCAAGGAGCTCTGGGCCTTCACCGGCAACCGCATCGCCGTGCGCTATGCCTATGAATGGCACGACGACTCGGGCAATTGGTTCCGTTCCTACGGCAACGAGAATTGGGAGTTTGATGAAAACGGCCTGATGGCTAACCGGTTTGCCTGCATCAACGACCTGCCGATCAAGGAAAGCGAGCGCAAGTTCCACTGGCCACTGGGACGTCGGCCGGATGATCATCCGGGGCTGTCCGACCTCGGCCTGTAAATTCACCCAGATCCAATCTGTAGGAGTGAGCCTGCTCGCGATTGCGGTGTATCAGTCACTGTATATATCGACTGACACTCAGCCATCGCGAGCAAGCTCGCTCCCACAGGGGACGATGGTGTTGCGCAGATCCCATGTGGGAGCAAGCTTGCTCGCGATGGGGCCAGACCAGTCGCCGCAGAAGTCGGATCTAGGTAAGATACCGCCCCTTCCCCGCAGCCCTTTCCTGCGCCCCGCCGAATAAGCCGATTCCATGCCTTTCGAACTCAGCGTTGACCTCACCACCCTGGCCATTCTGGCTGTCGTTGCCTTTATAGCCGGCTTCATCGACGCGATTGCCGGGGGTGGCGGCCTGCTCACCACGCCCGCACTGCTCACCGCCGGCCTGCCGCCGCACCTGGTGCTGGGCACCAACAAGTTGAGTTCCACCTTTGGCTCGGCCACCGCCAGTTTTACCTTCTACCGACGCAAGCTGTTCCATCCCCGGCAGTGGGTGCATGCCATCGTCGGCACCCTGATCGGCGCATTGACCGGCGCCATCGTCGCGCATTACTTGCCGGCCGAGTGGCTGAACAAAATGCTCCCGGTGATCGTCTTCGCCTGCGGCGTGTACCTGTTGTTCGGCGGTACACCCAAGGCACCGCTGGACAGCGATGCACCGATCAAGAAAAAGTGGCAGTCGACCCAAGGCTTCAGCCTCGGTTTCTACGACGGTGTGGCCGGTCCCGGCACGGGTGCATTCTGGACCGTCAGCACCCTGCTGATGTACCCCATCGATCTGGTGAAGGCCAGCGGCGTGGCGCGCAGCATGAACTTCGTCAGCAACATTGCGGCGCTGTCGGTGTTCGTGTTTTCCGGGCAGGTGGACTGGATCATCGGCCTGAGCATGGGCGTGTCGGTGATGGCCGGCGCATTCTTCGGCGCTCGCACCGCCATCAGCGGCGGCGCGAAGTTCATCCGTCCGGTGTTCATCACCGTGGTACTGGGCTTGACCGTGCGGTTAGCCTGGCAACACTGGTTCAGCGTGGCCTAAGCGCCGCGCCACGTAGACGTCGATCAGGTACCGGGCAATCGAGCGCGACGCCGGCAACGGCGGCAGCGCGTGGACGTTGAACCACTGGGCGTCTTCGATTTCGTCTTCCTGACAGACAATCTCGCCACCGGCGTACTCCGCATGGAAGCCGAGCATCATCGAGTGCGGGAACGGCCAGCACTGGCTGCCCAGGTACTGGATATTCTTGACCTCGATCTGCACTTCCTCGCGAACCTCGCGAATCAGACAGTCCTCAGCCGACTCACCCGGCTCGGCAAACCCGGCCAACGTGCTGTAGACCCCGCTGACAAAACGCGGCGAACGCGCCAGCAGCACTTCATCGCCACGGGTCACCAGCACGATCATGCTCGGCGAAATCCGTGGGTAATAGCGCAAATCACAAGGCTCGCAGTACATCGCCCGTTCACGCGGAACTTGCGTCGCCTCCTGCCCACAATTGCCGCAGAAGCGATGCTCACGGTACCAGGTGCCAATTTGCGCGGCATAGCCGAGCACCTTGTACACCGTGTGATCGCCCTCAAGCATGAACGCCCGCAGGCCTTTCCAGTTGCAACCCGCAACGTCGCTGGCGCTGCGCAGTTCCAGCAGATAGACCGGCTCACCGTCGAGATGGCCGATGCCGTGTTCGGCGAGAATCGGCAAGTCCTGACGCTTGAGCCATTCACGCGGGAACAGCGCGCCATTGTCATCGAACAGGAAGCCTTCCGGGCTGCGGGCCACGGCCCAGCCGCCGGGTTGATCGGTGTCCAGTACTGCAGTGGTCCAGCGTGAAGTCATGTTTAATCAGTCCAGAAATTCGGGTTTCTGTTTGCTCATATGGGCGGCCATGGCCACGCGCAAATCGGTGGATTGCAGCATGGCGGCGTTCCAGGTGGCGACGTATTCGAGGCCGTCGTCGATGCGGTGGTCGCGCATGTAGCTGATCATCTCTTTGGTGCCGGTGACCGCAATCGGCGACTTGCTGGCGATTTCCCGGGCAATGCCCATGACGCCCTCCAGCAGGCTGGCAGTGTCGCTGTAGACGCGATTGACCAGGCCGATGGTGCGCGCTTCCTCGGCGCCAAACGTGCGACCAGTGTAAGCCAGCTCACGTAGCATGCCGTCACCGATGATACGCGGCAAGCGTTGCAAAGTGCCTACATCCGCCGCCATGCCGATATCGATTTCCTTGATCGAGAATTGTGCGTCTTCGGCGGCGTAGCGCATGTCGCAGGCGGCGATCAGATCAATCGCACCACCCAGGCAATAGCCTTGAATCGCTGCCAGCACCGGCTTGCGGCAATGGTCGACGGCATTGAAGGACGCCTGCAGGGCGAGAATCTTGCGGCGCAGCAGGCGTGCATTGCGGCCGACGTCCTTGCCCAGTTCATTGGCCACGCCAGCCAGCATCATCAGGTCGATGCCGGAGGAGAAGTGCTTGCCGGCACCGCTGAGGACTACCACGCGCGCTTCATCGGTGTCGTCGATCCACTGGAAAATCTCGATGATCTCGCTCCAGAACGCGGCGTTCATGGCGTTGATCTTTTCCGGACGGTTGATCTGCACATGGGCGATGTTGTCGGCGAGTTCGACGGTGAACGCGGTGTACTGAGACATGGCAGTGATCCTTTTACCGGGCAAAAAATGAGGTCCGGACTATAACAAGGCATTGGCGGGGGGAGTAAGGCAGTGGTTCGGCCAAAAGCGGGACTCTGCAGGGATTTGTGCTGTCTGGGTGGGCCTGCTCGCGAAGGCCACACCACCGATCTAACTGCCCTTAACCGCGACGAACGCCGCGGTCTCATAAGGCACCGTCACCACATCCCGCCCACGCAACGCCGGCTCCCCGGCAATCAACGCCCGAACCTGCTCATCCACCCTCGCCCGCTGCGCCTGCGGCAACGCCGCAATAAAACTGGTTGAACGCACTCGATTGAAAATCACATCCTCAGGCGCCCCTGTATGGCCATGGCTGAAATGCTGCGCCTGCAACGACCCAAACGCCGGGTGAGGAAACGCCTGGCGCCAGGCACCGGTGTAATAGCGCGGCGTATCGCCTTCCAGCGCATTGACGATCGCATCCAGTTTCGGCACCCAACTCACCCGGGTATCGCGCACGTTCCACACCAACCCCAACCGCCCACCCGGTTTCAGGACCCGGGCAATTTCGGTCAGCGCTTCGGCACTGGCAAACCAGTGGAAGGCCTGGGCGCAGACCACCACGTCCACACACGCATCCGGCAGCGGCAGATCCATGGCAGTGCCGCTCACGGCCAACACCTCGGGATGAGCCAGGGAGAGTTTTTCCAGCATCTGCGGTACGGGCTCAACGGCAATCACCTGCGCCCCGGTCGCCAGCAAGCGGCCGGTGAATTTGCCGGTGCCGGCCCCCAGGTCGATCACGGTGCTGTCCGCGTTCAAGCCCAGCGTACCGGTCAACCAGTCGGCTACGGCCGGCGGATAGTCCGGGCGGCCGCGAACATAGGTGTCGGCGCCGGTCTTGTATCCCGCCGCTGCAGAATGATGAACGTAGTCTTTCATGGCAGTTCTCCGCTGGACAACGAATGCTGTCGAGCATAGCGCCTAGGTTTAAGCTTTCCTTGTAATGATCAGCACAAAGAAATGAATAATTGTTCACGCTGCGGTGTTCTTGTATCAGCACCACGAACGATGGTGGATCAAACCCTGGAGCCTTGCCCATGAACCTGCGTTTTGCTGTTTTCACCGCCCCGCTGCTGCTTGCCGGTTGTCTGACGGCAGCGCTGACCAGTTCCCTGGCCCTGGCCCATGGCGACGAAGATGAGCCCGCCAAACCCAACTGCCCGAAAGGCCAGGTCTTCGATTCCAAATCGCAAAAATGCCTCAGGCAGACCAGCAGTCTGGTGCCGGATGCCGACCGCACCAATTACGCCTATCGTCTGGCCAAGGACGGTCGCTACGAAGAAGCCCTGGCCCTGCTTGATACACTGAAAGATCCGAACACGGCCAAAGCCTTGAACTATCGCGGCTACGCGACGCGTAAACTGGGGCGCACCGACGAAGGCATCGGTTACTACCTGCAATCGGTCAAACTCGACCCGCAGTATGCGCAAGTGCGCGAGTACCTCGGCGAGGCCTATGTGATCAAAGGCCGACTGGACCTCGCGCAAGAACAGTTGCAGCACATCAAATCGATTTGCGGCAGCACGTGCGAGGAATACCAGGACCTGGCCGAAGCGATAAACGATTCATCGAAAACCTGACACTGATTAAACGACGGAGGTCGCTATCGCCAGCGATCATGCAATCAGGGCCGAACTGGGCCAACATCTAGCGCGATTGTGGCGCTATGGCTTGCTGCTGTCCCGGCAACGGCATGTGGCCGAAGACCTGGTGCAGGCGACCTGCGTGCGGGCGCTGGAGCGTGCCGGGCAGTTTGTCCCCGGCACGCGCATGGACCGCTGGCTGTTGAGCATTCTGCATTCAATCTGGCTCAACGAAGTGCGCGCCCGCCGGGTGCGCCAGGGTCAGGGGTTGGTGGACGCCGAAAGCCAGTTATCGTTTGACGGCGAGCACGCGGCGCAAACCCATGTGCGCGCAGCCCAGGTGATCAGGCGTGTCGACGCGCTGCCCGAAGCCCAGCGCGAAACCGTGTACCTGGCGTACGTCGAAGGCTTGTCGTATCGCGAAGTCGCCGAGGTGCTGCAAGTGCCCGTCGGGACCGTCATGAGCCGGCTGGCCGCTGCACGGGTGAAACTGGCCGAATATCCACCGCTGCATGCTGTACCGAACCCTTCCTCGGGAGAACGTCGATGAACGAACGCGCCGCACCGTCGGACGAGCAACTGGTGGCCTACCTCGACGACCAGCTCGATGCCGAGCAACGCGCCCGCATCGACACGGCCATCGCCGAGGATTCGGCGCTCAACCTGCGCCTGCAATGGCTGGCCCGCAGCAGCCTGCCGTTCAAGGACGCGTTTGCCCAATTGTCGCAACAGGCGCCCATCGATCGTTTGCAGTCCATGCTCGACACCTTGCCTTCGCCTGAACGCCCGTCGATGGATCGACGCTGGTTTCTGGCGGCCGCGGCCGGGTTGGTGGTCACCAGCGTGGTGGCGGATCGCTTGTTCCTTGGCTGGCAATTGAGCCAGGAAAAGAACAACTGGCGCGGGTTGGTGGCGGATTACATGTCGCTCTACGTGCCTGAAACCCTGGAACACTTGCCCAGCGATGAAGCCACCCAACTTGCGCAACTGCGCTCCATCGATACGCGCCTGGGCCTGAGCCTTGCGCCCGCGAAGCTGACCTTGCCGCGCGCTGAGTTCAAGCGTGCGCAAATCCTCGAATACGATGGGGTGCCGATTGCCCAGATCACCTACCTGGACCCTGCGAATGGCCCGATGGCGTTGTGCGTCACGCTCTCCAATAGCGGCAGCCGGCACTTCGCCCGTGAGCGTCGGCACGGCATGAACGTCGTGTATTGGGCGGACATGGAACACGCATGGATGCTGATCGGGCACAACCCGGCGGCGGAACTCGAAGACATGGCCAAGTTATTGCGTACGCGACTCAGCACATAGTTCTATAGCAGCTGTCGAGCCTGCGAGGCTGCGCAGCTGCTACAAAGAACGCGTCAGGGTTGGGTGGGTAACCACAAGCGGAAACGTGCGCCGCCTAGCGGGGACGGTTCGACCGTCAGGGTGCCGCCCTGCGCCTCCAGCGCCCGACGGCTGATCGCCAACCCCAACCCAAACCCGCCCGTGGCCCGGTCGCGGCTGCGGTCCAACCGATAAAACGGTTCAAAAATCCGCTCACGCTCGTCATCCGGAATGCCGATCCCGTCGTCATCCACCCAGATCTCACAGCCCTTCGCACACACCTGCACGCCAACCTGAATGCGTTTTTCGCAATAGCGCATGGCGTTGCGTAACAGGTTCTGGATCGCGCGGGCGGTCAGGCGCGGGTCGAGGGTGAAGCGTTCGAGTTGGCCATGAAGCAGCACATCCATCACGATATGCGGCGACTCCAGTTCTTCATCAACGCTGCCCAGAATGCTGTCGATAAACTCGTCCAGCGCTACTTCAACCTGCTCCGGCACTTGCGCCGGGTTTTGCAGGCGGCTGTAGGACAGCAATTCCAGGACCAATTCATCCAGCTCACGGATGTGCGCGACCAACCCTTGCAAGCGCTCGCGACTGGTCACGGGCAGGTCATCGGACAGCGCCAGCGCCAGGCCAAAATCCAGGCGGGTCAGCGGTGTGCGCAGTTCGTGGGATACAGCGTTGAGCAAGTCGCGCTGCTGGTTCAGCAGGTTTTCGATGTCGCCAGCCATGGTGTCGAAGACATTGGCCAGGCTGCCAATGTTGGAATGTCGGGAAATCCGTGTGCGTTCGCTCAGATGGCCTTTGCCGAAACGCTCGGCGGTGCCTTTGAGGCGTTCCAGATCACGCCAGTGCGGGCGCAGCCACAGCAGCAGGCAGGCGAGCATGGTCGCCCCGATCAGGACGTTGATGCTCCAGTACAACAGGCTGACGTCCATCGGGTCCGGCGGCACGATCATTTGCACCACCGTTTGCTCGTTCAACGGCGCCACGGCGAGCGTGCGCCAGCCCCAGTCGCCGATGCGCACCACGTTCTCGCCGCTTTGCAGGCGTTCGCGCTCGTACAAGGTGAAATCCGGGTCGTCATTGCGCGTCAACGCGATGTGCAGCGGGGCGAAATCCTTGTCCATCTCGACCGCCAACGCCGGCCATTGCACTTCAGGCACGGCGTGAAACTGTTTGACGATGAGGGTTTGCAAGCCGCGCGAATAGTCGAGGTTGTAGGTGACAAAGCGTTCATGGAAGACCTTGATCACCAGGTCCGGCACCAGGTAAATCGCCGCGCTGAACGAGACGATGGTCACCAGATACAGGCGAAACAGAATCCTGAACATCGTCTCAGCATTCCCACTCGGAACGACTGAACAGGTAGCCCTTGCCCCACACCGTCTTGATCTTGCGCGCTTCACCGGCGTGGTCGTCAAACTTGCGCCGCAACTTGGAAATCGCCACGTCCACCGAACGGTCGGTGCCGTTGAATTCGATGCCGCGCAGGCGTTGCAGGATCTGGTCGCGACTCAGCACTTCGCCGGCATGACGGGCCAGCACCACCAGCAGGTTGTATTCGCCGCTGGACAGCTCGACCAATTGCTCACGCCAGGTCACCGTGCGCTCCGACAGGTCGATGCACAGGTTGCCCATAAGGATGCGGTCGTTGGCGGTTTGCGGCTCGCCAAGGCTGCTGCGGCGCAACAGCGTGCGCACGCGCGCCAGCAGGACGCGGGGCTCGCAGGGCTTGGTGACGTAATCGTCGGCGCCCATTTCCAGGCCCAGGACTTGATCGTGGCTGTCGTCGCGGGCGGTGAGCATCAGGATCGGCAGCGTCGCCGAATCCGCCCGCAGCAAGCGGCACACTTGCAGGCCGTCGAGGCCTGGCAGCATCAGGTCGAGGATCACCAGGTCCGGCGGATTGACCCGCGCACGCTCCCGCACATGATCGCCACGGCTGATCACGCTGACCGAATAGCCGTTGCGTTCCAGGTAGCTGGCGATCAGTTCGGAGAGCGCGGTGTCGTCTTCGACCAAGAGGATGTTGGGCATGGGGTGTTCCAGAAAGTGCTGTGGCGACGGGTCGGGCGCTATCGCGAGCAAGCTCGCTCCCACAGTTGATTGGGGATGTTCACAACATCTGTGTCTACACCAAATCCCTGTGGGAGCGGGCTTGCCCGCGATGGCGGCTTGACCGTCGCAAAAAATATCAAGTCGCCAAGGATATACGCCCTCACCCCCGCTTGAGTAAAACCCTTACACAATTTCACACAGCACCAACAAAGCTTCACCGCTACCCTCGTCCGCTCCCCGTAGGATGCGGGTGGTCATTATTGGGGTAATTCCATGTCAAAGAATCTGTTCGCCACGCTCGGCCTGCTTGCATTGGCGCTGACGCTGAGCGCCTGTGACAAGTCCTCCACCGCCGAAGAACAGGCGCCGCTGGCTACCGTGCGTATCGAAACCATCGAAGCCCGCCCCCTGTCGATCACCAGCGAATTGAGCGGGCGGATTGCTGCGCCGAGGATTGCCGAAGTCCGGGCCCGTGTCGCCGGCGTCGTGTTGCAACGCACCTTCAACGAAGGCAGCGATGTGAAGAAAGGCGACGTGCTGTTCCGTATCGATCCGGCGCCCTTCAAGGCTGACCTGGACAGCGCCGAAGCGGCGTTACGCAAGGCCGAGGCCAATGCGTTCCAGGCCCGGCTGCAAGAGCAGCGTTATGCCCAACTGATCGAAGGAAACGCCATCAGCGGCCAGGATTACGACAACGCCCGCGCCAACGTCCGGCAAACCGCCGCCGACGTCGCCGCCAACAAAGCCGCCGTGGAACGGGCGAAGCTCAACCTCGGTTATGCCACCGTCACCGCGCCGATTTCCGGTCGCGTCGGCCGTGCGCTGGTGACCGAAGGTGCACTGGTCGGGCAAAACGAAACCACGCCACTGGCGCTGATTCAGCAGCTCAACCCGATCCATGCCGATCTGACCCAGTCCACCCGCGAACTCAATGACTTGCGCCGCGCCTTTCGCTCCGGCCAGTTGCAGCAAGTCGGCCAGGGCCAGGCCAAAGCCACGTTGATCCAGGACGATGGCAGCCTCTACCCGCTGCCGGGCAAGCTGTTGTTCACCGACATCACCGTCGACCCGAGCACTGGCCAGATCATCCTGCGCAGCGAATTCCCCAACCCGGACCTCGACTTGCTGCCCGGCAGTTTCGTGCGGGTGCGCCTGGAACAAGCGGTGAACCAGCAAGGCATCAGCGTGCCGCAACGGGCGATCCAGCGTGACAGCGCCGGCATTGCCCACGTGTTGCTGCTGGACCCCGAGCAGCGCGTCGGCCTGCAACCGGTTGAACTGGGCGCGGTTCAGGACGATCGCTGGATCGTCACCGGCGGCCTCAAACCCGGCGACCGCATCGTCACCGAAGGCCTGCAACACGCACGCCCCGGTGAACACGTGCAGATCGACAGTTCCCCTCTTCCACTTGCCCAGGTTTCCGGGCAGTAAGCAGGACGCTTTTTATGCCGCAGTTCTTTATTGATCGCCCGGTGTTTGCCTGGGTGGTTGCCTTGTTCATCCTGCTGGCCGGCGCATTGGCCATTCCGCAGTTGCCCGTGGCGCAGTACCCGGATGTCGCCCCGCCGCAAATTGAAATTTATGCCCAGTACCCGGGCGCTTCGGCGCAGACCGTGGACGAAAGCGTGGTCAGCCTGATCGAGGAAGAACTCAACGGCGCCGATCATTTGCTGTACTTCGAGTCGCAAAGCAGCCTCGGCAGCGCCACGATCAAGGCCACCTTCCAACCGGGTACAGACCCGGAGATGGCCCAGGTCGACGTGCAAAACCGCCTCAAGGTCGTGGAGTCGCGACTGCCGCAAGCGGTCAATCAGCAAGGCCTGCAAGTCGAGAAAGTCTCCGCCGGTTTCCTGTTGCTGGTCACCCTCACCTCCAGCGACGGCAAACTCGACGACGTGGCGCTCAGCGATTACCTGGCGCGCAACGTGATGAACGAGATCAAGCGCCTGGACGGCGTCGGCAAGGCGCAGTTGTATGGTGCAGAACGGGCGATGCGCATCTGGATCGACCCGCAGAAGCTGATTGGTTTCAACCTGACCCCGGCCGACGTCAATGCCGCCATCGTCGCGCAGAACGCCCAGGTGTCCGCCGGCAGCATCGGTGATTTGCCGACTCGTACTACACAGGAAATCACCGCGACGATTCTGGTGAAGGGCCAGTTGTCGACGCCGGAAGAATTCGCCGACATCGTGCTCAAGGCCAACCCCGACGGTTCCACCGTGCGCATTGGCGATGTCGCGCGGGTCGAGATCGGCAGCCAGGAATACAACTTCTCCACCCGCTTGAACGGCAAGCCGTCGACCGCCGTCAGCGTGCAACTGGCGCCCGGCGCCAATGCCTTGAGCACCGCCACGTTAGTCCGCGCGAAGATGGATGAACTGTCGCGCTACTTCCCGGCCGGCGTGGAATACAAAATCCCCTACGACACCTCGCCGTTCGTCAAAGTCTCGATCACCAAAGTGGTTTACACCCTGGGCGAGGCAATGCTGCTGGTGTTTGCGGTGATGTTCCTGTTCTTGCAAAACATCCGTTACACGCTGATCCCGACGCTGGTAGTGCCGGTCGCGTTGATGGGTACGTTTGCGACCATGTTGGCGCTGGGCTTTTCGATCAACGTGCTGACCATGTTCGGCATGGTGTTGGCCATCGGCATTCTGGTGGACGACGCCATCGTGGTGGTGGAGAACGTGGAGCGGATCATGGCCACCGAAGGCCTGTCGCCCAAGGAAGCGACGCGCAAGGCAATGACGCAGATCACCGGGGCAATCATCGGCATTACCCTGGTGCTGGTGGCGGTGTTCATCCCGATGGCGTTCATGCAGGGTTCGGTCGGGGTCATTTACCAGCAGTTTTCATTGTCGATGGCCACGTCGATCCTGTTCTCGGCATTCCTCGCACTGACCTTGACCCCGGCGCTGTGCGCGACGTTGCTCAAACCGATTGCCAAGGGTGAACATCACGAAAAAACCGGGTTCTTCGGCTGGTTCAACCGTGGCTTCGAACGCTTGACCGATCGCTATCAAGGCTGGGTTGCCTATGCGTTGAAACGCACCGGCCGATACCTGCTGATCTATGGCGTGCTGCTGATCGGTCTGGGCGTATGTTTCAGTCGTCTGCCCTCCTCGTTCCTGCCGGTCGAGGATCAGGGGTACACCATCACCGACATTCAGTTGCCACCGGGCGCGAGCAAGAACCGCACGGTGCAGGTGGTTGAGCAGATTGAAGCGCACAACGCCACCGAACCGGGAATTGGCGACAGCACGATCATTCTCGGTTTCAGTTTTTCCGGCAGCGGGCAGAACGCCGCGCTGGCGTTTTCCACGCTCAAGGATTGGTCTGAACGCGGCAGTGACGATTCGGCGAGTTCGATTGCCGACCGGGCCAACGTCGCGTTGAGTCAGATCAAGGACGCCGTGGTGTTCTCGGTTCTGCCGCCACCGGTTGACGGCCTCGGCACCTCCAGCGGTTTCGAGTTCCGTTTGCAGGACCGTGCTGGCCTCGGCCATGCCACGCTGATGCAGGCGCGCAGCGAACTGCTCGCAGCGGCCGAGAAGAGCCCGATCCTGATGAACGTGCGTGAAAGTGCCTTGGCCGAAGCACCGCAAGTGCAACTGGAGGTCGACCGCAAGCAAGCCAACGCGCTGGGCGTTTCTTTTGCCGACATCGGCAATGTGCTGTCCACCGCTGTCGGCTCGGCCTACATCAACGACTTCCCCAATCAGGGCCGGATGCAACGAGTCGTCGTGCAGGCTGAAGGCGATCAGCGCAGTCAGGTGGCTGATCTGCTGAAGATGCACGTACGCAATACCCACGGAAAAATGGTGCCGTTGTCGGCCTTCGTCCAGGCCAAATGGACCCAGGGCCCGGCGCAACTGACCCGTTATAACGGCTACCCGGCGATAGCCATTTCCGGTGAACCGTCGCCGGGTCACAGCACCGGTGAAGCCATGGCGGAAATCGAGCGGTTGGTCGCACAAGGGCCCGCGGGACTGGGTCAGGAATGGACCGGATTGTCGTTGCAAGAGCGATTATCCGGCAGTCAGGCACCGATTCTGCTCGGCCTGTCGCTGCTGATCGTGTTCCTGTGCCTGGCCGCACTGTACGAGAGCTGGTCCATTCCGACCTCGGTGCTGCTGGTGGTGCCGCTCGGCGTGCTTGGCGCGGTATTGGCCGTGACCTTTCGCGGAATGCCCAACGACGTGTTCTTCAAGGTCGGACTGATCACCATCATCGGGCTGTCGGCTAAAAACGCGATCCTGATCATCGAGTTCGCCAAGAGCCTCTATGACGAAGGGCATGACCTGATCGATGCCACGCTGCAAGCCGCACGGTTGCGGTTGCGACCGATTGTCATGACGTCGCTGGCATTCATTCTGGGCGTGGTGCCTTTGGCAATTGCCACGGGCGCGAGCTCGGCGAGCCAGCAGGCGATAGGCACCGGCGTGATTGGCGGGATGATCACGGCAACGCTGGCGGTGGTGTTTGTCCCGGTGTTTTTCGTGGTGGTGATGAAGTGGGTCAGACGATTTAACAAAAACCACTGAACCACTTCATTCTATAAACCCTGTTTTTTAAGCCAACTATCCCCCGTGAACTGTCAAATCTGACAGTTCACGGGGTTCGCATTCCTCTTTACGCTGGGTTCAACACTCGACAACGTCGTCGAGCACGCAATGAACCCGAGCGAAGGAATGCCCAGATGAAAAAATCAGCCCGCCCTACACCAAACGCCACTATCGGAACGTGCACCGCAGATCTTGGCGAGCGCGGAAAGTTTGTGGGCGACGAAAAAAAAATGAAGTTATACAAAGATCCCGGTGAAGGTCGCTGGTATGCAATGGCCACTCATAACGTCGAGAAAGATAAACCGCACTATTACGATCTCGCCTTCGTCATTCCTGATGAGGGTAATGTGGCCGACAAGGTTTACGAAATTGATGACGACTTCCACAACCTGAAGACCGTCAAAGTCACCTTTTGGGAGCGCAATGGACCAGGCGCCGAAGCGTTTATAGCCAAGTCGGGGCGTTTGACCTTCACCATCAACGAAAGCACTGGGAATGCCACCGCTACCTTCGAGTTTCAGACAGACAAACAAGTCACTGTGACCGAAGGGAAGTTCGACCTGGAAGGCTTTGATCCAAGCCTGATGGTGTCGACGGAGCACAAAGCCTCCGAGAGCTTCACCGCTGACATTCAAGACGGCGAGTTCCCGAAAAATTACAGTGCTGTTGAATTTTCCCTCACCCGGCAAGAGGGTAACGAAATCAACTTTCCACTGGCGCATTGGTTGGGCTGGTCCAAACAACCCGGCACGCCGAATGCCGTCATTTCCCTGTTCGTCGCCACTACGCTTGATGCCAACAAGGAATACACCCTCAGTCGCAACAGCAATGAAGTTCGGGCGATGTACATCGATTTTGATGCCTCCGGGATACGGAGTTACCTCTCCATAGGCGGGACGCTCAAGCTCGACTCCATCCCACTCGAGGATTCATCCTTGTGTGTCTTGAAGGGTTCTATCGAATTCGAAGCCGAACGCTCGGACGGGTCAAAAACCATCAGCGTGAAAAAAGGGCTGTTCCATTTCGACGGCACAAAGCATCCGGCCTGAGCATTTTGATAAAAGGCAAAAGCTCCGCACTTGCCGCATCACTCACGGCAGGGCTATGGTGCTGCAAAGCCCCTGACCGTGAGTCTTCATGCCCTTCCTCGCGCGCACCCACCCTCGCCTGTCCGCCGCCGCTACCCTGGGTGTCGCGGCAGGCATTCTGGCTCCGGTCGATTCGATCATCAGCAAAATCCTTATAGGCTGGAATGTCGGGGTGTGGACTTACCTGATCCTGATGCTCTGGCTCGCCGCCCGCGCCAAAGCGCCGGATGTAAAGCGTATTGCCGAGATTGAAGACGAAAATGCCGGCCTGGTGTTGTTCGTGGTGAGCATCGCCGCGCTTGCCAGCCTCGCGACCATCACCTTCGAACTGGCTGGCAGCAAGGAGCTGGAAACCACCCGCAAGCTCCTGCATTACGGCTTCACCGCACTGACGATCATCGGTTCATGGCTGTTGATCGGGGTGATTTTCAGCGTGCATTACGCTCGCCTGTTCTACACCTGGGACGGCAAGGACCTGGCGCTGCGTTTCGCCGAAGGACTGGAAACCCCCAATTACTGGGACTTCCTGTACTTCTCTTTCACCATTGGCGTGGCGGTGCAAACCTCGGATGTCGGTGTGGCGACACGGGGTATTCGCAAAATCGTGCTGGCGCAATCGTTGATCAGTTTTCTGTTCAACACGGCGATTCTAGGGTTTTCGATCAATATTGCGGCGGGGTTGTTTGGCTGATGGCTGCACAAACGTTCTAGTCATTGTTCCCTGCGTGGGTGTCAAATAAGTCGGCAATCCGTTTCGCAGGTGCAGCATGACCCATCACAACTGGATCGACCTGGCTCAAGACGCCGACACCGGCATCGAAACCCTGCGCGCCCATTTCGAGGGCCACGCTTACGATCCGCACTGGCATGACAGCTATCTGGTGGGCGTGACCGAGCAAGGTGTCCAGCAGTTCAATTGTCGGCGCACCCGCCACCAAAGCACGCCGGGCAAGGTATTCCTGCTGGAACCGGGGGACATTCATGACGGTGAGGCGCCGACGGAGGATGGTTTCACCTACCGAATGTTGTACCTCGACCCACTGTGGTTGCAGCAGGAACTGGGCGCCGTTTTCGAACATGCCCCCGACCATAGCCAATTGAGTTTTGCCACCACCCTGGCCAGCGACACCCGACTGGCTCAGGCCACCAGTCTGGCCTTTCAGACACTGCATGGAGGCGAACTGAAGATCGTACGCCAGGCCGCCCTCGACGGTTTACTCGGACGCCTGACCAGCCACCTGCGCTGGCGCGCGCGTTATGCCGAAGACCCGCGCCTGCCGCTGGTCGCGCAAAAAGCCCGGGAGTACTTGCACGCCAATGCTCAATACGACATCGGCCTCGACCAGGTGGCCGCAGCAACCGGTGTAGACCGATACCGCCTGACCCGCGCCTTCAAGGCAGCCTACGGCCTGGCGCCCCATGCCTATCTGGTGCAATTGCGCCTGGCCACTGCCCGACGCCTGTTGGCCCGTGGCGCACAGCCGGCGACGGTGGCGATGGAACTGGGTTTTGCCGACCAGAGCCATCTGGGGCGCTGGTTCGTTCGGGCGTATGGTTTGACGCCGGCCATGTACCGCAAGCGCTGCTCAAATCTTCCAGACGCTTGAAACGTACTTTGTGAGGATCAGCTTCTGAAATCATTCACGGAGCCCATTCTCATGCCGTCCACTTTCCTTACGATGTTGCCCTTTGTGCTGTTCGCTTTTGTCGCCTCCATTACGCCGGGGCCGACCAACATTCTGGTCATGAGCAACAGCGCTCGTTATGGTTTCAAAGCCGCATTGCCCATTGTCTTCGGCGCTTGCACGAGCGCCGGTTTGATCGTGTTGGCGGTTGGCAACGGCATTGGTGAAACGTTGGATAAGCTGCCGCTCATTGAATCTTTTATGAAGTGGACGGGAGTGCTCTGGCTCAGCTATCTGGCCTGGCAGATTTACCGTTCGCCGGCCACGCTCCCCCACACAGAGCACGCCGCACCGCACAAAGTCGGACTTTGGGCCGGTGCCAGCCTGCAACTGGTCAATCCTAAGACCTGGATGATGGCGTTGGCCGTCGTCAGCGTGTTTGCAGGCTCCGGGGAAGATCGCCAGGTACGAACGCTTTGTCTGTCGATGATCTTTTTTCTGGTTGCGTTGCCGTGCATGGGATCCTGAGCCCTGCTGGGCGCGGGGTCAGCCAAATGGATACGTTCGTCCAGCGCCATGAGACGCTTCAATCAATTCATGGCGTTTTTGCTGTTGGGATCGGCCTGGCTAAGTGTGCTGGCGTAACGTGAACCGGACAGAAAAAAATGCCCCGACCGAGGTCGAGGCATTTTTTCGCTGATTGATCATCAGAAGAAATAGCTCACTCTCAAGCTACTGCTCCAGTCCTGATTGACCGTCGTCCCTTGACTGCCGCCCACCTGACCGGACACCTGCCAGTTGCGTTGCGCCGGCGTCCACTTGAGCCCGGCGCCATACTCGAAAGAGCTACTGGCCCGGTCATCATCAAAGCTGTCGTCGTTGATCTTGATTTCGTTGGTTTTCACAAACTCATGGTTGAGCGCCGTGGACAGACTCGGCTCCAACGTGCTGCCGTTATCGAGCGCAATGACGCGGCCGCCACGAATACCCACTTTGCCCTGCAACGAACGCATGGTATCGGCGCTGACTTCGAGGCCATTGTCGAGCTTGTAGTTATCGCTTTGAGTGACGCCTGTCGAGACCTGGAATTGAGGCTCGATGAAGTAGCCATTTTTTAGGTGGATATGTTTGCCCACGGCCACCGAACCGCTTGCGCCCAAGGCCTTGTAGTCGCCCTTGGCCCGGGAGCCATCACTCATGGTCACTTTGGCTTTGTTATCGAACTGGTTGATTTTGGCCATGACATTGACGAACACACCACTTTCAACATCGAAGGTACTGCCGTAAACCCCGGCATTCAGGCTGTCGACAATGGCACTGGAACCGTACTTCAGGTCGATGTTGGTACGGCTCGCTCCGACGAACCCGCCCAGCACCCAAGAGCGTCCGCCCAATTCGACGACCGTATCGGCACCACCGGTGATACCGGTCTGGTTCTGGGTGTATCCATCGCCATAGGCGTTGTCGACATTGTACTGGTTGCCATAAGTGCGGACCCAAACGCTGTTGCTCAGGTTCACCGCGCCGTCATCCATCGCACGCATTGAGGCGTCGGGGCGGATGCTGAGACTACGATCGCCCACCTGGTCGTTGAGCATGGCCGCTTCGGCGTTCAACACGCTGCGCGCACTGCCGGCCAGAGCCAACGCGGTATTGCTTGAAGTACTGACCGTTTCCTTGTCGGGATTGAGGTACAAACCCTCACCTTCCTTCTCCAACCGATACACAAAAGTGCCTGCATCGACGGTGGAGCGATTGGCCAGCGAAAAGTGCGCGTTGCCGGCCGCGATGTTACCCACCTTCACCGGCTCGGCCGTGACCGGCGTAGTGCCGGTCGCAGCGATTTGCAGTTTAAAATCCCCGTTTGCGTTTTGGGCGTCAAGGAAATCGGTGGCGCCGTTGCCGAGGTCGGTGCCCATCACGATCATGCCCTTACCCGAAAGATTAACCACGTTCAGTTGCTGGAACTGCTCGTTGGTCCCCATGCGAACGACACCATCATTCAAGGCAAGATTTTCCAAGGCGCTGTCGCCAGTCATCACCCACTGCGCGGCGTTATTGATATTCACATTACGGGAATTGTTGATCTGACCGGTCAACACCGAACCGTTGTCCAGAAGCACGTTGCCATTGGTGCCGGTTACGACATTACCCGTCATGTTGCTGCCATTGTTCAGCGTCAGGCTGGAAACATTGTCGACATTGCCCTTGAGCGTAGAAAGGTTATCCAGCAGTACGTTGCCATTGGTATCGGTGAGCACGTCACCGGTCATGCTGCTGCCGTTGTTCAGCGCAAGGCTGACGACATTGTCGACGTTGCCGTTGATGACGGAGCCATTGTTCAGGCCGACCGTGGCAGCCGTTCCGGCAACCGCCTGCACATTACCGTTCAACGTGCTGCGGGAATCGAGGCTGACCCGCGTAACGTTCTGCAGATTGCCATCAATAGAGGCTGCGTTTTGCATCAACAGTGCGACGGTGCTGCCGGTATCGGCAATGACATTACCGCTTAATGCACTGGCGTCGACGGTGAGGTTGGCCGTGGAGCGATTGGTCGCCAGGAGCGCCGTGCCATTGCCGCCGATCAGTTCCGTGCCGTTGAGAACATTGATGGTTGCGACCGATCCCGCAGCACCGGACGAGCCCAGCACGATTGCTGAACCTGTTCCTCCTGTCACGCGGCTACCATTGAGCGTCACATCGCTCGCGTTGACGCCGGTCGTGTCGGTAATGATTTGCAGGCCATCTTGCTCACCGGAAATAACGCTCCCAGTCGCCGATAGCGTTGCGCCGCCCAATTGCACGCCGTAACTGGTTGCTCCGGTGCCGCGAAGGGTCGAGTTTTCGACATTCAATACCGCGAAACCCACCGCGTTTGCACCTCCCAAAGCGCCGGTGATCGTACTGCCCCCCTTGACCGTGGCACTAGAAGATACCGGCGTGTTGATATTGCGCCCCAACAGCACACCAAAACTATTCCCGCTGGTGATGTTCGTGTTGTCAATTGTGGCAGTACTGTCGATCAGCTGAACCGCTCCCCTGCCGGTCGTACTATTGACGTTGGCTCCAGAGATGTTCAGCACCGAAGTATCCGCACTGATGCGCTGGCTTTGGCCACCGTTAAAAACGACGGTGGCTTTTTGTGAATCAATAGACAAGGTAGTTGCGTTATTGATCGTCAATGTTCCCCCTTGAGATACCCCCCAACTTTCCGGCGCGGGTGGATTAGTCACTACTGCGCTTTCGCCTGGCAACAGTGTTCTGCTGTAGGCGTCGGGAGTGGAAACGAGAACAGTCGCAACTGCGGTCGTAATCAATGTTCTTTTAAAAAAAACCGGATATTTAAAACACGAAAAAAAATACATGAAGGACTCCTCAAACCTGCACAATCACACAAGATTTTTCTGGCAGAATAAAAGTCCCACCAGAAGCGCCAGGCAGCCTAAAGATAAAAATTAAATTCTGATGTAGGAAAAATCCTTGTTCATTGGAAAATGATCCTCCAATGGCGTGCCCTTCATCAGATCCTGCCTCCGCTCAATGGAAAAGCATCGCAAGGAAGAAATTCAAACCTCCCTTGCGATGTTAAAAAACCATTTGATTAATTAAGGGGCTGGAGCGGCCGGCGCCGCCGTTTGGTCGCAATAATTGAAACTATTGCTGATGGTATCCAGCGGTTTGAAAACGGGTACAGATGTTTGCTGCCCATTAATCTCGGTTGTATACCAATATTTCCCGAAGGCAATCGCTCCGCGTACCGGTTGTGCTGCTTTGAAAACTGCGGGGCTGCCCACCGGTGCCACATCAGGCACATCGGCGGCCTTAATGACATAATCTTGCGAAGCCTCCGTACCTGGAATCAACTGAGTACCCGCCAGATCGCGATAGGCCGCGAAATGGGCTGTAATGGTTTTACCTGGTGGCAGGAGCGGACTCTTTGCAATAAGCAAACCCAGTTTGTATGCGCTTGTAGGGCTGGTCATCCCGAAGCACTCGATGAAATCACGATTTGCAGGGTTGCGGATAGCGATCGTAGGCGAAGGCAAAGGAATTGGAACGCCACTGACTGTCACCGGTTGCGGCAGGGATTTCATGACGTTCTTGTCAGAACCTGACTTCTGAATCGTCCAGTAAGCCGATACTTCTGGAGTAGGAAGTCCGGAAATGATGTTTGCCGGAACGTCAACTACAAACCCATTTTCGTCTGTAAATGAAACATATTCGGCAATCTTCAGATCATTGATATAGCACGTGGCCGTCTGTTCCGGGGTGATATCTGGATCACTGAGCGCAAATACGACTGTGAATTTACCAGCCTTGTCGCGATCGCCAGGCAGCAAACTATTCGGCGTACCAGAGGCACCAGTGACAACGGGTAGTTGCATAGCCCGGTTTGTCAAATCCGGAAGATCTGGATTCGTTGGACCCGCGTAGTCAAACGCCAACATAAAGGTTGCTTCTGGCGACTCAACGTTGGGGGTCATCCCGGTCCGGGTGATTACAGACATGATCGTGACAGCTTTTGGCTCGTCGGCATCAGCAAATAGTTTTGCAAGGTCTGCATAAGTAAGCGCGAAACTCAGATTCGCACCAGCCCATGGTTGTGGAGCCGTTTCTACAAAGTTGGTCGCGTCAGCCGCATCCTCTAAAATCAAAAAGATTTCGTCGCCCGTTTCCGCATGTTGGATAAACGCGTTTTCGACAATCGCAAAAATCCCACTGGCAATATCGTCCAGAAAAAGCGGAGTGTTGTAGTTTGGATCGGTTTTTGGCACCAAAGGTGCTTTTGTCAGCAACGGTCTTTGCGCAAGAGCCAATGTCAGAAAGGCGGTCGACACTGACTCCAGACTTTGGTTGCCGGGAAGGTCTTTCCAGTCATACACGATATTGACACGCCCGTTCGGGAGTTGACTCAACATCGTATTTGGAAATGAGATAGCACCACTTGCAGGGACTTGATCGTCCCAGACCAAAACCCTCTGAGTGCCGGACACGAGCCAGATGCGCAGATGATCGTCCAGTCGCCGAAGGGGATAACCAACGTTCATTGTAATGTTCAAGTTGGCGTTCGCGGGCAGTGCCCTCCAGGCCTCATTGATAGTGACTTGCGAATCCGTAGGTTTATTGACAAAGACAGGAGCTGGCGTTGGCCTTACTTCTCGTCTTGGGTTTTTCGTATTGAATGGCGCAGTCTGGTCGATTACAAATTTCAGGGTATTGGAAGGTTCCTCGTTACCACCACCTCCCTTATAAAGTTTAATCATCACCTCATAGGTAGTAGGTGTTGCCGGCGTAGGTTGCTCCGGAAACAAGCTAGCGGGTATTTTAAATGGAATGACACCATCAGGCCTGTCAGCAATTGGCCCTAGGGAAAATGTTTGATCGTGGGCGACTAAAGTCCCACCTTCTACTCCTAAGTAAAAATCAAAATCATCTCCGTCGAGCTCACTAAGGGTGCGAATAAAATTTAAGGTAATTTCCCCGCTATCCAGAACACTTTTCGCGATAAAGCCCTCAGCCAGCGTGTCTATTGTAATAGCCGAGAAAGGTCCAGCATCACTAACACCAACGGATTCAGCTCTTTGCTTTTTAGGTACAGATTGCAGTGTCATCTTTGCTTCTCCTTGTGCATTAAGGCCAGTAGGGCCACTTTCGCCGGGTGTTACTCTGTCTATTCTCACCAAACCTTTTCGTGACTCACCGATCAGCCGCCCAGCTCTAAGCAACTGCCAATAGACGAGGGCCGAGTCGTTATCAATAAGAGGTTTTATATGAGGATCAAATGGAATGCCTTGCTCATATCCTTTATCAATGTCCTGCTGTTGCAATTTTTTATCAAAAGCGCCATATGTATTGGATACAGGCGGACCACTTCCATTCAAACTTAAGTAACCTTGCCAGTGCACTTTGGCAATATCGTCAGGTACTGCAATGCCCGTTGAGGCAGGTATCGCAACGGTTGCGCCGGATGTCAGTGGTGGAGCCGTATTGTTATTCAGATATCCCCAAACCGTGGCATGGGGAAATGTCAGTTCCGCCAGAACGAGAGGTACAGTGTGATCAATCGTCAACTTTCTTTCTGGCGAAGGGTCGGGGATACCGCCTGAACCTTTCCAGACTTTATAAGATAAAAATTCGATGCCATCGATTGCCAAATGCTGCGGTGTCAGTGCGAAATATAAAAAGGCTGGTTGTGGCGGGCTGAAAAATTCAGTGTAAAGCCTTTGCTCAACTCCGCCTCGACGTGTCATGACCCAAAGTTCATCGTTATTCAGAGGTTTGACCCAATAAGGAATAGCAATACGAGTACCATTACGCAGAATATCGAGGGGGACATATCCCTCGATATCGCTATCGTCGATACCCTCGACTGAAAGTGGCGCCGCCAATATTCCTGCGTCTGACTCCGAAGACTTCTTTGCCGTCATCGCATTTACCTGTTTGATGGTAGAAGCACTGCGCGTAACTTCTCAGTCGCTCATGGAAGAATTAAGCGCTAAGCCATCGCACTTGCCTACTGTCATAACTGACAGGTAAATCGACCATTCGTCTGGAAACTAGCCGTGGTACAGGTCCGTCGGCGATGAACTCGACTTGACGAAGAGGCAGGGATTAGTGTTCCCTGAAACCGGTTTCACTGCGATAAAAAAGCCAATCCAACAACAAAAAGCTACCGCCATGAACGATTTCTCCGCCGCCCAGCGTAACCGCGTCACCATGCTCGACGTTGCCGAACACGCTGGCGTGTCCAAGGCCAGCGTCTCGCGTTTCATTGGCGACGACCGCGCCCTGCTCTCCGATGCCACGGCCTTGCGCATCGAGCAGGCAATTGCCCAACTCGGCTACCGCCCCAACCAGATGGCCCGTGGTCTGAAACGCGGACGCACTCGCCTGATTGGCATGCTGGTGGCCGATATCCGCAACCCTTATTCAATTGCCGTGATGCACGGGGTGGAAACCGCCTGCCGTCAGCACGGCTACAGCCTGGTGGTGTGCAACACCGATCGCGATGACGAGCAGGAACGTCAGCACCTGGCGTTGCTGCGCTCCTACAACATCGAAGGCTTGATCGTGAACACCCTGGGCCATCACCGCGACGAACTGCGCGAGTTGCATCGGGAGATGCCGATGGTGCTGGTGGATCGCAAGGTTGAGCAGCTTGAGAGTGACCTGGTCGGGCTGGATAACCCGGCGGCCGTGGAGATGGCCCTCGCCCACTTGCAGGAACGCGGTTATCGCGATGTGTTGATGGTGACCGAGCCGTTTGACGGCACCAGTTCCCGGATCGAGCGGGTCAGCAGTTTCAAGATGCAGATTGAGCAACGTCCGGCGCTGAATGGTGCAGTGGTCGAAACCGGTAGCGAGTTGACCGCCCACGTTAAGACCTTCTTGAACACTCCCGGCTCCGGCCCGAAAGCGCTGTTTTGCGCCAATGGCATTGCCGCGTTGGCCAGTACGCATTCGTTGCGTGAGTTGCAGTGCAATTTGTTTGCGGATGTAGGGTTGATCGCGCTGGATGACCTGGATTGGTATCCGTTGGTGGGCAGCGGGATTACCGCCCTCGCCCAGCCGACGGCCGAGATTGGCGCGAGCGCGTTTGAGTGTCTGCTCAAACGGTTGCGTGGGGATGCCGGAGCGGCGCGGACACTGGATTTTTCTGCGCAGCTGGTTGTTCGGGGATCAACCCTTGGGAATCTTTGGTGAACGTTATGGCCCCTTCGCGAGCAGGCTCGCTCCCACAGTTGAACGCATTCCAATGTGGGAGCGAGCCTGCTCGCGAAGACGCCCCGAAAAACATCGCCCTTTTCAGCCATGCATTTTTTTTGAACAAAAATGAAACCGGTTTCAGAGGTATAAAAACAATGAATACACCCCCCGTTTCCATCAGCCTGTCCAGCTACGGCGCAGACCTTGTGCGCCAACGTGGCCAAGGCAGTTTTATCGATGTGCTGGCCGCCGCCGGCGCTACGCGCATTGAATGGCGCGAAGAGCTGCTGACCGATGAAAACCCGCTGCAACTGGCCGACAACAGCCACGCCCAGGGTCTGGAAAGCATCTACTCATCGCCCATGGAGCTGTGGCTGGCCGGTCAGTCAAAACCCAATCCTGAGCTGACCGCGACCCTGCAGCGTGCCCAAGCGTTCGGCGCCAAATGGCTGAAAGTTTCCCTGGGTTACTTCACCGACAACAATGATCTTCAGGCACTCAGCCGCGTCCTCGCCCAGAGCCCGGTACAGGTGCTGGTGGAAAACGACCAGACCTTGCACGGCGGTCGCATCGAACCCTTTCAACGCTTTTTTACTCAAGTCGAACACCACAACCTGCCGATCAAAATGACCTTCGACATCGGCAACTGGCACTGGCAGGACCAATCCGCCGCCAGCGCCGCACGGTTGCTCGGTCGGCATGTCGGTTACGTGCACTGCAAAGCCGTGACCCGCCGGGCCGACGGAAAACTGGTTGCGATCCCGCCAACCGCCAATGATGTGCACGAGTGGGAACACCTGCTGCGACACATGGCCCAAGGTGTTATGCGGGCGGCGGAATACCCGCTGCAAGGCGATGACCTGGTGCAACTGACCACCGAACACGTCGCTGCCCTCGCCCGCCTTGGCCAATCCCGGTTGGAGAACGCTCATGTCTGAGTTCGATATCCTGTCGTTCGGCGAAACCATGGCGATGTTTGTCGCTGAGCAAAGCGGTGATCTGGCCGACGTCGGCCAGTTCCACAAACGTATTGCCGGAGCGGACAGCAACGTCGCGATTGGCCTGTCACGGCTCGGCTTCAACGTGGCGTGGCTGAGTCGAGTGGGCGCCGATTCATTGGGCCGATTTGTCGTCGATACGCTGCGCAAAGAAGGTCTGGATTGCAGCAACGTCGCCATCGACCCAGCGCATCCGACCGGTTTCCAACTCAAGTCCCGTACCGACGATGGCAGCGATCCGGCCGTCGAGTATTTCCGGCGTGGTTCGGCCGCCAGTCACTTGTCGGTGCAATCGATCTCCTCGTCATTGCTCGACGCCCGGCACTTGCACGCCACCGGTATTCCACCGGCGCTGTCTGCATCTGCCCGGGAAATGTCCTTCGAACTGATGACCCGCATGCGCAATGCCGGACGCAGCGTGTCGTTCGACCCGAACCTGCGCCCGAGCCTGTGGGCCAGCGAGCAACAGATGATTACCGAAATCAACCGCCTCGCGGGCCTCGCCCATTGGGTGCTGCCGGGGTTGAGCGAAGGCCGTTTGCTGACCGGGTTTGAAGACCCGGCGGACATTGCGGCGTTTTATCTGGATCTGGGTGTTGAAGCGGTGGCGATCAAACTCGGCCCGCATGGGGCGTATTACCGCACCTCACTGGATCAGGGGTTTATCGCAGGCATACCGGTGCAAACCGTGGTGGATACGGTCGGCGCTGGCGATGGCTTTGCGGTCGGGATGATCAGCGCGTTGCTGGAAAACCAAAGCGTTGCCGATGCGGTGCGGCGTGCCAACTGGATTGGCAGTCGTGCGGTGCAGAGTCGGGGGGATATGGAAGGGTTGCCGACCCGGCTGGAATTATCTACTGAATTTGAAGGCGTCAATCGCCATCAAGCTGTGCGCCTACAGGCGTTGTAGGAACCGAGCTTGCTCGCGATGAGACCCGCACAAACGCTGAAGATGTAACTACCTGCTGCGACAAAAACAACAAGCTCAGGAGCACTGCCCATGAAAACCGCCTCACTCGCCACCCGCCGCTGGTGGTACATCATGCCCATCGTGTTCATCACCTATAGCCTGGCGTATCTGGACCGCGCCAACTATGGCTTCGCCGCTGCCTCGGGCATGGCCGCCGACCTGATGATCACGCCGGGCCTGTCGTCGATGCTCGGCGCGCTGTTCTTCCTTGGATACTTTTTCTTCCAGGTGCCCGGCGCGATCTATGCCCAGAAACACAGCGTCAAAAAGCTGATTTTCGTCAGCCTGATCCTCTGGGGCGGGCTCGCGACGCTGACCGGGATCGTCTCCAATGCCTACTGGCTGGTCGTCATTCGCTTCATGCTAGGCGTGGTTGAAGCCGCGGTCATGCCGGCGATGCTGGTCTATCTGTGCCACTGGTTCACCCGTGCCGAACGCTCACGGGCCAACACGTTCCTGATCCTCGGCAACCCGGTCACCATGCTCTGGATGTCGGTGGTGTCGGGCTATCTGGTACAGCATTTCAGCTGGCGCTGGATGTTCATCATCGAAGGTTTGCCGGCAGTGCTGTGGGCATTTATCTGGTGGCGCCTGGCGGACGATCGTCCGGCGCAGGCCAAGTGGCTCAGCGATCAAGAGAAGCAGGACCTGGAAAGCGCCCTCGCCGCCGAACAGGTCGGCATCAAAGCGGTGAAGAACTACGCCGAAGCCTTTCGCTCGCCGAAGGTGATCATCCTGGCGTTGCAGTTTTTCTGCTGGAGCATTGGCGTTTACGGCTTCGTGCTGTGGTTGCCATCGATCCTCAAGGCCGGTGCGCAGATGGACATGATCGAAGCCGGCTGGCTCTCGGCGCTGCCGTATCTGGCCGCAGTGATCGGCATGCTGCTGGTGTCGTGGGGCTCGGACAAACTGCAGAAGCGTAAACGCTTCGTCTGGCCGCCGCTGCTGATTGCCTCCATTGCGTTCTACGGTTCCTACGCCTTGGGCGCCGAACATTTCTGGTGGTCCTACACCCTGCTGGTGATTGCCGGCGCCTGCATGTACGCGCCGTACGGGCCATTTTTCGCCATCGTCCCCGAAATCCTTCCGGCCAACGTGGCGGGCGGTGCCATGGCATTGATCAACAGCATGGGCGCGCTCGGTTCGTTTGGCGGCTCCTATCTGGTCGGTTACCTGAACAGCTCCACCGGCTCGCCCGGCGCTTCTTACTTGCTGATGAGCGGCGCGTTGATGCTCTCGGTGGTGCTGACGATGTTCCTCAAGCCCGGCGCCAGTGACCGGGTCGTGGCCAAGGCCGATACGCAACGGCCAGTGACGGCTCACCCTTGAACATGAAGTTGAGATGATGACGATGAAAAAGCAGGTCGTGCTGTACAAGAAACTCTCGCCGCTGTTGATGGCTCGCCTGCATGAGCACACCGACGTGACGCTGATCGATAACCTCAGCCCCGAAGGCATTGCACAACTGCGCGACGCCCTGCCCCGCGCCCAGGGTTTGCTCGGCGCGAGCCTGAAACTGGACGCGCAGTTATTGGACCTGGCGCCGAATCTGAAAGCCATCGCCAGCGTCTCGGTCGGTGTCGACAATTACGATATCGACTACCTGACCGAACGCCGCATCTTGCTGAGCAACACGCCGGATGTACTGACTGAAACCACGGCAGACACCGGTTTCGCGCTGATTCTGGCGACCGCCCGGCGCGTGGTGGAATTGGCCAACATGGTTCGCAACGGCCAATGGCAACGCAACATTGGCCCGGTGCATTTCGGCACGGATGTGCATGGCAAGACGCTGGGCATCATCGGCATGGGGCGTATTGGTGAAGCCTTGGCTCAGCGCGGGCATTTCGGATTTGGCATGCCGGTGATTTATCACAGTCATTCGCCGAAACCGGCGGTGGAAGCGCGTTTCAATGCACAGTACCGCAGCCTGACGGAGCTTTTGCAGCAAGCTGATTTCATTTGCCTGACCTTGCCGCTGACGGCTGAAACCGAAGGGCTGATCGGCGCCGAGGAGTTCGCCTTGATGCGCCCGGAAAGTATTTTCATCAATATTTCCCGGGGCAAGGTGGTGGACGAAGCAGCGCTGATCGAGGCGCTGCGTACAGGACAGATTCGGGCGGCAGGGCTGGATGTTTTTGAGCGTGAACCGCTGCAGTTGGATTCACCGTTGATGACGTTGAATAACGTAGTGGCGACGCCTCACATGGGCTCGGCGACGCATGAAACGCGGGAGGCGATGGCGCGGTGTGCGGTGGATAATCTGCTGATGGCGTTGGCTGGAGAACGGCCGAAAAACCTGGTGAATGCCGGGGCGTGGCAGGCTTAAGACATTTGCTGTTCTTCAGGCGGCCATCGCGAGCAAGCTCGCTCCCACATTGGATCTGTGGCGTTCACAAACCCCTGTGGGAGCGAGCTTGCTCGCGATGAGGCCAATAACTTCAGGCTCTACGCGCCTCCAGCAGGTCCGCCGCACACAACGCAATCCGCCGACACGCATCCGCCAGCTTCACCTGATCCACCACCAACCCAATCCGGATATGCCCCGCCGCACTCGGCCCGAACGCCTCCCCGGCCAGCACCGACACCCCATAACCCTCAAGCAACCGTTCGGCAAAGCCCTGGGCGCCGAGCCCGGTCTGGCGTACGTCAACCATCACAAACATGCCGCCATCCGGACGGATCGGCTGGATGCCGGGGCATCCGCTCAACCGTGCGCACACCAGATCCCGACGCTGACGATATTCCTCGCGCATCAGCGCCACTTCCGGCAAGTTTTGATCCAGCGCCAATTGCGCGGCGTTCTGGATGAAGTCCGGAATCCCGAACAACATGCACAACGACAGATTCACCAGGTGCTCGGCCATGGGTTTCGGCCCGATCGACCACCCCACGCGCCAGCCGCTCATGGCGTGGGATTTGGACAGGCTGTTGATGGTCGCGGTGCGCTCGGCCATGCCCGGCAAACTCGCCGGGCTGATGTGTTCGCCCTCGAACAACAAGTCGCTGTAGACCTCATCGCTGATCAGCCACAGGTCATGGCGCACGCACAATGCTGCCAGCGCTTGCCAGGTCTTCAAGGACAGGCTGGCACCCGACGGATTGTTCGGACTGTTGAGCAACAGGACACGAGTCCTGGGCGTGATCAGCGCCGCCACATCCGCCGGGTCAACGCGAAAGCCGTTCTCCGGCCGCACCGCCACCGGCACCACTTTAGCGGCACAGGCGCCGAACACCCCTTCATAGGTCACGTACATCGGTTCGGCGACGATCACTTCATCACCCGGATCGAGCAGGCATTGCGCAACGGAATACACCGCGCATTGCGCCCCCGGAAACACAATCACATGATCGGCGTCCACCGCCTGACCACTGCGTTGCCTATGGCGTCGCGCGATGCTGCTGCGCAATCCGCGGCTGCCGCGCACGTCCGGGTAGTGGGTGTCGCCGGCCTGCAAGCTGTCGATAGCGGCCTGGACAATCGGTGGTGGCGTGTCGAAATCCGGATCGCCGATCGACAGAAGCAGGACATCAATGCCCTGCTCGCGCATGTCCAGCGCTCGGTCATGAATCCGCCAGGCTGCCGCTCCGTCGCCGGCGATTCGTTGGGTCAAGGCTGAATAGCGCATGTGATTCTCCTGTCGCGCGCGGACTCCCAGCCTTCACCCTATCTCAAATCACGAAACGCGCCACCATCGCATTCAAATCCACCGCCAGGCGCGACAGTTCATGGGTGGCGACGCTGGTCTGGTTGGCACCGGTCGCGGACTGAGTGGCCAGGTCGCGGATGTTCACCAGGTTGCGGTCGACTTCGCGGGACACTTGCGCCTGTTCTTCCGACGCACTGGCGATCACCAGGTTGCGTTCGTTGATCAAGTGGATCGACTGGGTGATCTGCTCCAGCGCGACACCGGCGGCGCGGGCCATTTCCAGGGTGCTTTGGGTGCGCTGATTGCTTTGCTGCATCGACGAAACCGCTTGGCCGGTGCCGTTCTGGATGCCGGCGACCATTTTTTCGATTTCCTGGGTCGATTGCGCAGTGCGATGGGCCAATGCCCGCACCTCGTCTGCCACCACGGCGAAGCCTCGTCCGGCTTCACCGGCACGGGCAGCTTCGATGGCGGCGTTGAGTGCCAGCAGGTTGGTTTGTTCGGCGATGGCGCGAATAACGTCCAGCACTTTGCCGATGTCACGGCCCTGCGCGGCCAGCCCTTCGATCATCACCGAGGTGTTTTGCACGTCGTGGGTCATGGTCTGGATTGCGTTGACGGTTTCCACCACCCGGTCACGGCCTTCGCGGGCGGCTTGGGTCGACTGGCTGGAGGCTTCCGAGGTCGACACCGCGTTGCGCGCGACCTCTTCCACGGCGGCGGTCATTTCGTTGACGGCGGTGGCAGCTTGTTCGATTTCGTTGTTTTGCTGTTGCAGGCCGCGCGAGGCTTCCTCGGTCACGGTGCTGAGCTCTTCAGCGGCAGCGCCCAGTTGCGTGGCGGAACCGGCGATCTGTTCGATGGTTTGGCGCAGGTTGGTTTGCATGGCGGCCAAGGCGCCGAGCAAACGAGCCGGTTCGTCCTTGCCGTCAATCTCGATAACTTTGGTCAGGTTGCCGCCGGCGATGGTTTCGGCCGCCTGCACCGCGCGGTTCAGCGGGGTGACGATGCTGCGGGTCAGCAGCCAGGCCAGCAGCACAGTCATGAGCGACGCCAGCACCGACACCAGAATGATGCCGTACACGGCGGTGTTGTAGTTTTCTTCGGCGGTGACACCGGCCGTTTTCGCGGCCTCATTGTTATAGGCCACCAGCTTATTCAGCTGTTCGCCCATCAGGTCGGTGCCGTCCTTGATCCGCGTGTTGATCAAGGTGCGCAGCTCCTCGACCTTGTTCTGGCGCGAAAGGTCCAACATTTCGCGCTGCGCTTGCATGTAATTGTCCAGCGTCGCGCTGAACACTTTATACAGCGCCGCTTCGTCCGGGCCCATCGGCAATGCGGCATAGCTGGCCTGCGCCTTGCGCGCCTTGTCGGTGAGCACGGCAATGCGGGTTTCGGCTTCTTGCAGGCTGGCCGGTTCGCGGTTGACCAGAATCCGGAACGACAAAATGCGCATGCGCAGGATATTTTCGGTGACATTGCCCAGGAAGCTGACGCTGGGCAGTTGAGTACTGCTCATATCGATTGAGGATTGACGGATGATCGACATGCGGTTCACGGCAAACACACCCAGCACGATGACGAGCAAGGCAATGAAAGCAAAACCGAGGAAGGCGCGAGGCGCGATGTTCAGATTACGCAGTGACATAAGTGGATTCTCGGGTGATTGAGGCTGCGAGCATCCTTGCCGGTGATCACTGAAGGGGCGTTCCTTCAGCTCGGCGCCACTGTCGAATCGGGTGTGTGAGCGTCTATAAGTTGTATCGGCCGGGGATGAGGATTTCTGCGGGGGATGAGCAAATATATTTCGGGGGGGATGAGTGTTTCACTCATGAAACACAAATCCCTGTAGCAGCTGCCGAAGGGTGCGTTCGACTGCGAAGCGGTCGCGTTTTTTAGATCCTGCGACTGCTGCACACTCGAACGCAGCCTCGCAGGCTCGACAGCTGCTACTTAGCGATTCGCCAGACCCGTGCGATGTCGCTCGCGCGATCTTTCAGCAACCGTGGCGCTTCGGCGCACGCCTGTTCCAGCGTCATCGGACCACTGGCCAAGGCAAACGCCGCATCGATGCCGTGCTCGTACAACGCCTGATAACCCTCGCCCAACGTGCCCGCGATCACGATCACCGGCACGCCTTGCTGCCGGGCAATGCGCGCCACGCCGAACGGCGTCTTGCCGCGCAAGGTCTGCGCATCGAAACGCCCTTCGCCGGTAATCACCAGGTCGGCACCTTGCACGGCTTCAGCCAGCCCAACCAACTCGGCAACCACGTCCACACCGGCCTGGAACTGCGCGCCGAGAAACGCCTTGGCGGCAAATCCCAGACCGCCGGCCGCCCCACTGCCCGGTTCGTCCTTGACGTCGTGACCCAACGCACGCGCACACAGTTGGGCAAAGTGCCCCAGCGCGTTATCCAGTTTCTGGACTTGCTCGGGCGATGCGCCTTTCTGCGGGCCGAAAATCGCCGAAGCGCCGTGAGGGCCGCACAGTGGATTGTTAACGTCGGCAGCAATGTCAAAACGCACGCCACTCAGGCGCGAATCCATGCCGCTCAGATCAATGCGATCCAGTTGCGCCAACGCCAAACCGCCCGGTGCCAGGGTTTGCCCCTGCGCATCCAGCAACTTCACGCCCAGCGCCTGCATCGCCCCGGCACCGCCATCGTTGGTGGCGCTACCACCAATTGCCAGAATCACCCGTTGCGCACGGGCATCGAGTGCCGCGCGAATGAGCTCGCCGGTGCCGAAGGTGCTGCTGGTGCACGCGTCGCGTTTGCCCGGCGGAACCAGTTGCAGGCCACTGGCCTCGGCCATTTCGATGATCGCGGTGTGGTTGTGCGGGAGCCAGCCCCAGGCGGCGTCAACGGTTGCACCGAGTGGCCCCCGCACCTTCGTGCGGCGCCATTCGCCCTTGCACGCGGCCAGAATAGACTCGACCGTGCCTTCGCCGCCGTCGGCCATCGGGCATTTGACCAAGTGCGCGTCCGGCCACACGTCTGCCAGCCCCAATGCAATGGCGTCGGCCACGCCTTGGGCGCTGAGGCTGTCCTTGAACGAATCGGGGGCGATGACGATTTTCATGCGAATTCTCCAGTTCCAATGCGCTCCATGCTGCCAGTAGCCCCGGACAATAACGCCAGTCCGCTGCACAAGTGGGTGTGGCGTTTATTGTTCATTTTCACAAAACCGCACGACTACACACTGTGTTGTAGCCGCTGCCGAGCCTGCGAGGCTGCGTTCGGCCGCGAAGTCGTCGTAAACCCGGCAAGCGCAATTTCCCTGACACACCGCAGTGCGTGATTTTACGACTGCTGCGCAGCCGAACGCAGCCTCGCAGGCTCGGCAGCTGCTACAGGGGTTGTGTTCGGTCAGTCGGTTTGGGGCAGGAGCTGGACGCCGAGGTAGAGCGCAAGCATCCCGTCCAGCCTGAGAGGATCAACCCCACTCAACTCGGCAATCCGCTCCATCCGATACCGCAAGCTATTGCGATGAATCCCCAGCGCATCAGCACACGCCTGGCTCTGACCATCGTGATCACACCAGCTGCGCAGCGTCGCCAACAGTTGACCGTTGCCATCCTTGGCAATGACTTTGCGCAGCGGCTTGAGCAATTCGTCCAGCGCATCGTCATTACGATGCCGCCACAGCATCACCGGCAATCGATAACGGGTCAGCGTCAGCAAGCGCGAACGCGGCAACACATCGCGTCCATACGCCAACAAATCACCCACGCGCCGGTAGCAGCGGCGCAGCCCCGATAAGCCATCGGCCTGCCCGCCCACGGCGATGCGCAAAATGTTCCAGCCCAAGCCGTCGAGTTTTTCCAGCAGCCGATCATTCTCGATCGATTGCGAAGCCGGTCGGCACCACAGCAACGACGACTTCGCCGAACTCACGCACCAACTGTCCGGGTAACGCGACATCAGCCAGGCGCTCAGCGCTTCAACGGTTTGCGCCGGGCCGTGTTCCAAGCCCAGTTCAAAAAGATACGGCACCCGCGTCATCTGCGGCTTGAGCCCCAATTGCTGCGCCTCATCGAGCAAGCGCGGCGAGTCCCCGGCCTCGCTCAGCAGCAACGCGAGCAGATCGTCACAACGCTGACGCCGCCATTGCTGGTCGGCCTGCTGATTGCGCTGGCCGACCAGCATCTCGGCGGTCATCCGCACCAACTCGGCATAGGTGCGCAACGGCTCGGGCTCGCCAGTGATGCCAAGCACGCCAATCAAGCGCCCATCCAGCAGCAGCGGCAAGTTGATCCCCGGTTGCACGCCCTTGAGATGCATTGCCGTTTGCGCGTCGATTTCCACCACCCGCCCGTTGGCCAGCACCAATTGCGCACCCTCGTGGCGGGTGTTGATGCGCTCCGGTTCGCCGCTGCCGAGAATCAATCCCTGGCTGTCCATCACGTTGACGTTGTACGGCAGGATGGCCATCGCCCGGTCGACGATGTCCTGGGCCAGGTCGTGATCGAGTTCGAACATAACGGTGATCCTTGAAAACGGGGTGGGACGGGTTGTTCACCCGCACAGGCCTTGGTCGCAAACCCTGTGCTCAGGCACAAAGACAACCACCCAAGGCGTGGCCGAGACTCACTGGGCGATCAACGTTACCCTTGCAAAAAAAAAAATCATAATAAAGAGAGAGCCGCCATGTCACAGAGCGCCGCCGCTACCCAGGCCATCGTTGACGAGAAAAACGCCGTCTACAAACGCATTACCCTGCGTTTGATCCCCTTCATCTTCATCTGCTACCTGTTCAACTACCTCGACCGGGTGAACGTTGGATTTGCCAAACTGCAGATGCTCGACGCCCTGAAATTCAGCGAAACCGTGTACGGCCTCGGTGCCGGGATCTTCTTTATTGGCTACGTGCTGTGCGGCGTGCCGAGCAACCTGGCCCTGACCAAATTCGGCCCGCGACGCTGGATCGCGCTGATGATGATCGTCTGGGGCACGCTCTCGACGTGCCTGCTGTTCGTCACCACCCCGACCGAGTTCTACACCCTGCGCCTGTTCACCGGCGCCGCCGAAGCCGGGTTCTTCCCGGGCGTGGTCCTGTATCTATCGCAATGGTTCCCGACCTTCCGCCGGGGCCGCATCATGGCGCTGTTCATGTCGGCGATCCCGGTGTCCGGCCTGCTCGGCAGCCCGTTTTCTGGCTGGATCCTCAATCACTTTGGTGCAGGCCAGGGCGGCTTGGCCGGCTGGCAGTGGATGTTCCTGCTGCAAGGCATTCCGACTGTGATCCTCGGTGCCCTCGCCTATTTCCTGCTGAGCGACAGCTACGCCAACGCCAAATGGCTGACCCCGTTCGAGCGCTCGGTACTGGAAGCGGATCACGCTGAAGACTTGGCCAACAAGCCGAAAACCACCACGGATTCGTTGCTGGCGGTGTTCAAAAACCCGGCGATCTGGGCGTTTGGTTTGATCTACTTCTGCATCCAGAGCGGCGTGTACGCGATCAACTTCTGGCTGCCGTCGATCATCAAGAACCTGGGCTTCAGCGATAACCTGGTGATCGGCTGGTTGAGTGCGATTCCGTACCTGTTGGCGGCGGTGTTCATGTTGCTGGTCGGTCGCTCGGCGGACCTGCGCAAGGAACGTCGCTGGCATTTGGTGGTGCCGATGTTGATGGGCGCGGTGGGTCTGTTGATCGCGGTGAATTTCGCGACGACGCCGGCGATTGCGATTCTCGGCCTGAGCATCGCCACCATGGGCGCCCTCACCGGCCTGCCGATGTTCTGGCCGGTGCCGACGGCACTGCTGAGCGCGGGCGCGGCGGCGGGTGGTCTGGCGTTGATCAACTCCATGGGGCAGATGGCAGGTTTCCTCAGCCCTTACCTGGTGGGCTGGGTCAAGGACAGCACCGGTTCGACGGATGCTGCGCTTTATCTGCTGGCGGGTGTGATTGTGGGTGGCAGCTTGCTGGCACTGCGGATGACGCGGACGTTGCGGGTGTAACGAAGCCTCTGCCCCTGATCGTTCCCACGCGCGTGGGAACGATCATCTCGAGACCGCTTTAGCTATACGGGTCGACGTTATCCAGCATCCGGTTCACCGCCAGTTCACCCAGCATGACGGAGTTTTGAATGCCCAGCAGTGTATGGCGCTGTGTGCCGTTCAGTTGCCCGGCGAAATCACTCAACATCACACTCGCTGACGCCAACGTCTCGCAGGCGTTGACCAGCAGGGTTTCGTGATCGGTGTCGGGGCCGATGGAATAGATGGTGCTGGGTTTGCGTGGGGTGTCTTTGGGGATGACCGGTTTGAGGTAGTAATCGAGGGCGCGGTCGGCGGCGGTGTTGAGTTTTTTGGGATTGGTGGATTCGTACGGCGAAACGTCGTCGGTGTCGATGTCGGTTTCTGGTGGGTTGGGTGTGATCTTGAACATAGATGAAACTCCTTGCGTCGAATAAGGAGCCATCACTTTCGCTACCAAACGAAGAGGTGGTGGCCATACGCAGGTTGGTAGACCGGGACGCAAGGAGACCGGCGCGCCCGAAGACGCCCTGTGCATGACCACCATAAAGTCGAGACGAAAGACGCCACGAAATAGTGATGCTGCGAACCTTACGTAAATCCCGGGCTACCAAACCCGATCGCTGTTTTTCAGCGACGAGCAAACGATAGAGCCCAGCCCCAAGGCGCACAAGCCGGCGGATTCTGGCGCAGTCGTAGGCAACGGCGCAAGGTTATGTAGCCTCCAATCCCTTCCCTCCCGCCCGTTTAAACATTGCTGTTTATTGCCACAGGCTCATTCCTACACTGGCTCCACCATTGAGCTGATATTCCGATTGCTCCCGACGACGGTTCTGGTATTTGATTGAGGCCTTTCCCCCCCCCACCGGTAAAAGGATTTCCTCATGAGCTATCGCACGCTGGGTCATTCAGGTTTACAGGTCTCTACCCTGACCCTGGGCACCATGATGTTCGGCGAACAGACCAGCACCGAAGATTCCCTGCGGATCATCGACAAGGCCTGGGACCAGGGCATCAATTTCATCGACACCGCCGACGTTTACACCGGCGGGCGTTCCGAAGAAATCGTCGGCGAAGCGATTGCCGGCAACCGCCACGAATGGGTGCTGGCGACCAAGGTTGGCTTCGGCCCGGTGGACGGTGTACCGAACCGCAGCGGCTTGAGCCGCAAACACCTGTTCAACGGCATCGACGCCAGCCTGACCCGTTTGGGCACTGACTACCTCGACATCTATTACCTGCACCGCGAAGACCACAACACGCCGCTGGAAGTGACCGTGTCGGCGATGGGCGACCTGATTCGTCAGGGCAAGGTTCGCTATTGGGGTTTGTCGAACTACCGTGGCTGGCGCATTGCCGAGGTGATCCGTGTGGCCGATCAACTGGGCGTCGACCGGCCAGTGATCAGCCAACCGCTGTACAACATCGTCAACCGTCAGGCCGAGACCGAACAAATCACCGCCGCCCACAATTATGGTCTGGGTGTTGTGCCTTACAGCCCGTTGGCGCGAGGTGTGCTCAGCGGCAAATATGCGCCGGATGTGAAGCCGGACGCCGATAGCCGCGCCGGGCGTGCCGACAAACGCATTCTGGAAACCGAATGGCGGGTTGAGTCGTTGCGCATTGCCCAGCAGATTCAGCAGTACACCCAGGAACGTGGCGTGGGGATTGTCGAGTTTGCGATTGCCTGGGTGCTGAACAACGGCGCGGTCACTTCAGCGATTGTCGGGCCGCGCACCGAAGAACAGTGGGACGCGTACACCAAGGCGCAAGCGGTGAAGATTACGGCGCAGGATGAGGCGTTTATTGATTCGCTGGTGGTGCCGGGGCACTCGTCGACGCCGGGGTTTAATGACGTGAGCCATTTTGTGTCGGGCCGTAAACCCCGCACCCACTGAAGAAACACACAACCCGTGTGGGAGCGTGGCTTGCCCGCGATGGCATCGACGCGGTCTGAGGGATGTACCGCGGTGTCTGCATCGCGGGCAAGCTACGCTCCCACACTAGGTTTGTGGTGATTGATCAGCCGATATTCGACTGTAAAACCACGTATCCTCTGCGCCCTGTTTCACCTTCAACCTCGCGAGGGCAGTTTGTCTAAAGGTATCGCTTTATCGGTGTCGGCCTCGGTGCTGTTTGCCGTCATGTACTACTACACGTCGTTGCTCACGCCCCTGAGCGGCGTGGAAATTTTCGGCTGGCGCATGTTGCTGACCGTGCCCTGCATGACCGTGTTCATGGTGGTGTCCGGCGAGTGGACGCGCGTGGTGGAGATTGTCCGGCGCGCCATGGCGAATCCGACATTGATCGCCGCCCTGATCGCCTCCTCGGCCCTGCTTGGCGTGCAACTCTGGCTGTTCATGTGGGCGCCGCTCAACGGCTACAGCCTGGACGTATCACTGGGGTATTTCCTGCTGCCACTGACGATGGTGCTGACCGGGCGAATCGCCTACGGCGAACGCTTGTCCTACCTGCAAAAAGTCGCCGTGGTACTGGCCTGCCTCGGCGTGATCAATGAGGTGTATCAGGTCGGTGGTTTTTCCTGGGCGACGTTGCTGGTGTGCATTGGTTATCCCACCTATTTCATCGGGCGCAAGCGCCTGGCCTCGGACAACCTCGGTGGTTTGTGGCTGGACATGGCGTTGACGCTGCCGGTGGCATTCTGGTTTGTGCAAAGTGGCGAGCAAGGCTTCGGCGTGTTCGATCAACACCCGTGGCTGTCGCTGTTGATCCCGATCCTGGGGGTGATCAGCGCGTCGGCATTGGTGGTCTACATCATCGCCAGCCGCTTGTTGCCGTTTAGTCTTTTCGGGTTGTTGAGTTACGTCGAGCCGGTGTTGTTGCTGGGCGTGGCGTTGCTGCTGGGGGAAAGCATCAAGCCTGGGGAATGGTTGACCTATATTCCGATCTGGATGGCGGTGGTGGTGCTGGTGTTCGAAGGCTTCAAACACCTGATGCGACAGCGCCGCCCTTAAGCCTTACACAAAACAAATGCAGGAGTGAGCCTGCTCGCGACAGCGTCTTCTAATTCAACATCAATGTTGACTGAAAGACAGCTATCGCGAGCAGGCTCACTCCTGCAGGTTTAGTGGTGTGGCGGGTTACTCGGTGGCGAGCACGCCACGACGAACCTGGTCGCGTTCGATCGATTCAAACAGCGCCTTGAAGTTGCCTTCGCCGAAACCATCGTCGCCTTTACGCTGGATGAATTCGAAAAACACCGGCCCCATCAGGGTTTCCGAGAAGATCTGCAACAGCAGGCGCTTGTCACCCGACTCGGACGAACCGTCCAGCAGAATGCCCCGCGCTTGCAGTTGATCCACCGGCTCGCCGTGGTTTGGCAAACGGCCTTCGAGCATTTCGTAATACGTTTCCGGTGGCGCGGTCATGAAGCGCATGCCGATGCTTTTCAGGTGATCCCAGGTCTTGATCAGGTCATCGGACAGGAACGCAACGTGCTGGATGCCTTCGCCGTTGAACTGCATCAGGAACTCTTCGATCTGCCCGGCGCCCTTGGACGACTCTTCGTTCAGCGGGATGCGGATCATGCCGTCCGGCGCGGTCATGGCCTTGGAGGTCAGGCCGGTGTATTCGCCCTTGATGTCGAAGTAGCGAATTTCGCGGAAGTTGAACAGCTTCTCGTAGAAGTTGGCCCAGTAGGCCATGCGACCGCGATACACATTGTGCGTCAGGTGGTCGATGATTTTCAGGCCGGCACCGACCGGATTGCGGTCCACACCTTCGATGAACACGAAGTCGATGTCATAGATCGAGCTGCCTTCGCCGAAACGGTCGATCAGGTACAGCGGCGCACCGCCAATGCCTTTGATCGCCGGCAGGTTCAGTTCCATCGGACCGGTTTCGATGTGGATCGGCTGGGCGCCGAGTTCCAGTGCGCGCTTGTAGGCGAGCTGCGAATCCTTGACGCGAAACGCCATGCCGCATACCGACGGGCCGTGCTCGGCCGCGAAGTACGAAGCAACGCTGTGCGGTTCGTTGTTGAGGATCAGGTTGATCGCGCCCTGGCGATACAGGTGCACGTCTTTGGAGCGGTGGGTCGCCACCTTGGTGAAGCCCATGATCTCGAAGATCGGCTCCAGGGTGTTCGGGGTTGGCGATGCGAATTCGATGAACTCAAAGCCCATCAGGCCCATTGGGTTTTCGTATAAATCTGCCATTTTGGCGCCTCATCATGCTTTTAGAATTAACAGTTAAAAAGTGTTAGTTGCTAGCAATGCTGAGACCGGCGGGTGGCGCACAGGAGATGCCCCGCACGCTGCGGGCGAGGAAGTCACCGTAGATCAATTGAAACCCAAAACTCTTCATTGTCGACCCAAGGCTCTTGCGGGCGAGGCTTCTGCTGCCAGAAGACGTTTATTATTGTATGCGTAACCCGATTCTACACAGCGTAAATCGGTTTGTCCGCCTTCTGTATCAAATCCCCTTTTCCCCTACTCGCGCAAGGGGTTTATTACAGAGGAAAATCCCCGCCAGAATCAACACGCCGCCAAGGTACATCGCCAGTGTCAACGGCTCGCCCAGCAACAGTGCGCCGAGGATGACGGCGGTCAACGGGTTCAAGGCTATGAACACTCCTGAACGCGTCGCGCCGATCTGGCGGATGCCGTCGTAATAACCAATGTAGGCCAGCGCCGAACCCAAAACCCCGAGGTACATCAGGCTCAGCCATTGTTGCGGACCGAGGCTGAGCAGCGCGCTGACACTCAGTTCACCGCGCACGGCACTGGTCACCCAGAGCATCGCCGTGCCCAACAGAATCGAATACGTCACCGTCTGCACCGGCCCCAGCGAATGATTCAGCGCTTTGGAGAACAGCGAATAAATACCCCAGCCGAGCACGCAGCCGAAAATCAGCAAGTCACCTATCCAGGCATCAGCGTTGCCGGCCAATAGCTGCGGGTTACGACTGGCAATCACCACACTCGCCCCGGCCATACAAATCACGATGCCGAAGACTTTGGCCCGGCTCAGGCGCTCCTTGAACAGCAACCATGAGGCGAGGCCGATCACTGCCGGGTTCAGCGCAACAATCAACGAGGCTCGCGAGGCGTTGATGTAATGCAGCCCATAAAAGAAGCACAGGTTATAGAAGAAGATCCCGAAGAACCCCAGCAGCGCCAGTCGCAGCCATTGTTGCGGGTTCGGCCGGATCAACGGGATACGCGCCAACAGCAGAAACAGCAACAACGCCGCGCTGGCCAGCAGGAACCGCAGGCTGGCGGCGAACAACGGGCTGAGACTGTCGGCGAGAAAACGCCCGGCCACAAATGTCCCGCCCCAGATCATGGTGACGGCGGCGAGTTTCAGATACACCGGTGTGTGCGAAGTCATTGTTTTCGCAGAGATTGTCATGGAGAAGCAAAACCAGGGCGAGGAAGATGACGTATCATTCGACTAATCAACGATCATCGTAAAATGAGTAAAAACTCATGACCCTGACTCAACTCGAGATTTTCTCACTGGTTGCTGAACTGCGTGGCTTCACGGCGGCAGCCAATCGCCTGGGGATTTCCCAGTCGGCGGTGTCTCACGCGCTCAAGTCGCTGGAACAGGAACTCGGCGTCGAACTGCTGCGGCGGCATCAGTCCCAGGTCGAACTGAGCGATATCGGCCAACAACTGTTAATGCGCGCCCGAACAATGCTCGGGCTGGCCAACACCTTGCGCCAGGAAGCGGCCGATGCGCGCGGGATGAAGCGCGGCACGTTGCGCATCGGCTCGTTTGGCCCGACCTCATCGATCCGCCTGCTGCCGCAGATCCTGCAGCACTACCGCACGGCGCATCCGGGCATTGAAGTCCACATCGACGAAGGCCCGGATCGCCAGGTGATTCAATGGCTTGAAGAGCGGCGAATCGACATCGGTTTTGTGGTGCTGCCTGAAGAACGCTTCGACACCTTCGCACTGCTGGAAGATCAGATGGTCGCACTGGTGCCTGCCGAGCACGCACTGGCCGATCGCGACAATCTGAGTTTGAGCGATTTGTGCAACGACCCGTTCGTGCTGACGGAGGCAGGCTCATCGGAGCTGGTGTCGCGACTGTTCAGCGCCGCTCGCCTCATACCGAACATCCGATATCGCTGCTCACAATTGCTCAGCACGCTGGACACGGTCAGCCGCGGCGATGCGTTGACGGTCGTGGCTGAAAGTTCTCTGCCCGACAACGTCAACAGTCGCTATGTGAAAAAACCACTGTCGCCCCCCGTTATTCGCCAGGTCGGACTGGCGGTGCTGGACCAGCGTCAGGCGTCACCCGCGACGCTGGCCTTTATCAAACTGGCCACTGGCCTGAACGCTCATTGAGCGGCATAAGCGCCAAGGGCCAACTATCATGGCCACTACCTGAACTCTTTATGGGAGGCGTGTTGTTGTCCTGCCCGCAGTTGAGAGCCCTGTTTCTGTGTGAGAGATTTCGCGAATGCCATTGAGTGCCAAACGCCGTCGCCCGTTGCGCATCCGCATTCTGGTGACCCTGCTGTGTGGATTGCTTCCGGTGATATTGGGTTTTGCCATTCTCTATATGCAGGCTGGACGAGCTCTTGAGCAAAGCACCCGGGTGACCGCAGACGAAGCCGTGCGCCAGTTCGAACTGATGCTGGACAACACGGCGCAGTCCGCGAGCGAGTTGTTGCCGCTGGCCGGAAAAAATTGCGACGACGTCATACTGGCCTTGCGTGAACAAGTCACCCGCCGCCCGTTTGTGCGCTCGGCCAGCCTGGTGTGGGATGACAACCTTTATTGCACTTCGTTGTTTGGTAACACTCAGCAAAAGGTCGACGCCGCAAACTACGTGCAAGGCAAGTTGCGGCTTATGAACGGCAACCCGGTCACCCCCGATACGGCGTTGCTGGTGTATCGCCTGAATGAGGGAAAACAGGGGGCGATGACGACGCTAGACGGTTACCACTTGACTAATGTGCTGCGCCTGATTGGTCGCAAGACGATACTGCTGTTGCAAGTGGGGCCGTACTGGTTGTCGGTCGACGGCAAAGTCCACGAAGGCGCCCTGCCCGCTTTGCCCTTGGCCGAAAGCGAACAGACGTCCTCGCGCTATGCCTTTTCAGTCGTCTCCGGTTTCCCAGAAGGGGAAAACTGGCGTTACATGGCCAGCGAATATCCGCCGTTGTTCAGCCTGCTGATTTTTTTTGGCGTGGCATCGGGCGCCATCGGGCACGTCTTGCAAAGGCGTTCATGGTCGCCCATTCATGAAATGCAGCGCGCCCTCGCGGCCGACGAGTTTGTTCCCTGGTTTCAGCCCGTGGTGCATGGCGATACCCGGAAGTGGTCCGGCACCGAAGTGTTGATGCGCTGGAAGCACCCAAAGGAAGGCCTGGTCCGGCCTGATCTGTTTATCCCGTTCGCCGAAGACTCCGGGTTGATCGTGCCCATGACCCGTTCCCTCATGCGCCAGACTGCGCAATTGCTGGGGCCTGTTTCTTCCTCGTTCGCCGAGCCCTTTCACATCGGCATCAATATCACTGCCAGCCACTGCAAGGACCTGGAACTGGTCAAGGACTGTCGTGAGTTTCTCAGTGCCTTTGCACCCGGCTCCATTTACCTGGTGCTGGAACTGACCGAGCGCGAATTGATCAAGCCCAGCGACATTACGTTGGAGCTCTTTGAACGACTTCATGCACTGGGCGTGATGATCGCGATTGACGACTTTGGCACCGGGCATTCCAGCCTGGGTTATCTGCGACAGTTCAATGTGGACTTCCTGAAAATCGACCAGAGTTTCGTGGCCATGATCGGCATCGACGCCCTTTCACGGCATATTCTGGACACCATCATCGAACTCTCGGCCAAGCTCGATCTGGGGATCGTTGCCGAAGGTGTCGAAACCGAAGAACAAAGCGACTATCTGACCGCCCACGGTGTGAACTTCCTGCAAGGTTATCTGTTCGGTCGACCGATGCCCGCCGCAGAATTCATTAGCGCATTAACCCACCATTAACTAATGGTTTTATGCGACGAATCATCGGCATCGCGCACCAAATTGAATCAAAAGACTACTGTTGTTACATGAAGAAAATGTCAGGATTTACTCTTGGCCAATTAACTACTACAATTTTTCGTACCTGTGCAAGATGAGCAGGTGAGCCACTATCACCGAGTCGCTTCAAGGCTCTTGGCTTATAGCTTTGTTTGCGGTTGGTATCAGCCAAACACACTATTGGAGTAAAGATATTGTCCAGACTCGCTGAATTTCGTGCAGCTGAAAAGGCCCTTCAGGAACAGCTCAAGCAGCTGGAATCGCTGAAGAATGATGCCGGCCTCAAGAAAGAAATCGAATTCGAAGAAAAGCTCCAGGGGCTGATGAAAACCTACGGCAAAAGCCTGCGTGACATCATCGCCATCCTCGATCCGAACCCGGCAAAATCCGGCCTGCAACAAGCAAAAACACCTAAAACCCGCCGCGCTCGCGTGGTCAAGGTCTATCAGAACCCGCACACCGGCGAACTGATTGAAACCAAGGGCGGCAACCACCGCGGCCTGAAGGCCTGGAAGGAACAATATGGCGCAGCCACTGTTGATTCCTGGCTGCGTGGCTAACAGCTTGCGGTTATCAAAAAGCCCTGCTCATGCAGGGCTTTTTCATGAATACTCACTAAATGCAACGATCTGACGGGATCAACTCGCAACTTACCGATCAACTTTATGCTTAATGCCTTTGGGTATCTAAAAATGTCGGAAACCGCCAAAATCCACTGACACGTAAACCCCCGACACTAAAGTTTCAAGCTGTTACGCACCGCCTCGATTTCTTCCTGACTTGCCTTATAAGCCTCGGCCTGCCCTGCGTAAGAAAGAACATAGGCTTTATCGGCATCCACCGCCCCGACCAATGTTTGCGACAGCACGTGTCGCCCGTTCTGGGTAATGGTGCAGGTTGTTTCCAGCGCCGACAGGCGGCTCAATGTCGCGGGATGTATTTTGTTGCAGACACTTTGATAGCCGCTTTGAAAGAAATCTTTCTGCACCGCTTTGCGCATCTCAAGCAAAACGCCCTGCACATTCACTTGATGACCGCTTTCGACTTGAGTCATCGTCAACTCCATGACCATGACTGGCGTGCCGCTTTGATCGTTTTTGACCGCACGCTGACGGGAAACAGCTGAATTGGCCGCGTCTGGCGCAAGGGCTTCGACTTCCCAGCCACTGGGCCACGTCACCTGTGGCGCCTCGGCATGAGCAATGGCAACCATTGAAAACAGGCCCAGCAGGACGAACATCGGCTTACAGAATCGAACCATTGCAATAAACACTCACGAATTGAACCGTAAAGTCTGAGCCTCGCCCGCCTGTCAGGCAATAGCAGACCGTTTGGGTTTGGTGATGTCAGAGCCCTTGCGTATCATTGTGACCATTCGTTAGCCCCACTTATTTTCCGGAGGGCCCATGAGCCTGCACGAATTGAACACCTTCCCAGGCGTCACCGCCCAGCCTGACACCGCCACCCAGAAATTCGTCTTCAATCACACCATGCTGCGGGTCAAGGACATCACCAAGTCCCTGGACTTCTACACGCGTATCCTCGGTTTCTCGCTGGTGGAAAAACGCGATTTTCCAGAAGCGGAATTCAGCCTGTATTTCCTCGCCCTGGTCGACAAGAACCAGATCCCGGCCGACGCTGCCGCCCGCACCGAGTGGATGAAGTCGATTCCCGGCATTCTCGAACTGACCCACAACCACGGCACCGAGAACGACCCTGACTTCGCCTACCACAACGGCAACACCGACCCGCGTGGTTTTGGTCATATTTGCATCTCCGTGCCGGACATCCGCGCGGCGTGCGAACGTTTTGAAGCGCTGGGCTGTGACTTTCAGAAGCGTTTGAATGACGGACGCATGAAGAGCCTGGCCTTCATTAAAGACCCGGATGCTTACTGGGTTGAAATCATTCAGCCTGCTCCGCTTTAACCTTCACCAAACATACCCCTGCAGGAGTGTGTGAAGCACAAAAAACCCCATGATCACTCATGGGGTTTTGTGTTTTCAGCGGCGGCGTTTATGCGGGGGCCGAGGTCCGGATCAGGTGATCGAATGCGCTCAGGGAAGCCTTGGCGCCCTCGCCCACCGCAATCACGATCTGCTTATACGGCACGGTGGTCACGTCACCGGCAGCAAACACGCCCGGCATCGAGGTTTCACCGCGAGCATCGACGATGATCTCGCCACGAGGCGACAACTCGATGGTGCCCTTGAGCCAATCGGTGTTAGGTAGCAAACCGATCTGCACGAAGATGCCTTCGAGGTTGACCGTGTTGAACTCGCCCGAATCGCGATCTTTGTAGACCAGACCGGTCACCTTCTGGCCATCACCTTTTACTTCACTGGTCAAGGCACTGGTAATGACGGTGACGTTCGGCAGGCTGAACAGCTTGCGTTGCAACACCGCATCGGCGCGCAGTTTGCTGTCGAACTCCAGCAGCGTGACGTGGCTGACGATACCGGCCAGGTCGATGGCCGCTTCAACGCCGGAATTACCGCCGCCGATCACCGCCACACGCTTACCCTTGAACAGCGGACCGTCGCAATGCGGGCAGAAACAGACGCCTTTGGCTTTGTATTCCTGCTCGCCCGGCACGCCCATTTCACGCCAGCGCGCACCGGTGGCGAGAATCAGCGCCTTGGTTTTCAGTGTGGCACCGCTTTCGAAACGGACCTCATGCAACTCACCGGGATTCTTCGCCGGGATCAGCGCGGTGGCGCGTTGCAGGTTCATGATATCGACGTCGTATTGCTTGACGTGTTCTTCGAGCGCGCTGGCCAGTTTTGGCCCTTCGGTTTCCTGCACGGAGATGAAGTTTTCGATGGCCATGGTGTCGAGCACCTGCCCACCAAAACGTTCTGCCGCGACACCGGTGCGAATGCCTTTACGCGCGGCATAGATCGCCGCTGCTGCACCCGCTGGACCACCGCCGACGACCAATACATCAAAGGCGTCCTTGGCGCTGAGCTTCTCGGCTTGACGCTCGATGCCGCGGGTGTCGAGCTTGGCGAGGATTTCTTCCAGGCCCATGCGGCCCTGGCCGAAGTTCACGCCGTTCAGGTAGATGCTTGGCACTGCCATGACTTGGCGCTCATCGACTTCGGCCTGGAACAGCGCGCCATCAATGGCGACGTGGCGGATGTTGGGGTTCAACACGGCCATCAGGTTCAGCGCCTGGACCACGTCCGGGCAGTTCTGGCAGGACAGCGAGAAGTAAGTCTCGAAGCTGAACTCGCCTTTGAGTGAGCGAATCTGTTCGATCACTTCAACGCTGGCCTTCGAAGGGTGGCCGCCGACTTGCAACAGCGCCAACACCAACGAGGTGAATTCGTGGCCCATCGGGAGGCCGGCAAAGCGCAGGCTGATGTCGGCGCCCGGGCGATTGATCGAGAACGATGGCTTGCGTGCGTCATCACCGTTATCGAGCAAAGTAATTTGCGTGGAAAGACTGGCAACGTCTTTCAACAGTTCGAGCATTTCCTGGGATTTCGCACCGTCGTCGAGGGAGGCAACGATCTCGATCGGCTGGGTGACCCGTTCCAGGTACGATTTCAACTGGGCTTTAAGATTGGCGTCCAACATACGGGCGATTTCCTTTCTGGTATTTCGTGAAAAGCAGGCATAAAAAAACGCCCGAGCGAATCTCGCCCGGGCGTTTTTGAGGGCGGTTGCAGCTTACTGAGTAGGTGCGGCGTACCGCCCTGTTGTAGCGCTCACAGACTTAGATCTTGCCGACCAGGTCCAGGGACGGCGCCAGAGTGGCCTCGCCTTCTTTCCACTTGGCCGGGCAAACCTGGCCTGGGTGAGCAGCGACGTACTGGGCAGCCTTGATCTTGCGCAGCAGCTCGGAAGCGTCGCGGCCAACGCCGCCATCGTTCAGTTCAACGATTTTGATCTGGCCTTCAGGGTTGATCACGAAGGTGCCACGGTCAGCCAGGCCTGCGTCTTCGATCAGCACGTCGAAGTTGCGGGAGATGGCGTGAGTCGGGTCACCGATCATGGTGTACTGGATTTTGCCGATGGCTGGCGAAGTGTTGTGCCAGGCAGCGTGGGCAAAGTGGGTATCGGTGGAAACGCTGTAGATCTCGACGCCCAGTTTCTGGAACGCGTCGTAGTTGTCAGCGAGGTCTTCCAGTTCGGTCGGGCAAACGAAGGTGAAGTCAGCCGGGTAGAAGAAAACGACAGACCATTTGCCTTTCAGGTCAGCGTCCGACACTTTTACGAAGTCGCCATTTTTGAAGGCGTCAGCTTTGAACGGTTTAACGTGGCTGTTGATGATAGGCATCGATGACTCTCCGTCAGGGTTGAAAAGTTGGGTTAACAAGTTGATGGGGTGAATCCTACCCACTCGATCCCCGGATGGCTCATTGGCAAACCTCATGCTGGTGATTTGTTTTCGCTATTAGCCGACGGTATTAATAGAAGAAAACGTGATCTACAGCGCCAACGGCTTTTCCGCGAGTCGGGCCATGCCCAGAAACGGGCTGGCTTCAACATAGCGCATGGCGGACTTCATATCCTTCCAGCCCACGTAACTCATCAACGACTTCAAGTCCCAACCACTCTGATGGGCCCAACTGGCAAAGCCGCGTCGCAAGGAGTGACTGGTGTAGTGCTCGGCGGGAATGCCGGCGCGCTCAAGGGCCTGGCGCAGTAGCGGGATGACACTGTTGGCGTGCAACCCCTCCTCGCTCAGGTGCCCCCAGCGATCGATGCCTCGAAACACCGGCCCACGAACCAATGCGGCTTCGGTGATCCACTGGATGTAAGCGTTCACCGGGCAAAGGCGTTGCAAGGCTGGGGTCTGGTAGGTCTTGCCGAGGTTCTCGCGGTCGCTCTTGGTGCGCGGTAAGTAGAGTGTGATGCCAGAGCTGGCGATCGCTTGAACGTGCTCGATTTGTACACGGCACAGCTCATCACTGCGAAACCCGCGCCAGAATCCCAGGAGGATCAGCGCCATGTCGCGCCGCGCCCGCAGGAGCGCCGGTCGATCCTGCTGCGCCCTGGCTTCTGCCGCTTCTTTTTCCAACCAGGCAACCACCTGCTCCAGATGTTGCAGTTGCAACGGTTCGGCCTGTTTTTCCTGAGCCGGGTGCAGCGCGCGAATCCCCTTGAAGACCTTGCGCACCACTGGCGCCTTGGTCGGATCAGGAAATCCCTGACTGTGGTGCCACTGCGCCAGCGCCGACAGACGCAACTTCAGCGTATTGATCGACAACTCCCCCGCATACGCCACCAGATAGCGCGCGACGCTGTCGGCGGTGGCCGGCAGAAACCCGCCCCACGTGACTTCGAAATGCTCAATGGCTGCCCGGTAGCTGCGCCGGGTGTTGTCGCGCGTGGCGGCCTGTAGGTATCGATCCAGCTCGGTCATCGGTTCAACTCTCTAAAACGTACCGCGTTGGCGGGTGCAATCGTGCCGTGCGGCTCATCACACGGGGTAATACCAGTATATCCCGCATGACATATTGACATCATTTATCTTTATTTTTTAGATGGTACACTGCGTACTTTAGTGGCATGTACCACAGTACGAAATCGTAGGAGAACTCATGGCTCGTGGCGGCGTAAATAAAGCAGTGGTGCAAGCGGCACGGTTGGCGATCCTCGCCCGTGGCGAAAACCCAAGCATCGATGCAGTACGGATCGAAATGGGCAACACCGGCTCGAAAACCACGATCCATCGCTACCTGAAGGAACTGGATGACGGCCGTGAACGGGCCGAGCCCGTGGCGGAACCCATCGATGACGAACTGGCGGATCTGGTGTCGCGCCTGGCCCAACGCCTGAAAGAGAAGGCCCAGGAACCGATCGACCAGGCTCGCGAGCAGTTCGACCAGCAGCGCAAAACACTGGAAAGCCAGCTTTCAGAAGCCCAGGAAGCCAATACCGAATTGCATCAGCAGTACGAGATGCAAAGCCTGGCACTGACCCAGGAATCCGAATCGCTACAAGAAACCCGCTCCATGCTGCAAACCGAGCAAACCCGCAATGCCGGGTTGAATCAGGCACTGGCCGGTTTCGAATTGCGCTTGCAGGACAAGGACGAGCAGATTCGCTCACTGGAAGAAAAGCACCTGCACGCCCGCGAGGCCTTGGAGCACTACCGCAACGCCGTCAAGGAACAGCGTGAGCAGGAACAAGGCCGCCACGAAAGCCAGGTGCAGCAGATTCAAATGGAGCTGCGTCAGGCACAGCAAAGCGCGATGGTGCGTCAGGACGAGATCACTCAGCTGCACCGCGACAATGAGCGTTTGTTCACTGAAAACCGCGGCTCCCAGAGGGAGCTGAGCCTGTTGCAGGATCAACTCAAGCACACCAATAGCCGGCAGGATCAACTGCTGGAACAGGTCAACCGCATCGACAGCGAACGCACCCTCCTCCAGGAACGCTTGCGCGTCGCCCTGCTGGAAAGTCAGTCGCTGAAACAGAGCGTCGACGAGCAGTCGCAGGCTAATAAAGCGCTGGAAATTGAATTACTCAAGACTCAGGCGAGCCTCGATGAAAGCATGCGCCTGGCGGCTGCTGTTGCAACAGCGCCAGACGCAGCCAAGGACGATTAACCGGAGACAGGCGTACGCATGGTGACGAACTCTTCGGCGGCCGTCGGGTGCACGCCGATGGTTTCGTCGAAATCGCGCTTGGTCGCCCCTGCCTTCAAGGCAATCGCCAAGCCCTGGACGATCTCGCCGGCATCCGGCCCGACCATGTGGCAGCCCAACACCTTGTCGGTCTTGGCCTCTACCACCAGTTTCATCAGCGTGCGCTCCTGGCACTCAGTCAGGGTCAGCTTCATTGGGCGGAAACGGCTTTCGTAGATCACCACCTCGTGGCCCGCTTCGCGAGCGTCTTCCTCGCTCAAGCCAACGGTGCCAATGTTCGGCAGGCTGAACACGGCGGTCGGAATCATCTTGTAATCCACCGGGCGGTATTGCTCAGGCTTGAACAAGCGTCGAGCCACAGCCATGCCTTCGGCCAGAGCGACCGGCGTCAGCTGAACACGACCGATTACATCGCCGAGCGCCAGGATCGACGGTTCAGCCGTCTGATACTGCTCATCGACCTCGACAAAGCCTTTCTTGTCGAGTTTGACGCCGGTGTTTTCAAGCCCGAGGTTGTCGAGCATCGGACGCCGGCCAGTCGCGTAGAACACACAATCCGCTTCCAGCTCGCGACCATCCTTGAGTGCAACCTTCAGACTGCCATCAGGCTGCTTGTCGATACGCTCAATGTCGGAGTTGAATTGCAGGTCCATGCCACGCTTGGTCAATTCTTCCTGCAAATGCTTGCGCACCGCGCCATCGAAACCGCGCAAGAACAACTCACCGCGGTACAGCAACGTGGTCTTGGCACCCAACCCGTGGAAGATACCGGCGAACTCAACGGCAATGTAACCACCGCCCACCACCAGAACGCGCTTCGGCAGTTCCTTGAGGAAAAACGCCTGGTTGGAGCTGATTGCATGCTCGTGTCCCGGGATTTCCGGGATCTGCGGCCAGCCACCGGTCGCAATCAGGATGTTTTTAGCGGTATGGCGTTCACCATTGATCTCGACCGTGTGCGGATCGACGATTTTGGCGTGGCCTTCATGCAAGGTCACGCCGCTGTTGACCAGCAAGTTGCGGTAAATGCCATTCAGGCGATTGATCTCGCGGTCCTTGTTGGCGATCAGCGTGGCCCAATCAAACTGCGCCTCGCCCAGTGCCCAGCCAAAACCGGAAGACTGCTCGAAGTCTTCGGCGAAGTGCGCACCGTAGACGAGCAATTTCTTCGGCACACAGCCGACGTTCACGCAGGTACCGCCCAGATAGCGGCTCTCGGCCACGGCCACTTTTGCGCCAAATCCGGCGGAAAACCGTGCAGCTCGAACACCACCGGAACCGGCGCCAATCACGTACAAATCAAAATCAAAGGCCATTTTCAATCTCCTCGGCAGTCCACAAGCATACCCGCAGACGTTCGCCGGGCAAGTGCTGCAAACGATATAGGGCCAGAAAATAAAAAAGCCACCCGAAGGTGGCTTTTCAATACAAGCGAGTCAACAGCTATCAGTAAGCCTTGCCAGTCTTGTAGAAGTTCTCGAAGCAGAAGTTGGTCGCGTCGATGTAGCCTTCAGCGCCACCGCAGTCGAAACGCTTGCCTTTGAACTTGTAGGCCATCACGCAGCCGTTCTGGGCTTGCTTCATCAGGGCGTCGGTGATCTGGATTTCACCACCCTTGCCTGGCTCGGTTTGTTCGATCAGGTCGAAGATATCCGGGGTCAGGATGTAGCGACCGATGATCGCCAGGTTGGACGGTGCATCTTCCGGCTTTGGTTTCTCGACCATGCTGTGAACGCGGTAGATATCATCGCGAATCATCTCACCGGCGATCACGCCGTACTTGTGAGTTTCTTGTGGGTCGACTTCCTGAATGGCGACGATCGAGCAGCGGAACTGCTTGTACAGCTTGACCATCTGGGTCAGAACGCCGTCACCTTCAAGGTTTACACACAAGTCATCCGCCAGCACCACGGCGAACGGTTCGTCACCGATCAGCGGGCGACCGGTCAGGATCGCGTGACCCAGGCCTTTCATTTCGGTCTGACGGGTATAGGAGAACGAGCAATTGTCGAGCAGCTTGCGGATACCGACCAGGTATTTCTCTTTGTCGGTGCCCTTGATCTGGTTTTCCAGCTCGTAGCTGATGTCGAAGTGGTCTTCCAGGGCGCGCTTGCCGCGACCGGTAACGATGGAGATTTCGGTCAAACCGGCATCCAGAGCTTCTTCGACGCCGTACTGGATCAGTGGCTTGTTTACCACCGGCAGCATTTCTTTGGGCATGGCTTTAGTCGCTGGCAGGAAGCGAGTACCGTAACCGGCTGCTGGGAACAAGCATTTCTTGATCATATAAGTCCTTGAAAGGGCTGTGTGTACGAGTTTCGGCGCAGTCTAATCAGGCGGCGTGCACCTTACAATGCCCCGCACTGGCTAACCGATGCCAACATAGAGAAATATTCTCGCGGATAGTTCCGCATATCGCTGCACAGATCCTTCGACAGCTTCTAATAGATAGCAGATAACCCGGAACCTGCACTGGCGATCACACCAGACATGCAATCGCACCACCATACGCCCATCAGCACTCTCTGGGTGCATTTGGCGTTATCATGGCGCAATTGAACAAGCCAACGAGGCAGATAGATGTCGGAAGCAAAAAGCGTCAACGGGTTCCTGATCAAACAGAAAGACGGCGAATGGTGGATAAAGAACTTCGGCGATACCGAGACGATCACCGGGCCGTTCCCTACCGAAGCACGGGCGATTGAAGTGGCATCCGTATTGCAGCTTGAACACCCAGCACCCGCCAAACGTCGCGGCAAAGACAAGACTTGATCTGAACCGGTTTCTGACCAGGCCCTGCTTCGCGCAGGGCTTTTTTGTGATTACACGCAAGGGAAGTGGCCCTTCGCTATAACCTTTTGATGCCAGCGCTGTCACAGGCTTAGCCCCATCATCCTGACGACGACAACGACATGACTAAATTTTTGCCTCTGATTGCAGTATTGGCCCTGAGCGGCTGCGCCACCTCGGAAACGGCTTACCTGAAAAACGGCGAACAGGGGCTGGCCATCGACTGCTCCGGCGAAGCCAACTCGTGGGCCACCTGCTACGAAAAAGCCGATGCATCCTGCGCTGGCACCGGCTATCGAATCGTCGGGACCGACGGCACGCCGTCAACCAAGGAAAGCGACAAGACCCTTGGCGTCGATGTAGGCAATTTCAAGAACCGCAGTGTCTTGGTGGTCTGCAAGTAAGTCCGACGCTACATGTGAATTTCAGCAAACTTAATCCCGAGACCGCGCACGGTCTCGATCAGGTCGTCGAGACGGCTGAACGATTCGACTTCGTCGTTATCGTCCACCAGAAAATAACTGCGCCCGGCGCTTTTCTTGAAAAACACGATCCACTCCCCTGGATTCGCCGGGTTCTGAATCACATGGGTGGCAGAGATGTGACCCTCTGCATGCCGCTCCCGAACCTGCTCTCGCTTCATGCCTGACTCCAGAAATGACAATGCCGTCAAAGCACAGCCTTGACGGCATCGATGTAGATTGTCGCTAGTGTATCAGCCGGAAATGCAGGCGTTGGCGGCTTTCTGCACATCCTTGGGGCGTACCGGCACATTGGACATGCGCTCATGCAGCTTGATGCTGCTGCCACCGGAACGCTCTTCAATATCAAAGACGGCGGCCGGGTCCGACGAGAACTTCGCCGGAACGATCACGCGCACCCCGTCTTTGTGTGGCTCAACCTGCAAAGCACCACGGCTATCGGCCAGTTGCTCAACCAGGCACTGTGCATACTCATGGGGCTTTTTTCCTGAGATCACGTTCATGGTCGGCAGCGTCTCGTTGATCTCAGTCACGCTGGCGCAGCCACTTACGACCAACGCCAACGGCAGGACTAACACACCCCACTTCATACAAAAACCTCCGATAAAGACCCTCGGACAGCACAATTGCTGATTTTCTCCGAGGCGCACCGCTTTTATCGCCCACAGAATGCCGAATAACTGTTTTTAATTGCCAAAGCGAACCATGACGACCCGATAATAACCTGTGCGGGCTGATAAACTGCGCCAATCGCCCATGCTATCGTTTTGATTTTGTAGAAAAAGCCCTTCTGGAGGCGCCTCATGAAATTTATCCACCAGCGCGAGCACCTCAATGAAGACGACATCGTCGTCATCCAGTGCTCCCAAATGTGCAACATCCGCTTGATGAACGACGCCAACTTTCGCAGCTTCAAGAATGGTGGTCGTCACACCTACCACGGCGGCGCATTCGATACTTTCCCGGCCCGGATTACCGCGCCGAGCACCGGCTTCTGGAACATCACCATCGACACGGTCAACCGCCGGCCGATCAGCGTGACCCGCAAGCCGACCCTGTCTCATTCGATCAAGATCATCCGTCGCTCCAGCACAAAACTGAGCTGAGCAACGTCCGCACACGAAACAAGGCAGGTATGACCGTGGCTCAAACGACCAAGTACGTCATCAAATACAAACTCAACGGTGAGCGCCGCTTCGAGTTTGCCCAGCTTGAAAACGGCACCGCTGAAGAAGCCAAGGCCGCGCTCGACGCCATTCATGGCCAGAGCGACGATGTCATCAGCGAGATCAGCGTCAGCAAAGCACTGTAACAGCCCCCGGAGCGGCCACAGGGATGTCTGCTTCCGCGCCTGAAGTTTGACCGCAAGCGCCGGAGTGTTCGCCCCGCCCCTGCTGCCTAGACTGGCCACCTCAACCTTGGGTTAAGGAGTCAGAACATGCTGGAGCAACAACTCGATCAGGATGGCTGCGCCATTATCAGATCACTCCTGAGTGCCGAATCCTGCGACGAGATCAGCGCATTTTACGCGCAGCCCGGGCTTTTTCGTTCACAGGTGATCATGGCTCGTCACGGCTTTGGCCGTGGCGAGTACAAATACTTCAAATACCCTCTGCCGGATCCCGTCGCGCGCCTGCGCAACGCGCTCTACCCGAGCCTGGTGCCGATTGCCAATCGCTGGCACGAATGCATGGGCCTGCCGACGCGTTTTCCCGCGACGCATGCAGACTTTTTGCAGCGCTGCCATGCCGCCGGTCAGGAACGCCCGACCCCCTTGTTGCTGCAATATGGCCCGCAGGACTACAACTGCCTGCACCAGGACCTGTACGGCGAACACGTCTTTCCGCTGCAAGTGGCGATTCTTCTGTCAGAACCCGACGAAGATTTCACCGGCGGCGAATTCGTGCTGACCGAACAGCGCCCGCGCATGCAGTCACGTCCTCTGGTCATGGACCTGAAGAAAGGCGATGCCTTGATCTTTGCCGTCAGCCAGCGCCCGGTCAAAGGTGTTCGCGGCTACTACCGAGTGAACATGCGCCACGGCGTGAGTCGCCTGCACAGCGGAAAACGGCATACCCTTGGAATCATCTTTCACGATGCGTTATGAACCATGAACCCTTTCACCCTGGATTTGTTTGCCGACACCGAACCCGAACAACCGCTACGGCGCGAGCAGATCGGTGAACAAGCCTGCGTCTTGCGCGGCTTTGCCCTGCCCTGGCTGGAATCGTTGCTGACAGCGCTAGAGGGGGTTTTGACCGTCGCGCCGTTTCGGCAGATGGTCACCCCCGGCGGCTTCACCATGTCCGTAGCCTTGAGCAGTTGCGGTGCCCTGGGCTGGACCACCGACCGAAGCGGCTACACCTACACGCGCAATGACCCGCAGACCGGGCAACCCTGGCCGAAAATGCCTGAGGTGTTTTTTGAACTGGCACAAGCGGCGGCACGTGAAGCCGGATTTACGGATTTTGTTCCCGATTCCTGCCTGATCAACCGCTATGTCCCCGGCGCGAAGATGTCTTTGCACCAGGATAAAGACGAAGGTTCCTACGCAGCGCCGATCGTTTCGGTATCGCTAGGGCTGCCCGCAACGTTCCTGTTCGGCGGTTTTGAGCGCAGCGATAAAAGCCAGCGTGTGCCCCTGTTGCATGGCGATATTGTGGTCTGGGGTGGCGTCGACCGTTTGCGCTATCACGGCGTATTGCCGATCAAGGACGGGCATCATCCGAAGCTGGGCGAACAACGGATCAACTTCACGTTTCGTAAGGCCGGTTGAAAGACTCGAATTTGACCGCAAGCCCCGGAGTGCCACGCCCCTCTCGCCTGATTAATCTGAATGAAACGGGTCAATGGAACTACAGACATGACAACTCATTCGACTAAAACAGCTACCGAAATCGATCCTCGCTGGGCCGCCGTTGTAGCGCGCGATCCAGCCGCAGACGGGCAGTTTGTCTACGCGGTCAAAACCACCGGCATTTATTGCCGCCCGAGCAGCCTGGCGCGCTTGCCGAATCCGCAGAACGTCGAGTTTTTCGACACGCCGGAGCAAGCCCAGGCGGCGGGATACCGTCCCAGCAAACGCGCAGCAAAAGACCAAAGCGATGTTGCCGCCCAACACGCGGCCACCGTGGCAGCGGCCTGTCGGCACATCGAATCCGCCGAAAATCTGCCGCCGCTCAATGAACTGGCGGACGCAGCGGGCCTCAGCAGCTTCCATTTCCACCGAGTGTTCAAAGCCGTCACCGGGCTGACACCCAAGGGTTACGCCACGGCTCATCGCTCGCGCAAGGTGCGTGATCGTCTGGCGGGTGGTGGCTCGGTCACCGATGCCATATATGACGCTGGTTTCAATTCCAACAGTCGTTTCTATGAAGCGGCGGATAACTTGCTCGGCATGAAGCCGGGCGACTACCGCGCTGCCGGGCAAAACAACGACATCCACTTTGCCGTTGGCCAGTGTTCCCTGGGGGCCATTCTGGTGGCGCAAAGTGAACGCGGGGTTTGCGCGATTCTGCTGGGGGATGATCCGCATCAACTGGTCTGCGATCTGCAGGACAAATTTCGGCGTGCCAACCTGATCGGCGCCGATCATGAGTTCGAGCAACTGATCGCCCAGGTCGTAGGGTTTATCGAAGCGCCGGCCCTTGGTCTGGATTTGCCGCTGGACGTGCGCGGCACGGCGTTCCAGGAGCGTGTCTGGCAAGCCTTGCGCGAAATTCCCGCTGGCCGCACCGCGAGCTATGCCGAGATTGCCCAACGCATCGGGTCGCCCAAGGCTGTGCGCGCCGTGGCCCAGGCGTGCGGCGCGAACAGTCTGGCGGTGGCGATCCCTTGCCACCGCGTGGTGCGCAGCGACGGCAACCTGTCAGGCTATCGCTGGGGCGTTGAGCGCAAGCGTCTGTTGCTGGAACGCGAGACGCGCTGATCAGCGATTCACATCGACCACCACCCGCCCGCGCAATTGCCCGGCGAGCAGGCGCGGCGCGGCATCGATGGCTTCGCTCAAAGCGATTTCATGGCTGATCAGCGGCAGCAGCGCGAAGTCCAGATCCTTGGCCAGTCGATTCCAGGCCAGTACGCGCCTGGCCTTGGGCTGGGTCACGCTGTTGATCCCGGCCAGGGTCACGCCACGCAGAATGAACGGGGCGACCGAGGCCGGGAAGTCCATGCCTTGCGCCAGACCACACGCCGCTACCGTGCCGTTGGCCTTGGTGCTGGCGCAGGCGTTGGCCAACGTGTGGCTGCCGACCGAGTCAATCACCCCCGCCCAACGCTCCTTGGCCAACGGTTTGCCGGGGGCGGACAATGTGGCACGGTCGATGATTTCACTGGCGCCCAGCTGCTTCAGGTAATCGTGTTCGGAAGTTCGACCGGTGGAAGCGACGACGCGATAACCCAGCTTGCTCAGCAGCGCGATCGCGAAACTGCCGACACCGCCGTTGGCACCGGTGACCAGCACTTCACCTTGATCGGGCGTCACACCGTTATGTTCCAGCGCCAGGATGCTCAGCATGGCCGTGTAACCGGCAGTACCGATGGCCATGGCTTGGGCCGCTGTAAATTCCTTTGGCAGCGGGATCAGCCAGTCACCGTTCAGGCGTGCCTTCTGCGCCAATCCACCCCAATGCCCTTCGCCCACGCCCCAGCCATTGAGGACCACTTGATCTCCGGCCTTGTAGTCCGGGTGATCGCTGGTTTCGACAGTGCCTGCCAGATCGATCCCCGGCACCATCGGGAATTTTCGCACCACCGGGCTGCTGCCGGTGATTGCCAAGCCATCCTTGAAGTTCAGCGTGCTGTACGCCACGCGGACCGTTACGTTCCCTTCGGGCAGTTGATCGTCATTGATCTCTTGCAGTGTGGCCCGGTAACCGCTGTCGTCTTTGTCGATCAAAATGCCCTTGAACATCGTTACCTCTCAATGGAATCAACCAGGATGTGGAGCCCTTGAAATACCATAAAGAAACATTTCGCCGTACAAGACTTTAAGCCAAACCGCTGGCCAGCCAAAAGTAGACTGGCCCTTCACCCTCGATAGCTGGTAAAAAACCGGTTCAACCGTCCTGCCCTGTTTTGACGTCGGAGATTGAAATGAGCCAATGGCCAGACACCCGCATTCTTGACCTGCTCGGGATTGAGCTGCCGATCATCCAGGCCCCCATGGCCGGCGCCAACGGATCGGCCATGGTCATCGCCGCGAGTAACGCCGGCGGCCTGGGCTCGATGCCGGCTGCATTGCTGACCATCGAGCAATTGCGCGAAGAGCTGAAGACGATTCGCCAACACAGCCAGCGCCCGTTCAACATCAACTATTTCTGCCATCAACCTCCGGCCCCTGACGAGCAACGCGCCCGGGACTGGAAGAACGTGCTGGAACCTTACTACCGGGAACTGGGCGTCGATTTCGATGCGCCGACACCTGTTTCAAACCGCGCGCCGTTCGATGTGGCCGCCTGCGAGGTCGTCGAAGCGTTTTGCCCTGAAGTGGTCAGTTTTCATTTCGGCCTGCCGGAAAAGTCCCTGCTGGACCGGGTGAAAGCCACCGGTGCAAAAATTCTCTCCTCGGCGACCACGGTTGAAGAAGCTGTCTGGCTCGAAAGGCACGGCTGTGACGCCATCATCGCCATGGGTTACGAGGCCGGTGGTCATCGCGGGATGTTTCTCAGTGATGATCTGAGTAGCCAGGTCGGGACGTTTGCCTTGGTGCCACAGATTGTCGATGCGGTAAAAGTGCCGGTGATTGCCGCCGGCGGGATCAGTGATGCGCGCGGCGTTGCGGCCGCCTTTATGTTGGGCGCTTCAGCGGTGCAAGTGGGCACGGCTTATTTGTTCACGCCAGAAGCCAAGGTCAGCGCGTCTCACTACAAGGCATTGCGCACGGCCAAAGAAAGCGAGACCGCTGTCACCAACATTTTTACCGGCCGCCCGGCACGCGGCATTCTCAATCGGGTGATGCGTGAAATCGGGCCGATCAGCGATAAAGCGCCGAAATTCCCACTCGCCGGCGGTGCGCTGATGCCGTTGCGAGCCAAGGATGAAGCGGATTTCAGCAACCTCTGGGCCGGGCAAGCGTTCCGGTTGAGCGCTGAAATGACCACAGCCGAATTGACCCGTCGCCTGGCGGATGAAGCATTGGCCAAACTGCTCCGTCGATAAAGCGATCCCCGGTTGCGCTGCCGAGCCCGCGAGGCTGCGTCCGGCGGCGCAACCGGACGCAGGCTTCGCCAACGGCTACAGGGTTGAGCGCGGCTAATACCGATTCCCCACTCATAAACCAACACATTCCGTTTGAAGGCATTTCGCTATATATTCGACTATATAGCGTTTCACCTCCTTGCTGCATTTGCCTATAACGGAGCCGTTTCATGACCATGGGTGCCTCACGTTTTGCCCCTTCTTGCCTCGCCAGCCTGATCGCCCTCTTCGCTTTCGGCTCCGCGCACGCGGACGAAGTCCAGGTCGCTGTCGCCGCCAACTTCACAGCCCCTCTCCAGGTCATCGCTGCCGATTTTGAGAAAGACACCGGGCACAAACTGATCGCGGCGTATGGCGCCACCGGCCAGTTCTACACCCAGATCAAGAATGGCGCGCCGTTCGAAGTGTTCCTCTCGGCCGACGACACCACCCCGCAAAAACTTGAATCCGAAGGCGACACGGTCAAGGGTTCGCGCTTCACCTACGCCATCGGCACCCTGGCGCTGTGGTCGGCCAAAGAAGGTTACGTCGACGCCAAGGGCGAAGTACTGAAGAAGAACGAGTACCGGCACTTGTCCATTGCCAACCCGAAAGCTGCACCGTACGGTCTGGCCGCGACTCAGGTACTGGCCAAGCTGGGCCTGACCGACAAGGTCAAGGATAAGATCGTAGAAGGCCAGAACATCACCCAGGCTTACCAATTCGTCTCCACCGGCAACGCAGAACTGGGCTTCGTAGCCTTGTCGCAGATCTACAAAGACGGCAAAGTCACCAGCGGTTCGGCGTGGATCGTTCCAGCTGACATGCATGACCCGATCAAACAAGACGCGGTGATCCTCAACAAAGGCCAGGACAACCCGGCCGCCGAGGCACTGGTTGAATACCTGAAGGGTCCGAAAGCCGCTGCTGTCATCAAATCCTATGGTTACCAACTCTAAATGACGCTGACGAGTGCCGACTTCGCTGCCATCTGGCTAACCCTCAAACTGGCGTCCCTGACGACTGCGATCCTGTTGGTCATCGGCACTCCAATTGCGTTATGGCTGTCACGCACCCATTCCTGGTTGCGCGGCCCGGTCGGGGCGATCGTCGCCCTGCCCTTGGTCCTCCCGCCCACGGTGATTGGCTTTTATCTGTTGCTGGCGCTGGGGCCTCACGGTTTTGTCGGTCAGTTCACCCAATCGCTGGGGTTTGGCACCCTCACCTTCAGCTTTGCGGGGTTGGTCGTCGGCTCGGTGCTGTACTCGATGCCATTCGTGGTTCAACCGCTGCAAAACGCCTTTTCCGCCATTGGCACTCGCCCCTTGGAAGTGGCCGCGACCTTACGCGCCAATCCGTGGGACACCTTCTTCAGCGTGATCCTGCCGCTCGCACGGCCGGGTTTTATCACAGCGGCGATTCTCGGCTTCGCCCACACCGTCGGTGAGTTCGGTGTGGTCTTGATGATCGGCGGCAACATCCCGGACAAGACGCGCGTGGTGTCGGTGCAGATCTACGATCACGTCGAAGCCATGGAATACGCCCAGGCCCATTGGCTGGCCGGGGCGATGCTGGTGTTCTCCTTTGCGGTGTTGCTGGCGCTCTACTCCAGCCGCAAAACCAAAGCGATCTGGATCTGATCGATGATCGATATGCGTCTGCAATTGAGCTATTCGGGGTTCGCCCTGGACGTGGACCTTCAATTGCCCGGTCGTGGCGTGACCGCGCTTTATGGACACTCAGGCTCGGGAAAGACCACCTGCCTGCGCTGCATCGCCGGACTGGAACAAGCCCCACAGGGTTTTATCCAGGTCAACGATGAAGTCTGGCAGGACAGCGAAAAGAAGATTTTCGTACCGCCGCATAAACGTGCGCTGGGGTATGTCTTCCAGGAAGCCAGTCTGTTCCCGCACCTGTCAGTGCTGGCGAACCTGCAATTCGGCCTCAAGCGCATCCCGAAACAGCAGCGCCGGGTCGACATGGGCCATGCCACGGAATTGCTGGGGATCGGGCATCTGCTGGAACGTCACCCGCAGCACCTTTCCGGCGGCGAGCGGCAGCGGGTCGGCATTGCGCGCGCGCTGCTCACCAGCCCGAAACTGCTGCTGATGGACGAGCCACTGGCGGCGCTGGACAGTCAACGCAAAAACGAAATCCTGCCTTACCTGCAACGCCTGCACGATGAGCTGGACATCCCGGTGCTGTATGTCAGTCACTCGCAGGATGAGGTCGCGCGATTGGCCGATCACATTGTCTTGCTGAGCGAAGGCAAGGCGCTGGCCAGCGGCCCCATCGGCGAAACCCTCGCCCGTCTCGACCTGCCACTGGCGCTGGGCGACGATGCGGGCGTGGTGATCGAGGGGCATGTCAGCGCGTATGACGCCCACTATCAGTTGCTGACCTTGCAGTTGCCCGAGACCGAACTGGGCATTCGCGTCGCCCATGCGCCCATGCCCTTGGGTCAGACACTGCGTTGCAAGGTTCAGGCGCGCGATGTCAGCCTGAGCCTGCGAAGCGTCGAGCAAAGCAGCATCCTCAATCGCCTGCCGGTGACCGTGATCGGTGAAATCAGCGCCGACAACGCTGCCCATGTGCTGATACGCCTGAATGCCGCCGGCACGCCATTACTGTCTCGTATCACCCGCTACTCCCGGGATCAGTTGGGCGTGCATCCTGGCCAGCAACTCTGGGCACAAATCAAAGCGGTGGCAGTGCTGGCCTAAGTCTTTTGGCACCAACGACAAATGAGCGCGGTCAATGGCTGTACTGACCCCTGATTTGTTGTCGAGGTTGACTCGCCATGTCCGATACCGCGCTGCCAGATGTTCTGCCACCCGACCTGCACTATGTCGATGACACGCAGCCCGGAATCAGCCGAAAGCTGCTGCGTGGAAAGTTTGTTTACTTCGATCCGACGGGCCAGCGCATTACCGATACGGACGAAATCAAACGCCTCAACGCGCTCGCCGTACCGCCGGCCTATATGGATGTGTGGATTTGCGCCGACCCGCGCGGCCATCTGCAAGCCACCGGCCGCGACGCTCGTGGTCGCAAGCAATACCGCTACCACGCACGCTGGCGCGAAGTGCGCGATGCCGACAAATACTCGCGCCTGCGCGACTTCGGCCTGGCACTGCCGAAACTGCGCAAACAGCTTGAAACGCTACTGGCCGCGCCAGGGTTCAGCCGAGACAAGGTCATGGCCACCGTCATCACCTTGCTCGATGCAACGCTGATCCGGGTCGGCAACACCCAGTACGCCCGGGACAATCGTTCCTACGGCCTGACGACGTTGCGCAGCCGTCACGTTGAAGTCAACGGCAGCGCTATCCGCTTTCAGTTCCGCGGCAAGAGTGGCGTCGAGCACCAGATCACCGTGAGAGACCGACGCCTGGCCCGGATCATCAAGCGTTGCCAGGAAATCCCCGGACAAAACCTGTTTCAGTATCTGGATGAGAACGGCGAGCGACACACCGTCAGTTCCGCCGACGTCAACGCGTACCTGCAAACCCTCACCGGCGCCGATTTCACGGCCAAGGATTACCGCACGTGGGCAGGCAGTGTCCTGGCATTGTCGGTGTTGCGCGAATTGCAGTGGGAGCCGGAGTCCGACGCCAAACGCCAGGTGGTAGAGATGGTCAAGAGCGTCGCCAGGCAGTTAGGCAACACGCCCGCGGTGTGCCGCAAATGCTACATCCACCCAGCGGTGCTCGACGCTTTTATGCTCGGTGCTCTGGCTGAGTTGCCTCGGCCAAGGTTGCGTAAAGGGCTCAGGCCAGAGGAAGTCGGGCTGACCATGTTCCTTGAGCGCATGATCGCCAGCGCTGAAGCGACGAACTGACCTGTCTATTTTTTGCACGACCAGAAAGAACTTCTATAGTTGATCTGAACCAGAATCAGCTGCGGTGACGCCATGGAAGACATTTTCGTTGTGAAGCGTTGCAACAAGATCATCATTCATGGTCGCCGAGCCGGTGAATCCGGTCACCCGCCACCCGACGCCGCCGTCTGGTACCGCATCGCCGACACTCGCACTCATGGTTTCATCGGCGACGGCTTTGACGCTGAAGCCGATGCCAGGCGGGAATGCCAACGGCTGAATGCCACATCGCAAGTGATGGCCCGGCAAGGATGATGAACAGGTACCTGTCTATTCCGGGTCTATACTGAAAACAGCTGAAGGATCGGCGACCCCAACGGCTGAAAGCTCGCACCTGGCGGGCTTTTTGCTGCCATTTGCCAGGTTTCTTCAACGGAGGTGTTTTCCATGTCCGAAAAAGAGTCCATCACCACCCTCCTCACCCTGCTTGACTCCCGGCAGGCTCGGCTTGCCGCCGCGTGCAAGGAAATTGCCGATTGGGTCGATCATCAAGGGGGGCACCCAACAGCCCTCAGAATTCGTGATCGGCTAAACGACATCGAAAAAGACACTCCCCTGATTCGAAACACGCTGTCGTCGCTAAAACCTGTCGATCCGCCCCTGCCACGGTTCAGATGAGTCGGGCACGCGACGCGAGAACAGAGCCTGTTTCAGGACGCATGAACGGCGACCTTATCGTCACCGCGATTGTGCCTGTCTGAGTGTCTGCCGCTACACCCGCAAACCCGGCCTGGCGCTGGGCTTTTTTTTGCGACATTTCTTTCACGCCGCATTTACAACACGCGCCCTACAGTGAGTCACTCCTTTGAAGAATCACCTTGGTCTGCCCGCATGCAGACCTTTTTTTTTGCCTGTCAGGCAGCCATCGAACGCTGGCGTTTGCGCGGGGTCAAACAATCACACGTCACGAAGGAGACGTTCCATGGTCACCCACTACAAAGTCAGCGGGCATCTGGCCTGCGGTCACAACGGCAGCAACCTCACGTCCACCCAGGAACTGAACCGCGTGAAATGCAGAAGCTGCCGAAACACCGACGCGTACAAGGAAGCGCGCAAGGCCCAACGCAATGCAACACGCCGTGCCGCACGCAAGGCCAAAGCCACTCACACCGCCAATGACTGGCGCGCAGCCTGGACTGAACGGCTAACCGCCATGGCCGGGTTGCAAAGACTGCCTCGTGGTTTCAGCGGCCAGCCTTTTGTATAACAGGCTCATTCGACAGCAGGGTCGACTTCGTTCGACCCACTGCTGATCAACGCGCTAGAGGGCGCCATCACTTCCGCGAGCGACATACGCTTGAATGCTTCGAACAGTCGCCGCCCCTCTTCAGGCGCGCAGGTGATGGCCAAACGCATGGTCGCCTCGCCCAGTTGCCAGATCAAAAAAGCCGTATCGCAAACTTGCTGGGTATCACTGCCTGGAAACACACGAAGCATCGCATCCGCCAGCAACCTGCCCGCCACTCGACTCTCTTCCAGTTCCAGCGCCAGCAGTTGCTTGTCGGCTTGCATCCCCGACCAGATATCACGCATTACAGGCTCCGCCTGAGCGATGTTGTAATACTGCTCAAGCAAGTCCGAATAGGCCTCACGCAGCCCTTGCGCATCCTGGACCGCTACCAATGCCGTTTCTATGCAACGGCGACTCTCTGCGTTAAAGCGTTCGGCCAGCGTGCGGATCACCGAGCTCTTGTCCGGAAAATACTGATAAAGCGAACCGATCGAAATCTCCGAGCGTTCGGCGATTTCACTCATCTTTAATGAGTCGCTGCCCTTGGTTGCGATCAGTTTTGTTGCCACCGCCAGAATGCGCTCCTGCCGCTCGCGACTGCGTTGTTGCGTGGGGTTGCGTCGGCTCGGCGCTGAAACCGCCTGTTCGCGCTCGGTGATGGTTTTCTTCGGCACTGGTGGGAATCCCGGTCGATAACGTGACATGCACTCACCTTAGCACCGCCTATCAACCCACCCAAGGGGGGATGGCCGTACGTCGGTTCCGCTCTTTCGTTTATTGACGGCAGAACGTGAGCGTTTATCATCTTTTTAACGTGAGTGTTACTCACATTAACCCGATGGAGATGAACGCGATGAAGACCTCTCAAGACCGCATCCTCATTCTCGGTGCGACCGGTAAAACAGGGAGCAGGATTACTCAACGGCTACAACATGTGGGATTGCCCGTGCGGCTGGGCTCTCGTGGCGCCAATCCACCTTTCGACTGGGAAGATCGCGGCACTTGGGAGGCCACGCTTGATGGCATCGACGCCGTATACATTTCCTATCAACCAGACCTCGCCGTTCCGGGTGCCGTCGATACGATTCAGGCGTTTACCGACCTGGCGGTCAAAAGCGGCGTCCGCAAACTGGTGCTGCTGTCCGGACGCGGAGAGGCCGAAGCGGAACAAGCCGAACGCGTCATACAAAACAGCGGCGTCGACTGGACGATCCTTCGCTGCAGCTGGTTCTTCCAGAACTTCAGTGAGGCACATTTTCTGGAGCCGATTGTTCAAGGAGAAGTAGCCCTTCCCGTTGGCAACATCGCCGAGCCCTTTGTCGACGTGGAAGACATCGCCGAGATTGCCGTCCTGGCGCTGACGCAACCCGGCCACTCAGATCAGCTTTATGAACTCACAGGGCCACGGGCGCTGACGTTTGCCGAGGCGGTCGATGAGATTGCTCGAGGGACCGGCCGCGATATCGGCTTCGTCGCCGTACCGCCGGATGCCTATAGAGAGGCGCTGGAACAGGCGCACCTTCCAGCCGAGTTGACCAACCTGGTGCTGCACCTCTTCACAACGGTGCTCGACGGGCGCAACACGCCCCTTGCCGATGGCGTCCAGCGTGCACTGGGCCGTCCCGCGCGGGACTTTAGCGATTATGTGCGGCGCACTGCGGATACGGGGGTTTGGGCGAGTGAAGGCTGAACAAATAAATACGGCAAACATCCCGAATGAGATCAATACTCATCCTGTCATGTTGTGGACACTATGATGGGACGCCGATTCGGCTTGGCTCAGTAACGTTCGAGGTGACGCCATGTTTTTGAAAGTGATTTTCATCTACTGGCCGCTGCTGGCGATCATCATCGCCGCAGCGCTGAGCCGACTTGTCCATAACGCCAAGGTTGCTGATCGGGCGCTAGAAGCGCAGCAGTTTTCAAACGTGATTGCAGAGCAATTCTGAAATCAAGAGCCGGAAACAAACAAGGGCTTGCATCAGCTTTCGCCCGCAAACCCTTGATTTTAGATGGTGCCCGAAGCCGGAACCTTATTTATTCTTAAAATCACCGCATTCATTGGAGTCAACCGACAACCTTAGAATCAAATGTACTGACTAATGTACTATTTTGTGAACGCTGGGGGGTTGAGGTCGTTACGCCAGAGTGAGTACGCAAGGGCAGCAATCGGCCAGAAGCTGCCTTTCGCCAGTGGCAGCTATGTATCACGACCTGAAATTGTCATCACTGAAAAATGGTCGCGACAGCTAGATGAGTTCACTAAGACGGGGATTGAAGCAGGTAGCAGCATTACATGATGCGCCTATTCCCTTGGTCTGAATTGCCTGAGCTGATACTCGAGGGAGTCATAAAGTTGAAGAATTTCGTCACCTGTGACATCCAGTCCGCACTCGAAACACTTCAATCTGAGTAAGTCTTTAAACGAGGCGAACCGATGCAGGGCAGGCTGAAGATCAGCGCCGCAATTTGGACACGTCACCGTACAGGTGTCTACTTCTAGCATCACAGCCACCGCTCTCTGGCTCGTTTCAGATATTAAACGATATCGGGAACCTCTAACTTTGAGAAAAATCAACAAGCTGTCGCATCCGGTCACGGAGGGCGGCGCCTGACTGGCCCCTATTTTTGCTCGTGACGGTAACACCGTCACCAACCCAGCCGAGATCAATCCTGACTGCGGCTCCTGGCCGCTTTCTGACCCTCGCGGCGGGCAGAAAACGGCCAATAGCAGCCGGTCACAACCGACGGAGAACAGCCAAAAGCGCATAATCATGACCGTCCGCCATTCTCTCTAAGCAGACGCGTAAGTGAACGGCTCCAGCAAAATTTGAGGTTCGACCCACAACCTTAAACCGTAGGGAATTACCGAATACCCGTCGTATCGCCCAGTGAAAGTATTCGAAGCTGCAAACTCCAAGAATTTACCGCGCTTGTCATCAACAACGCGGATACCGGGGCATCCAAGCATTGTGTATTTGATAATGGGGTTTGGTAGTGAAGCCTCACTCACCTGAATTTCCACATCAGAATCATATTGCCAAATTGTCAATTTCAGTCTGACAGTACCTTGCTCGATAACGTAACAGTGTGATGTTTCGAACTCATCCAGGGAGGGGAAGACGCCGAGTACGGCGATTAAATCAAAAGGATCCCACGTTAAAAGGGGCATAAAGCATCCTTTGCTGACATCACGGTGAATTTGATCCCATTCTAATCATCAGCCAATCTGTAACGCAGTTTTTCTCTAAGACTTGTTGGCCATAGGCAGGGCGATTTTTCGCAATCCATCACCAAACGAACATTCACGATCTGGAGGACTCTACGGTTTTTTCCCTCCGTCAGCTTTGGGTCGAATGCAGCCATTTAACTACCTTATCGAAGCCCACATTGCGATAGGCCCTTCGAGTGCCTTTTCACATCCACGGGGATTTTAAGTCCCAAGAGAAAATCAATCAGGCTGCACCTTCCAATAGTTTTTCCGGGTCGCAATTACGCCTTTTTGGCTGCAATCCAACCCAATGTTTCCGCGTACCTTTCAGAGATTGCGGACCGGAAAAATCGTCCCATTTCAGCGTTAATGTATGCACTCACTCCGAACCAATCTACATCATGGTATGCCGATAACACATACCATAGCGCTCGCTGTGTGGCCCTTGGCCCCTAACACCCCATGCTGGGGCTGTAGGGAAACACGCGGCCTCCAGAGGAGGTTTTGCGCAGATCCCACCCTTGGCGTCCTGTCGACCATTCAACAATTATTCCAAGCTACGGATTTCACCTGCTACGCTGCTTCCATTCACGGAGGAAACGCGATGCCCAACAATGACCTGCTCCCTTCCCTGCTATTCAAGATCAACGAAAACCAACTCGCCCTGGAGGCTGCAATCATGGAGCTGACGCTTTGGGTAGAGCAGCGCGGTGCGACCGAGGTCGGTGGCAATGTTCGTGGCGCCTTGGAAACGATCGACAAGAACGAAGAGTTCATCAAAATGACACTCGCGGTACTTATGACACCAGAGTGATCGCTCATAAAGCTACCTCGTTTCCTGCGCCATCATCCCAACTTGAGCAGCCGCCCTCGCCCAGCCGGGTAACACTTCCATCGAACAGATGGCCCTCGGCAACCGATCATGTAAGACGTTAGAAAGCTACTGGCTTTGGGTCGACTGCGGCCCTTCGCGACAGGCAACAATCGGCCAAAAGCGGGCGTTCGCTAATAATGACCCAGTAGCGCCGCGATGACTCACTCAGCGCAGAGGGGATCTGCTTAACGTTTTCCGCAGGTAGCTTGCTGACGAAGGGCACAAATGCTTGAACTGAGCTGTCTGGGAAATTGCGACAGGTGCCTTATCCCTATCAAGCCGTTCGTACCCGTTGGCCGTGAAAAAATCAACAGCACTTTGGGTCAACAAATGCAGTCGGACTGCGCCTCGGGAGACCGCGTATTGTTCCAGTTCCGACAACACCGCCGAACCCAGTCCTGCTCCACGATGCTGCTCGCAAACGACCATAGATCGCAACAGGAGATCGGGACCAGTACCCTCCAACCCTCCATAAGCAACCAATTCCCCATCCACGTCGAATCGGTAAAACTGCCGCCCGCGATCGCTCACATCATCGTAGGGCAATCCAGCTTGACTCAGGGACGCACGGAGCTGATTCAAACCGCTCGCTTCTACTTCAATCATCTGCATTTTCAGTGCTCTTATAAGCTCTCTGATACTCAATGCTAGCAGGCTCAATCCTTATCGCCGATCAATCGACGACGGCACCTGAATTCGTCCGCTTTGGGTCGTTTTCAGCCGGTAGCGGGAGGGGCCTGGGGGAATGCCCAGAGCAAAGTCTTGAAACGCATCAAGTCGACAAGGTAACCCGTCCTATCCCGGCAAATTCAACTTCCACTCGCACCCCGGCTGGCGCCCAGTAGATACCGGTCCAGCTACCGCTAGCCACCAGGTCACCGGCACGCAAAGGGTTCCCCAGTGCTGCAGCGTGACGCGCCAGCCACGGCAGCGAACTCAGCGGCTCACCGAATGGATGGCTGCCAACGCCGACGAACTCAGGCTCCCCGGCCACCCGCAACGCCACCTGTTGCCTGGACCAGTCCGGCATGTCCCTAAGCGTTCGCGGTGCACCGAGTACCAGCGCGCGGTTGAGTTGCTGGTCGGCCAGCCGAAGCAGTGGCGAGGCCCGATCGCCCTGCAGCCAGCGCGTTCCACACAGTTCGATGCCCGGCATCCATACATCGACCGCCGCATAGGCCATGGCCAGATCAGTGTGCGGGTCGAGGTCACGCGACAGGCGCACGATCAGTTCTCCCTCGATCCCGAAACCGAAGGCATCGCCCGGCGGAACCTGCCAACCCGACGGGTGTACGGCCGTTGCCGGTACCCCGGCGGTGCTGATCAGCCCTCCCGGAGCGCCGCCCAGTTTCCACGCCGCCGGCGGCCCAGAGGCGAACCAGCCGAGGGCATCCGCCACCTGGTGCTGCACGGCATAGGCCTCGGCTTCGCTAGCCGGTTCCAGGGTTGGCAACGGTTGTTGCCGCCCCTCACGCCAACCACGAATCAGGGTCGCGGCCACCTGCGCAACCGCACTCACAATGACAACTCAGTCCTGCGTCGGCGCAGTTGCGCGGGCGCCGGGCGCTCGCACGGCAGAAACCGGCCGCGACCCGCCTCACCGCGCGGCTCGCCGTCCCAGACCACCTCACCGCGAGACAGGGTCATGGCCGGCCAGGCGCTCAGCGTCATGCCGGCGTAAGGCGTGTAATCGACGTTGTGGTGCAGCATTTCGTTGCACAGGTGCACCGGCTCACCTTCGTTCCAGATCACCAGGTCGGCATCACCACCAATAGCGATGCTGCCCTTGCGCGGATACAGCCCATACAGCTTGGCGGCATTAGTGGAGGTCAGCGCAACAAAGCTTTGCGGGGTGATACGCCCACTGCGCACGCCTTCGGACCAGAGCAGTGCCATGCGGGTTTCGACACCGGGAATGCCGTTGGCGATCTGGTCGAACGACACCTCTTCACCGTGGGCCTTCTTGCCATTGGGGCCATCGAAGCGAAAGGGTGCGTGGTCTGACGAGAAAATCTCGAACGAGCCGTTCTCCAGGCCATCCCAGATCACCTGCTGGTTTGCCGCATCGCGCGGCGGCGGGCTGCAGATGCACTTGGCACCTTCGAAACTGTCGTCACATCCCAGCGAGTCGGCGGTCAGGAACAGATACTGCGGGCAGGTTTCGGCGTACACCTTCAACCCCTGGCTCTGGGCCCAGCGAATCTGCTCCACAGCCTCGCGACCCGACACGTGCACGATCAGGATCGGCACGTCCACCAGCTCGGCAAGGGCGATGGCACGATGGGTCGCTTCACGCTCCACCAGCATCGGCCGCGACGCGGCGTGGTAGCGCGGCGCAGTCAGCCCGGCCGCCAGTAGTCGCTCGGTAAGCCAGGCGATGCAATCGCTGTTCTCGGCGTGGAGCATCACCATGGCGCCCTCACGGCGCGCGACTGACAACGTCTCGAGAGTCTCCCGGTCGCCCAGCTTCAGCGCATCATAGGTCATGTAGATCTTGAACGAGGTATAGCCTTCAGCAATCAAGGCCGGCAGTTCTTCACGCAGCACCTGCGGGGTGGGATCGGTGACGATCAGGTGGAAGGCATAATCGATCACCGGCTTGTTACCCGCCCGACGATGGTAGTCATCGACGGCAGCGCGCAGGCTTTCGCCCTTCTGCTGGCAGGCGAACGGGATGACGGTGGTGGTGCCGCCGCAGGCCGCCGAGACCGTGCCGCTGAAGAAGTCATCGGCCATTACCGAGCCGTCGCCCGTCGGCTGGTCGAGGTGCACGTGGCTGTCGACGCCACCGGGGGTGACATGCCGGCCTGCCGCGTCGATTTCCTGGTGACCTTGCGGCAGGTCCAGGCCAAGGGAGACGATGCGCCCATCACGAATACCGATATCGCTGGTGAACGTGTCCGCGGCGGTGACCACGCGGGCGTTGCGAATCACCGTGTCAAAAGGTTGCATATCAGGCCTCTTCCAGAAGTAACCGACCCAGCCGTGGGGACTAACGCATCAATTTTTTGATCAAGTTCGTTCAAGCCAGGCACGGGCGATTTCTTCGCGCGTAGCAAACCAGACACCGCCGTGTTGCTTGGCATACTCGATGAACTGCTTGATCGCCCTTACTCGCCCGGGACGGCCCACCATGCGTGGATGCAGCCCGATCGACATCATGCGTGGCCCTTCAGCCGACTCCTCATAAAGGACTTCAAAGCTTTCTTTCATGTACTCGAAAAAGTCCGATGCCTGCGACAGCCCCGGCGAATTCCAGTAGCGGAAATCGTTCACGTCGGCGGTGTAAGGCACCACGAGATGACGCTTGCCCTCGACCTCGACAAAGTAGGGAACATCGTCGTTGTAGGCATCGGAGTCGTAGAGAAAACCGCCCTCCTCAGCGACCAACCGCCGGGTACTGACGCTGGCACCGTACCGGCAATACCAGCCAACGGGACGCTTGCCGCAGGTGCGCTCGAATGACTCGATGGCCAGACGCATGTGTTCACGCTCTTGCTCTTCAGTCAGGCGAAACACTTCCTCCCAGCGATAACCGTGACTGCAAATTTCATGACCCCCTGCGACTGCAGCGCGTGCAACATCAGGGTTCTGTTCAAAGGCTACTGCGCAAGCATGGAAAGTCGCACGAACCGATTGCTGATCGAGAATATCCAGGATTCGCCAGATCCCGACGCGCGAGCCGTACTCGTACATCGATTCCATCGCCAGATTGCGTGTGCCATCGGGGATTGAATAACTGCCCCACTCGGTCATGGATTCCTGGTCCGGGTCGCCCATGGCGAGCGAGCGTTCGGAGCCTTCTTCGTAGTTGATCACCAGGCTGATGGCCAAACGTGCGCCATTCGGCCAAGTGCCTTGCGGGCGTTGTCTTGCGTAACCCACTAAATCGCGTGCAGGTGAAACCATCGGGATATTCTCCTGAAGTGACTGGTTAAATAAGAACGTGGCGAAAGTTGCGACTTAGCAGTCGATATCTTTCAATCGGTCATGGCTAAAGGTGCTATCCGCTTGCCAATCGCTGAAGGCCAGCCCCATGGCCAGGGTTTGCGCAATACAGAACGAAGCCGTGAGGGAGCGAAAGCCCAGTAATTCAGCGTCGTTGACCTCTATCACCGTATCGGCCATCTGCCCGATAGGACTCAGAACGCTGTCAGTGATCGCCACCAGCGTCACGCCTGCGGCCCGCGCCTGACGACATGCCTCAATGGTGTCATTGGCGTACGGCGGAAAGCTGACGGCTATCAACAAATCATCTTCGGCAATCGCGCTGACCTGCTCTGGCAACGTGCCGCCCGCACCGCTGATGTGCACGGCTCGCCGTCCCACACGACTCAACGCGTAGCTCAGATAGGCGGCAACCGGAAAGGCACGACGCATGCCGATGACGAAGGTGGTACGCGCAACTTGCAAATGGGCGATGGCGGCTTCGATATTGGCCTGTTCGCCGCCTTCGGCCAGGTGTTCCAGAGATACGATATTGGCCTGGCTGAACTCACGCAGAATTGCGCCGACATCACTTGGGTCCTCCAGCAACGTCTCGCCGCCGTAGTGCCGAATGCGCTCGCTTTGGGTGTCGGCAGCCTGCTGCAACGGTGCGCGAAACAGCCGCTGCAAATCCTTGAAACCTGCAAAACCAAGGGCCTGGGCCAACCGAATATAGGCTGAAGGCGCAATGCTTGAGCGCTTACCCAGTTCGGCCACCGTATTGAGTGCGATCTCATGCGGGTTGTCGATCAGGAATCGGGCAGCATCGCGCAGGCGACCGGTCAGTTGTTCGTGCTGGGCCGCTATACAGTCACGCAGCTCTGCAAGGGTTTCAGGTAAGGCCATAGTGAAGGCTCGTTAAATTAGAAGTGTGTACGCCGGTCAACGCAACGCATTGATTGCTTGATCCAGTGCAGTGATAAGGCGATCGACTTCTTCCAGCGTGTTGTAGTGCGCTAACGACACCCGCACCACCCCGCCAAACTGATCAAGCCCAAGGGCTTCAATAAGTCGCCGCGCATAGAAGTCACCAAATCGAATGCCGATCCGGTGCTCATCGACCCTGCGCACAACCTCCTCGGACTGAACGCCTTCAACCACGAAACTGATCGTTGGCACTCGATTGCGGGTGTCCTTTTTGCCAATGATCCGAACACCATCGCGCTCACGCAGGAATGCCAGCAGACGCTCGGCGAGCAAATCTTCCTGCACCTCGAAGGCATCGAACGCAGCCTGCATGCACTGGCGCTCGCTACCTTGTGCACCAAGTCGGGTGCTGATGTCGAGCAAGTAGTCGGTAATGCCGATGCAGCCGAATGACAATTCGTAGTTGACGTTGCCTGGCTGCAATTTGTAAGGCACCACATCCTGACCAATAAAGAAGTGGTTAAGACTCGGCAATTCCAGCAACAGATAGCGACGTCCCCAGAGTACGGCGAAGTGCGGACCGAACGTTTTATAGAAGCTATAGACGTAGAAATCGGCGCCGCTGGCCTGAACATCCACCAGGCGGTGTGGTGCATAAGCGACGGCGTCCACACACAGCTTGGCGCCCACCGCATGCACACGCCGCGCAACCTCGGCGACGGGATTGACCGAGCCGAGAATGTTCGAGGTGTGAGTCATCGCCACATAACGGGTGTTGTCATTGAGCAGGACCTGCAGGTCATCCAGCTCCAGCTCACAACTGTCGGGATTGACCTGCCACACGCGCAAGGTCGCACCACGGCTTTCGCACAGTTTGACCCATGGGCCGATGTTGGCCTCATGATCGCAATTGGTGACGATGATTTCATCGCCAGGGACGATTGATGGGGCGATGGCGCGACACAGAATTTGCAATAAGTGGGTAGTCGAGCCGCCCATGATCACTTCTTCGGGATGCTCGGCGTTGATCAACTGCATGACCGAGTGACGCGCCTGCATCACTCGCTCGCCAGCGACAACGGAAGGTTGATAGGACGCACCCAGTTGCACACTGTTGTTCAGCAGGTAATCACACACCCGCTCAGCCACAGTGCTCAACACCATCGAACCGCCGGCGTTATCCATGTAGGCATAACCATCGGCCAGACCTGGAAATTGCTTGCGAACGTAATCAATATCGAGAGGATTCACTCTACTTTCTCCAGCCGGATTCAATGGTGCAAGATGGCCTGCAGGAACGCTTTTGTACGAGGTTCCTTAGGTGCGGTAAAAAACGGTTCAGGGATGTTCTGCTCAACAATGCGTCCGCTTTCCATGAAGATCACCCGGTCGGCGACCCGACGGGCAAAGCCCATCTCATGGGTGACCACGACCATCGTGACGCCGGAGCGAGCGAGGTTTTGCATGACATCGAGTACTTCGCCAACCATTTCCGGGTCGAGAGCCGAAGTCGGTTCGTCGAACAGGATTGCGCGAGGTTCCATGGCCATGGTGCGGGCAATGGCAACTCGTTGCTGTTGACCACCGGACAATTGGCTGGGGTATTTGTGCGCGTGATCTCCCATGCCGACCTTGAGCAAAAGCTCCTTGGCCCTGGCATGCGCATCACGCCGACTCAGACCGCGAACACGGATCGGCGCCAGCGATACATTGTCAAGAACAGTGAGGTGCGGATAGAGGTTGAAGCTCTGAAACACCATGCCCACTTCGCTACGAATTGCGCTCAGTCGCGGACCGTTTTCAACCCGCTCACCGGCCACGCGGATATGGCCTTGCTGGTAGTCTTCGAGCAGATTGATGCAGCGGATCAAGGTCGATTTTCCCGAGCCGGACGGGCCAAGAATGACCACCACCTCACCTTCTTCAACCTGCAGGTTGATGTCGCTCAACGCTTTGAAATTGCCGTAGTACTTGTCGAGTTTTTCAATGTCGATCAACGTGCTCATGCGGTTTTTCCTCCAGAGGCGTTACGACGCTCAACCCAGCTGACCATTTGCACCAGCGGCAACAGCAGTAACAGATAGAGCAAGGCCGCCCCCACCAGCGGTGTCGGGTTGGCCGCCAGCGCCTGCGCCTGGGTTGCCTGCTTCAGCAAGTCAGGCATCGCTACGACTGAAGCGAGTGCCGTGTCTTTCATCACGTTGATGCAATTGCTGGTCATGGGCGGCATCACAATGCGGATAGCCTGCGGCAAAACCACGTCGCGCATGGTGTTGAAGAAACTCATGCCTTGAGAAGCCGATGCTTCGAACTGGCCACGGGGAATGGCCTCGATGCCTGACCGAAAAATCTCCGCACTGTAGGCACAAGAGACAAGCGAGAGCGCACTGGCAGCAGCCGCAAAAGACGACAGTCGAATGCCGACAAAGGGCAGCGCGTAATAGATGAGGACCAGCAAAACCAGTAATGGAATGGAGCGCATGATATCGATGTAGATACGCGCAAGCGCTCGAACAGGTGCGTAGGAGTACAACCGCAGCAATGCCAGCAACAGCCCGCCCACCAGGCCCAGGGCAATGCTCACCACCCCAAGCAAAATGGTCACGCCCAAACCGCGCATCATCAGCGGAAGCGAATCGACGAGCACGTTCCAGTTGAAGAATGTCTGCAAAAGATCCATGGGATACCTCGGTCAATACAAGTGGCGAACAGGTGTCGCCACTTACATGCATCATCAGCAGGGCTTACTTGAGGACGGCTGTCACTTTCAGGGTGCTCGAATCTTTATCGGCGTCGGCGCCGAACCACTGTTTGTGGATTTTTCCGAGCGTGCCGTCTTCTTTCATCTTGCTGATGATGTCGTTGACTTGATCGCTCATCGCCCAGCCTTTGGCATGCATCAGCGAGTAGCGCTCACCGGTAGGGATTCGAGCAATGATGGTGTATTGCGGCTTGTCCTTGATGTAGTAGAGCACTGCCGGAATGTCGCTGAGGTAGCCATCGATTCGCCCGGAAGCCAGATCGAGCATGGCTGGCGATAGCCCTTCATAACGCGAAACATCGGCAAACTTGTACTCATCCTTATGTTGGTTAATCCACATGTCACCCGTCGAGCCAGTGTCGACACCCACCACCTTGTCCTTCATGTCAGTCAGGCTTTTGACCTTGGAAGTAGTCAGTGCGGTGAGCGACTGGTCGCTGTCGAAGTAAGGCTGCGCAAAGGCTACCGACTCCAGGCGTTTCGGGGTAATGGTGATTGAGGAGATCGCGATATCGACACGGTTGGATTGCACGGCACTGAACAGGCCGTTGAAAGGAATATTGACGAACTCGACGCTTTTTCCGGCGCGCTTGGCCACCTCTTTTACAACATCAACTTCAAAGCCGACAAACTCACCTTTGGAATCCTGAAACTCCCAGGGCACGTTGCCAACGTTAGCACCTACGGTCCAGTCCGCGGCCCAGGCTGGCAGTGAAACTGCGGCCGTCATGAACAATCCCAACATCACTTTCGCTTTCATGTTTGCTCCCGATTGTTTGTTTTATTAGGTGCTAACAGCGGTGGATCTCGTACAACGTGGGATCGAGAGTAAATCAGCGGAGCATTTGTTTCAATACCTTTCGTCCGTGAATTTTTTGCTCCGAAACCGGCGTTCTCTTTCCCGAAAGGTGGCGTTAAAAGGCTTCTTGGCGCCATAGATGAATCCCCCCTCGCACAAAACCACCCTCCACAAAAAAGCCCACTGACAGTCACCGGTGTTGCCGCTTATGTAAAACAGGCCCCCCACCTCAGCCCGGTGCGGGGGCCTTTTTGATTGGCGGCGGAAATCACCACCGCCTAGACTGGTATACCGACCCCCGGCCCTCTGGTTTGACGCACCGTCGGCCGCTCATTCGCCTAGGAGCCTCCCCATGCCGCGCTCAAAAGAACCGTTGCCGGATGACCCGCTGCCGCTGCGCCTGCCGAATGGCCGCCCATGACCGCTTTCTGACCTTTGCGACTGAGCGAAATGGGGCCAAAACCGGGTAACAGCCCTCCGAATCTGATCAGTCATTAAGACCGAGGAACATCAGAACACTTAAATTTCAGAGTGCGGGATAGAAAGATCCAGCACATCGCGTTAATGCGTCCGGAATGGTCTAGATTTTCATATGAGCATCTTCACCGACTCTGGCGTAGCCATTGCTTTAGGAGACGCTTTTATCACGGGGAGGCTGCTATGCATTACACAGGTTTGGTTGAGTCGGACAGTCGAATCAGTGATAAGGATTTTGCCGCCCTTCTGGAGAGCGGTCTGATGGCGAATGATCCGAGCGTATTGATTGCTGCACTGGGCACAATTGCGCGAGACAAAGGAATGAGCCGGCTTTCTCGCGAGACCGGAATTAGTAGAGCCACGCTGTACCGGGCATTTTCTAAGGATGGTGATCCGAACCTTTCTATCGTTCTGAAAGTGGCCACGGCCTTAGGCATCAAAGTCAAGATCGTTGTCGCAACTGTTCCCAGAAATGGAGGCAGTTCACGGATATAAACACCACGGAAAAAAGCAGCTAAACGTGTGAGTCCGTCCGATGAACGTCGCCTATGGGCCGACTTCTGCCTCTCGTGATGGGCAGAAACGACCTAGGCTGTCACGTCAAAATAGTCCTCCCAACGCTGCTGGCTCCCAGTTCATGATCACCAGTTCGCCACTGACATCAGCCTTGCCTTGCCGCTGATTCGTCGTGGTGTAGCGGATGTCCAGCGTTTCGAAGTGAAAGCCTTCAAAGACCCGGCGAATGTCCGGATGATCGTTGATGCTGACCATCACCCTGCCCTTGCAGCGGCGCATGAAGTCGGCCATTCGCTCGTAGTTCTCAAACGGAAAATCCACCCCATACCCGGCGGTCTGCCAGTACGGCGGGTCCATATAATGGAAGGTGTGGGCACGGTCATAGCGTTCGGCACATTCCAGCCACGGCAGGTTCTCGACGTAGGTACCGGACAGGCGTTGCCAGGCAGCCGAGAGGTTTTCCTCAATCCGTAACAGGTTGATCGCTGGGCCGGTGGTGGCGGTACCGAACGTCTGCCCGGACACCTTGCCGGCGAAGGCATGGTGCTGCAGATAAAAGAATCGTGCAGCGCGTTGGATGTCGGTGAGGGTTTCAACGCGGGTCATTTTCTGCCATTCAAACACCTGACGCGAACTGAGCGCCCACTTGAACTGACGCACGAACTCCTCGAGATGGTTCTGCACCACGCGGTAAAGGGTCACCAAGTCGCCGTTGATGTCGTTGAGCACCTCCACCGGCGCGGCCTGGGGTCGCATAAAGTAAAGCGCAGCACCTCCGGCAAAGACCTCGACGTAGCATTCGTGAGGGGGAAACAGGGGGATGAGGCGATCGGCCAGACGGCGTTTGCCGCCCATCCAAGGGATAATAGGGGTAGACATAGATAGCAAGACCTTTACTGTATAAATAAACAGGTGCTAGGCTCGCTCCGCTTTGTGCACAGAGCGGGAGCCTTGGCGGGACTTGCAGGGACAATCTGCGGGGACGGTGGCCAGGCTGAATGTTGACGCATTCAGCTTGGCCGCTCCTTTACTTTGAAATTAAAACCTCGTTGACCTGGGACAACTCACGCGCCCGGGCCATCAAACTGGCACTTTTAGTACGACTTTCTGCGGCTTCCCTGACGCCTTGGCCTTGCCCTCCTTACCGCCGTTGCATTCCACCGACACCGTCCACCCGGATGGGGTGAAGGTGTGATCGACCGACTCCGCCAAATACTCACCATCGAGCCCACGCTTGAATCCCTGCGCTTCGATCATGCATTCGGCAAACAGGTCCGTCCGACCCGACAGGTCGAGGCGCACCGAGGCCGTCGAACGATTGAACGCCGCCAGGCGTGCCTTCGCCGCCTCATCGGCCGCCGTGCAGTCCGGGTAGAGATGGCGGTCGGTATGCACCGGCGGCAGGCCCTCGGGCACGTTGGGGTTGTCCAGGTGCGATACCATCAATTCACCGCTGGCCGGGTCCTGGTACTGGGTGCTTACGCCCTGATGGGCACTGCGATCGCTCAAGCGAAACTGCCAGCGGGTCACGTCATTGCGTTGCAAGGTGATCACACCCAAGGCCTTACCACTCGCACTCTGCCCACCTTGTCGCGGCAGAACCAACAGCTTGCCGTCGGCCACCTTGGCGGTGCAGTCGTGTTTCTTGGCCAGGCGGGTGATGAAGTTGAAATCGGATTCATTGAGCTGATCCATGCGCGGCACACGAGTTTCGACCGGGCACGACGGCTGCCAGCCATTTCGCGCGGCCACATCGCCGACGATCTGCGCCAGACTGACGTCTTCCCAACTGCCACTGCGGGTGGTCTTGCCGCTGCCGCGCATATCGCTGGCCTTGCCGCTGATCACCAGCGTGTCCGGCGGGCCGGAAACGGCCACCTCGTCCACGGTGTAGCGGCCCATGCGGGTCAGGTCGGCGCCGGCATAACCCAGGTAGACTTCGATACTCGCGCCCCGCACGGGCAGCGACACCGCGCCGTCCCGGTCATCAATGCGCAGCTCAAACGAATCTGAGGCCATACCGGGCCGATCGGAGAGCTGCAGCGAGACCAGCCGATCATTGATCAAGGTGGTGATGTCGGCACCGTCGGCGACGATGCGGAAAAGCGGTTGCATGTCGGCACTCCAGACAAGAAAAAGCCCGCACTGAGCGGGCTGAGTAATGGGATCAATCCCACAGGGAAATCACGCTGTCGGGCTCGATCACCAGATCCGGCAGCGTGATCAACACACCCGCCCGGAACGGCTGCGGCTCATCGGCCAGGCCCTGATTGGCCGCCAGCACCGCTTCGACGCTGCGGTTCAGGTGGCCGTAATAGTGGTGGCACAGGGTGTCGAGTAGATCCCCGTCAGCTGTTCTGCAAGTCATCGCCATAACGGACAAACTCCAGTGAAAAGCCCTGCTTGCGCGGGATCGCCCCAGGCAGCAAAGCGCTTTGTTCTTCGTCGATGTTGGTCAGGCACCAGTTGCCCAGCACCTCGCCGTAACCGGTGGTCAAGTTCAGCGGCAACAACTTCGCGCCGATGCTGCGCAGCGTATCCAGTTGCTTCAGTCCGCCTTTGTAGCTTGGGTAGATCGCACCCTTGATCGTGATTTTCTCCTCGCCCTGACCCACGGCCTGCTGCGCCGGACGCCGGGTCAGGCGTTCCTGCGCGGCCCAGCGAAACGACGTCTGCCGACGCAGCTCGTCAAAGGCCGCCGTGTCCAGGTTGAAGTAATACGGCCGCTCGTTGGCCTTGAGCGGATAGATGATCAGCAGATGCGGGAACGGCTTCACCGCGTCGGGAATCGGCGACATGTCGCCGGCAAACCATTCCGTAGGGAAGATATTGCCCAGCGCGGCATTGGCCTTGCCGGCGACCTTATTGAACGCCGCGCCAAAGCGGCCAATCTGCTCAGTCAGCGCGGAAAAGTGTTGCTCGAACTGCGCCAGGGATCGTTGAGTCTGGTTATAGAAACTCGCGACTTTGCCGATCTTGGCCTGCGCCGAGTTGATCGCACTTTGCAGGCGGCGGGTTTTGTCACTGAGGTCTTCGCTGATAAAAGGCAAGCCTTCCAGCGCATCCGCCGCCCCGCTGATTTCGTTGAGCGCGCCATTCATGGGCCCGGTCATCGACTCCAGGTCAGTGCGGCCGGCCTCGCCGGCGTCGACCATGTACTTCAGCCCGCCCTGCAAGTGTTGCAGGTAGGTTTTTTCATCCGACATAACATTTCCTCAACCCACATGGGGCGCATCAAACAACTGGCGGGCGCGCGCCTCCCGGGCGAAGTCCTCAAACTGGCGCTGCAGGTGCGGCATCAACGCTTGGGCCAACTGCGCCGGGTCTTTCACATCGCCCTGCACGGTAATGACCGGGGCCGGGGCGAAAGTAAATTGTTGATCGACCTTCGGCCATTCGGCTGCCTTTGCCGCAGGGGTCGCCATCAATGCCGCCGCCGTCACCGGCGCGGCGGGAGCGTTTTCCATCGAGCGCACGACCGCGCCCACTTCCTGGCCGGCAGCCATGGGCAAGATGCCGATCGGCGCTTTGGCCGGCGTGTCCGGCCCGCCAAACAACGCCTTACCCATGGTCGCGCCCAGCTCACCGCCGCCCCACGCGCCGACGATGCCACCGATCACTCCGCCAATCGCGGTGCCGAGCAGCGGAATGACCGAACCAATGGCCGCACCGGCTGCTGCACCCGCCAAACCACCGGCCAGCCCACCCGCTGCCTCACCGTAGCCCGCGGCCTTTTCATCAAGGGTGGTCGCATTCTGGTACGTGTCCAATGCCTGAACGCCGGCACCGACCACCGCCAGCGCCCCGCCCACTTTCATGCCACGGGACATTCGACTTGCAGGGCTTTTGCCCTTTCCGCCCTTCCCTTCTTTGCCGTGATCCAGCCCGTCGTCTTCGTCGTCATTCGCGTTGGTCACGAACACCCGCTGCACGATGTTGGACCGGTCGCCAGCCGAACCTCGCGCGATGTTGGCCAGGCCCCGGCCAATCTTCAGCGTGGCCCAGGCTTTGCCCAGCACCAATGCCCCGGCACTCACTGCCGCCAGGCCCAGCACCACTTGGGGCGCTTGCTCGGACAACTCGGTCAAGCCCCGCGCCGCGCCGGCGATACCGGTGGCCAGCGCATCCGTCGCCGGTCGCAGGGCGTCACCAATGGCCCGCAGCGAATCGTTGAACGCTTGACCGGTTTCGGCCCAGCGTTGCGACGAGCTCTCGCGACGTTCGCTCAGGTTTTTGTCGAGAATGTCCTTGCGCGGGCCGCTGGGGTCCGAGGCGCCCTTTTTCAGGTCCGCGTAGAATTTTTTGTTCTGGGTGTACGCCATCAGGGCGGTCTTGACCTGCATGTCGGCAAACAGATCGCCGGTCCGCAGGGTGGCGGCCAAGGCATCGGCCATCGCTTGCGCCTTGGCCGGGTCCGTCTCCTGGCTGATCTGGGTCAACCCCTGATCCAACTGCTTTGACTTTTTCGGGTCGGTCTTTTCCACATACCGGCGCGCCAGTTCGAAGCTGGCCTCGAAGGTCGACAAGCCCTTGCCAATGGCGGCGTTCATCGAGCCCTGATAATCAATCCCGGCATCGGCATACCCTTTGACCGTTTCCTCCGAACCGATTTTTGCGACCCAGTTTTTTAGGTTGTTCGCCGCTTCATCCGCACTGCCGGCGCTCTTAATCTGCACCTGCAGCATCGCCCCCAGTTGCGTGACCGCCTCCTGGCCGGTGATGCCGGTGCCGGCCATTTGCGCCAACAGCTCTGGAAACCACTTGGCCATGTCGGCCGCCTCGAAGCTGCCTTGCTGACCCAGCAGGGCGACCGAGGCCAAGGCCTGTTCCATTTTCTGCGGGTCGGTGATCTTGGCGTTGTTCTGCATCGCCAGAATCATCTTCGCCGTATCGGCACCCGAAGCGCCCTGCCCGACCGCAAACTTGGCGGCCACCGGAGCGTATTTCAGCGCTTCGGTCAGATCCATGCCGCCACCGACCAACTGGTTCACCAGCTCGGCCACTTGGGTGTTGGCCATACCGGTGTCCTTTGAGGTCTGGACAATGTCGCGGGCGGTGTTTACTTCCTGCTGCGTGTTCGCGGTACCGGACTTGATCGCGATGTCGCGAATGATCGCCTGAAAGTCCGCACTGATTTTGGTCGGCACGGCCGCCAGGGTGGTACCGGCCACCGCCGTACCGAATCCACTGCGCAGGCTCTCCTGCCCGTCCTGCACCTGGCCCATACCTTTGGCCTTGAACTCGGCACTGCGCACCACCTTGCCCAGCGCCAGGTACTCCTGACGCAGGCGCCCGACTTCAACACCCTGCTTGCGCAGGCTGCTGGTGTTGGCTTCCAGCTTTTTGAGCAAGGCGCCGGCATTGGCCGCGCCGCTGTCGTGGGCTTTTTTCCATTCCTCGCGCAGGCGCATGGTCTCGCCGATGACTTTCTGCAAGCCCTTGGCGCGCGTGGTTTGCGCCTCGAGCTTTTTCATTTCACCGCTGACGTTCTTGAAGGCCGCGCCGAGGGATGAATCGACAGCACCGCCAATCACCAGCCCGAGCGAGAGTTTGTTCGACATGGTTTTCACCTACGTGCGACGGGATGGGCTCAGTCCGTGAGCCACCAGACCATCTCGGAAAACGACAGCCCCTGAATCTCGGCCGCCGAAAAATTCAGCTCGACGGCCAAGCGTTTGGCCAGGGCTTTTTGCAGTTTTGGGTTAAACCCCGTCGTCTGCTCCCAGACGAAAATAGGCGGTCTGCAGACGACGGTAATCACGCATTAGCAGCCCCTCCAGATCGCCCCGGCCGATGCTCGCCAGGCTGCAGAACAGAACCATTTCCTGTTCTTCTTCATTGGTACCGCCCTGTAATGTGGCGGCGCGCATTTCGCGTACCGTTGGCTCGCGCAGGGTCAGCTTGTCGACCTTGATACCGTTGGCCTCGCTCGGTCGAGACAGGACTACGGTGGCAATGCCATCACCCAGTTGCAGCCACTTGGGCAGGACGTTGTCTTTTGCATTACTCATGGTGTGGCTCCTTACATGCCCAGGGCAGACCGCACGGCGGCCAGTTGGTCGACGCCGTCAATGACACGAATCGAGTTAAGGGGATCGATTTCAAACATTACGCTGCCGTCGATTTCCAGCTTGTAATAGGTCACCGCGACGGCGTACTTGAACTCACCTTTTTCGCCCGCTTTCCAGTCCCCGGGATCGACTTCCTTGAGGCCCCCTCGCAGGGTGGCAACCACCGCCTTGACCGAACCTTTCTCGCCCTTGAAGGCCCC